>JALXBF010000142.1 GCA_026991575.1 Planctomycetota bacterium | reverse complement strand
TGGGCGTGATTCTCAGCCGGACGCGATCGTCGAGCGGACGAGCCGGCGCGGGCCGAAATAGTAGCCGTTGTTCGCGCAGCCCGGCCAGATGGCGGCGCACGAGTCGCACCAGCTCGTCGCGGCTGAACACGCCGACCATGCCGTCGATCTCGGGGACCTCTTCCAGAAGCCGCTCGCGCAACCGCTCGGCCAAGCACCCGGCCACGAACAGCGCCCCGATGCGGCCGGCGCGCTTCAGCGCGGCCATCTCGCGCAGGACGCCAAGCGATTCGTCCCGGGCCGCCTGGATGAAGCCGCAAGTGTTAACCACAACGAAATCGGCCCCGTCCGGCTCATGACTGAGCACGAATCCTTCCGAGGCGAGCTCGCCCAGGATCCGCTCAGAGTCGACCAGGTTCTTGGCACAGCCGAGTGCCACGAAGCAGAAGACCGCGCCTTGTTCCGTCTGCGGCGAAGCGTTCATCGAAGGCCCTACATGCCGGCTCCGGTGACAGGCACGTCTCGAGACGCTACCTAATGTTACCGACCCCTGGCCGGCAGGACGCCCGATTGCCGGCAGGGTGGGTTATTGATTTCGGCGTGTGCGGCGTTTATCCTGATCGTCCAGTCCGTTTCGCACCGGGCGAACGAAGTGGAGAAGTGGGGCATGGCCGTGAGCATCGCGGAGACCCTGTCCAGACCGCTGGAGGTACCATCCGATGACGCCGATCTATACACGATCTCACGCTACCAGTTCTACACGGCGGCCCAGTACTTGCCTCACGTGAAGCAGGGCCTGCTGGAGTTCCTCAGCCACTGCGTGCGCACGGTGACGGTGGAGTTTCCCGTGGAGGTTGAGGACGGCAGCGTGCGCACGTTCGTTGGCTACCGGATCCTGCACAGCCGGGTGCGCGGCCCGGGCAAGGGCGGCATCCGGTATCACCCTGAGGTGAGTGAGCAGGAGGTGCGGGCACTGGCGTCGTGGATGACCTGGAAATGTGCCATCGTCGACGTGCCGTTCGGGGGTGCCAAGGGCGGCGTGATCTGTAACCCGAAGGAGCTGTCCAAGAAAGTGCTGCGGCAGATCACCCGCCGCTATATCACCGAACTGGGCGATCTGATCGGTCCCCATACCGACATCCCTGCTCCCGACCTGTACACCGATGAACAGACCATGGCCTGGATCTACGATACGTACGACATGATGCACCCGGGCCGAAACAACCTGCCGGTCGTCACGGGCAAACCGGTCGATATCGGCGGGTCGCTCGGGCGACGCGAAGCAACGGCTCGCGGCTGTGTCTTCGTCATCGAGCGGACGTTGGCGTATCGCGTACTGCCCGACCGGGACGTGCTCCGCGGCGCATCCGTAGTGATCCAGGGCTACGGTAATGTCGGTAGCATTGCCGCCCGTCTGCTGGCAGAGCGGGGGGCATGCATCGTGGCGGTCAGTGACAGCAAGGGGGGGATCGTCAACGAGCGTGGCCTGGATCCAGAGGCCGTGCTGGAGCATAAACAGCGGACCGGTTCGGTGATCGATTTTCCCGGGGCACGGACGATCACGAATGCCGAGCTGCTCGAGCTTCCCTGCGACATCTTGATCCCCGCTGCATTCGAGAAACAGATCACCAGCAAGAACGCCGCACGCATCCAGGCCAGACTGGTGGCCGAAGCGGCCAACGGGCCAACGACCCCACGGGCTGACCTGATCTTGCGCGAGCGTGGCGTGGTCGTCATCCCGGACATCCTCGCTAACGCGGGCGGCGTGACGGTGAGTTACTTCGAGTGGGTGCAGAACATCGAGAACGAGCGGTGGCCAGAGGACGAGGTCAACGCTAAGCTACGCTCCAAGATGGAGCGGGCCACGGACGACGTGATGCGGCAACAGAAGCGGCTTACCGAGAACCTGGACCAGATCAATCGCAGCCGCCAGGAGCGCTATGGACCGGACGCCGAGTCGCTCGGCCCACCGGACCTGCGAACAGCGGCGCTCGCATTGGCCCTGGACCGGGTGGCCCACGTAACACTGGAGCGCGGCATCTGGCCTTGATCGCCGCCTGTGGGCCGCGCGGAGGGCTGGCATCGGCGCCAGGCCGCGGCCCGGGACTGCGCCCGGTTGCGCGCCGGCCGACCCAGCGAGGCAGACTGCTGGCTTCAGCGGAGCCCCACGTACACGTACTGCGCAGCGCGGGCGGATTGCCACGCGCGCTCCAGGCCCACGATGCCATCAAGCCCCAACACCTCGTGCGCCGCTCGATCCGGTCCAACCTGCTGGGCTGCGTGCGCGAAGCGAAGCAGCCCATCCCCGCCGTACCGCTCTAGCAGAAAGCGGCACAGCGAGGCACTGGCCGCGTAGTGCACAGCCTGAGGTAGCTGGCGGTCTTTGCCCAGAAGAGCTCCGGCGGTTACCAGGCCGGCGTTCTCGTAGCGACGCAGGTTGCGCAGGTGGGCGGCGAAACGGTCTGGCGGCTCCACCAGAATGGCCAGACCTTCATCGAGCCAAGCCGGTGCCGGGGCAGGCCGGTACGTGCTGGAGATCCACACGTGGGCCAGTTCATGTCGCAGTACAGCTTCCAGGTTGTCAGCCGCGTCCGGATAGACGTCAATCACACGTGCCGTCACCCGACCGGCATCAAGCTGAATGGTGGAGACGGCCGGTGCCGGACCGGTGGCGGCCACATGGAACCGCACGACACAGGGGGGATCCCATGGCGTGATCTGAAGCCCTGGCAGTGGCAGGCGCGCCGCCACGTCCTGTCTGGCCTTTTCGAGGACGGGCGCTACGTGTTGCAGCGCGTACGGGTCCATGCCCAGCACAACGAAGTTCCGCGTGCGCAGCCGGTGGAGCGCCGCGCCGCCAGCCTGCGCGCGGTGGCGAGGGCTCGTCAGGTCGACCGTCGCAGGCGGGTATGGCCTACGGAAGCGTTCCAGCAAACGTGGACGGTTCGACGATGACTCCGGCTCGGCGGCTCGGATCATTTCGGGCGACTTCCGCTGCGGCCCCTGGCGCTCTTTGACCACACCGAGCAGGAAACGCGTGTACCGGACCAGTGGGTCCTTCTCCGGCTCCTGACTGCCGCGCTGCAGCAGCAAGTTGAGGACGTCGTTCAGCTCTGCCTCTGCTGCTCGCCACTCCGCTTCGCTGCGCGGGCCGCGGTTCACCAGGTTGACCACCTCTGTCAGCCTGCAGTAAGCCCATCGCCTTAGTGCCGCGGACGAAAGGTACTGTGGCCCCTTGCGGTGGATGGTCCGGTAGAGCTTACTGGCAGTGGCGTAATCCTTCCGGGCGAACGCCGCGTTCGCCTGATGGAGTAGTTGTACGGGTTGGCCGGAGGTCGTGGGAGGGGTAGGCTGCTGGACCGGACGGGCATCGGCCACGGCTGTGACCTGCCGGTCGCGGGCCGCAGGTTTGCGTGCCGGGGGCTGTCGCCGCGGCCGCCAGCCGCCGCGGTCCCGGGTGAACTGCTCGGCCGGCCTGTTGGCGTCGTCCGACGTGGGGGGCCGACCAGGTGCACTGCTGCGAGCGTTTTCGCTGGCAGAGCTCATGCCAAGCCTGCGCGACTCGAGCCGCAGAAGCACGCGTTCGTGCTGGCGGAGCCGTTCGACCAGCTGTGCGACGCGTGCCTGATCACCGTCGCGCAGGGCCTGCTTGATGAGTTCACGATAAGCGGCACACAGCAGCGTTAGCTTCCGTGCCGAAGTCGCCGCGGCCGGCCCTGGACGTTCCAGCAGTCGGATGCATTCACTGTAGTTCCGGGCCGAGAACAATTGCTGTGCCTGTTCCCACGTGTCGCCAGCCGTTTCGCTTTGCGCAACTGCGGCAACCTGGACGGCAGCAAGCACCATAGCGGCGACGATGGCACCGGGCACCGGGATGGTTTGTTGGCCGCGCCCGTTGCAGGTTGTCGTATGGCTCACGGGTTGGCCTCCTGCCATAAGCGGCCCGTTCGAACCGAGCCTACGGGTCATCTGGGCCGATTATCGCCAAGCGGCCGTCGTGGTCAAGCTTGACCGATGCCAGGCGCCGCCCAGGCCGATCGTGCTGCGAGGTGGTAGCCGAGCGGTGGGCTGCCGGGGGGTTCGGTCGACGGCGGCGGCTCCAGTCGTCACAATACAGGTAGGATGCAGTGGTTGCTCGCCGGTGATTGTTCAGCGGGAGCGTGTATGCCTGGACGGTGGTCCACGGTCCTGATCGTGATTTTCTGGTGTACGACGATGGCTTTGCTGGTGCGGCAGGAGGTCTTGCCGCGCTGGCGTGCTACGGAGGTGCCCCGTCCGGTCGTGCCCGATGTCCGGTCCTTGATCGCGGAGGGACCAAGTCACTGGATGATCTACCGTTCAGGCAAGGCGGTGGGGCGCGCCCGGATGTGGTGGGAGCTTGCCCCGGAAGGAGCAGTGTCGCGCGCCGTGGTGGTGCTGTGGCAAAGTCCGCTGGTAACACTGTTTGGCAAGCTCCAAACCCATGAGCCACTCACAGTTCGCTCGGCCACCTACGTGACCGACGACGGCGAACTGATCCGTTTCGATACCGAACTGCTACTAGCCCACCGGACGCTGCTGGCAAGCGTCGACGGGGTACGTCGCGGCGACCGGCTTGATGTCACGGTCCGCGTGGACCGGTTTCGCCAGCGGCTGTCCTTCTACTACGACTCGACGGCCGTGTGGTCCAGCGGCCTGGTGCCTATGGACCGTCTGAGTCGACTGCGACCTGGAATGAGCTGGAGCTGGAAGGTTGTCGATCCGATTCGCGGGACGCCAGGCCTGGTGCGCTGTCGTGTCGTCGGGGCGCGCCAGGTACCCTGGGCCGGTCAGTCGCTGCGTGCGTACATCGTCGAGCAGGACTACGGTGGCATGAAGACTCGTAGCCTGGTGGCGCTGGACGGTACGATTCTGCGCCAGGAGGTGCCGTTTGGCTGGGCGACCTACACGGTGGTCCGGCTTCCTAGACAAGCCCGGTACCGGGATGCGTGGATTCCCAATGGAGTTTCCGGCCGTTGAGTTAGACCACGTCACGAAGTGCTACGGCACGAAGATAGCTGTTGACAATCTGTGCCTGACCGTGCGCCGGGGGGAGCTGTTTGCTTTCCTTGGCCCGAATGGCGCGGGCAAAACGACCACGATCAAGCTGATCTGCGGTCTCCTTCGCCCGACGTCGGGCACGGTCCGCGTCCTTGGCTACGACGTTGTTCGTCAGGGGGAGTTGGCTCGCCGGTCGCTGGCGTACGTGGCGGACGAACCGTACCTGTACGAGAAGCTCACCGGTCGCGAGTTCCTCACGTTGGTCTACCGCCTCTACGGCATGGATGAGCTGACGGGCAAGCGGCGTATCGAGGAGCTCGTGGATCTGTTCGATATGGCGGGCTACATCGACTACTTGGCCGAGACCTACTCGCACGGCATGAAGCAACGTGTCGTGTTTGCCGCCGCGCTGCTGCGCGATCCGGAAGTGCTGGTCGTCGATGAACCGCTCGTGGGGCTTGACCCGCCCACGGCACGACTGGTCAAGGACCTGCTGAAACAGCGCACACGGCACGGTGGCACTGTCTTCATGTCGACCCACACGCTGTCGGTGGCCGAGGAGGTGGCCGACCGGATCGGGATCCTGAACCGGGGCCGGCTGATCTGGTGTGGTACGATCGAGCAGCTGCGCCGCGAGCGGCAAACCGACGCGCGTTTGGAAGATCTGTTCCTGACATTAATCGCCGAAGAAACTGAAGCCCAACAGCATGAGCAACGCACTAGCACATAGCGCGTTGGAAACCGTTCTGGAGCAAGCGACGGTCGATCCGCGCCGGTTTGATCGGCCGTTGGTGCTGTGGTGGCTGCGAGGCTGCCATCTGCGGAACACGGTGGGCCAGTGGCTGCGTGAGTCGCGGCTGCGGCTCTTCATGATCACCGTCTTCGGTGTGATCCTGTGGTTGTTGCTGTTCGGGATCTTCTTCGAGGCGTTTCATTTTCTCGAGCACCGCGTGCGCATCGGGCCCGACCTCACCGCATACCTGTTCCACGTCTTCTTCATGACACTAACCGTCATGCTCATCTTTTCCGCCGGCGTGATCGGCTTCCACGGCCTGTTCCGCTCACCGGAAACCGAGTGGCTGCTGCAGACACCGCTGCCGGATGCACGCGTCTTCATCTACAAGTACCAGGCGGCGATGCTGCTGAGCTCATGGGGCTTTCTGCTGCTGTCCAGCCCGATGATGATCGCCTGCGGGCTCAACAAACTCGCGCCCTGGTATTTCTACTTCCTGTTCCCGCTGTCGCTGGTGCTGTTTGTTACCATTCCCGCGGCAATCGGAGTGGCCGGCGCACTGCTGCTGGTCCGGGCGATCCCACGGCACGCGCTGCGGTTCGGCGTGGTGCTGATCGGCTCGGCAACGATCGCCGGGGCCGTGTGGGCATACCGCGTCGTGGTCAACACGCCCGGAACGACGTTCACGCCGGACTGGCTCGAGGCGCTGATCGCACGTATGCGGTTCTGTCAGCAGCCGCTGATGCCCAGCTACTGGGTAGCGGAACAGTTGCTGGCTTTGCTGGCCGGTGACCTGCGCCGCTACGGTTTCTTCCTGGCCGTCGTGGCAGCGAACGCCGCAATGCTATATGTCGTGGTGGTTCAGCTCGCTGCGGCCACGTATCGCACCGCCTACAGCCGGGCGCACTCACACCAGGATCGACGCCTGCCCCGCTCGGCTAGTTGGTTCGACAAGATCGTCCACACTGGGTTCTGGTACACGGACCGCACCGCACGGTTGCTGTTCTTGAAGGACTTACGAACCTTCGTGCGCGATCCGGCTCAATGGTCCCAGTTGCTCGTGTTCTTTGGCCTGCTTGCCCTCTACTTTGTCAATGTCCGAAGCTTGCGGTACGAACAGCAGGCGCTCTATTGGCGCAATGCGATCAGCTTCCTGAACCTCACCGTGGCCGCCTTGATCCTGGCTACGTTCACGAGCCGATTCGTCTTTCCGCTGGTCAGCCTAGAGGGAAAGAAGTTCTGGATCCTCGGGCTGTTGCCTGTGCCGCGGGAAACGATCCTATGGAGCAAGTTCGCATACTCGGTGACCGTTTCGGTGATCGCCAGCGAGCTGCTGGTCATCTTAAGTGATGTCATGCTGAAGCTGGCCTGGTGGATGATTGGGCTGCACGCTGCGACCGTGTTGATCCTGTGCCTGGGACTCAGTGGCCTGTCGGTGGGGCTCGGCGCCAGGTTGCCGAATCTGCGCGAGAGCGATCCGTCCCGAATTGCGGCCGGCTTTGGCGGTACGCTGAACCTCGTGCTCAGCATGGTGTTCATCCTGGTAATCGTTGCCATGATGGCAATCCCTTGTCACCTCTACCTTGCCGGTCTGGAGTCCGGTCGCTATGGCCGCGCGGTCTGGTCGCTGAGTCAGTTCCGCTTCTGGGTAGGCCTGTCCATGACCGGTGCGGCCGTCATTGGCTATTTGGTCACCGTGATCCCTATGCGGATGGGGATCCGGCATTTCGAACGGCTAGAAATCTGAGGGGGGCTATGCACTAGTGCACCGGGCGCGCGAGCCAATCTAGCTAGTCCAGCCGACGGAAAGCGACGGTGCGGACGGTCACCGTCTGACTGCCGCCCTGCACCTGCCGCTGCCACCAGAGCGGTCGTCCGGTGGTCGGGTCAAACGACGCCCAGATGCGGACGCGCACCCCTTCGGGCCACGTCTTGCCCGATCGGGCATTTCGCAGCTCCCGTTCGATCTGACCGAACTGGCCGTGTACCGTCCAGTACCGCGCCCGCTTCTGGTCAAGCGGTCGGCCGTCGAAGCTGGCCGATACGACGCGGCTGTCCCGAACCACCACGCGGTAATGGCCGCGCTGCGCGCCGCTGACCTCCACCTCGATCTCGTAGCTGTCAATCCCGGCCGCCCGCCACTGGCTTCGCTTCGCACGCAACAGTTCCTCGGTAACCAACTCCGCTCTCGGCCCGGTCAGCCGTGGCAGGAGCCAGAGAGCGGCTGCCACCAGCACGACCAGTAGCGGCCAGAACAACAAACGCCAGCCGACCTGCCTATGCCTGGAGTCGTCTTGCTGTTCGGACACGTCAGACACACTCCTTTGGCCGTTAAACTGGATGGTTCCGTGGCGAGCCCATCGACGAAGGAGGAGCTTCATGGTCGAGGAACGGCTGTCGATCCAGAGCAAGATTGTAGCGACCGTAGGCCCGGCGTGCGACAGTCAGGACCAGCTGGCTGCCCTCATGGATGCGGGCGTGGACGTCTTTCGCTTGAACCTGACCCACGGAGACCCGGAGCACCATCTGTCGGTTGCCCGCACGATCCGGGCCCTGGAACAGGCCAAGGCGCGTGCCGTTGGAATCCTAGCGGACCTGCCGGGTCCGAAGATCCGCCTCGGTGACCTGGTGCAGAGTCCGATCTATTGCCAGGTCGGTGATCGGTTCGCGATCGTGGAAGGCCGCGAGCCGCAGGACGTGCACGAGGTGACCGTGAGCTGGCCGGGGTTGACCGAGCTGCTGAACGTAGGCGATCCCGTGCTGCTGGCTGATGGGACCGTGGGCTGGCGGGTGGTCGAGCGGCGACCGGGGCGTGCGGAATGCGTCGTGGAGAAGCCCGGAGAGATTCGTAGTCGCTCCGGCGTGCATGTGCCCGGGGTCAGCCGAGGACTCCAGGCGCTGACTGACGAAGACCTCCACCTGCTAGATCATCTGAAGGCAATCGATGTTGACTTCGTCGGGCTCAGCTACGCGGCGACGCCCGAGGATGTCCTGAACCTACGGCAGGCGCTGAGTGATCGGCATATTCCCGCCCGGATTGTGACCAAGATCGAGCGGAAGGCGGCCGTGGACAACCTGCAAGGCCTGCTAGAGGTCTCCGACGCGCTGATGATTGCCCGAGGCGATCTCGGCGTCGAAGTCGATATTGCCCGCATGGCCGTGTTGCAAAAGGAGATTCTCCGTGCCGCCCGTGATCATCGCTTGCCCGTGATCACGGCCACACAGATGCTGGAGAGCATGAGGACCAGTCCGCTGCCGACGCGGGCCGAAGCGACCGATGTCGCCAACGCCGTCCTGGACGGAACCGATGCGTTGATGCTGTCCGGTGAGACGGCCGTGGGCAAGCATCCGGTGCTCGTTGTCCAGACGATGCGCCGGATCGTAGCCGAGGCGGAGGCCCTGCTGCGACGCGATCAGGCACTGCTGTCCGGTGTGCGTCCGACCGGCCGGGCCAGACCGATCGAATCGCTTGCCTCCGCAGCTGCCTCTATCGGCGAAGCGCTCCAAGCAAGCTACCTGGTTGTGACCACCAAGACCGGCTACAGCGCGTTCGTGCTTGCGAAGGAGCGCTGTTTTCAACCCACGTTGGCGCTGACCGACGATGAACGGACCTGGCGCATGCTGACCCTGTGCTGGGGGGCACGCCCCGTGCTCGTGCCCGAATTTCGTTCCTCGTACGACACGATCCGCTACGTCGAGCAGTACGCCGAGCGCTACGCGCAGCCGCTCCGGACAGGCGATCGAATCGTAGTGCTGGGCAGCACGCACTGGACCTCGACCAGACACGACATGGTGGTCGTGCATGAGGTGCACTGATCGCGACCAACTTGCTAGGTGCGGTGCCGGAACAGGGGCGTTGGCCACAGAGAGGGGTGCACGTAGAAGTGCGGCGAGCGAACATCTGCGCGCCGGAGCGAACTGCGCCGCGAGCGGTCAGGCGGCACCGGTTCGTGTCAGGGCAGCGTCAGCAATTCATTGGGGGGGCAGGCACCAGTTCGCTAGCCCTTCACGGCCCCCAACGTGAGTCCGCGAATGAAGAATCTCTGGACCGCGACGCCGGCGGCCAGAGGTGGAAGCACTGCGATCAGACAGCGCACCGCCACACGGCCCATGTCCAGTCCCCAGGTGTCCTCGCTGCTTGCTACGAAAAGCGGCAGCGTCTGAGCCCGGTACTGAGTGAGCATCAGCGCGGCGACAAACTCGTTCCAGGAAAACCCGAAGGCGATCAGACCTGCCGCGGCGACACCTGGAGCCGCCAGCGGTAGCGCGACGCGCACAAATGCTCCAACCATGGTGCATCCGTCCAGCCGGGCCGCCTGCTCCAGTTCCGGCGGCACGTCCAGGAACGCGCTGCGGGTGATCAGCACCACCAGCGGCAGCACGAACGCGGTGTGCACGACGATGAGGGCCACGAGCCGGTCGTACAGACCGACGCGCTGTGCCATCAGCGCCAGAGGTACCGCGACGACAACCGGCGGCAAGAATCTCTGGGAAAGAAAGACAAGCAGGGTATCCTCGGCACCGAGCGGTCGCAGCCGGAAGCGAGCCAGGGCATAGGCAGCCGGGCAGCCCAACAGCAACGCCAGCGTGGTTGCGCCGACGGAGACGATCACACTGTTGCGCAGCGTACGGCGTAGCTGCGGATCGGCCAGCGTCTCACGCCAACTAGCCAGCGTCGGCTGGTACTCCAGCCAAGGAATCCAGCGCAGGCTATGCACATCGCGGGGTTGTTTGAACGCCTGCGCCACCGTCCAACAACCGGGCACGATAATCCACACGCCCACCGCCAGGTAGAAGCCCACTGCGGCGAGCCACCGTTGCGGCGTCAACCCTGTGTGACTGAACGAGCCCGTTTGCTGAGCCATAACGCCATCGTTCCACTGCTGGCAAGCACTACCAGCAACAGCAACCCCATGGCACTGGCCAGTCCCACGTCGTAGCGCGTTAGGCCGATTTCCTTGATCCACATGCTGTAGCTCTGCGTTGCTGTGCCCGGTCCGCCGCGGGTCAGACCGTATGGGACATCGAACAGTTTCAGGCTCTCGACCAGCCGGATGAGCACCACGACGACCAGTACCGGCCGCAGCAGCGGCAGCGTGACGTGCCGGAGCAACGACCACCCGGCGGCGCCGTCGATCCTGGCTGCTTCGTATAGCTCGCTTGGCTGGCTTGCCAGTCCGGCCAGCAACACCGCAAAGCAGAACGGGGTCCACTGCCAGACTTCAACCAGCAGGATTGCCACCGTGGCCCACACCGGATCACTTCGCCAGTTTGGCAGTCGCTCCGGCGGGACGCCAAGCCACCGAGCGAGGCTGCCGTTGATCAGGCCAACGTCCTGGGCAAAGACCGTAGTGGCCAGGTACGCCACCGCGACGGGGGCCATGAGCATGGGCATCGTCAACAAACCACCGGCCACCCGCGCCGCGCGACCAGTCAGCGACCACGCGGCCAAAGCCAACGCCAGGCCTAGGACCACTTCCAACACCACGGCGGTGCAGGCCACGCCGACGGTCCACCACACGCTGTGCAGCAGCTGGTCGTCGGCAACGAACCGTGCGAAGTTCTCGAACCCGACCCAGCGCAACCGCGGCCTACCTGCTGCCGGATCGAACCGCGGCGCCAGGAACGCATGGACCACCATGTACAGCGTTGGGCCGAGAGAGATTGCCAGCGTCCAGACAAGTGCTGGCGCAACCCACAGGTAACCCCGCAACGTTCTCATGGTTGGACCCGCTGACCATAGCCGATGGAACGCTGGTACAGCTGCTTAAGCCGGTCGGGGCCGATTTCGTTACTGATGCGTTCCAGAGTGCGACGCCAGTCCGCTTCGATGCGCGCGAGAATCTCTTCCTCCGCGATGCTGTGGTCCACGACCGCCTCGTGTAGCCTCCGATCCAGCTGGCGCCACAGTTCCATCGTGCCCGGGATCCGCAAGTAGTCGAGGAATGCCGTGGACTCGTAGTAGTTCTGGTAGAACGCTTCCGTGTATTGCCGTGCGTCCTCCGGATGCCAGCCGGCGGAGGTGTACGTCTCCAACGTTGCTTCACCGCGGGGCTGCAGGAAATGAAACGTCCGGCCAGGGTCGATGCCTGTCCAGCCGGTGGCGCAGTGGAACATGTTGATCTCCTTTTGGGCATGGAAAGCGAACAGGTGATAGACGAGCTCCGGGTGTTTGCTTTGACGCGTGATCACGCCGTGCCAGCTCGCCCCGACGGTATTTCCCACTCGGTTTGGCCGCTCGAATCGAACCCAGCGGTTGTGCTCACGATCCCAGACCTCCATTGTGCCTGGCAGGGCGGTACAGCCCAGCTTGCCCTTGATGCGTGACTGGCTCTCATCCTGGGCCAGTGAGCCGACGTCCCCCCAGGAGTAGCAGAACACCGCTTTGCCGTTCAAGAATCGATCCCATGCTTCCTTGAGCTGCCAGTCGGTTTGCCCGCGCGGCCCGGCCTTCTGCAGCCGTCGGAGCATGGCCAAGGCCCGCCGGTGACCCGGCGTGTTGATGAGCGGCTCCATGGTCTCTGGGTCAAACCAGTAGACATTGTGGTAGCGGTCCTTCTGCGGACCGGGCAGCACCGTGTACGCGGCCGACAGGGACATGTAGTGGAAGAATCCCTGGCCGCCGACAGCCAGATGCATCGTGATGCCGTAGTCGGGCTCACCGTCCCCGTTCCAGTCCTTACCGTGGAAGAACTCGGCGATCTCGGCCAGTTCCTCCCAGGTCTCGGGCACGCGCAGTGGCTTGCCCGTGGCCTTACGGTACGCGTCCTGCCACTTCGGATCGGCCAGCACGTCCTTGCGGTAATAGAGCACATGAGCGTCGCCGTCGTTGGGAACACCATACCAGCGACCGTTCCAGCGATGAAGCTCACGCAGCGCTGGCACGACGGTCTGCGGATCCCAGAACGGGAACTCCCCGTTCTTGCCACGCTGGATGAAGTCGTCGATGGGCAGGATGTAGTTGCCAAGCAGATAATCGCCGTAGAACCAAGCGGGGCCGATGATACCGTCGTACTGCCCGGTGCCGGCACGCAGGTCGGCGAACACTTTGTCGTGCAGCTCGGCAAACGGGATCTCAGCGATTTCCAGGGTAGCGCCGGTTTCTTCCTCCCAGCGGTTCTTCCAATAATGCAGCGGTCCGCTGATGGCCCCGCGGGGGCCACTGGCATAAACTGCCACCCGGATGGTCGGTCGGTCAGGCGTCTTGGTAGTGCAGCCGGCCAGAAGAGCCACCCAGAGTGCGCCGGCGACCTTGGCCATCTTCACCATGGTGTCGCTCCCAGGAGATTCTGTCTGTCCGGTAGCAGACCGGGCAGTCCTACCGGGCCCGTCGTGGCCCGGCCGCCGAGTGCGTGTTGGTTGCTTTCGCGGTGCGTCTGGTTGCGTGTCTGAAGCAAGCGGTCTGGACCGAATAGGCTCATTGTAATGGGCTCGATTCGAATCATCGGTGGCCAGAAACGAGGACATCGCATTCGCGTGCCGCCCGGACAGAAGGTGCGGCCGATGATCGATCGTGCCCGTGAGGCGGTCTTCAACATGCTGGCAGAGGATGTTGTGGGCCGGCCGGTTTGGGATCTGTTTGCCGGTTCCGGAGCCCTGGGGCTGGAGGCGCTCAGCCGGGGCGCGGAGCGGGCCGTGTTTGTGGAGCGCGATCCAGCCGTGGTGCGAACGCTCCGCGAGAACATCGAACGGCTCGGCTTCCGCGACCGGGCAGAGGTCGTGCGGGGGGACGTGTTCCGCTGGGTTCGGCGCGATGACATCTGGCCAGCGAACCGGCCACTGCTGGTCTTCGTCGCTCCCCCGTACGCACTGTACCGTGACCGAATGCCGCTGGTGGTCGAATTGTGGCAGAGGCTTGTACAACGCCTGCCCGATGATAGCATTGTCGTTGTGCAACTGGATCGCAAGACTGACGCCGCACTGTTGCCCGCCGGCCAGCACTGGGACGTGCGTAGCTATGGCCAGGTACGCAATGCGGTGTGCCGCTTGAGCATGCGGGGCGGCGGGAAGGACGGAGAGCATGTGTCCTCAGCAGAGCAAGCGGGCCGGGCAGAATGAACCGGCTCCAGGCGAGCTGATCCGCCTGCCGGTGCCGAACACCCCAAAGGCGGAGTTTGCGCGCGAAGTCGTCGCCACGTTGCAACGGGCCGGCTTTCAGGCGGTGTGGGCCGGAGGCTGTGTGCGTGACCTGCTCATGGGGCAGGACCCGATCGATTATGACGTTGCCACCAATGCACGGCCGCACCAGGTTCGCAAGCTGTTTCCACGCACAGTGCCTGTCGGTGCCCAGTTCGGGGTGGTGCTGGTTGTCGGGGGAGGGGAGAAGGG
>JALXBF010000141.1 GCA_026991575.1 Planctomycetota bacterium | reverse complement strand
CATGGCATAACGGCGAACGGCCGATTGCCTGCGGCAAACCCCGCACCGGACAACGCGCGAACCAGACTCGCCCCGATCCCAAGCGACCACCAAGAAGGGGAAACTTCTCAACTTGAAACGGCACTAGTTGGCCTTGCAAGTCGCAATCTGGCTTTGCATTCGCCGGCGAACCCATTGCAGACACCGGCCGGTTCGCGTCGGACTCCTCAGCGATGGCAGAAACGGGCTGTCCGGACAACTGGCCCTACGCTACCGCGTCGAATCCACACGATCGGGCTGGTTGCGTGCGCCGGACCATGAATTGGCCCCCTGGTCTTACCCAAGGATTGCAGCCAGGACCATGGGGCAGGCCATGCCCCAGGACACCATCTACTCTACCCGTTCGCAGGCTGACCTTGGAATTCGCGCAGCCATTGCATCTTTAGCCAGCTCGTGACCCATTGGCCGGACAGAAAGTCCGGGGGCACGGAGGGGACCTCCCCGTTGGCCAACGCGTCGCAGAGGAATCGCATGATTTGCTCCCGCCCCAAGACGAACTCCCACTCATCCATTCCGAACAGGATGTGGCGGAACATCGCGTTAAGCGACACCGCCCGCGGCGGCCATCTCCTGACTGCCGCAACCTGCTGACCCAGCAAATGCAGCGCGTTGTAAAACACGAAACACGATGC
This sequence comes from Planctomycetota bacterium, assembly GCA_026991575.1. GTDB lineage: Bacteria > Planctomycetota > Planctomycetia > JALXBF01 > JALXBF01 > JALXBF01. Next base: position 3,628 of record JALXBF010000141.1, on the reverse strand, counting down.
CGCCTGGAGAACAGTGACGCGGTAGGTATAGCCCAGCAAGCCACCAAGTCGATAGGTGTCTGCAATATCCGTCAACACGGCTTCGACCTTCCAGCGCTGATGGTATGCCGTCAACAGCTCTCCGACTGGATAGCGGTCGGGATCCACCAGGCTGCTAACCAGCGTCACTGCCGACTCGCCGTTTTCTGACGCCGCCACGATCCGACGAACAGCAACGCGGCTTTTCGCTCGTCGCAGCCAGCCCCATTCTTCCGTATACTGTTGTCCGTCGTCCGTTTTGCCCTGCCGCACCGGGCGATTGCCATCTTTTTCGAATCTCACCGCGCGGCGGTAGCGAACCAGGAAGTCCTCTCCGTGCTCGGTAAAGTCCAGGATGTACCTCCAATCGCAGAAGCCGCCTTCACCGATGTATACCACAGGCTGTCCGGCCGTCTGGGTCCGGACCTGTTCGATGGTTTCCGGCAACGGCTCGGCGTGGGGGTCGCCCGACTTAGCCGATCCGATTGCCAGCACCATGCCCGTGTGCCCGTCGACGGCCGCTACTACCTCGCCAACGGGTGCCTTGCGTTGTCGCGAAGGCGACTTCAGCCACTTGTTTTGCAGAACCATGACAGCGCGGTCCTGTAGGCACGAAGGGATCGGTTCCTTTCCGTGTCGTGTGGGCAAGAACGGTCCGAGTACCTGAGCAGACTCCTGCACCAGCGACGCTGTCAGTGGGGTGGGGGACCGGCGCAGCTGGTCGTAGCCAGCGGCGATCGATCGGAGCACTCCGCTCAACTTGTTCCTCCTCGCCAAGGGGTCCCACGCCTCGTTGTCGTAAGCAAAGCTACCACCGTCCAAGGCCAGAAGACTCAGCAGCGATGCGTGGACTGCAGGATCGTACGCCTCGTCCCATCGTGTGGCGACGTCTCTTGCCAGCCGCGAGTTAAGCCAAGCGTGCTGCAACGCCACCAGAAAGGCCTTCACCACCGGCCACTCTGCGACGACGTCTTGTTCGATTCCATCCCAGGTCCCTGGCATCGGCACCTCCCGACAAATGCCCGGGCAGTGTCCGTTCTTGCGACAAAAGGGTCGGCACAGTCCCAGCGGTCGCGAGGATTCCCGAACGTTTGCTGCGTGATGACGCGAGCAGCCGATCCGGACGACCGGCCGAGCCGAACCCTGCACGCTTGCGAGAGCGTTGTATTCTGTACCGAGTGGGGCCAGAGATTCAATGGCAGTGATCGTGGTAGCCACTGCCGATTCGGCCCGTTTAGAGCGTCTGACGGCCAATCCAGGCGACCGGCAAGCGCGCCGTCCCCCCGTGACCGGTCAAGAAGACGGATCGTTGCTACACGTTGGAACGGCCACGCCGGAGAGCTTCGAGGTACTGTCCCTTAAGCCAGGCCTTACGCCAAAGCTCAGCTGCGCGGGTCGCGCCAGCAACGGGCGACTCGCCTCGGTCCGCCTCCTCACCTAGCAGCCACATGATGCGACTTCGATGCACGTTGCGCTTCTGCATCCGCAAATCACAGCAAGTCTCGTGATAAATGGTATGCAACGACACCATTCGCACATGCCAGCCCTTGACCGCAGCGATCACATGTGCCAACAGAAGCAGGGCATTGTAAAACACGAGCCAGAAGGCCTCCTGAACAATTGCTGCTCGTTGTCCGGTTCCGATCAGAATACCCAATCGATAGTGTCCTGCGATTTCTCTCATGATCGGATCGATTTTCCAACGTTGATGGTACGCGGTTAGCAGGTCGACGGCCGGATACTGGTCCGGATCCACGAGGCTGCTGACCAGTGCCAGTTCGTTGGTCGCATCTGGCAGGGTCTCCACGATACGCCGGACGTAGACCTGGCCTTTGGTCCCCCGCAGCCAACCCCATTCTTCTCTGTACTGGTGCCCATCCTCTGTTTCACCCAGCCGTGCAGGCCGTTGTTGGTCTGCCTCAAATGTCACCAGACTACGGTAGCGAGCCAGGAAGTCCTCCGCGTGATCGGTGAACTCCAGGAGCTGGCGCACAGTGCAGCGTTTACCCTCAGTGATGTACAGCACGGGTCGGGACGTCCTCCGCTCGCGCAGTTGGTCGACGACGGCAGGCAACCGATCCGTCGTGTCTCCGGGCCCAGGCTGGTTCGCTCCCATTGCCAGCACCAAGCCACTGACGCCGTCGAGCGCTACGGCGCCTTTGCCCGCCGGCGCCTTGCGGCGCCACGAGGTGGACTTTATTCTCCTGGTATGGAGTACGATGACCGCGTAGTCCTGCAGGGATTGAGGGATCGTGCCTTCGGGAGTTTGCGGTGGCAGGAATCGCCCGAGCACGTCAGCGGAATCTTGTACAAGCGATGCCATAAGCGGTAGGGGCGTGCGCCGGAGCTGGTCGTACGCAGCCTCCATCGGTTCGACCAGCCGCTTCGGACGCTCCTCTTCGAAAAGAGACCAGTAATTGCCGTCACTCTCGTCAGGGGAGTACCCGCGCAGCTCATGGTGACCGTCCAGAGCGAGATTGGCCAGGAGTGTCGCGTGAACCAAAGGGTGGTACGATTCGCGCCAGCGCGTGCCGAGATCTGCTGCCAGTTGAGATTCCCGCCACACGTGCTGCAGCGCGAGCAGAAGACTGTGCCCCAGCGGAGCTCTCTCAAGGAACTGTTTGATCTGTTCCATCGACGTCTGGGACATGGGAGCCTCCCAAGTAACGCATTGACTCTCCCTGGATAGCCGTACCTCAGTCTGTGACCATAGCTCGCAACAGCTTAACGAGGTTGCTTCCCAACACCGTCCGCATCGGCAGGAGGCGACCCGGTTCACGCAGTTGCCCAGGGCGCTGGTCCATACCGGCCACGTCCGCCCCGTCTGCCATGTGCCGGCGATCTCCGTGGCTACGAACGTCGTGTTCCAGCGCGGGTCTGGCGTGCAGGCAGGGGGGGCCGTTACCCTGCCGCTGGACGCGCGAGAAATCGCCGGTCTGCGCGTCTGGGCCCCAGGCGGCTTTCCAAGTGTTCCTACACCCGAGCAGGGTGGGGTTCCCGGTCGACTGCCCTAGCGTTCAGCGCTTGCACTCTTGTACACCTGACACCAGCTCTCTTTCAGCCAATACTTGTGATAGCGTTCCTCCTCACGTAGGCCAAGGGATAGGGCAAGGATTTCCCTTGCCCCGGCCGTGTTGGCGAAGCGTTGGGTGGTGTGGTCTCGAGAGATCAGCCGGGTCCAACCTGTGAGCTCCATCATGATTCGGTGGTACAGCTTCTCCAGCGCCACGGCCTGTGGAGCCCAGCCGTTGATCCACGCAGCGAGGTGCAGGAGCATCTGCAATGCGTTGTAGAAGACGAAGCAGAACGCGGCCTGGAACATGGTCGCCCGGTGTCCGATCCCGAGCATGGGACCCAGACGATACGCTTCGGTGATCTTACCTATGAGCGGATCGAGCTTCCAACGCTTCTGATACGCCCATAACAGATCCGCTCCCGGATGCTGCTCCGCGTCGAGCAGTGTTGTGACCAGTGCAGTTCCGTCCTTGCTGCCATCGGGCGTCATTTCGACAAGGCGGCGCACATAGGCCTGCCGCTTCGCATTCTTCACCCAGCCCCAGTCTTCACGGTACTGCTTGCCCTCCGCTGCCTCGCCGCGCAGTGTCGGTTT
>JALXBF010000140.1 GCA_026991575.1 Planctomycetota bacterium | reverse complement strand
GGCTGCCTCCAGGCTCAACAACCCACACCAGGCTGGGACCTCCGTCCCACACCCCGTCGCCAGGGCCGCCGGCAGACAACCTCCAGCTTCACGGCTTCCGCCAGAGCCTCGCTCCAGCTTCTCCACCCTGTCTAGCCCTCCGCGGGCACTCACGGTGGTGCTCGTCTGCCGCTCCACCTTCCAGTCGTCTCCGCCTTCCTGGGTCCCTTCGCTGTACGGGCATTACCCCGCTTCCTGGCTTCCTTGCGACCCTCTGACTCCTGATGGGCCGCTTCTCTTGTCGGTTCGGTGCTCTGGTTCGCCCCAGTCCGCCGAGCACCAAGCGGCTGGCCGGGGGACATCTTACAGGGCCCACCCTATACCCTGATGTACCGCAGGTTCTTCGCGTCCTGTGCCCATCAGGCCTCCGTCATTCACGTCGTCGGACCTTCCGAGCATTCCGCCCCCAACCACCCCACGTCGCCATCCGAATCGGTCTGTTTTCCCGCGGATGCTGACCTTGGTTCCCGTCAAAGCATCTTGGGCTTCGCCAGTACCCGGCAGGCTCGCCACGACGTCAGGCCGAATCGGGTTTCTCTCGTACGGACTACTCGTTCGCCTCCGGTTGCTCTCCACGCCCCCTCACGAGGACGCAGTTACCTTCGGTACAGGGGCCAGACCAAACCCTGGCGAGGACTTCCATGACCCGGAACGGGCGCGCTCTTACGTGTACCGAGTGGGGCACATTAGGCCTTCCCCTCCGGTCGCAGCAAGCGGTTCGACCCAAGAGCCTCTGAATCCGGGAAACGCACCGCTGGCATAGCGAGCTTTTCCATCATCGTCCGGCCGGCACATGCAGCAAACGCCCCACCGCTACAGCCGGCACAAAGACTGAAACGCAGCTGTGGGGACCACCGACCTTCAACGTTCAAGTCGGACGTGGTACAGTCGGACTTCGCGGCTGGTGCCAATGGCTACATACCTGCCATTCTGAGTCCATCCCGCCGTGGAGAAGTAGCCTGGTCGAACATTGATTTCCCAACGCCCGTTGGGGCCTCCCTTGTCCTCAGCATGGAGTAGGACAACCCGCTCACCCCCGTCACGTGTGGGCCCGACCGCCAGGAGGCTGTTCCCGGCTGCCGGTGCGTACACACCCGTGAAGGCCCCGGTTTCCACTAATCGCACCCTGTGTTTTCCACCATCAACCGTTACAGTAAAGAGCCCGGTCAATGTGGCCACCGCCAGGGTCCGGGAGTCCACCCGCGCGAGCAGCCGACTAGGGCCCGACGGCTCCGCGACGCGGAACTTGCCACACTCCTGGATGTCAACGAGCCGTTTGTCGTCAAAGGAGAATAGCCTCAAAGTGCCCTCAAGTTGTCGCGCCCTCGGGCTCGATGCTGGAACGCGCACGTCCATGTATGCTAGCTTCTGATCATCCAACCAACAGCAGTCGTAGTTGGAACCGGCGCGGGCACGTTTAGCATCACGCAAACGGTACCACCTCACCTGCACGCAGTCGAGCACTCGCCATGTGGGAATGTCCCATGCAAGGAGGAACTGCTTTTGCACGCTGTTCTGCCCGCTGTGCATGGGTTCCTTCCACTCCAACAGGGCTCTTCTCAGGCCGGGGGAGAGCGCCAATGGCCGGCTCACGACTGTTGGGGCGCATTCCTCCCAGCTCCCACGGGCGGGATCCATGAAGCATAGCCGCTCTCTTCCAAGGTAGAACGTCGGATACGTGCCAAGCAGAGACATGTACGGCGTCGTTCGAAGGAGATTGCTGTTAGGCGACCACAGTACGTACCCGTACTGCTGCAACCCCAGCAAGACGGCGTCACGATCAAAGGGGGACGGCGTGATGGAGAATGCGGCCACGCCGCGTCCAATTGGCAAGGACAGCCCTATCTCCTCGTCGTCGGGCAAGATGGTCACGCGTGTCGCCCGTTTCCCTCGCTCGACTAGTACCACCCGAGTTTCCGCCGACCACGTTATCGGCGTCACAAGCGTGGGGGCTGAAACCTGCAGCTGATGAGTCCACATCGTGGAAAAATCCGGGAGCTGGTATGCAGTTATAGCCCCTGTCGAGTTGACCAGCGCAAGCCGCCCGGCGCCGAGCAGCAAGGCAATCCCGCGCAGCCGGGGCACGAGCATTCTCCTCACAACGGTGTCGCTCACCACTGCAAGGCGGAGTTCGCCTCTGGCATTTAGCCAGGCAAGACGTGATGACGACCGGTCGTAGCTGGCGTGCCACACCGCCTCGCCGAGGTGAAGCGTCAGCTCGCTCCCGATTTCTGCGCGGAACACGCTGAGCCGCCCGTCTTTACCCAAGACCATCCAGGCTGGCTTGTCCCTGTCTACTGGCCAGACCCAGTGGCCGAAGGGTACGCGGGCCCACTCAACAAGAGTATATCTCCTGCCGTCCTGTCGCTTGTAAGCGGCGAAAACCGTCGTCTCGTCAAACCCAAAAAGGATGCCCAGGTATCGCCCGTCGCTTAGCGGCGCGGCAGCGAATGCCCGACGCTCAGATATGGGCGCCGAGGGCGTAGATTGGTCTTCCGGTAGAGACAAAGAAATTCGAGTATCTTCGCTCAGCGTAAGGACGCCATCGTCAATCTGGTCCGCGTAGAACTCGCCGTCACCGGCCACTAGCAGCGTGGCCGGGTTTGTCGAGAGCAAGGCGAGCGGGTAGAGGTCGATGAGCTCTCTGTCTGGTGCCTCCACGGAGACTCGGACCTCGCAGGCTGTGGCGTTCCGGACGAGCCAGTACGGCCCAGGACTAAGTGATGAAGCTCCCGGAGCCTCCAGGAGGGCCGTATCTGGCGATAGGCGGTAGATACGTTGCTCCGGAAGGGTGACTCGGCAAACGAGCTTAGCGTGAAGGAACGGCCGGCTAGAGTGCGTCGCCACAAGCGCAGCACCAGCTAAGATTGCCGCCGCCCCGGTCGCAACGGCGCCACTGATACTCATCTTCGCTGCCATCGACCAATCCTCTGCCGAGAGCTCGCAGCCTTCGGGTTCGCACGTCACTAACGGGCGCGCCCACACGCCCGGGCCTCCAAGACCGCGAGCCACTTTCCTGTCTCGGCTCCAGCCAAGCCGCTTAGCCCGCAGCTTCGGTCTCCTCGGGCTAGGTCGTCTCGAATTCGCCGTAGACACTTGCAGACATCTGGACGAGGTTCCCATTTGCCCGTTGCCTGAGCTGAGTTGACCCAGTCGGCAATGAGCCCAAAACAGTCTGTCGGGTACACCCGATCCGCGCACTTCGCGAGCGCCTCCGCGCGTCTTTGTCGCCAGAAATGCGGTTTGAGCGCATCGACCGTTTCGGCCGCCACCTCCAGTGCGCCCTTTGCCTCACTCGTACCAGGCGGAGCGAATACGGTCTCTACCGCCGTTGCACCGGCTTTCGCCGCAATCTCTCCTTTGCTTGGCTTGCTGGTAGGCTTCGGCTTCGGGCCAGGTTTGTCCTTCGGACCCAGCCCAAGGAACCGCAGCAGGCGCTGCCAGAAGCCGCCGCCGTCCAACACGACGGTGTAGCGAGGGGCCACAGCGGCGCTCAACGTAGGAGCGATTGGGATATCGTACCCTGGCACATGGGTGGGCGCTAGTCCAGTACGGTCGACTGTGTCCGCTGGTCTGTTCAGGGCGTACCTGTATCGGTTGGCCTCAGGAAGGTGTGTGTACTCGCCGCAACCTTTTTCAACAATGGGCAAACCGAGGGGATCAGCAGTGCTGAACCTTCCCGAGCGCGCATCCAATGCACGCGCTCTAAGGTGCCACTTCCCCGGCACTAGCCGTTCTCTTGCACTGTACCCGAACCGCGAGCTGCTTGACCAGCCGCCAATCGGTAGGCCGAAGGCCTCATAGGCAACGCTCTCCAGGATCGCGCCTGAGGAATCGGTCCACGCGCGTACGCTGCCCAGGTAGTCGGTGAGGTCGAAGGTGATTTCGCCCAGTGCGTCTTCGCGGGCAAGGAGGGAGTCGATGGCGGCGGCGTAGAGGCGGCGCTCGGTGAGCTGTGGGGTGATGCCGTCCGAAGTGTCCGGGTCCGTGAAGTCGGCAATCGGGTTGGCCGCGAAGATCGCGCTCTCGTAGATGCCATCCACATACGGGGCAAGCCCGCCCTGGGCGACCTGCTCGGCCGTCGGAGGCTGAGCCAGGTCATGCAGCACAAACGTGAACCGCTCCGGCTCAGGGCCAGCCGGGCCGTCGGGGTCCTCGTAGAAGGCGATCCGGCGGTTGAACGCATCGTAGACGTACGTCTCAGTCCACAGCACATTGCCCTGGCCATCCTTGTGCACCACCGACGTCAGCCGGTTGCGGTAGTCC
>JALXBF010000139.1 GCA_026991575.1 Planctomycetota bacterium | reverse complement strand
ACCAGGATCTGCGCCTTCAGATACTCACGCCGCCGCTGCCAGGTACTGAGCTCCGTAGGTGGCGTCAGGAACCTGCCGCCGTCGTTAAGGCTGCGCAAGTAAGGTAACCGGGACCGCTGAGGTTCAAAGTCCGGCTCGTTGGTCAGCACCACGAATCCGGGCACGTTCTCAATGGCGCCGTCCTCCGGTAGCGCCGGCGCCTTCAGCGTTACGGACGCTCCCTTCTCCGCATGGTACGTCCCGGCCGCATGCCACCCCAAACGACGTGCGTTAACCTGAAACTTCTTGCCTGCCAGCTCTATGGCCAGCTCCTTGCCCTTACCCCAGATCCAGACCTTGTACTCGCCCCCTTCACTAAAGGAGATTTCCTCTCGCTCCTGGAGGGCGGCGAAGTCGAGGGCAATCCGCTCGGCACCACTAGTCGGCCTGGCAAGCCACGCAGCCAGCAACAGAAACCGGATCGTTGCTCGACGCATGATCGGCTCCGGGTGTTCGCAAGCTGGTTCGGCACGGTGCACCGAGGGCACAGCACCTGGCGCAAGCGCGTAGTGCAGGTTCCTGGCAACGGACGGGCACCGGTCGTCGTCGAAGCGTGCCAGTCACATGCCTCTCCGCTGCCGGTTGGCAGGAACGGTGGTCGGACTCGGGCACGCGGCTAACGCGCCACTGGCCGTCCACTCTTCACCGGATACGGGAACCCAAGCGGATCCCCGTTCGGTTCGAAGCCATCTCCGTCAACATCGATGAAGATGGGATTGTTCAGAGCGGTAGGACGACGCTGCCGGTGGGCGGGGCCCATGACATCGCCGAAGCCGGAGCGTTCGCCAGCGGCGACGACAATCAGATGCTCGTCCCGCTTCAGCTCCAGATTGACCGTGCGCTCGAACTTCACCACTCCGTTGCCGAACGCATCGGGATTAGCCTGGCGTGTCCAGTTCAGGTCCGGGTCGGGCCGACCGTTGCGGAGCACCTGGACACGATCGATGTCGAACCAGTTCGGGCACTGCACGCGGATCCAGAGCTGAATCTTGCCATCAGGTGCAACGACCGTGTCGCCGGCAATCGCGACCTTCTCACTCCCCTTCGCCTTGACGGTCACCTCCAGATACGGACCATTGGTCATGATGATGTGCCCCCGCTCAGCGTTACGCACCATTTCCATGACGTTGATCTTGGCTGGGTCATCCGTGGAAGACTTGATGTAGTTGCGCAACCAGCCGGAACCGTGGTAGTTGTAGTGAGCGTCCGTGTTCACCACGCCCGGGATGTAGTGTCCGAGGTTGATCATCTGAAGCCAGTTGAAGATGCGATTGTTCTGCTTGCGGTTGTCGCGAACGAAGTAAGCCTTAAAGCTGAGCAGCGTCTCGGGCGGATGCACCTCGATGACATCCTGATACGCGAACATTCCCTTGTAGCCGCCGTCGTAGCGGCCATCGCCATCGCGATCGAAGAACATCTCTCCGATGTCCGGATGATTCGTCTGAACCAGCTTCTCGGACCCGTTGTCCCAGAGCGCGAGCCGACGGATCTGCACCTCCGGGTCGTCGTCTGGCTGGGGCGCGCCGTTGTCCTGCGTGCGCGGCTTACGAATGAGCGGGAATGCGTTCTGGTGGTTAATCGAACCGGGGCGATTCGTCAGCTCAATGCCCACGCAGGTGGCCATCAGGTGCTCCACGCCGAGCCGCTTCAGATGAGGCACATACGTGCTCAGGCGATTGTGCTCGGTACACGGTGCGAACTCAATGTGTTCGCACAGCAAGTTCAGTACGCGACCGAGCTGACTGGAGACGTTGTCACCGGACGGGGTCGAGTGGCTATGGAAATCGGCCGACACCCAGCCGGGAGTCTGGACGACCCGCTTCAACGTGGCACGCAGGGGGACTTCCGCCCCGGGGCGAACCTGGATCGTCTTCTCCACGGCGTCGTACTCGGGCCCGCGGCTGATAATCACGCGATACTGCCCTGGCGGAATCGGCACGCGGAAGCGGCCGTTGTGTGAGTAATACAGGTTGTGGACCAGATGTTCGCCCGTGTCGTTGAACCAGAACGGCGATGCCGTGCCGTTGATCCCGATGAACTGTACTTTGCACGGAATCGGGCCGCCGTCCTCCGAACGGATATCCGCCACGACGAACGCGGGCGTGTCCAGCCCCACGGGAATCTCTCGACGCCGGGCAGCCTCCGCAGGCACGGTCAGCGTCAGCTCACGCCGGCCAAAGCCTACGGCCGTCACCGTGAGCTGGTACGTGCCCGGTGGCAAGGCGAATTCGAGGATTCCGTTCCGGTTGGTGCGCCCGTTTGCGTAGAAGGTGCGCTCTTTGCGGGCCTCGCCGCGCAGCAGCTCGACAGTCACGTCTGCGGCAGCGACCGGCTGCTGACGGCCATCCACGACAACCAGTCGGTGCGGCACGACCGACACGCTCCGCTTCGCCAACGCAACACCACGCAGCGCCAGCAACGTGCCAGCCGGAATCAGCTCACGGACAACCTCCACCTGCTCACCGGGCTTCAGGTTCAACCGCGCACTGCGGCCACCGTTCAGAAGGTACTCAATCACCCGCGGGGCGGCCGGATTGCCCGACAGCCGCATGCGGTGCTTGGAAACAACGCCGTACGCTTGGCCCCACCACTTGTCGTACACCCATACCAGCCGCGTCAGCCCGGGGCGAGGACTGCTGAAGGTGCGGTCAGCGCGGAAGTCGTCGATGGCAAAGAAAACCTTCGTCTGGTTACCGCCATTGCGTGCCACAGTACGGATCACCAGCCCGTCGGCACCGTCACGCACAACGTACGTGAGCACGGCCGGTGCCCACTGGCGGTTGCGCGGTAGCCCTTCGAAGACGATCAGAATCTCGGGCCCACTCAGCGTCACCGGCCGTTCTGCAAGCTGCTCGGCCGTGATCGCCAGTTCACCGTCGGACCGGCGGATCTGCTGGCCATCCTGATCGCGCACCGTGCCCCCCCTGGGTAGCACGACCCGCAGCAGGCGGTAGTCGTAACGACGAACGCCAGGATAGTACGCGCTGAGCTGGTCACTCTGTGGGTCCAGCACGGTGAGATCGATCACACACCCTCCCACCTGGCGAACGGTCATGTTCGCATTACGCCACGGTTGCCCCTGGGCGATGGTGGCAGTCCACCGGTCGGTGCGCACGACATAGTCACCATAGATGGCATCGACCTCCTTGCCTTTCGGCACGTACGCGTCCCAGGTCTTCTCGGTAAGCACAACGAAGTCGGCCGCACGAGCGGGGAGAGCAAGCCAGGTGGCCAGCAGGGGCAGCAGCCAGCGCAGGCGTACGCTCATTCCGTGTTCCTCCAGAGCCAGAGGTCAGTCAAACAGTTCCGCGACACACGCCTCGAAGCTCGCGGCTATTGCTTCGAGTGACCGGTCGCTTATGCACCAGGGTGGTATGGCGTAGAGGACGGGTCCCAGGGGGCGGAGCAAGACGCCGTGGTGCAGCCCAACAGCAATAGCCGTCTGGCGCACTCCGGCCCGGTAGCCCCCAGGCAGGTCCAGTTCCACTGCCGCAATGTTACCCAAAATGCGCACGTCGCGCACACCGCGGCGGCCACGAAGCGGTGCCAGCCGCTGCCGGAAGAACCGCTCGATCCGTCCGACCCGGCTCTCCCCCTCGCTCAGCACCCTGCGCACGTTCGCCTCGGCCACCGAGCAGGCAACCGGGTGCGCCGTGAACGTGTGGCCATGGTAGAAGACGTGCTCGGGCTCTGCCTGGCGAAACGTCTCAACCACCCACGGCGCCACCAGCGTGGCCGCCACCGGGCAGAGCCCACCCGCCAGCGCCTTGGCGGTACAGAGGAGATCAGGTACCACGGCAGCGTGCTCGTGAGCCCAGAACCGACCGGTGCGATACAGGCCCGTCAGCACCTCGTCGAAGATCACCAGCACATCGTAACGCCGGGCCACCGCCACCAGCCGCTGCAAGAGCTCCGCCGTGTAGATGCGCATCCCACCGGCTCCTTGCACCAGCGGCTCCAGCACGATCGCCGCGATCCGGTTGGCGTTGCGGCGCAGCAGTTCACCCAGACGATCGGGGCAGAGCGGGGTGATGTGTGCCGGGAACAACAGTGGCTCGAAATGCCCGAAGAACACGCGGTCGCGACTGACCGACATCGCACCGCACGTATCGCCATGATAGCCACCCTCAAAACCGACAAACTCGCTACGTTCCGGCTTCCCTTTGATGCACCAGTACTGGTAGGCCAGCTTCACCGCTACCTCGACCGCCGTGCTGCCATCATCACTGAAAAAGACACGCCCCCCTTCAGGCCACGCCATCGTCCCCAGCAACAGCTCGGCAAGCCGAATTGCCCAGCGATGGGTCAGCCCAGCAAAATGAACATGATCCAGTTCCTGCAACGTGGCCTCCGCAGCAGCAACCAACTGCGGGTCACGATGTCCGTGCAAGATGGTCCACCAGGAACCGATCGCATCAACGACACGGCGACCATCCGCCAGCACGAGGAACTCGTCCTCCCCGGCAACAACCTCCAGCGGCTCAGGCCCAGTCAGCATCGTGAACGGGTGCCAGACGACTGCCCGGTCACGGCTCACCCGTCGCGCCCGCTCGGCAGGCCCCGGCAACAGGACCCGCGCTGGCGTAGCAGACAGCCGCTGCCCCGGCTGAAACAGCTCCAGCAGGGTTGCCAGTGTCGCACGCTGCCGCCCCGCAGCGTGCTCAAAGGCAGCAGGCGTCCACTCCTCGGGCGTCAGCACCGACAGCACCGCCCGGCCCGGCAGATGGCGGACCAGTGTGCTGTGCGCAAAGTCGTCCCGGGGCCCCAGTAGCACAACGGCTCGCACCAATGGCCCGTGACTCTCCACGGCCCGAACCGTCTGAAGCACCCGCCCCACAGCCCCGACACGACTGGGCGTGACCACAACAAATGCCGCGTCGGCCAGCAGACGCAGGAAGTCGATCTGGAGGGTAGAGTCTGTCAATGGGCTGAGCGGGCCGCCGAAGGTTTCGATCAGCAGGATGCGCCCCGGGGGGGGCTGCGGCACCGCCCGGGCGATCTCCTCAGGACCAGGCAATTCCTTCCCTTCCCGCCTGGCAGCCAGCACCGGGGCAACTGGATCGTTGAACGCAGCAAGCGCAGGGTAGCACACAGCTGACGGCACCAGACGGACTACCGTATCGCTATCGGGCAGACCCGTCTGCAACGGCTTCCAGTAAACGAGCCGCTCGGGGAACGCTGCCAGCAGCAGGGCGCACAGCGTCGTTTTTCCGGCTTCTGTATCGGTCCCGAGAACAACGAGGCGCATGGTTGTCAGCTCACCGTGGCCACCGGCTTATCGCCAATGGGTCCTGGTGGTACGCCGTCAGCCAGTAGGCCAACGCCCATGGGGCTCATGATAGGCGGTTCGCCCGCCTGCGTTGTAACAGCCGCCTGACGCCGCCACTTACCGCACGCATGACCGTTTCGAGCAGGCGAAATCGCCGCGATCAAACCATTCTGGCGACGGGCTCTCGGTAACTTCCCGGAGAGGTGCTGGAACGGTTCCAGCAAGCCGACGCGCCCGAGTTGTGCCGCTGGCTGGAGCAGCGAGCTTAGGCAACGTCGTTGGGCAAACGGCGCGACGCCCCAGAAGAACGCAACCTGTCACAACGGTCGGGACCGCCGTGGCCATCGTCGTCCGTAAGCGCGGTCCGGCCTAGCCCATGCACGTGCCCGCGGCGGGAGCCCTTGCCCCGACGCCGCACCGCACCTCGCAGTGCCCTGCTCCGTAAGCCGGCGCAGGCAAGCCGAGTCCGCCGTCAGCGGACCAGCAGGGCAGCGGCCTTGACGGCGCGGAAGGCATACCTAGAATCCTATGACCTGCAGGAGCTGCGAACCTCCCGGTGGAGTCACTCTGGCATGCAACCCCTTCTGATCCCGAAGACAACGATGGCCAAGCCGGGCGAGGTCCGGCGCCGTTGGTACGTCGTGGACGGCACCGGCCAGGTCGTTGGTCGTCTGGCCGCTCAGATTGCCCGCATCTTGATGGGCAAGCACAAGCCGGACTACACGCCCCATGCCGACAGCGGCGACTATGTCATCGTGGTCAACGCCGAGAAGGTGGTGTTTACGGGCCGGAAGTGGGAGCAAAAGGTGTATAAGAGGTACACCGGTTACCCGGGCGGATTGATCGAGACGCCGGCCAAGCGGATGCTGGAGAGGAAGCCGGAAGAGATTCTTCGCCTGGCCGTTAAGCGGATGCTGCCCAAGAACCGTCTTGCCCGGCGGATGTTCCAGCGGTTGAAGGTCTATGCTGGCCCGAATCACCCGCACGCAGCGCAGCAGCCAGAACCGCTGGAAATCGACGCCCGACGGCAATAGGCAGTGCTGACGGTGCGGTGGCACGGTCGAGCGTGAGGCTTGTGCGGAAGCAGACAAGACCATGAGCGACGCAGAGGAACTGAAGCAAGCAGCTGCAACCGAAGGCGGCGGCGAGCAGGCTGACGCAACGGACCGTAGTGCGACTGGTGTCGCGACGGCACCTGAGCAACAGCGGCGCCTGGAGCCGGTCGGTCCAGTCAACGGTTACTTCTGGGGTACCGGTCGCCGGAAGACGTCCACCGCGCGCGTGCGCATCCGCGAGGGCACCGGCGTATTCCTGGTCAACGGTCGTGAAGTACCGGACTACTTTCCTGACCTTCGTTGGCAGTTGCAGTGTTACCTGCCGTTGAAGGTCACGAATCTTGAAGGCAAAGTCGATGTCTTTGTCAACGTCCGGGGCGGTGGCCTGACGGGCCAGGCCGGTGCGGTGCTAATGGGGTTAGCCCGGGCTATCCGCAACATGCGGCCGGAGCTGGAACCCGAACTCCGCGAACACGGCTTCCTGACGCGTGATCCGCGCATGGTAGAACGGAAGAAGTATGGCAAGCGCAAGGCTCGCCGGAGCTTCCAGTTCTCCAAGCGTTAACCCTTTCCGGACGACGGTCTTCGTCGGTTGGCTTGCCCGCGCGCGGTCGCCGCATCGCAACGGCTTACTCACGGTGGGAATCGCCGGCCATGGCCTTTCGACACCCCCTTGCTGTGCGGTACGCCAGCAAGGAAATGATCGAGCTTTGGTCCGACGAACGACGTTACCGCACCTGGCGTCGCGTTTGGCTAGCTCTGGCCGAGGCCGAACACGAACTTGGTCTCCCGATCGATGAGGAACAGCTCCAAGAGCTCCGTGCCCATGTCGACGACCTGAACCTAGAGCGCGCCGCGGAGCTGGAACGGCAGTTCCGCCACGACGTCATGGCACACGTGCACGCTTACGGTGAGCAGTGTCCCAGGGCAAAGCCGATCATCCACCTGGGCGCCACCAGTGCATTCGTCACGGACAACGCCGACCTGATCCTCGTGCGCGACGCGCTGCGGCTTCTCCGAGACCGCCTCGTCCGCGCTATCGACCGCCTGGCCCGGTTCGCCCAGCAGTATCGTGACTTACCTTGCCTGGGTTGGACCCACCTGCAACCGGCCCAGCCCACCACCGTGGGCAAGAGAGCAACGCTGTGGTGCTGGGACTTTCTGGAGGACCTTCGTCGGTTGGAAACGTTTCTGGATGGCATGCGGTGCCGTGGCGCAAAGGGGGCAACGGGCACCCAGGCTAGCTACCTCACACTGTTCGAGGGAGATCACGACAAGGTCCGGCAACTTGATGAATTGGTTGCCGCGAAGCTCGGCTTTCGCCAGACCTTCCCCGTAACCGGCCAGACCTACCCGCGCAAGACAGATCTAGCACTGCTGGAGCTGTTGGCCAGCATCGCTACGTCGGCGCACAAGTTCGCAGTGGATCTGCGTCTGCTGGCCAGTCGTCGCGAGCTGGAGGAACCGTGGGGCGAGCGTCAGATCGGCTCATCGGCCATGCCCTACAAACGGAACCCAATGCGTTCCGAGCGGATCTGCTCGCTCGCTCGCTACTTGTTCGAACTGCCCGACACGCTGCGGCACACGGCGGCGAACCAGTGGCTGGAGCGGTCGTTGGACGATTCGGCGGTCCGCAGGATCGTGCTACCTGAAGCGTTCCTTGCTGCCGATGCCATCCTGCGGCTGCTGCTCACCATCGTGGCTGGCCTGCAGGTGAACGAGGCCGTGGTGCGTGCCAACCTGGCTGCTGAGTTACCATTCCTCATCACCGAGGCGATCATGATGGCTGCTGTGAAAGCCGGGGCAGACCGGCAGGAGGTGCACGAGAAGCTCCGCCGAGCGGCTATGGAGGTCGCCGCGGCACAGAGAGCCGGCCAAGACGGTAACGATCTCATCGAGCGTCTGCAGCAGGACCCGCTCTTTGCCGGCCTGGACTGGGATCGGCTGCTAGACCCGCGCCAGCATGTGGGGCGAGCCCCGCAGCAGGTCGACGAATTTGTGCAGGCGTACGTCGAGCCGATGCGGCGGCGGTACGCACCGTCACTGGGTGAGGAAGACAGTCCTGTGGAGGTGTGATCGGTCGGTGGCGCACCGGCCTTGGGCTGCGGAACAGCAACGCGAGTGACCAGGAAACCTCGTGTCAGAGAGCAATCGATGTGGACCCTTGACCGCATCCGTTCCGTCTACAACCGCCCGCTGTTGGACCTCGTCTACGAAGCTCATCGTGTGTTCCGACAGCACCATGATCCCCGCGACATCCAGCGGTGCACGCTACTGAGTATCAAGACTGGGGGCTGTCCGGAGGATTGTGCTTACTGTGCCCAGAGTGCTCGGTACGAGACCGGCATCAGGGCGACCCCGTTGATGGACGTGGCCGACGTGGTCGCACGGGCGCGGGCCGCCAAGGAGCGTGGCGCAACGCGGTTCTGTATGGGAGCAGCGTGGCGTGAGGTTCGTGAGGGTCCTCAGTTCGAGGCGGTTTTGGAAATGGTTCGGCAGGTCGCCGCGCTCGGGATGGAGGTCTGCGTCACACTGGGAATGCTGACCGAGGAGCAGGCACGGCGACTGAAGGACGCTGGCCTGACGGCGTACAACCACAACCTGGATACGTCGCCCGAGTTCTACAGTCGGATCATCACGACCAGAAGCTATGAGGACCGGCTCCGCACGCTAAGAGCCGTCGCACGTGCCGGCATCGCCATCTGTTGCGGCGGCATCATCGGGATGGGCGAGTCGGTGGACGACCGCCTGCGGCTGTTGGAGGAGCTCAGCAAGCTGGAGGTCCCGCCGGAGAGCATCCCGATCAACTGCTTGGTGCCCATTCCCGGAACGCCGCTGGCAGACGCCCCCCCGGTGGACCCGCTGGAACTGGTCCGTCTGATCGCCACGACGCGGATCATGTTCCCAAAGAGTCGCGTGCGGCTAAGTGCGGGGCGAACCAACATGAGCAAAGAGCTGCAGGTGCTCTGTTTCCTGGCCGGCGCGAACTCGATCTTCTACGGGGACAAACTGCTGACGGCTCCGAATCCGGACGAGAGCGAGGACGCCCGTTTGCTGCGCGAACTGGGGGTGCCGCTGAGCTGAGGGCAGAGCATGCAGCGGCTGCAAGAGCGGTGGCGTCGCGAGTTAGCCATGCTGGCGCGTCTTGGCAGGCGACGCACTTTGTCGCTGCCCCGCGGCATCGACTTCACCTCGAATGATTACCTCGGCTTCGGTGCCGAACCGGTGCCAGTGCCCTTGGCCGATGAGGTGGCGTTTCGGCTGTGGAGCGGCATGGCGTCCCGCCTGCTACGGGGCCACCGGGAACAATACGAAGCTGCCGAGACGGCACTGGCCAACTGGCATGGGGCGCCGGCTGCGCTGCTAATGAATTCAGGCTACGTGGCCAACGAAGGTCTATTGTCCACGCTTGTGCGGCGTGGGGACTGGGTAGCTTCTGACGAATTCAACCACGCGTCCATCATCGACGGCCTGCGGCTCGCAAAGGGAGAACGATTCGTCTTCCGCCACAACGACCTGGACCACCTCGAGGAGGGGCTGCGCGCAGCAGCTGCCGCTCGCAAACGGGACACGGCGCTGTTCATCGTCACGGAAAGTCTCTTCAGCATGACGGGCGACACAGCCCCGCTGGGAGCGTTGGCCGAGCTGGCAGATCGCTACGAGGCAGCGCTGATCGTTGACGAAGCGCATGCCACCGGCTGCTTCGGTCCCAACGGCAGCGGGCTGGTCGACGCCGCTGGCCTACGTGGGCGCGTGCTCGCAACGGTGCACACCGGCGGCAAGGCGCTTGCATGCTGTGGGGCGTATATCTGCTGCTCCGACCTGCTCCGCGACTACCTGATCAATCGCTGCCGCCACTTGATCTTTACCACCGCACTGCCTCCGGCTGCGGTCGCGGCCTGGCTCTATCGGCTGCCCCAGGTGAGCCGGGGCGAAGAGCGTCGGCAGCGGCTTCACCGCAACGCGGCACGATTTCGCGCCAGGCTGGCGGAGGCAGGCATCACGCCACTGGGTGAGCACTACATCGTGCCAGTCGTCATCGGAAGCGACGACCGCACGGTTCGAGTCGCGCAGCGGTTGCAGTCCCTGGGCTTCGACGTGCGGGCCATCCGACCGCCAACGGTACCGCCGGGCACTGCTCGGTTGCGCATCTCCATTCACGCCGATCACACCGACGACCAACTCGATCGTCTCGCCCAGGCGCTCGCGGACGCCCTGAGCGCCGAGGATGTGACGTAACCCATTAGCATGGTTTGACGTTCATCTCTTTGTGAGCTACTCGTTGAGCAAAGGCCAGAAGCAGCGGTCGAGCACCGCAGACCGCTGCCCTCCCGACCAAGGCCACCCACCGTTCAAAGCCCTCCCGGGCGCGACAACGACAGAGGAGTTCTTGGTAATGAACAGGGTCTTTGACGGCCCAGGCGTGTGGCTGGTCGTTATGGTGATTTCGTGCGCGGCCATCCCTTCGCCACGGCGCACCAAGCCAGCGGACAAGCCCCCTCTACTCTTCGGCATGTCCACAGCCCTCACCGGGCCGGCGGCGGCACTGGGGCGCGACATGCGGGCCGGTGTGCTGGCAGCGTTCCAGGAGTGCAACCGTCGCGGCGGCATCCGGGGCCGTCCACTGCGGCTGATCGCACTGGATGATCGCTATGAACCGACGCTGACCGGCCCGAATGTCTGGCGGCTGATCTACGAGGAACGGGTCCTGGCGCTGGTGGGCAATGTGGGCACGCCGACTGCCGTCGCGGCCCTGCCCCTGGTGCGCGAGAGTGGCACGCCGTTCTTCGGTGCGTTTACCGGCGCGGGCATCTTGCGCAAGCGACCGCCGGAGCGTTATGTCATCAACTTCCGCGCAAGCTACGCCCAGGAAACCGCCGCGATGGTGGACGCCCTGGTCACATACGGTGGTGTCGCACCGGAGGAGATCGCCTTTTTCACTCAGCGGGATGCCTACGGCGATGCTGGCTTCGCGGGTGGCATTGCGGCGCTGAAGCGGTACGGCCTCCGCAATCCCGCTGACGTACTACACGTTCGCTACGAACGGAACACGATTGCGGTCGAAAACGCCCTGGCGGATCTGCTGATGTGGGACCGCCCGGTCAAGGCAGTGATCATGGTCGGGGCTTACAAGCCGTGTGCGCGGTTCATTCGCCTGGCCCGACGCCATGGCATCACGGCTACGTTCTTGAACGTGTCCTTCGTGGGCAGTACGGCACTGGCGCGCGAGCTTGGTCCGGAAGGCGATGGGGTCATCGTTACGCAGGTGGTGCCCCATGTGGCGGCTGATCTACCGATCGTGCGGGACTATCGCCGGGCGCTCGAAGCGTATGCGCCGGAGCTGGAACCGACGTTCGTTTCGCTGGAAGGCTACATCGTTGGGCGGATTCTGATTGAAGCTCTATCACGGCACCGGGGCACGCCCACGCGAGAGGGGGTCGTTCGGGCGTTGGAAAACCTCGGCCAATTTGACCTCGGGCTGGGCGTTCCGTTAACGCTCGGCCCGGAGGACCACCAGGCTTGTGACGCGGTCTGGCCCACCGTGATTCGCGCCGGCAGGCTCGTGCCGTTCGAGTGGCGAGAGCTGGCGAAACAACGGCCTTGGAGCGATGGCAGTGATGAGCCGGCAAGAGTACGAGGCGCCGCAGAGCGCATTGCCGATCTCCCGGCTGCTCCGCGTGCTCGCCACCCTTAGCACCGTTGCGGGAACGCTGACGCTGGTTGCGATTTCCGTCGGGGTGGTGATCGTCTGGCAGACGGACCGCCGCAGTGCGGAATTGGAGCGGCGCATCATGCGTTCGCTGGATGCAGCCCGCGCGTGGCGCGAAGTCGCCATGCTGCGCGCCGCTAACACGCTGCGCCAACCGCGGGAGGCGGCCGATCTGGAGGAGCCGTTTCGCAAGTTGGCGCGCCACACGAACCGAGTGGCAGCTCAGATCCGTGCCATAGCACCGCAAACGGCGCACGCCCGCCGGGCCGGTGCGCTGGCCGCCGTTTTCAGCCTCTGTGGCGGGCTGCGCACCCGTATCGAAGACTGGGCCGCAGAGACACGGCAGGCCGAGCAAACATGGCAACGCCTCTGGAAGGAAACGCAACTGGCCCTACGCCAGGCAAAGGAAGCCGCCCATCGTCTGGAAGGCCAACATCGCGTCCGCCGGGCACTTCAGATCCGAGCATTCCGCTCACTTGACGGCGAAGCGGCTCTGCAGCTCGCCAGGCAAATCATCGGTGGCCTGCCCGTGGACCGGGCCGTGGTCTCGGCCGCCCGTGAGCTGGCCGACCTGGCAGTCATGGTGCAGGAGCTGCAGTCAGAAACCAGCATCGCCGGCCTCGACAACCTTAAGGACAACGAAATCCGCCTGTCACTCCGCCGCCTGCACCAGGCCGCGCTCCGGCATGCGGCATTGGACGGTGGTCACCTGGCTCGTTGTGTCGCTCAGCTGCAAGAGACGCTCTTCGGCAAAGGAGCACACGACGACCTGGACCATCAGACCCTGGTGCTCGGCGAAGGCGGATTCTATCGAGCGCACCAGCGGCGGTTGCTGCTGGGACAGATGGGCCGCCGCCTTAGTGACGATTTGGTGCAGCTGAATAACCGCCTGATCGCGGCAGAGCGGGAGCTCATCGAGCTTACGTACGCCGTCACCAAACGCCTCCGCAGCCACTCCCACCGCGTGCTTGCCGGCGCCTGGGTAGCAGCCGGACTGATCGGAACGGTCCTCGTCGTCTGCTTTTCCTGGCTGGCGCGCCGGCTCGAGCGGCGCGCTGACCGGATCGAGAGCGCACTGCGTGCCAGTAAACGGCGGGCTGAGGAAACGGCACATCGGTTGAGGCAGCAACAGGCCAAGCTAGAGCGTCAGCGGAACCTGCTCGTGCGCATCAATCGAGAACTCGAAGCGGCCAAGCAGGCAGCAGAAGCGGCGGACCGCAGCAAGAGCGAGTTTCTTGCCAACATGAGCCACGAACTGCGTACCCCGATGACCGCCGTGCTCGGCTACGCGGAGGTCCTGCTCGACTGGGCCCGCACCCAGGAAGCACCCCACTTCGTGCACGAAGCCCTGGAAATCATCCAGCGCAACGGCAACTACCTACTCCACATCATCAACGACATCCTGGACCTGTCCAAGATCGAGGCGGGCAAGCTAGAAGTGGAACGCACCCACTGCGACCTGCGAGATCTGTGCGCCGACCTCGAATCACTGATACAGGTGCGTACGCGGGGCAAACCGGTCAGCTTCCGCATCCGACTCGAATCACCCGTGCCGGCCACGATTCAGAGTGACCCGACCAGGCTCCGGCAGATCCTGATCAATCTGCTGGCCAACGCGGTCAAGTTCACCGACCGGGGTCACGTGGAGCTGGTCATCCGCGTGCGGGCTGCCGATCAGGAACCAAAGCTGGAATTCGACGTCGTAGACACCGGCTGCGGCATCGACCCCGCCCGCGCCGAAGCGCTCTTCGAGCCGTTCACACAGGCCGATAGCTCAACGACCCGGCGCTACGGCGGCACGGGGCTCGGCTTGGCCATCAGCCGCCGTCTAGCCCGCCTTCTTGGGGGGAACCTGTTCCTGGTCCATTCCCGGCCGGGGCACGGTAGCCGCTTCCGCCTGGTCATCCCCATAACCGCCGAGGAGCTCAACCGGACCGTCACAGACCTGAACGGTCCGACCAACAGGTCGCAACCCAAGGCAGCGACGCCAGCGGCAGCAGCCACGACGACCAGCCCTGCCGAGCGGCTGGCGGGCGTGCGGGTGCTTCTAGTTGATGACGCCAAGGACAACCAGAAGCTAATCGCCCATTTCCTCCGGAAGGAGGGAGCCGAGGTGACCGTCCGCTGCAATGGCCGTGACGGCGTCCAGGCAGCGCTTGATGCCGCGGCCGCCGGTTCCCCCTTCGACGTCATCCTGATGGACATGCAGATGCCTGTCCTGGACGGATACGCTGCGACGCGCACGCTGCGCCAGCAGGGCTACCGCGGCCTCATCATCGCACTCACCGCGCACGCAATGGCCGGTGAGCGGGACAGAGTGATTGCCGCTGGCTGTGACGACTACGCCACAAAACCGATCAACCGAGCTCGTCTGGTCGAGATCATCTTGCGGCACCTGCCGCAGCCGGCCACTTCGGCTACTGGCAGGCACACCCACAGTTAGCCAACTTATTCGCTCGCACGGACGCCCGCGCTACAGAGCCCGCGTCAGAACCACCTGCCGCCCTAGCATCTGGTTCCGGTTCCCGGGTGGGGGATTGCATGCCAAGGGGCGCGCGACCGCCAGCCGGGAGGCAGGAACCGGGACCGGACAGCGAACCGCTTGCTGTCGCCTGCCGGAGAAGTCAGTCGATCGCGTCACGTAACTGCTCGTCCTGACGCAGTGCCGGCCAGCTTTGCCCACCAGCGTGGCCCGCCGAACCAGTCGGAACCGGCTATGATGCTTAGCCTCCAGCTGAAACGAACAGGTGAGGACAGTGACGATGTACGCAAGTGGTAGCCCCGGGCACGTTGCCCTCTCCGCTCTGGTGGTCGTCACCGTTTGGTCCGTGGGCACCGTCTGTGAACGGACCGCCAACGGTGCGGACCGTCCCAACGTTATCCTGATCATTACCGATGACCAGGGCTATGGCGACATCGCAGCCCACGGCAATCCGATCATTGAAACGCCTAATCTCGATCGGCTCTACGCCGACAGTGTTCGGTTGACGAACTACCACGTCGATCCGACCTGCTCGCCGACGCGAGCGGCTCTGATGACCGGCCGCTACAGCAGCCGCACCGGCGTGTGGCACACGGTCATGGGAAGGTCGCTGATGGACGCCCGCGAGGTGACGATGGCCGAGGTGTTTCGGGCCAACGGCTATCGAACAGCCATGTTTGGCAAGTGGCATCTGGGGGACAACTACCCGCTACGAGCTGAAGACCAGGGCTTCGACCACGTAGTGCGACACGGTGGTGGCGGTATCGGCCAGACGCCCGACTGGTGGGGCAACGACTATTTCGACGACCATTACTGGAAAAACGGCAAAGTACTGCGCATGGAAGGCTACTGCACGGACGTCTGGTTCCGCGAGGCGATGGCCTTCATTCGCACAAACAGGAACCGCCCCTTTTTCGTCTACATCGCCACGAATGCTCCCCACGCACCGTACCGTGTTCCGGTTGCGTACGCCGAGCGTTACACGAAGAAGGGCGTCCCGGCCCCGATGGCTGCGTTCTACGGCATGATCACAAACATCGACGAGAACATTGGCAAGCTGCGTCTGCTGCTAGAAGAGCTTAACCTGGCACGGAAAACCATCCTCATCTTCACCACGGACAACGGCACTTCTGCCGGGTGGCAGCCCCAGCGGCGCATGATGAAGGGATTTAACGCCGGGATGCGCGGCCGGAAGGGATCCGTCTACGAGGGGGGTCATCGTGTGCCGTTTTTCATTCACTGGCCCGACGGGGGGCTGGTTGGCGGCCGCGACGTCGATCAGCTAACGGCCCACATCGACGTCCTGCCCACGCTCATCGACCTCTGCGATCTCACCAAGCCAGCCGGCCCACCGCTGGATGGCACCTCACTGCGAGCGATCCTGTACGGGGACCGGCAGGCGCTCCGGGATCGCGTGCTCATTGTCCACTCGCAACGGATCCAGTTCCCTGAGAAAGGGCGTAACTACGTGGTCATGACCGACCGCTGGCGTCTGGTGAATGGCAGCGCGTTGTATGACATCCGGCGTGATCCTGGTCAGAGGCGGGACGTGGCGTCCGAACATCCGCACGTGGTCGCCGGCTTACAAGCGGCGTACGAGCGTTGGTGGCGAAGCCTGACGCCGGTGTTTCGTAAGTACGTCCGGATCCACGTCGGATCTGACGCGGAGAACCCGACCCGGCTGACGGCCCACGACTGGCACTGCCTGGCTATCAAGGACTGCCCGTGGAATCAGCGGCATGTCGAGCAGGATGCCGGCGGCAATGGTTACTGGACACTGTACGTGCGCCGGGCAGGACGCTATCGGATTTCGCTCTACCGGTGGCCACGCGTGCTGAACCGCCCGGCGGACCGGGTGCGTGCCCGCATCAAGATCGCTGGGCAAGAGGTAGAGAAGGCAATGGACCGATCTGAGGTGGCAGCCACGTTCGAGCTGGAACTACCCCAGGGCCCGTGTGAACTCACCACCTGGCTGACCCGGCCTGACGGATCCGAGCACGGGGCCTATTTCGTGTGGATCGAGCGATTGAGCTCCCCCTAGGCAGCGTAACCACGGCGGTGTGCTAGGCAGGCTGGAGAAGCGCAAACAGATCGGTCCAATAACTGGGGTAGGTCTTGGCCGTGCAGCCGGGGTTGGCGATACGTATGTTGGGTACCCGCAGGCCGGCCAGCGCGAAGGCCATCGCGATCCGGTGGTCACGGTAGGTCTGGATGGTGGCCCCGCGGAGGGGGCAGGGGCCGTAGATCGTCAGTCCGTCGTCGTGCTCTTGTACTTTCCCGCCAATCCGTCGCAGCTCCGAGGCAATCGCCGAAATCCGGTCCGTTTCTTGCAGCCGGATGTGCCGCACCCCTCGAATGCGGCTGACGCCCTCGGCAAACGCCGCGAGCACGGCAAATGTCGGCGTCGTGTCACTGATGGCCGACAGATTCACGTCGACAGCGTGTAGTGCTCCCCCCTGCACACGAATGCCGCTGCCTTCCTGGCGAACTGTGGCCCCCATGTCGCGGAGCACGTCCACGAAAGCAACGTCCCCCTGGAGCGATCGGTCACGGGCAAGGCCGTCAACCAGGACGTCGCCCCCTGTGAGCGCGGCCGCAGCCCAGAAGTAGGACGCCGCTGTCGCATCGGGCTCGATCTCGTACTCGGCAACCCCGGCCAGGCCGGGCCGCACCCGGAACCGGGCCACCGCCCTGCCCGGCGGCACTCGTTCGCTTTCCGCCAGCGGCACGTACCAGCTCGCTTCGACCTCGGCCCCAAACTGGCTGAGCATGCGAACGGTCAGCTCCACGAACGGCGCCGACACGACTGGTCCGGTAAGTTCGATTTCGACGGGCCCGTCGGCACGTGTTGCCGCCATGAGCAGACCGCTGACGAACTGGCTGCTTTCACTGCCGCTAATCGTCACCGTGCCACCTCGGAGGCCGCGCGGCCGGATGACCAGCGGGGGATAACCTTCGGCTTGCTCATATTCAATGGCGGCACCGAGTTGGCGAAGCGCTGTAACCAGCGGGCCAATCGGTCGCTGATGCATCCGCTCAACGCCATACACCCGAAAGCTCCCCTGTTGCAGGGTCGCCAGGGCAGCGGTCAGGAAACGCACCGTTGTGCCGGAGTTGGCCACGTAGAGTTCCTGGTCACCGTCCGGCACGAACCGCTGTGGCTGCACCATCCAGCAGCCAGGGTCGCTCGTGTCGATTTTGACTCCGACCGCGCGCCAGGCTTCGACCATGACGTGTGTGTCCTCGGAGCTCAGCGGGCCGATCAGCCGACAGTCCCGGCCCGCCAGCACGGCCAGCACGAGGGCCCGGTTGGTGATGCTCTTGGAGCCTGGCGGTCGGATGATCCCGCGAGCTATGCGGCCCGTTGGTATTGCAAGCGGATCGGCCAGTTCGATCACCGTGTCCTGCTCCCCGGTCTGTGCGCCTCAGATAAGCATAGGGATCCGGAGCGGGGCAGGGACAGCACCGAGCGGCGCACAGCCGTAGTCGCGGGGCGCGTCCGCGGGACTCTTCCCCCGAGCAAGCCAGGTCCGTATCGTGGAACAGAGGCTGTGTAACCGCAAGGGAGCGCTGATGAGAGTCTGGCGGCTGGTGGAGGTCCGTTCCGAGCCAGTTGCGCGGCTGAGCCGCGCGTTGCGGATCCCGGCGTTTCTGGCTCGGCTGTTGGTGCAGCGTGGAGTTAGCGAACCTGAGCAAGCGCGGCGTTTCCTGGCACCATCGCTGAATGATCTGACCGAGCCGGACGAACTGGCCGGGGCAGACGAGGCTGCTGAACGGATCGTGCGGGCTGTGCGCGCCGGGAAAAAGATCTGTGTCTACGGCGATTACGACGCAGACGGCGTTTGCGCGACCGCAATTCTGGTTGGCTGTTTGAAGCTGGCTGGAGCGGATGTCGAATACTACATACCGCAGAGGATCGAGGAAGGCTATGGGCTGAACCGGGCAGCCCTGGAGCATCTCCGCACGGAACGGCGGGTCGACCTGGTGGTCACGGTCGACTGTGGCATCCGCAGCGTCGAGGAGGCCCATCTGGCACGGCAGCTTGGCGTCGAACTGATCGTGACGGACCACCACCATCCCGGCCCGGAATTGCCCGCTGCGGACGCGGTGGTACATCCCCGTTTGAACGGCTCCAGCGCCGCGTGCGCGTCTCTGTGCGGCGCCGGCGTAGCGCTGAAGCTGGCCTGGGCCATCGCCCGCCGCCTCACTGGCCAGCGGCGTCTGCCGCCGCGTTACCGGGAGTACTTGAGGGATTGCCTGTTGCTGGCTGCGATCGCTACCGTGGCCGACGTCGTGCCGCTGCAAGGTGAGAACCGCGTCCTGGTGCACTACGGCCTGAAGGCGTTGCGCAAAGCCCCCCCGATCGGACTGGCTGAACTGATGCGGTTGGCAGGCGTGGACCGCGACCATGACCTGCCGGCCGAAGCGGTTGCTTACCGCATCGCGCCGCGGCTGAATGCCGTCGGACGGCTCGGGCATGCTCGGCACGCGGTCGAATTGCTGATGACCCGCAGCACCGCGCGGGCCGAAGAGCTGGCCGCTCACCTGGATCGGCTCAACGGGCAGCGGCAGAGCCTGGAGAACCGGGTTTACCGCGAAGCGTTGGAGCTGGTGCGGGAACAGCCGGAGCTGGCCGCCGGCGGGGCCATCGTCCTGGGCAAGCCGTCTTGGCACCCGGGCATCGTGGGCATCGTCGCTGCGCGGCTTGTCCGCCGGTTCTGGAAGCCCACCGTGCTGGTAACAACCTCCGCACCGATCGCGCAGGGCTCGGGGCGATCCATCCCGGGCTACGACCTGTGTGCGGCGCTGGAAGCATGCCGGGAATGGCTCATCGGCTACGGCGGTCATGCCGCGGCCGTAGGGGTGCGGTTGCGCCCTCAGCTGCTGACCGAATTTCGCCAGGCGCTCAACGCGCACGCGGAAGCCGCGCTCGACGCCGAGCAACTCAAGGAAGTGCTGCTCATCGACAGCGAGGTCATCCTGGCGGAGCTGACCGTCGGCGCGGTGCGGTGGTTGGAAGCAATGGGTCCGTTTGGCCAGGGGAACCGGCGGCCATTGCTGTTAGCTACGGACGTGGAGCTGCTGGAAGAACCGCGGATTGTGGGCAAAGACCAGCGTCATCTGATGTTCCGCGTGCGCCAGCACTCAGCGTCTCTGCGAGCGGTTGCGTTCGGCATGGCAGAACGCGCTCAGGAGCTTGTCGCCGGCAACCGGTACGACATCGTGTTCACCGCCCACCTGAACCACTACCAGGGCTATACGTCGGTGCGGCTGGAAGTCCAGGACTTTCGCCCGGCGGCCGGCGGGCCGGAGGCTGTCGCGCGGGCCTGAGTTGACCGCGACGGCGGCGGCAGGAGATGCCACCGTGACGGGAAAAACCGTTTGACATGGCCGTCAGATTTAGTAAAATCGACACTCCTACGGACGGAGTGTGGAGATTACCACCTGATAACAGCGAGCGGGGCGTGCTCTGGGGTAAGGAGATCGCCCGTTCACGGGGTTGGTATGCCGTGCTCGCGCCAAGGGGGGAAGCCGTCCGTTGATGGCTGTGCGTACGGATGTCCGGCCGAAACTGAGCTTCAGTGCCGCGCGGCGGTGTTGCCGCAGTGGTACTGTGCTGCGAAAGGGCCTTCGTCGTGCGGGACATCGTCTCAGAGGCGCTGCAGTCTGGAGCTGCGCTCGCGACGTCAGCTCACCCTTTGGCACCGCTTCTCTCCCCCCTGCTGATCGCCGCTCACTTCGGGTGATTCAACCGCTTGTGGTCCTCCTTCACCGATCGGCGCCCCGACAGCGTGCTCTCCGTTCGGGCATGGCTCAGCAGTGCGTGCCTGTGGCATGTGGCAGCGGTCGGTTCCTCTGGCACCGCCGGGCGGCCGCTGCGCAACGGGACGTTCCCATTGGGCTCGTAGCGAGGGTGTCCAGTGTCGATGGTTGATGAGTTGATGGATCTGGAAGAGCGTGAACTGTGCCTGGAACAGGCTGCCCAGGCAATCCAACAGGAGGCGGTCTACGAAGACACCGTGGGCAGTGACGTCGAGGAGCTGTTCGGGCCAAGTGTCTTCTCGGAGCAGGAAGACGGCGGCAACGGGCGCGATGATCCGCTGGGCTTGTACCTGCGCCAGGCATGCGCGCTGCCGCTGCTGACGCGCGAAGAGGAGATCGAATTGGCCCGCCGCGTGGAAGAGGGCCGGTATCGGTTCCGCCGTAGCGTGTTCATGACAGCGTACACGCAGGAGCAGGCCTACCGGGTCTTTGTCCGCGTGCTGCGTGGCGAGGTTCCGCTGGAGCGCACGGTGGAAACGTCCGTCACTGCCAGGCTCCAGGCGCACCAGATCCGCAGCCGTCTGCCCCATCACATCGCCACGCTCGAGCGGCTGCTACAGCGGGCACGTACCCACTTCGATCGGTCGATCAGCCGGTGCCGGGGCAGGATTTCGCCGCGTGTGTTTGCCCGCGCATTGCGCCTGCGGTGGAAGATCATGCGACTGCTGGAGGAGTTGTCGCTGCGCACGGCGGAGGTCATTATGCTGTGGCGCGAGTTGCGCGGCTACTACGACGAGATGATGGAGCAGGTGGAAAAGCTGCGCAAGGACAAGAGCAACACGGAAGCGCGTGAGACGCTGCGGGCGCTGATGCGCAAACTGCAGGAGACGCCCGAGACGCTGTCCCGCCGGCTGCGCGTGATCCAGTCCCGCTTTGACCAGTGGCAGGTTGCCCGCCGGGAGCTTGCCGAGCGCAACCTACGGCTGGTTGTCTCCGTGGCCAAGGCGTACCGTGGCCGGGGCCTCGGTTTCCTAGATCTCATCCAGGAAGGCAACGCTGGGCTGCTCCGCGCCGTTGACAAGTACGAGTACCGTTTAGGTCACAAGTTCAGCACGTATGCCACGTGGTGGATCCGCCAGGGGGTCACTCGCGCGTTGGCCGACCAATCCCGGCTGATTCGGCTGCCCAACCATCTGGCCAGCGACTTGATGCACCTGCGGCGCACGGCAGGCGATCTGGAAATGAGGCATGGTCGGACGCCGACCGTCGAGGAGATGTCCCGGGCCAGCGGGCTGGATCGAGCAGCCGTCGAGCAACTCATGCGCTCCGCCCGTGTGCCGCTCAGCCTGGATCGCGCCATTGGCAGCGACGACGATACAGCCTTCGGCGATCTGATCCCGGACCGTAACGTGGAAGATCCACACGAAGCGGCTGATCGTCACCTGCTCCGCGACTGGGTCGCCCAGGTGCTGCGCCAGTTGACGCCCCGCGAAGCCCAGATCATCCGGCTTCGGTTCGGCCTTGAGGGCGATCCACCAAAGACACTCGAACAGTGTGCTCTGGTCTTTGGTGTGACGCGCGAGCGGATTCGCCAGATTGAAGCCAGAGCACTGCGGAAGCTCCAGAAGCCGATCCGACGGCTCCGCCTGGCCCATCGCCAGCAACAGCAACAACGGCGGCGCAGGGAAGAAACGCGATCCGCGTAGCCGCTCCCGGCGATCCACGCACTGGCGCGGCCCGTGGCACTCACTGCTGACCGACGGCTCGCAGGAAACCACGGGGGGGTGCGTGCTGGCCGGCCCGTGCGGACAACGAGAGTATCCGCTAGAATGGAGTGGTGCTTCGCTGGGAAAGGAATCGCTTCGCCGAAGTCCCGTCCTCGGCG
Organism: Planctomycetota bacterium; assembly: GCA_026991575.1. GTDB lineage: Bacteria > Planctomycetota > Planctomycetia > JALXBF01 > JALXBF01 > JALXBF01. The sequence continues at coordinate 23,149 of JALXBF010000139.1, read as the reverse complement.
GCGCGATTTCTTTCCCGGCGCCTAGGACTGGGGCTCCACGTCCTGCGGACCGTATGGGAGGCAGTGGTGTCGGAACAGGTCCTGGAGCGTCGGTTAGAGCAATGCCAGGAGCGGCTAGGGGTTCGATTTAAGCGTCCGGAGTTGCTCCTCGCCGCCCTGACGCACGCATCACATAGCGAGGACAGACTCAGCTCGAACGAACGCCTCGAGTTCCTCGGCGATGCCATTCTCGCAGCCGTGATCTGCGAGCTGCTCTACCGCGAATTTCCCGACATGCTCGAAGGGGAGCTGACGCGGATCAAGTCAGCCGTGGTGAGTCGTCGATCGTGTGCTCGCGTGGCTCAGAAGCTTGACCTGCACGAGTTCATCCTGCTTGGCAAGGGGGTGCCGAACCAGTCGGAAATGCCTCGCTCGGTCCTGGCCGACGCGCTTGAATCGGTCATTGCGGCGATTTTTCTTGACCGAGGGTACCAGGCGGCGCGGAAATTCGTGCGCCGTGTGTTCCGCGACGAGATCCGCCGCTTCGCCAGGAACGCCATCGACGAGAACTACAAGAGCCTTCTCCAACATTACGCCCAAAAGCACCTCGGCTATCCCCCCTCGTACGTCGTGCTCGGCGAACAGGGACCCGACCACAGCAAATCGTTTCTCATCGCCGTGCGACTCGGCGACAAACAGTACGAACCAGCATGGGGCCGCACCAAGAAGGACGCAGAACAGAAAGCTGCCCGGAACGCCCTGCTGGCTGTCGGCGCCCTGGAGAAACAGCCCGAGGAAGCCTCGAGCAAGTAACCGCCCGCGGCCGCAACACGTCAGCGCCGCCACGGCCGCCACCGGACGGTGAACCGATCGGGCGGGGCCTCCACTCCGATGAACGGCACCGGATCGTCGCCAACACGAACCGGCCTCAACCGCACGTCAGCAGCCAGCCCCGCCGCCCAGTGGAACGACAGGACCAACAGGCCTCGCTTCCCTTCTTTGGCATTCAGCACCTCGATTCTCCCGGGCTGCACCCGACACCGTGCGAAACCTTCGATCGCCCAGTTGGCCGGCCTTTGCAACTCGTACAGCCGTAACCCGTCGACCTCCAAGACGAGCCGGAACCGCTCCGGTGCTGCTTCTGCCAGGCGCACCATCGGACGCGACCACACCACCAGCCAACGCACGTTGTATCGCCGCGCCACTTCCCAAAACCACGCCTGGTCCACTTGATCGATCGGCCGGCCGCACAGCCGCCCGTCCCCGAACTGGACCGCGTTCTGCTTCAGGTGCGTGTACAGGTACGGCCCGCCGATGAGCTGGTGGCCGGTGCGCGTCACGACATAGGCCGCCGGATTCGTTCCCGCGTACGGATCGATTGGCACCGTCAGCCAACGCAGTGCCAAATCGCGCCGCTCCATCTCCTCGAATAGCACTCGGCCCGCCTCGGGCGGTGCGTCCCGGAGCGCACGGCAGACAGCGGCCACGGCACGTGGCACCGCCGCCGTTAACCTCGGCCTGCCGAGCTGTCCGGCCTGCCCGAGTACGGCCATGGCGGCCAGCGCTATCGCCACGCCCTGGGTCGCGAACCAAAGAGCCCGCACCGCGGGCCGGCAACCGCGGTGCCAACCGCTGCCCAGCACGGCACCGTTCCAAAGCACCAACCATGCATACAGGGGCTGGGTATAGCGGCCAGGCTGCAGCCAGGCAAGCGCCTTCACCGCCGCAGCACCGTACCCCAGCGCGAACAGCAGCACGGCACCGGCCGCGGCTGTCGTCAGCATCTCGCGCTGCCGGTACGCCAACACCGCAAAGGAACCGACTGCCGCTACCAGCAGGGCCGTCTCCAACGGGAACCGCGCCTGGGCCAGCTCGAGCATCCGTCCCAAGAAGTTCTCGTTGACAAAGCCTGTTGCCAGCGACCGCAGCTGATCGCGGCACAGCCACGCAGGCCACCACCACGGAGTCCAGACCGCAAGGACCACCGTGGCCGCGGCCGCCAGAGACGCCAAGCGGCCAACGTCGCGGCGCCACAGCGTTGCCAGAGCCGGCCACGCCAGCACGCTTGCGGCAGTTACCGCCGTGGACGGGTGTCCGACCTGAGCCGCACAGAGCATCGCTGTGCCGATCCCCCATCGGCTGAGCCCACCGACACGCAGCCAGCGCCACAGCACAATCGAGGCCAGCAGTGTCATCGCGGAGGTCACGACGAACGCAGCCATCCCCCAGTCCACGTACGTCGCCGGGAATGCCCCCCAGAACCAGGCGACTGCCCACGCCAAGACGGTCGCAACCGGTGTTGGACGGCCGGTGGCGATCGCCCCGGCTACGGCCAGTAGCGCAGGCGTCAGCCAGGCGGCCAGCAGCACGTACAGCCGATAGGCAAAGGCCACGTGCTCGGGGAAGAGCCAGCCGATCAACTCCGGGTAGGTGCTACTGGATGGGAACAGCAGGGTCTTGGCATAGCCGGCCATGAAGTACGGGTCATAGCTGGAAGGATTGGGTTGGCCGCTGCGTGCCGCAAGCCAGGCATAGTAGAAGTGGAACGTGTGATCGTTCTGCATAAACGGCACCGGCCGGTCCGGGTAGCCCGGGGGATAGGCGCGCCAGCAGAGCCAACCGTGGGCCCCCAGCAGGCAGAGGGACACCGCCACGGCGACCAGCGTCGCGTTACGGCCAGGTGCTGCGTCCAACGCTGTCGCTCCACTGCCGGGCTAATCCGCACGCGTCGGCACCGCTCATCGCGACCGGGGGCTGCCGCCCCGGTCAGCTTCCCGTCTGGCCGTTGCCCTGGCGAAAACTTGAGCTGCGTACCAGTGCAATCCGTCCGCTGCGTACCAGTTCCTTGATCCCGTAGGGCCGCATCAGCTCGATGAACGCTTCGACCTTCTTCTCTGTCCCGGAGATCTCGATCATCAGGTCATTGCGGCCGACGTCCACAACCCGGCCCCGAAAGATCTCGACCAACTCCCGGATTTCGCTCCGTCGCTCCGGAGGGCAGGTCACTCGGATTAGCATCAGGTCACGTTCGACATAGTCCTCTGAGCTGATGTCCTGGACGCGCACGACCGTGACGATCTTCTCCAGCTGTTTGCGGACTTGATCAAGCACGCGGTTGTTGCCGACGACCACAAACGTCATGCGGGAAAGCTCGGGATTTTCCGTCTCGCCCACGGCCAGACTGTCTATGTTGAAGCCGCGGGATGCAAGCATACCGGCGATGTGCGCAAGCACACCCGGCTGGTTCTGCACGAGCGCAGAGATCACGTGCCGCTGGTGCTCTCGACCAGCCGAGCTCAATTCGTCGAAGATCTCGTCCATCGCCGCACCTGCCTTCCTGCCATCTGCCGTCACCCGGCGTGCGCTCTGCATGCACGGCAGCAGCGGTTGCATAACGGCCACTTGGCGCGCCGGGGTCGCCTTCGCCTGACACATCAGCAATTCTACGAATCCCCTCCCGGCGTTCGGTGTCGCGGACTGTGGCGATAACATTAACGATGGCGCACGGCATGCAGGACCACAAGTCGAGGGCAACGTTTCGGCTAGTAACGCTGGGCTGCAAGGCGAACCAGTACGACAGCGAGCTGATCCGGGAAAGCTTGCTGGCCAGCGGGTTCGTGCCGGCTGACGCTTCGTCGCACGCTGTGGATCTGTGCATTGTCAATACGTGCACGGTCACGCATCAGGCTGACGCGGAAGCCCGCCAGCTCATCCGCCGGCTGGCCCGACAGCATCCCGGAGCGGCAATCGTCGTAACGGGCTGCTACGCGGCGCGCGACCCTGAGCAACTTGCCCAGCTGCCCGGGGTGCGTGCGGTGGTGCGGCACCCGGATGACCTACCTACCGTCCTGCGTCGTTTCGGGGTGACGCGCTGGGTGGCCCGCATCCGTCGATTTGCCGGCCACCAGCGCGCGTTCGTCCGGATCCAGGATGGTTGTCTCCTGAAGTGCACCTTCTGCATCATCCCGCGCGTCCGGCCCAAGCTGCGCAGTCGGCCGCCGGAGGAGATCGAGGCTGAGGTGCGGGGGCTGATACGCAGTGGCTACCGCGAGATTGTCCTGACGGGCATCCATCTGGGCCACTACGGCTTCGATGCGCCGATCCGGCAGCGCACTCGACTGTGGCAGTTGGTCGACCGGCTCGCGCGGATCGAGGGGCGCTGGCGGTTGAGACTGTCGAGCCTGGAGGCGGTCGAGGTTGACGAGAACTTGATTCGCGTCCTGCGCGACCATGCCGGACGCATCTGCCCCCACCTGCACTTATGCTTGCAAAGCGGCTCAGATCGGGTGCTACGCCGCATGCGACGCCGCTACACGGTGGCAGCGTTCCTGCGGCGTGTGGAACGCGTCCTTGCAGCACTGGATGAGCCGGCTATCACGACGGACGTCATCGTCGGCTTTCCCGGCGAAAGCAACGCCGACTTCGAGGCGACGATAGCCGTGTGCCGCCGGGTTGGTTTTGCCAGGATCCATGTCTTCCCGTTCAGTCCCCGCGCTGGAACCCCGGCGGCGGCGATGCCGGACCAGTTACCGCGGGCGGTCGTGCGGGCACGACGTGCCGCACTGGCCGAAGTGGCCGAGGAGCTGGGCCGTCGCTTCCGCCAGCGGCTCGTGGGCCGCACGCTGGAGGTGCTGCTGGAGCGACCGGCGCGCGACCAGCCGGGTTGGCTGCGTGGCACCGCGGAGCGCTATGTCGAAGTGCGCGTGCCTGATCCGGCCGGTGTCCTGCAGCCGGGCACCCTACTGAAGGTGCACGCCGAGCGCATGGCCGAAGGCCATCTAGAGGGTCGACCGGTGTGGACCGAGCCGATCGAGCGGCTGCCGCGCCTGCCCGTGCTGGGCAACCCCACGGCGCAGCCCGCGTGACACCGTCCTGGCACCGTGAGCCATATGCCTGACTAGTAGCCGCGCGAGGTCCGGAGCCAGTCGAAATCGCGCAGGCTGTATCCGATGCCCACGTAGTCGAGTAGCTTCAGCAGGGCCCGCAGCGCGATCCCCATGCCATCCGGACCGCTGAAGCCGCCGAACTGGCCTCCGGCTCGGAGGTGTGGCTCCAGCTCCAGGAACACGCCCGGGGCACCGAGCCGTCTCATGCGATCCTCGATCGGTTGGAACGAGTCGCGAAGGTCGCGCAGGATGCGCTCATGGCCGCTGTCACCTTCATCGACGGGCACAAAATTCTTGAGCCGTTCCTCGTCCACGTACCCCTGCCACTGCAACAGCGGGTCGATCTTGTAGTCCTTGATGTGTAGCCAGCCCAGACCGGGCTTCATCGCCTCGTAATCAGCAAAGACCACTTCGGGCGGCCGGTTCTGGGTACTGAGGTTACCGCCGTCGAAGATCAGCACCAGGTTGGGATGGTTCACGCGGCGGTACAGCTCCGCCATACTTGGACCGTCACAACCAACCAGATTGGCTTCGACTTCTAGACCGTAGACCACGCTGTGTTCGGCGCAGAGTTCGACAATCTCGCGCAGCTTCCCGGCGGCCTCGGCCATCATGTCCTCGGTAACTTCCTGGCCACGGGGGGGGTAAAAGGAAAAGCCTCGGATCAGCACTGTCTCGAACTCCTGGGCCAGTCTGATCGCGTGGCGCACCTCGTCCAGGTACTCGGCGAACGGCACATAGCGGTTCGACGTGCCGTCGTCAACGTCGCGTAGCTTGACCTTGCCGATCGGTGAGCCGATGGACGAGACGCGGATGTCATAGCGGCGGTGCAGCTCCTTGAGCCTGCTGATTTCTTCCGGCGACAGTTGCATGACGTTCTTGACACCGTTGCCGAGGTCGATGAACCGCAAGCTGTAGTATTGCAGTCCGAGTGCGGCAAAGACGCCCAGCTGTTCGGCAGCCCCCTTCGAGTAGGCTGCCTCATCGGCAAAACCGCTCAAGAGCACGGTTGCTTTCGCGGCCATCGCACTCTCCTTCGGATGCAGGGCAAGGTTGCGGCGGCCCTCTAGAATGAACAGCCTCGACAGCACGCAGATTGTACCGGTTTGCCCGAGTTGATCGGGAGCAGCAGAACGATGCCTACGCGGCGGAATCGTCCCCTGCTTCGCGCCGGCATGGCCGGCATGGGCATGATCTTTGACGAGACGTACCGGCCGCTCTTTGAGCGGCTCCACCGGGAGAAGCTCTACACACCGGCCTCGGGCCCGGTAGAGGTTGAGCTGGTGGCAACCGCCTCGCGCACGGGCCGCCGTGCACGACGCTATCTGGAACAGGCCAAAGGCAAGATCTATCCGTTTGAAATCTACGCCGGGCCAAATGCGCTCCGCCAGCTCGCCGAGTCCGACGTGGACTTCATATGCGTGGCCACCCCGGACCCGCGGCACTACGCGGCGGCAAAGCTGGCAATTGAGCATGGTAAGCACGTGTTGATCGAGAAGCCGTCCGTGCTGCGGCTGCAAGAGCTGGACGAACTGGTGGAGCTGGCCCGCGAGCGCAGTGTCCTGGCGCGCGTCGTGTATCACAAGTTGTTCGACCCGGACCACAAGAAGCTGCGCACGCTGGTGGCCGATGGTGTCCTCAAGCACGTCAACAACGGCTACTGCTCGCTGCTGGAACCGAAGCGGATCGCTTTTGAGCAGTTCGCCGAGTGGATTGCCGGCCGCAATCCGGGCACCTACGTGGCTGTGCACTACATCAAGTTGATTGACTTTACGTTCGGCGGCCGGCTCACCCGTGTCACCGCCACGGGACAGCGGGGCCTGGTCGGCTCACCGGAGGAGAACACCTGGGACTCCGTGCAGCTGCGGCTGGAGTACCGCTACGACGACGGCCGCGAGGCGGCGTTCGACATCCACACCAGCTGGGTGACGCCAGACAACTTCCCGGGCTACGTCGAACAAGAGGTACAGTTTCGCTTTGACAATGGCGTCTGGAACGCGCATCAGCGGCGTCGGGGCGTGGAGGTAACCGTGGAGGGCCTGACCCCCCATGAGCTGAAGATCAACCTGAACAACCACTACAACGGGGCGTTTCTGGAGCCGTGGAACGAGCGTTCGGTGCGCGGCTACGGGCTGGAGGCGATCGAGCGGTTTATCCAGGAGGTCGCTTATGTGGAGCTGGGCGGTGCCGAGGATCAGAGGGAACGGCGTCTGGAAGAGGTACGTGCCCTGGACTACGCGGACCTGGCCGCCGACCGTCAGGTGGTGGCTGCGGTTCAGGCCATGGAAGCCATTCTTGAGGAGCATGCGCGCGGCCACCCGGGGTCGCTCGTGCATGTGAACTGCCCGGACGGCGGCCTGGTACTGCATCGGCCGGGGAGCGCGGACCCCAAGGTGCTGTACGCAGGCGAGGTCTAGCTTGGCGAGCAACCGAAAACTTGCCAACGGGCAACTGCCCGGCGGGCTGTGGTAGCACCCCCTAGGTGGACGAAGCAATGACGATTGAACATCCCGGCGAAGCGCGGTCCAACGACATTCGTGCTCGGATCGCACGGTACGAAGCCAGGGGCCAGCGTACGTACACACCGTCGCTGGCCGTGTTAGAGCACAGTGCCGGCGTGTTCCACTACACACCGGAGGGCCGCCGCTTGTACGACTATGCATCGGGTGTGCTGGTAGCCAATCTCGGCCACAATCCGCGGGTTTGGATCCGGCGTGTCATGGAGTACCTGGGTTGGGACCGCCTGCTGGACGACGATGACGACGAGGCGGCCTATGTGCCACTGCCTCCGTTGACCGCCTACAACTGCGCGACGGAGCTGGAGGCGATGGCCAGTGAGCGCCTGGTCCAGGCGGTGCGTGCCCACCCGGGCGGCGGGCGCGCCGAGAAAGTCATCTGGGCAGCCTCCGGTTCTGAAGCGGTGCAAAAGGCACTCTGGGCAGCGCTGGCGCGCGACCGGAGCCGCACTTTCATCTGGGCAACGCGCGACGGCTTTCACGGCAAGAAGGGGTTGGCCGGAGCAACCACCGGCAACGAGCAGTCTCCGGACCGGGATCCCCGCGTGAAGTTCATCTCGTTCCCGAAACAGGAATGCATCGACGTGACCGTGCGGGAACAGCAACCGTTCGATCCGGAACCGTATCGCAAGGAACTGGAAGCCCTGTGGCAGGAATGTGGCGGCAAGGTGGCCTGCCTGATCACAGAGCCTTACCTTGGCGCAGCCGGTTCGTTCCATCCCCCTCGCGAGTACTTGCAACTCCTGGATCGTTTCTGCAAGGAACACGACATCGTGTTCATCCTGGACGAGATCCAGTCCTGTTTCGGCCGCACCGGCCCGATGTTCGCTTTCGAACGGTATGGTGTCGAGCCGGATATCGTGTTGCTAGGTAAGGGCATGGCCAATGGGATCCCGGTCAGCGCAGCCGTGGGCCGCGCCGATGTGCTCGATGCGCTCGACTACGGCGAAGCGTCCGACACTTTTAGCGGAAACCCGCTCGCTTGCGCCGGTGTCCTGGCAACGCTGGATTGCTTCGAACCAACCGACATCGTTGCCCACGTGGAGGGCCTCGAGCCGATCATCCAGGAAGGCTTGTGCCGGTTGAAGGAACTGCCGTTCGTGCGGTACGTGCGTGGTGAGGGGATGGTCTGGGGGGTGGAGATAACCGACTACGCGAACAGGGATGCCGGTGCGATGGCATGCGACTGTGTGCTACGGTGCTATCAGGGGACCGAAGATGGCGAAGGGATCCATCTGATCGGTCCATTGGCCAAGTGCGTACTGCGGATCAGCCCCCCGCTGGTGATCCGGCAGGAGGAGCTGCAGTACTCGTTGGAGTTGTTTTACCGCCTGTTGGAGACGCTGGTCAGGAGGAGTGCTTCAGGAGGGTAGTGTCCAGGCCGTACTTGCGCATCTTAGCGTAGAGCGTGGTGCGCGAGATGCCGAGTCGTCGGGCTGCTTCGGCCACGGTGCTACTGGTACGCACCACGCGTTCGATCGTTAGCTTCTCGACGAGTTCCAGGTTGTCGACCGTTTCCAGGGGCATGGTTTTGCTCTTGCGCCACAGGTGTGACGGCAGATCCTCGACGTCGATCCGATCAGCCCGGCAGAGCACGACGACGCGTTCGATCAAGTTCTCTAGCTCCCGCACGTTGCCGGGCCAGGCGTAAGCGGTGAGCACTTCCATCGCCCGCGCCGTGAACCCTTCGATCGGCTTGTTGAACCGGCGAGCAAACCGGCGCAGGAAGTGGTAAGCCAGCGGTGCGATGTCTTCAGGTCGTTCGCGCAGGGGGGGCAGGTGGATCGGGATGACGTTGACCCGGTAGTACAGGTCTTCGCGGAACTTGCCTTCGCGCACCAGTTGCTGGAGGTCGCGGTTAGTTGCTGCGATGATCCGGACGTCAACACGGATCGTCTGCGTGCCGCCGACCCGCTCGAATTCGCGCTCCTGGAGCACGCGCAGCAGGTCAACCTGGGCTTTGGGCGGAATGTCCCCGAGTTCGTCGAGGAACAGTGTTCCGCCGTTGGCGCGTTCGAAACGGCCCTTGCGTGCCGCGCGCGCCCCGGTGAACGCGCCGGCCTCGTGCCCGAACAGTTCACTTTCCAGTAGACTTTCCGGCAGCGCAGCACAGTTGGCCACGACGAACGGGCCGGACGCACGCGGGCTTCGCCGATGTATTGCCCTGGCCACCAGCTCCTTGCCCGTGCCACTCTCGCCGGTAATCAGTACGGTGGAGTCGACCGGGGCTACTTCTTCGATCAAGGCCAGCACACGACGGATCGCTGCGGAGCGTCCCACAAGCAGACCGTCCGGGCTGCTCTGTTGGAGCTGTTCCCTGAGCCTTGCGTTCTCGCGCAGCAGTTCCGAACGGCGGATCGCCTCCTGGATCAGCGTCGGCAGCATCTCCAGGTAGCCCAGCGCCGGCACGTCCTTGACCACATATTCCTGTGCCCCGGCCTTCAGCGCTTCGGCCGCCACCCGCTGGTCGCCCAACGCCGTTACGAGGACCAGTGGGGGGGCCGCCGGGGGCCGCCCCAGCCGCTGCAGCAACTCGAGGCCAGTCATGCCGGGCAACTTGTAGTCGGAAACGACCGCATCGAAATGCTGCTCGCGGAGCCGGGCCAGAGCTTCCTCGGCCGATTCGGCCACTTCCACCGCCAGCCCCTCGCGCTCCAGAGCGCGGCGTGACAGCTCCCGATGCAGTGGATCGTCGTCCACAACGAGCACACGTCGAAAGGCTGCAGGCGTCACGCGCTGCGTTTGATCGGCAGTGCGTTCGGTCAACGACATCAGCTAACCTCAACGCTGTGCGGTCTGGACCTCCGTTCCTTCTGGCAGGATGAACCAGACGGTGGTACCCTGCCCGGGCTCAGACTCCAGCCCGATCTGGCCGCCGTGGCGGCGGACGATGCGCTGGGCGGCCGCCAGGCCGACGCCGTAGCCGGGCTGCCCGCTGTGGGCACGAGCAAAGAGCCGGAACACATCACGTTGTCGCGCCGGGTCGATACCTTGTCCCGTGTCGCGCACCCAGAAGCGGTAGCGTCTTGGGACACCGGGCACCGGCTGCCAGCCAGCCTCGATGAGCAGAGGCCGGTGCGGGTCAGCGAACTTGCAGCTGTTGTCCAGCAGGTTCTGAAACACCTGGCAGATGCCAATCGGGTCGCCGAACAGCTCCGGCCAGCGGTCAGGCACTTTCAGCTCGGCCCCGGCCGCTCGCAGCTGGGCCTGCACGTTGCGGCGTGCTTGCTCGAAGGCCAGGCCAACATCGAATCGGATCCAACCGGAGGTGTTTCGGCCCAGGCGGCCATACTCGACGATCTTGTTGGCCAGTTCGGCCGAATGGGCCGCTGCCGCACGCAGCTCTTCCAGCAGCCGGCGGACCTCCGCCAGATCGGGCTGGCCGGACGCGAACCGCTCAAGCAGCTCGTTGGTGACGGCGACAATGCTCACCAGCGGCGCGCGCAGATCGTGCGAGACAACATGCACCAGCTCTTCGGTCTCGTGATAAGCCTCCTGCAGGCGGCGCGCATGCTCGCGCAGCGCCGCATGAAGCCGGCGAATGCGCAGCATGGTCCGCACGCGCACGAGCAGTTCCTCGAACTCGAACGGCTTCTCGATGTAGTCCTCCGCCCCAGCCTCGAAGCCGGCCAGCAGGTGCTCGGGGCGGGTCAGCGCGGTGACAAACAGAAACGGCACAAACTCATCACCCAGGCGCGCCTTGACGGTGCGGCAGAACTCCAGCCCATCCATGCCCGGCATGGAAATATCGCACAGGATCAATTCGGGCCGCTCGCGCTCGAGCAACTCAAGCCCCTCGGCAGCCGACGCCGCTGCCCGCACCCGATGCCCCCCCCGCTGGAGCACTCGCACGATCAGGTCGCGGTCCAAGGGCTGATCCTCGACCACGAGCACGGCACCCGGGCTGTCGTCAATGACAATGCCATCGGCACGTAAGCGGTCGATCGAATCACTGCTCATCGCGCATCCCCCCCTTCACTGCGGCCCCAGACGCTGCCGGCTGCTGCGATGCTGCGGCCGGTTGCGTCAGTGGCAGCCGGACCTCGAACGTACTGCCTCTGCCCGGCTCACTGGTCACCAGGATCGTGCCACCCAGAAGCTCCACCAGCCGCTTGGTGATGGCCAGCCCCAGCCCGGTGCCAGCACCGGTCTGGCGATGCCAGTTCTTCACCTGGTGGAACTCGTCGAAGATGTGCGGCAAGTCGGCAGCCGGGATCCCGATGCCCGTGTCGCGCACGCGCAGAACGACCAGCCCGTCGGCCTCCGCCAGCTCCAGCACCACTTCGCCTTCCTCCGTGAAGCGAACTGCGTTGGACAGTAGGTTAACCAGGATTCGCCACAGCTTCTTGCGATCCGTGCACAGCACGGTCTCACGGCTACAGTGGTCGACGAGCCGCACGGGCAGCTCTTTCTGGCGCGCCAGAGGGGCAACCGATTCCAACGCCGCCGTCGCCACATCGCGCAGTTCGACCGCCTCGCGCTCCACCGTCTCCTTGCCTGCCTCGATGCGGGCAAGATCGAGCAGGCCGTTGATGAGGTCCAGCAGGTGAGTGGCCGCCCGCAGGACACACTCCAGGTCCTGCCGGACCTGATCACTGAGCGGCTCGGGGCCAGCAAGCAGCAGTTTCGTGTAGCCGATGATCGAATTCAGCGGCGTGCGCAGCTCGTGGGACATCGTCGCCAGGAACCGGCTCTTCAGCCGGCTGGCCTCCAGAGCCAGGTCACGGCTGCGCGCCAGCTCCACGTTCATGCGACGCAACTCCTCGTTCTGCCGCTCGATCGCAGCGGCCATCTCCTTCCAACGCGACATGTCGCGCGTGAACGCTTGCACACGAACCGGCTTGACCCCCTCGACACGCGCCGCCACCAACTCCGCCGGTAACGTGCTCCCGTCCGGCCGCTGCCAAAGCATCTCAAAGCGCGCGTGCCCGTTGCGCAGGCAAGCAGACCACAGCGTGCGGAGCTCCTCGTGGGCCCCTTCAGGCAACGTGCACAACTCAAAAAGTGACCGGCCCAGCAGCTCGGGAAGCTGCCGACCCGCCTGCTCCGCGGCCTGTCGATTCGCCTCCAGAACCGTTCCGTCTTCCGACAGCACAAGGACACCGTCGGAGATCGCCCGGCTGAGCGTCTCCAGATAGCGGAGCCGCCGAATAACCCAGCTTGCATAGCCAACCAAGGCCAGCAGACACAACGTGGCAGCCGGGGTGATCGCCGAAATGCCCAGCCGGGGTTGTACGTCCGGAATGCCCAGAATCAGTGGCAGGTTCCAGTACGTCGCGGCCGTCTGCACGAGCGTGATCCAGAGCAGATGCACAAGCGCCGGCCATTGCCCAAACCGAACAGCAGCGACCAGGACAATCAAGACGTAGAACGCAACGAACGAGTAGCCTCCGGTTTTCAGAGCAATGGCCGCCAAGAGCGATGTCTTCAGCGTGGCGGCAAACAAGGCAGCGTGGGCGCTGAGCCGGTGAGCGGCAGTGTCGGTAATCAGCAGCAACAGCAGCTGGACAATTAGGCAGCCGGAGACCAAGTAAGCGGTACGCCACGGGGCGATCGGATCGGTCTGGAGCTGGCCCTGGGCAAGGTAAACGATCGCCGCAGCGTTGAAGGTCGGCAACAGAAGCACGACCGGCGTCAACCAACCGAGTTGTACGGGCCTAGCCCTGGACACCTGCATGCAAGCCGCCTTAGACCAGATTCTGAACACGTGGCCACAATTCGGACACTCGCTATTTTCGCACACATTGCCGCTTTTGACAAGTGGTTGCGCCGAGTTCCCGAACGAAGAACCGTGAGCGCCCGACGAAGTGTTCAGAAACTAAACACTGCGGTCCAAGCAACGCCCTTCCGATCGGATCCTGGCACCCTGCACGCAACTGGTTCAGGGATTTGGTGTTGCAAGAGAACGTTCGGTCCGGGGCCCCTGCGTCGTGCCTATGGCACGAGAGGTGCATACACAGCCTACCGGATCGAATCGCCCCACTGCGGACCCGGATGGGAGCCAAGAAAACACAGGGCACTCCGGAGCAGGTAGCCAAGTGTGGGGTGGCAGGCTGAGATGGCGTGTGTGAGGCAAGGACGGGCCAGACGTTTGATCGACGGGTCAAGGCGTCGGGCACGGTACCTCGCGAGGTTAACCGGCGTAGGTTAACCTGCGGCTCGTTCTTGCCCACACCCGTCATCATAGCCGCGCCACACTACCTTTGCCACCTGGCCCTGTTGAGCGGCTGCCAACCGGGTCGTTTTTTGTGTCCGCCTCTCCCGTTGAGCTGCCCATTTCCCCCCCATTCCCGCCGCAGCGTCCCGGCTACTCGCCGGCTGCTCTCGTAGCGTGGAGCTCTGAACGACCGGCCCGTCCCGAAATGTGCACACCCCGCCGCTGGCTCTCCCGAAACCACACGCCTCGCGATGTTCTCCCCACCCTTCGCCAGCCCTCCCGCTCCCGTCGTCCCACCCTTGGCTCCGCCCGGCCGGACCTCCTCGCCGCCGGTTGGTTCCGCCTGCGTGGAAGAATCATTCAACCCCCCAGCCTCCCGGAAATCTCGGGAGGGGGGGGCTGTACGCCTCCCTCCCGCCCATTGAAGGAAGCTGGCGGGTTCATCCCCGTTGCCGTCCGCGACACGTTCCGACCGCTGTAGTCGGTCCTCCTCAGTGGTTCGACACCGTCGTGCCGCCCCTTCTCAGAATCGCATCCGCTAAGTCGACAACGGCGTCCGATTCAGTCCTTGCCCGCGTCTGACCGGTAGCTAGCCCGCTGCGCGTGCGGGCGAAACGGCAATCGAGACGCTCTGGATGTCGGGAGGATGCGTTCGAGCTGCTGCGCGGACGAAGTACCTCCGATCGTCTCGATCGGGCGTCCGAACGGCGTGCAAGAGTTGAGTCACACCGCCAGCTACGGCGGATTTAGTCAGAGGAACGGGTGCCCTTAGAACGAGTCGCGGTGCACCGGGCTTCTGTCGGCACAAGAGTTGCGCTGGCGCGATCGCACGCTGTCACGACCGTGGTGTCCACCCGCTATGACCTGCGGCGAAGCTGGCGATTCAACCACGGCGGGCCCAGGTACACTGGCTGTAGGGCACCAACGCGCCGGACGACGCACAAGGGCTGCGGATTCGGGCGTCTCCTCCCCACGAACCATTAGTTGCCCTTCGCGGTCCATCCGCGGGGCCAGCAGTCCGTTCGGGGGCGTCGCCACTGCCGCCCACACGACCGCCGATGAGTTGGCGATTCTTCCCAGGGAGGTGCACAGAATGATCCGCACCGTCACCATAGAAAACTTCCGGTCCATCGAAAAGGCCGAGTTGGAACTGGCACCTCTCGTGCTCCTCTACGGACCAACAGCGTCCGGGAAATCCAGCCTTCTGTATGCGCCACTGGTGCTGCGTAACTTCTTGGTCAACCCGAACCGGCCTGCCGATGCGTACCTTCACCTCGGGTTTATGGATCTCGGAGGGTTCGATGCCTGCGTCTTCAACCACGAACCGGACCGTGAGATCTCCATCACACTTTCCTCCGACGGGCAAGGAAACCGTCCTTCTTCGTACCGACTGTCCTTCTCTCAGAAGGCCGCCCGAGTTGAGCAACGCTGGGGAGAACTCATCCTTCATGGCGAGGTCCCCGTTCCGTACGCGTTAAACAAGACCTTCTCCCTGTCGTACGTGGAGGGCGAAGCCGAGTACAAGATCAACTGGAACGGTATCGCCTGTTCTTCCGTCTTGCCCGCCCAACCCACGCCGGAGACACAGCAGCGTGCTCGCGACCTATCCGTAGCCATCAATGCACTCACGGAACAGATCAAAGCTATCGACATTGCGCCAGCCATCCGTGGCTTCTTCAAGCCAAGCTACACAAGCGTCCCTGTCTCTCCGCTGCCTGTCACGGAGGACGAAGTCGCTTCTCTGATCATCAACGACCGGCATCTTCACGCACGAATCTCCGCATATCTCGAGGAAGCCGTCGGTCGCGATTTTCGTACATTTACGCCACCGGGTACCGCCAGCGTGTTCTTTCAGACGACGGACAAGGAATCACGTACCCCGGGATTCCTCGTCAATGACGGCTTCGGCGTCAACCAGCTCGTCTACCTCCTGGCAAAGACTCTACGACCCACAGTGAGGACGGTTCTGATCGAAGAGCCGGAAGTTCACCTGCATCCCACAGCATTACGCAGTTTCGTCAGGGTACTCTGTGAGATCGTTCGGGCGGAGGCTAAGCAAGTCGTCGTAACAACGCACAGCGAGCTGTTTGTGACCGCGGTCCTGACGCTTGTAGCGGAGGGAAAGCTGGCACCGGAAGAGATACGGTGCTATCTGTGCCAGAAGACTGGACGGGCCACCGTGGTCCGAAGACAGGATGTAACCCCGGAGGGCCAGATTTCTGGAGGGCTCGAGACCTTTGTCGAGGCGGAACTGGAGGACCTTAAGAAACTGCTGGGCATCGGGTGATTCGATGGCGCGCTTCGTCCTCGACGAATGGCTGTGGGCCGATCTTTGGGGAGAACACGGGGAGGGGGCACAAAGGGAATCCGTGCGCGTACTGGCAACCCTCGTCGAGAGATGCGACCAATTAGTGGCCGTCTCAGGTAGCCCGTTTCTAAGGAAGTTCTACCGCATGGCGAAGGACGCGCCATCGGGGGATCCGCGACGTGCAATTGTGAAGATGTTTCGGACGCAATTCATCGAGAACTGCGATGAGTGCCATCTCCTTCGTGACCACGAGCTGCATCCGATGCCGGAGGAACTGTACGCCAAGATAAAGCCTGACGACTGGTATCTCGTCCGGTCGTACCTGGCTAGCGGAGCATCGCTGCTCGTTACGACCGACCATCCCCTGATCAGGGCATTGTCTGGCTATGAGCTCCGCTGCTGGCACAGAGACCGCTTCGTATCGTGGTACACGCGCGGTCAAGACAAAGCGTGACAGCTACGAGGCAGACTGAGATGGCCAAGCCGGAAAGGCGTGCCGCTTGGTTTGGTCCGCTCCGAGTCGTTGCTCGACGCTGAGGCCTGAGCCGGAGGGATCAACGACAACCGGCGGCTCGCCGTGAAGTGGTTCCGTCACCGAGCCACACGTGCGTCCGGTAGGTCCGATTCAGCGTTGTTTGTGCGCTCGGCCGGGGGAGCATGCCGCCCGTGCTCGTAATACGGTGCTGGACACACTCGCCACGACGATGAGGTGGTCCCAGGAAAGCTGGTTGATGAAACCGGTAGCCTGCTTCGACCGGCAGGTGGGCGAGCTTTGCGCCCGGCACCCGCCGGCTTGCTTGAAACGCGCGGCTGATCGAAACAACGTGTCTGTCGGCCGTGCCGCGGGAGGTTTCGTCCACGGCACGGTTCCCGCGCGCTGCCCTGCCGCCGCGGTTAGCGCCCGCGGCAGCGGGGCAGAAGAAAACTCCGAGGATACCGCGGGCGCTATGCAATCAACCTCCGGCGGGGGGACATGAAGCCCCCCCTAACCGTTTGAAGCAGGCTGCCCGGTCGCTGTAGGTTACCCCATCGGCCCGTTTGAAGTAAGCCGCCCGTCCGTTCAAAGTAGGCTGCCCGATCCGTCCGGCTCTCGCTTCGCCTACCACCACCACCGCACCGGACATCAGGTCGAGCGGGGGCACAGCGCGACGGCGAACCACCGCCCCGCCCCACCCGATGTGCTCCAAATGCTGAAACGCTCCCGAGCGGGAGGGATGCCTAGCCGGTTGACCACCGCGCCGCTGGTTCAGCACTTCGGCGCACTGCTGCGGTGAAGCCTCGGCGGCTCGGTTCCATCGCTGCCGGATGTAAGTAAGCCGGATCGAGTGCATCCAAACACGCCGTGCGTACCGATCGTCCCCGGTTCAGTCCTTGCCAGGCGATGCACGGCCCGGTTGGGCCAGCGAAAAGGAATCGGACGGGGCCCACACGCGACGATCCCACGTACTGAATTCTCGCAAGAAGCACCATTATGTGCAGCCGCGATGGGAGGTTGACACACACACTATCATGGGGTACGGTGCCAACGGTGGAGGGGAAGTGATGGCGGCACGTTCACGTCCTACCTGGCAATGGGAGGTGACTTGGCTGCTGGCGCACGTGGTGGGTCTGGCCAGCGCGGTTGCCGGATGCAGCGGCTCCAGTGGCCCACTGCAACAGGACACCGTCCCGAAAGCGGCGATTCCGGACGTTGTGCACGTGGGCACGGTATTGGCAGGTGGGCCGCGTTCAGTGGTGGCACACGTCCCGGTGACAAATCAGAGCCTGTCGGTCGTAAGCGTCCGAGTCATTGCAACCAGTTCGCCCTGCTGCGTTCGTGCGCTCCGCGGTACAGTTCGTGTCCCTCCCCACGCAACTGAGAGGTTGGCTTTCCAGGTCGCCGTTCCCACTGACGCCCAAGACCTCTCCGGGTGGGCCCTCCTTGAGCTTCAGGGCACGGGCGCTAGCGGCGTTGTGCGCCGTCGGGTCTTTTTTGACGGGAGAGTGGTGCCCGCACTGGAACTTGTCCTCGACTCACAGGACAGGGCCGGTGCACAGCCACTCATTGAAGGAACCACCGGTGAGCGACTCGTGGTCAACGGTTGGCTTGTCGTGCGACGGGCCAAACAAGAGCGTGCGCCGTCTCCGTCACCTCCGGAGGTTCGCGTTGCCGACAACATGCTGACCTTAGCGCTCGCCGGGCCGGCTACGTCGTCCACTACGGGCGATCTGGTTGAGCTGAGATGGCCCGTACGCACCGTGGTCCGGGTGCCCACTACACCCGGAACGTACGGCGTTCCGGTTGAGGTTGCCGCCGCAGATCGCGCCGACAGCGCCGTCGTTACCGTCGTTGCTCAGCCCTTAGTTCGGGCAAGGCCGCCCAGTGCGGTCGTCCCCGGATGTCCCAGCACGCAGGGGTCTTGCCCCGGACACATGGTCCGCGTCGCACTGGAGGCAAACACAGGCAGGCCATTTGATATCACAAGCGCTGAGGAGCCGACCGGTATGACCGCAACGATCGAGCGGGCGCGCGAATCGCGCTGGGACGTTACCCTCATCATCCACTGTACCCAGATCGCCGCGCCGCTTCAGACCGTTCGTTTCAAGTTGCAGGGGGTGCCGCAGACGGAAGCAACGTTTCCGATTCTCATCACCGGGCGTAGCCGCGTTGCGGAAAGTGATGGAGCTTTGAGCAATGTGCCAGCCAGTCCAGGTCCCTAACAGGTGGCAACAGTCGACAGAGGGCATCGTATCAGCCAATCGCCTGCGTACGCCGAAGGGCTTGGCGCTTGCTGAGCTGCTGACCGTGGTCGGGATCATTGTGATTCTGCTCAGCATTCTGACGCCGGCTCTACAGCGAGCCCGTTCAGCCGCACGCCGCACGGCGTGCCAGCAGTACCTGAGGCAGATTGCCCTGAGTCTTCAGCAGTACACTGATGCCCATCGGGTCTATCCTCCTCTCAACACAAGCTGGCACCGAGAGATCAATATCGGACAGACTGTTCTTGCCGGTCGCCGGAACTTCTCGTTTCTGTGCCATCTACTTCCGTTTCTTGGACGCAGCGATCTGTATCAGGCGATCAACTTTTCGGTCGACGGCGTCAACGATGTTGAGGGCGCCGGGTACGGCGTCATAGCCAACTGGACGGTGATCCACACAACGGTCGGGATTTTTCTCTGTCCGGCCGATCAGGCGGCCCGTGAAGGAGGTTACTGCTCGTACCGTGGTAGCACGGGCGTGCTGGACCCGCTTCCGACTCGGCGTGGCTGGCCAGACAGCGGGCACGGCGTGTTTCGGACACCGGCCATTTCGCCGTCGCACATTGCCGATGGCCTGACCCAGACGGCCGCGCTGTCCGAACGCCTGGTGGGAACACGCTCGGATGCGGATCGTCGTGCTCGCCGGGCAATCCACCGCTTCTCGATGGTGCCTCCGCCGAATCGCACGGATCAGTACACGGCGATCTGCGCGCACTTGACCAGGTCTGGGCCTCGGCCATCGTTTGGTTACGCCGGTCGGTTCTGGCTGCTGACCGGACCGTACTACACGCTGTACAACCACGTGCTGCCGCCAAATTCAGCGGTCATCGACTGCTTGACCGCCGATCACTGGGGGGCGGTCAGCGCGCGGAGTATGCATCCGGGCGGTGTGAACGTGGCTTTCGCAGACGGGCACGTTCGGTTTGTGAGCGATTCCGTCGAATTGTCTCTGTGGCGTGCCCTGGGCACCAGAGATGGCGGCGAACCGATTGAAGACGGCTTCTGAGAAGCTGCGTGGCCGTCCGTGCATCGTTGGACTGGTAAACAAGCGTTTGTGCTGCGTAGTGGAAGGCTTGTAGATGCCGATTCGCGTCCCAAGGTTTGTGGGAGGTACGCTATGACTCGCGCGACACGTATTTCGATTGTCATTGCCGTCAGTCTCGGAGCTGTGCTGGCTTGGTTTGTTCTGCAGCGCTTGCACCGCGCAAGTCCCGCTTTGGCCGACACATTCATTGGTATGGCAACGGCCACGTGCGACTTGCAGAACGGCTTTACCGGCGCGTGCGGCCCGAATACGCCGCCAGGTACTCTTTGCCAGAAGTGCCAGTATAGCTCCGGAACGCGCTTCGTCGCCGATCTGTCCGGTAACGGACAAGGCTACATCGTGGTTGGTACCTTCGACTGCGGCGTGGTGATGACGGGGGCGTGCTTCAACAACGTGTGCGTCGCGGTGGTCCCTGGTCAAAGCCAGTGTAGTGACCTGACGCTCGCGGACGCACAGCCAGTGGTTGACCCATAGACGATCCTGACCTGAAATAATCGAGCTTGGTCATTGAGTCGCCGAAGGTGGAGGAACACTTCGGTACAGCGGCGCGCCTCTGGCGTCCGTTCGAGGTACGCCTTCCGACGCCTTGCGGCACGACCTCGGTGATGTGTGACACAAGGGGAGGGTGAAGACATGGGAGTGACAGCGTGGTCGGCTGCTCTGGTTGTGTACGCTAGCACCTTAGCATTCGCTCAGGTATCGGTACGCGAGCGTTTTGAACAGGGCAAAGCCCTGATGGAAGCGTTACGTACGCGCTATGCCGACTTGAAGGATGTCCAGTTCGACTTCGACGCCTCGATAGGTGGCGGGACCGACAGCGAAGTGACAACGCAATCGGGCACCATGAAGTTTCGTTTTCTGGACGGGTCGTATCGCATGACAACACACATCGTGGGAGGCACACACGAGCGACTCCAGGACCGTGCCGTGCTCGGCAGGAGTGAGACGATACTCAGCTTGCGCACCGTAGGCGGCAGGCGGCAGCGGACTTACGTGTCGGGTACCGCACATGAGATTGGATGCAGCGGTTTTTGCAGTCCACTCATGCATTTTGTAGCGGCAGCCCGGCCGGTTGATTACGCTGTCGAACTCGTCGGGTGGGAACACGTCGGTGGCGCACTTGGGTTCGGGGGTACGCGATGCGCCCACATCGCCATCTATGACCGCAGATTCCTCGGCAAGCTGTTGACGGAGTACATGGAGTCTGATGGGCGGGGTCCCAGTCTATTGGGATTGCACGTTTGGCTGGATGTTGACCGCGCGCTGGCACTGCGCACCGCAGTGGCCGTTCACGACGGGGGACGAGAACCGCCCAAGCAGTGGCTCGCGGCTGCGGAAATCAAGAAAGCACATCGCGTCACGTGGAGCGACAACCGGTCCGAGCTGTGGTTCCCGGCCGAGTGGGTCATCGACGAAACGCACGAGTACCGCACCGGCACGGTGACCAGGACCATCGTTTCCAAATTCCGCCTGGTGGTCATCGGCAACTCCATTCGCGTCAACGTGGGGTTCGAGGACGATGACTTTCGCATCGAACCCCCGGAGGACGCCGCGGGTCCGCAAACTCCACCCGTCGAGGTTGCGGAACCTGGCGGGTCATCGGTCGCGTTGCTCCCTCAGGGTAGCATCGGCGCAGCGCCCCAGGTGGGACCCGAAGCGCTTGATCAGCAGCCGACCGAGGCCGACCTTGCCGCACCGTCCAAGACTCAGCAGCGGGCGTGGATCATCGTGGCAATAGCAGCCGTCGGCACGCTCTGGCTGAGCCTGGGACTGTACCTGCGCCGGGCACGAGCGTGATCGATCCAACGCAGCCACGCTACCGGTACCCCAAGGGCCCATTTCAGCATCTGCCCCCAGGTCACCGGTCAGTCGCTCGCTCTGTGTGCCGCCGATACGTTGACGGAGACGCTCGCCGTGCCAGCGGACCACTTCGAGCGGTTCGAGGCTGGTAGATAGGCCTGCTTGTTTCGACGGGATACGGGTACCAAGCCTCAGTTGCCCAGGGCCCTCCCCCTCGGAACCGGACGCTCGGTTCTCCCGCATCCGACTCTCCGGTCGTCGGTCTTACCTCAAAGAGGACCAACTGACCTTCCGTGTGGGCTGCCCCCAGGCTCAACAACCCACACCAGGCTGGGACCTCACCACCGGCCCCAGTAAATCCCACGACCCGAGCCGCGGGCGGGATCGATCCTGCCCGCGGCTCGGCGGCGAAGGAACTTCTTGGGGATGCGCCGGCGCTACCCATCAACCTTGCGGCAGGGGAGCATAAAGCCCCCCTGCCGCCCATTCACGCAAGCTGCTGGGTTGATTCACCGATCCCCTCGGCGGGGTTGTTGCTCTCGACGGCCCCTCGCAGGCACGCAGTTATCCTCGGCTACAAGATTCATGCCAACCCCCGGCGAGGACTTGCACCGCGCTGAGCGGGCGTTCGACGCACACGCGGGGGGCCAGCATGCCCCCCCTTGCCGGTGCGAAGCAGCCTGCCCGTCCATTCGAAGCAGGTTGGCCCTCGCTTGAAGCACTCTGCCCGATCCGCCGGACGCCCGCTTCGCCCGCCACCAACACCACGCCGGGCACAACGCGGCCGTTGGCTCGACGCCAATCCCAACGACCGGGTCCGCACCTGGCATGCTGCAAAAAGTCAAACGCCCCCTCATGCCCCGCGTAGGATTCACCTCTTCCATCGGCTGTATCCGTATTCCCCATAGCCTCAGATCCTCTCCGGCGGCGCCCACCCGCCCTGGGTAGGGCATCCGGTCGAACCGACCCCCCAGAAGAAACATCGGCCGATTGAAATGATCCGCCCACCAGCCCAGCCGCCCGCTGTCCCGTGCCTACGCAGCACAACCGAGCCGGAGCCTGTCCGACCAGCGCCGCGCGCGCGGCGCGCGCAGACCCTCATTTGCCGACTAGCGCCCTCACGGTGCTCAACATAAGGTATTGTCTTGTCAAGACATGTGGCTAGACCGCACACCAGCCGGCCGCTTCGGCACGGCATGTGCCATAAGCGTCCACCATGACAACCACCAACCCCGCCCCACGCCCAACTGTACACCGGGCGCGGGAACAGGGCCGCCTGCGGCCGGCCAACCGTAGCCACGGCTGCACCGACCAGGTCACCAGCAGGAGTCTGCGATACGGCTACAAGTCACTGTCACAAGACAACCGACGGTGGCGGACGATGGGCATGCATGACAAAGCCTACAGACAGTTGTTCGCCAACCCCGAAGTGGTCACGGAACTGCTCTCGGTCCTCTTCCGCCTCCTGTGGGACCGGCCGGTGCAGATTCAGAACCTCTATCGCGCCGCGGAAGGCCACGTGAGTCGGCGTGCCGACCGATCGCGGCTGGCAGACCTGGTGTGGGTTGCGGAGGTAGAGGGTCGGTACGTGGTGGTGGTGCTTGAATTCACCCGCACCGTGGAGCAGGACATGCTGGGTCGCATGATGGAGTACATGGCGCTGGCGTGGCGGTCGGTGAGGCGGGAGCTGTTGTCGCGTGGGGTGCCGGCGGTGCCGTT
>JALXBF010000138.1 GCA_026991575.1 Planctomycetota bacterium | reverse complement strand
CAGCCGCTTCGCACATCAGCACGCCGGGCATCAGCGGGTAATCCGGCATGTGGCCACGTACCCAGAACTCATCATGCCGCACATCCTTGAACCCGACGATGACCTTGGATTCTTCGTCCAGGTACACGATCCCGGTCAGCTGTTCCATCTCGTAACGCTGCGGTAGGACCGCCCGGATCCCTTCCAGGTCAACCACCGGGTTGTCGTAATCGAATTGCGTGACGTCAATGATGGCTGGTGGTGGCATTGTCCCTTCCCGCTGTGAGCCTCCAGCGAACGTCTATGCTATGACGGCGCGGACCCGCTAGACCAGTCTCCAGCGCATCGATCAATGACTAGGTGGTAGCGGCGGGGGCGTTCTCACGTAGGCACGGCACCAGCTGGCGGAGCTCAGCCAGTAGCACGTCCGGCCGCGTCGCCTTGTCCGCTAGCTGCTCCTTATTGGCCTGCACCGCTTCCTTGTCCCCGGCGTACAGCGCGGTGCGTAGGTGCAATCGCTTGGCCGGGGCCACATCCAACTCCAGGCTGTTGCCCACGTGCAGGATGGACGTGGCCGGAATGCCCCGCTCGGCTGCCGCGCTGACCACTTTGCGGAAAAGCGTTTCTGACGGCCGGCGTGCTCCGACCTCCGCAGAAATCGCAATGAACGCCTCATCGAACAGCTCATTGAGCGACGTCAGTTCCCCCTCCTGCCGCAACGCCCTCAGTAACTGCACCCGCGTGAACGCCTGCCCATCGCCAATGATGCCCAGGCGGAAGCCGAGCCGCTTCAGCGCACGCAGCGTAGCCAGAGCCCCCGGCTGGGGACCGTACCCCTGCAGACTAGCGTGGAAGAAGAACGCAACGCAGCGGGCAAACTGCGTGAGCGACCCGTAGAAGTTGACGTCAAAGGTGTACTCCTTCTTCATCAGGCGGTTGATGATCTTCTCCCAGATCTCCTCGACGCGGATCTCCGGGTAACGCTCGCCAACGGCTGGCCGGAGCTTGGCCTCATCGAGCAGCTGCTGGTACTGCTGCATCATGTACTCGGAGGGCTTGCCCGGCTTACGGGTCATCGACGGCCACATCTTGAACTCCTGAATCGTCTTCTCCAGGGCCGTTTCCATGATCAAGCGGTTCGGCTCCACCAGCCTGAGCTCGCCGCCGCGAATAGCGATCAGCGTGCCGTACGTGTTGAACGTCACCAGGCGAATACCGCGCAACCGGCGCAACAGTGGTTTGACCTTGGGAGCATGGACCTGAGGTGGTTTGGGCCAGAAGAGATCGGTGCGGTTGTCGAGCCAGTCGGCGTACTCGTGCAAACTTATCGGCATCGATTCCCCCGCTGACGTCACACGCGGATCGTTGCGGTGCTGCGTGGCGTAGCCCCCTCAACCAAGCCACGCCGTTGAGCCGGTGTTCGGTAGGCGGGTTTCCAGCAGCACCAGGGGCGAGGCAATCGGCTCGATCTGAAGCTCCGCCTCACCCAGCACCAGTACCGTATCGCCTGGCCGCAGCCACTCCTTTCGATCGCGGATCGCCACGACCGCCCTGCCCTCCGTGACCATCCACACGCTCCACGGTCGTGGGATTGTACCTTGCACACGGCAACGCACCGTGACACGATCCAGCACGAATGCGTGACAACAGCTGGCCGACACCAACTGCTCGACCACCACCGCGTCAGCACGGAGCGTGCACCGCGGCGTCACTCGCCCTGCCGCCGGGTGATCGGCCAGACATGCCAGCGCCGGTTCGACGTGCAACGGGCGCCGAACTCCGGTGCTCGGGTCGATCCGGTCCCAGTCGTAAAGCCGGAAGGTCACATCGCTGGCCTGCTGAATCTCCGCCAGCGTCACGCCACGGCCGATGGCGTGCACCGTGCCAGCCGGCACGAAGAACACCTCCCCGGGTACCGCCGGGTACCGCTGCAACAACTCCGCCACCTGGCCCGTGCGTACGCCGTCGGCAACTTCCTCCGGCTTCACCCCCGGCTTCAGGCCTACGTACAGGCTGGCACCGGGCTCCGCAGAGACCACTGCCCAGCACTCTGTCTTGCCCCGATGCCCCGCAGGCACGAGCGGGTGGCCGTCAGGGGGGTGTACCTGTACCGAAAGGTCCTCGGCAGCGTCGATCCACTTGAACAGCAAGGGGAACGAGCCCGTCTGCACGGAGTGGTCGTCGACTGGAACACAGCGTCGGCGAATCAGTTCGGCGAGCGGTGCGCCGTCGCCTCCGCCCCCCCCTGCGCTGACCCGCACGCTGTCGCCCGCAAACGCGAACAGCTCCCAGCTCTCGCCGATGCGCCGCTCCGGCGCGGCTGCCTTGCCAAAAAGCTGCGCGAGCCGTCGACCGCCCCAGATCCGTTCTTTCAAGACCGGCTCGAAGCGGAGAAGTCGGTTGGACCATGTGCCGTTCTGTGCCATCAGGCTGCGCGCGGAGAACTGCGTCATCATTCGCGCTGGAGTCACGCTGCTCAGGGACGTAACGCGGCCCGAGGGCGGACCGGCGCAGGTTCGACACGGAACGACTCAAGGCGGCGTGGCGCGACAACCCGGTCGGCCCGCTGCGGAAACTCCTCGCGGATGCGGTCAACCAGCGCCAGACAACTGCGTTTTTCTCCATGTACGACAAAGACATGTCTCCAGTTCCGACACGCCGTGACAAACTCCACCATCTGCTCTCGATCCGCATGCGCGGAGAACATGCTGTACTTCCTCACATCAGCCTGCACCATCAACGACCGCCCGTCCACTTTGATCCAACGCTCCGGTCGCCGTCCGGTGGCGATGGCCGCCAGCTGCCCTACGGGCGTCTCGGGCGGTGCATAACCCACGATGAAAAACGCCGTGTGGCGATCGCCGGCCAGCCGCTCGATCAGCGCCCGACTGGCCGCATGCCTGCCGTCCGCCGAGGAAGCAATCACGATCGAGGGCCGCGGCGGCGGGCCATCGTCACCGCGCGGCGCCGCGCGATAGCGGAGCCCAAAGAACGGATGATCTTGGGTCAACCAGCGCTGCGAGAAATACTGAGCAAACTGATCGCGGCGGTGCCAAAACATGGCGTACCGCTCCGTGATCTCCCGCGCCCTGCGGCTCGTAACGTAAACCGGCACGTTGCGTGGCAGAATGCCGCGACGACGTGCACGCCCGATCACCCATAGCAACTTCTGAGTACGGTCCAACACGAACGCCGGAATGATCACGCGCTTGCCCGCGCGCACGGCCGCAGCAAGGTCCCGAACAAACGGCTCAAACACGGCGTCCACCCCCCCAATGGCCCGTTTTCGAACCCGCCCGCCGTAGGTCGCTTCAATGATCAGCACATCGGCCTCGTGGACTTTCTCAGGCCGCCGCAACAACGGGCTGAGCCCGTTGCCGTAGTCCCCGGTGTATGCAATCCGGACAGGGCCGTCCGCCGTGCTCATCTCCAACACGGTCACCGCTGAGCCGGGAATATGGCCCGCGTCCAGGAAAGTTACCTCCACGTCGTCCGCCACGAGGAACTCCTCGTGGTAGTCTTCTGGCACAAACCGACGGATCACGTGGGCTACCGGCACCTGGTGAGCCGGTCGATCATCGAAGTCGGCGGCCATTTCCAGCATGGTGCGGGCCAGGTTCCCCGTAACCCGGGTCGCGTAGAACCTGCCGTCATACCCGGCCGCCACCAGCTCCGGAATGCGACCGATGTGGTCCAGATGCGCGTGGCTGAGGATCACGGCATCGAGCGTGTCCGGGTCGAATTCGGGCCCCTTAGCCGCTCGCCTCCGTTGCTGCTCGCCGTAAGGTGCGCCGTAGTCTAGGAGGACCGTGGTGCGGCCATTGCTGACGAGAATGGCCGAGGAACCAATCTCGCGAGCCCCGCCCAGGAACTTGATGACCACGTGGTCTTTCAGGCTGCGCTGTCGCGGCCGTTCGTCGTGCAGGCCACCACGACGAGGTCCTCGAGGCCGTGGTCCGTCGATCACCTCAACCTGATCTGGATCCCGCAATCGGATCTGAGGCCGGCCCCGGTACAGTTCGATCCGGCCGTACACGCGCAACACCTTCCCCTCCCAACTCTCGACCTCCCGCCGGTCGAACCGCTCGCGATCTCGGCCGACAATGACCAGGTAGAAATCGCGCGAGCCCCGGCGGTATGGCTGGTAGTTCAGAAACGTAGCCCGCCGTTGCCAGCTCACCTCAACGATTCGTCCTTCTACAATGCAGAACTTCCCGACGTAGCGGTGTGCCTCGTCCGGGGTTATGCGGGGGGCATCCGGTCTTTGGGCTGTGGCTGCACCTGGCGCACATGCGGCGCAGAGGAAGGCAGCAATCAGAGCAAGCTTGGCCGGCGCTCGCATGGTGAACCTCCTCGGGTCACGCACCCGTCGGGATCTGCCGATGCCACGGTCCATACCCAGTGTAGCGAGATGCGTGGGGGCACCGAGCGCCGGGCGTGGCGGGCGAAGAACTCGGGCCGATGGCCCGGCTTAGCGATAGCCAAAGGAGCGGTTAGCGGGATGGGCCGCAGAAGGGCGCGATTCTCGGACGAAGAACTGGCGAGAGTGCTCGTGGAGTTGACCGGGCCGATCGACTGGGCCTTGCTGTTCGGCAACGATAACCCCGTGGAGCTGGATGTCGGCTGCGGCAAGGGCCTGTTCTTGGTGCGGGCGGCCAGCGAGCGGCCGGAGGTCAACTTCCTCGGCATCGACTGGAGCGGTCGCTATGCGCGGGCATCGGCAGAGCGTGTGCTGAAGGCCGGCGTAGAGCGGAACGTGCGTGTGACACGAGCCGATGCAAGGTTCTTGCTGGCGGAGTGCATTCCGAGTTCGTCTGTGCAGGCCGTTCACGTCTATTTCCCGGACCCGTGGTGGAAGAAGCGGCACAAGAAGCGCAGGTTGTTCACCCCTGAGTTTGTGGCTCAGGTGGTCCGCGTGCTGGAGCCGGGGGGCAAGCTCCACGTGGCAACGGACGTGGCCGAGTACGCGGAGGTGATTTTCACGCTGCTCGACGAGACCGACGCTTTGCGGAGGCTTCCCCCGCCAACGCCACACGAGCCAACGCACGACCTGGATTACCTGACGCACTTTGAGCGGAAGTATCGCAAGGAAGGGCGCCCGATCTTCCGGGGTAGCTACGAGCGCATCGGGTAGCGCTGCTGTTGCCTGCAGGCAACACGTTGGGCGGTTCGGGTCGATTGGCACCGGCAGGCGAGCCGACCGAGTGCTGTGGTGCCTGGCTGAACGCAACCCGGTGCGACTTGCTGGCAAACGCTGCTTGGAGGCGTCCTGGGGCGGGTCGATGGCAGAGGGAGC
This sequence comes from Planctomycetota bacterium, assembly GCA_026991575.1. GTDB lineage: Bacteria > Planctomycetota > Planctomycetia > JALXBF01 > JALXBF01 > JALXBF01. Next base: position 110,874 of record JALXBF010000138.1, on the reverse strand, counting down.
GGGACCCCGGGATGGGCCGCCGGAGGGTGGGGGAAAGCGGCGTTAGGTACTGGTGGGTACGTGGTACGGGATTTGCCCCTTGACAGGGATCGCAGAGCGGATAAGCTGGTAGCTTAGCGGGATAGTGTGGTAGTGCTGGGGAGAAGCACTGGGGTGTGAACTTGACACCGGGGTTGGAAGCGGAGCTTCACCCGGGAGGTTACGAGGGTGCGCGTAGCGCTATGCTCGATCAGATCTACGACAGCAATCCAGCTCCGGCGCATCTGGACGGGGCCTCGTTTGAGCTGGCTCCCGAGGTGGAGCAGAGCCATCCGCCGGATCAGCTGGGCCAGATCAGTACGCACTGGAGTGTGTTGAAGGCTGCCTACGGCTCTGACGACAAGGCCAAGGAGGCGATGACGGAAGTCGTCATGCGGTACCGGCGCGCGATCCTCCGCTATCTGCACTCGCGGCTTCCGTCAGCCGATGCGGTCCAGGACGTGTTCCAGGAGTTCATGATCCAGTTCATCGAGAAGAAGATCGGGACCAAGAAGCCGCGGGGGCCGTTCCGGTACTACATCAAAGGCATCCTGGACAATCTGGTTGCCGACTACCACCGCAAGCGCAAGCGCTGGTTTGCTCGCTGGCGGTCGCCGGAGTTGCTCGACACAATGGGCGCACGGGACGCAGATCTGGAGGATCGGTTCACGCGCGAGTGGAAGAAGCAGTTGCTGGAGGCTGCCTGGCAGCGGTTCGCCGACGAGGAACGCAAGAAGAAGGTGCCCATCTACTTCGTGGCTTTGCGGCTGAAGCACCGCTACCCGCGTGCCCGATCCAACGAGCTTGCCGCGCGTCTGTCCCGGCACATCGGCAAGGAGGTGAATGAAACGTACTACCGCAAGCTCCTGGAACGCGCACGGGCCAAGCTGTTGATGCATATTGTGGCAGAGGTTCGCCAGTCGCTCGGCACGGATTCCCAGGAGATGATTGCCGAGGAATTGCGTGAGCTGGGCCTGTACGATTACTACGAGCGCTTGTGCAAGGGCTCGCAGCGGCGCGAGTGACACGGGCATGCGGCGGTTGAAGGGACAACGCCCGCCACGACGGCTTCGACGCATCGGTTGGTTGCAGACTGGTGCGTGGGTCCCACCTCAGACTGAGCCGTTCCCGGGTCAGAGCGCAATGCGCCCGACGCAGGCAGCGGTACGGCTTCATGCGTACGGGAGTCAGCCATGCCGATCGTGATCTGCCCCGGCTGCGGCAAGAAGCTTAAGGTTCAGGCCGTAGGACGGCCGGTACGCTGTCCGGTTGCCTCTTGTCGAACGGTGTTTACTCCGGGCAGCCCTGGCGGTGGATCGGCTCCAGCGCAGCAGACCGCCACGGATGCAGCCTCAGGGGCATCCGGTCTGGATGACGTCTTTGGGGCCGGCATCCCGAGCGAGCTGATGGACGCAGCCGCTGCGGCGACCGGTCCGGCACTTCCAGCCGCAGGGGTCACGCGGCAGCGCGCGCGGAGGAGAAAACAGCAAAAGGGCTCACCCAACCTAGCCCTCTGGCTCGGTCTTGGCGGCGGGGGCGCCGTCGCCGTTCTGACGCTCGTGATCATCGCAGTCATCGCGCTGTCGGGCGGCAGGAATGAACCGACGAGGACAACCTTGCCGTCCCCCTCGCCAGTGGCCGGTGCAACAAGTCCCGGTGAGCGTGCTCTGCAACAAGGACTGCCGCCGTCACAGGGGCAGCCGCCTGCTGCCCAAGCCAAGCCGCCGGCAGCCAACCAGCCACCAGCCCAAGCTGGCCCGCCCGCGGGCCAACAACCCCATGCCCCCGCGCAGAAGCGTCCCCTCATGCGTTTTACGCCCGCTAATGCTGCGGTCCTGGGCCACTTCAACCTGAAGGCCCTGCCACAGGAGGCGATCTGGTACGAAGAACTGCAGGCAGCACTGTCCCCGCTTCTACAGCCGGTCACGCCACTGATTGGTGAGGTGACCGAGTTGTGGATCGTCGGCCGGGACAAAGCCACCCTCGTCGCTTACGAAACCGCCAAGCCGATCTCCGTCCAGCGCGTCGTCACGCAGTGGCGGGCCAAGCAGGCCGAGCCGGTGGTGGATGTGCCGATCTACGTACTACCCAGCCGGGCCCCGGACGGCGCCCCCAACGCGGTCGCGTTCCCATCCCCGGTCCAGATGCTCGCCGGCTCGAAAACGTTGGTCTCTGAGGCGCTACAGGCGGCCAGCTCAGCAAGCAATCCTCCCTGGCCGAAGGTCCTACAGCAGATGCTTAAGAACGAGCTGGCCACCGTACCGGCGTTCCTGTGGCTGCCCTCAGACTTGATGCGATCGGAGCTGACCAAGGCTCTGTCGTTTGTCGTGGAGCGGCAGCGGGAGGAGATCCGCGACGCCATGCAGCGGCCGGTCAACACCGGCATGGTCCTGAGAGTGGCCCAGCGAAACGCTACGCTCGAACTGCTCTTTGAGTGCAAGACCAAAGGCGAAGCCGAGACGTTCGCCCGGTGGATGGGTGGCCTGCCCGATTTTGCCCGCCGTCTGCAAGAGGACGTGCGCAAGAGTGAGCAAGCCAGGCGCCGCGGCCAGCGCAAGAACGAGGTAGAAGATCCAGCACGCTACCGCCGCAGCCAGTTTGCCGGGGCTGTCGCCGCGCTGGCCGGCATCTGGCGCGATGCCAGCGTGCACCAGAGCGGGAACGTCGTCGTTGTGCGGACCAAGGTCCCCACCAGCCAGGACTGGATCACCAACCGCCTGGAACTGCTCACCAATCCCCTGTCGGCCGCACTTGCCAGCGACGTAACACTGAGCTGGCCTTACTCCGGCTCGTTGGACCGGCTTCGCAGCGGGATTGGTCACTACCTGACAGACCATAAACAGGTCTTCCCGGCAGGGACGATCAAGGTCAAGGCCTCAAGGCTGAAGGGCTACGGCGAGCTTTACTTCCGGCGATTCAGCTGGTTCGTGCACATCTTGCCGTACATTGGGCGGCAAAACCTCCACGACAGCCTTGACCTGCAGAAACCGTGGAGCGACCCAGTTAACATCCGCGCCGCCATGACCGTTATCGACGAATTCCTCGATCCGCGCGTACCTGTGCGTCGTGGCCAGAGTGACCCGTACCTCGGTCTGGCCCTTACCCACTTCGTCGGCATGGCCGGTGTCGGCTACGACGCACCACGGCTCCCAGCCGACCATCCTCGAGCCGGAATCTTTGGCTACGACCGGACCACGAAGGCCAGCGATATCAAGGACGGATCCAGCCACACAATCTTGCTCATCGAGGTTTATGACGTTTATGGTCCGTGGGCAGTCGGCGGCGGTGCGTCCGTGCGGCCCGCCCAGCGGGCACCATACATTTGCGTCACCGGTGCGTTTGGCTCTCCGGGTGATCCCGAGGGAGTCTACGTGCTGATGGCCGACGGATCGGTGCGGTTCCTGAGCAAGTCGATCGATAGCAAAGTGTTCGAAGCCCTGTGTACGATCGCCGGCGGCGAGCGTGTGGAACTGACGCTTGCGGACGAAACGCTGGACAACGGGCTCAAGGTCAGCACCGGAACCCTGAAGCAGACCCCACAAGGTGGAGGCGGTCAGCAATGATGTGGCGGGCGCTAGCGCTGGCCCTGTCAGCGTGTCTGATATTTGTCAGTTCAGCTCAGGCCGACTACATCCGGCTGATGATTCTGGGGCACCCGCACTGGATCGAAGGACGAGCCCGCGTGCTGCCGGGCCGGATGGTCTCGATCGACCTGCCGGACCTGAAGCGGAAGCTGATCCTCAAGCTGAATGCCACGGGCGAAACCGCCTACGTCGATGAGATCATCAAGGCGCCGTCACGCAAGCAGCTTTACAACCGGAAACTCAAGGCGGCACGCAAAGGCACCCTGGATGATTGCTTCGAGCTGGCTCTCTGGGTGGCGCAGCGCGGACTCACGAAGCAACATTTCGAGGAAGTTCTCGCAGTCATGGAAGAGAAAGCACCCGATGACGAAAGGGTGCAGAAACTGAAGGCGTTCTGGCAAAAGGTCAAGCAGCCGCTTCCTGAAAAACCCGGCCAGCGCGAGCACATCATCGAAGTTGTCGGCAGCGGCATGGAATTCATCACCAGTGACCACTACCTCCTGGCACACGATCCTCCTGGCAAGGAACGGGCGCAGATTCGCCTGGAGTTGATGGAACAGGTCTACGAGAGCTTCTATCTTTGGTTCTACTTGAAGGGCCGAGAGCTCGACTTCCCCGACCAGAAGCTAATGGTAACTCTGTACGGCGACTACGACAACTACATGCTCATGGTCAACCGCACGGATCCCGAACTGCGCATGGCCGCCGGCTTCTGGTCTTCGTTCCACAACGTGGCCGTCTACTACGCCCAGGACACGACGGAATTCCGCAAGGAGCTGCGCAAGTTACTGCGCGAGCAAGAGAAAGAAATAGAGGAGGCAAAACGGCAACGCGCTCCGGGCACCGGCGAACTGATCCGCAGGCACAACAGCTTGAAACTGCTTCTGGATATCATTTTCGAAGGCGATGAAATCGAAGTGGTAACCCACGAAGGGTGTCATCAGCTTGCCGGAAACAGCGGTCTGCTGCCGCCGCAGGTGTCCACGCCAATCTGGGTCCACGAAGGGCTCGCGGCATTCTTCGAAACACCGGGTGACGCTGCTTGGGCGGGTATCGGTGCCGTTAATGAACGGCGGATAGAGACCTATCGCGCTCTCAAGAAGCTCAAGGATATCTGCACCCTCGAATTCATCACCAGCGACCGCATCTTCACGCGTGCTGCAACGGTCGCCGCCAAGGACGCAGCTTACGGACCATCCTGGGCCCTCACCCATTTCTTGATGAACAAGAAGTTCGACAAGTTCATGGAATACTATGACGCCCTGTCCAGACTCCCGGCAGATATGCCTCTGCCCGAGGAACTGCTGCTGAAAGTGTTCAAAGAAGTCTTCGGTAAGGACCTGAGCAAGCTCGAACAGGAGTGGCACTTCTACATGAGCGGGTTGAAAACGTTACGTGAGGAGCTTGAGGAGGCAGGGTAGTCCGGTTATGGCGTAGGCGGCGCCGTTCCGGCGGGAAGCCGCCCTCGATGACCACTTCCGGCGGGACGTAGCGCAGGTGGTGCTCCGTTCCGGCTCACCGGCGGGCCCGTAATGCAGCCCCGCACTCTCGCCTCGAGCCGGTGGCATGGCCGTGCCAAGGCCGGAGGCATACAAACGTACCCTTGCCCGAGCGCGACGCGTGTCGGTTCGATGGCCGTGCGTGTGGCGGCAGCGTGGGTTTCACCCTGCATCGGTAACATCTGGGGAGAGTGTACGCTTGACTTACACCCAGCCAGTCTTTCCGGCGCTGCTGGTCGTGGCTTTGTTGGGGGCCTGGTTCGGGCTCCGTCGCGGTAACAGGCGTGCGATGCGTCTGGCTGTCGCCGGCGTGATCGGCATCCTGCTCTGGTCCCTTCCGCCGGTGCATTGGCTGGCGGTCTGGCCCATTGAGCGCCTCTACGAACCGCTCCCGGCTGAGGCAGCAACTGCGCAGGCGATCGTTGTGCTGGGGGGCGGCGTCTACTCGGGGGAGCCGCACCAGCCGCGGAAACTGCAAGCCAGCCACAAGACGTATCTGCGCTGCCTCCATGCTGCCCGGCTGTATGCGACACTGCGCGGCAGGCCGGTGGTGGTGACCGGTGGTGGTGGCGAAGCAGAGGTAATGGCAGATCTGCTGATGGCCCTGGGTGTGCCGCGCGACCGTATCGTTCTTGAGCGGCGGGCGCGGAACACGTGGCAGAACGCGCGCTTTTCGGCCAGACTGCTGAAAGAGCGAGGGTGGCACCGGATTGTCCTGGTAACTCAGGTCTACCATATGCCGCGTGCGGCGCGCGCGTTCCGCAGGCAAGGCTTGAGCGTCATCCCTGCGGCGTGCGACTTCGTCACGGCATCCCCTCTGTGGCACGAACTCCTGCCGGACGGCACCACGATTCGACGCAATGAGTGGCTGGCACATGAGCTGATCGGGGCGCTGTGGTATGAGTTGCGGGCATGGCTGGAGTGACCGGACGCGGGCTGGTCAGACCGGCTCGTGGCCACGGCCCGGCTGCTCCCCCTGGCCGTTCGCCTTCTTGCCCCGCGCCGCCTCCAACGCTCGCCGGAACTTCTTCAGCTGCTCCTTGTAGAACGGATTGCCTGGTTCGTCACGGAGCACCCCTTCCTCGATCCGCACCGCCTCCTCATACTGGCCCATCAAGTAGTAGGCCTCCGCTAGCGTGTCCCGAATGTGTGGGGCCGGCTTGAGCTCTGCGGCGCGCTTGGCTAGCCGAAATCCTTGTTTGACATCCTGGAACCAGCGGTCGCCGCGTGTTAACAGGAGCCACGCAAGGTTGTTCATGATCTCCGGGTCGTTTGGTCGCCGTTCAAGCGCGGCCCGGTAGAAGTGCTCGGCCTTCACCCACTCGCCCAGCTCATAGAAGCGCTGTGCGAGCTCCAGCATCACCCTGGCCCGCTCCTCCTCGGAAAGCTCCGGAGCACTGACCCGTTCGAGCAACTGTTGCGTGTAGCGATCCACGGCCGGCCTGGGCCAGCGGCCGTGCTTGATCCGGTAGGCCAGACGGGCCAGCGGTTCGTGGAAGTAGAAGGTAACGGCCGCCACGGTAGCCGACCAACCGAGTAGTAGCGCACAGATCAACAGGCTGAGCAGGAAGCGGCGCCAGATGCGTGCATCAACGGTCACCCGCCGCGGCGCTTCCGCTTCCAGCAGCGCCACGTCCGTCGACGTCGTCGGCTGATATGGGGGCCTGCTCCAGCCCGCACCACGGCGCGGCGTCGCCTGAACATGCTCCGCCGCCGGCGGCCCAGACTCGGACGCAACCGCTTGCGACCGGCACAGCTTCGCGACCGCAGTGTCAACGGACGGCAGCGCGTTGGCGATCGCTTCTGCGATGTCGCGCACGGCGGCAGCGTCCGGGGCAGTCGGCGCGTACCGCACCGCGTGGTAGAGATCCCGGTACCGCGCGGCCAGGTCCTGAGGAACCAACTCGACCGCAGCCAGTTGCTCCACGAGTGCCAGCGTCCCACCAGCCGCGGACGAGCGGTAGCCACGCGTCACCAGCGCGTTGGCAAGCGCCTGCACCGGCTCGGCCAGTTGGCGAAGTAACGCGTCCCGATCCGTTGCGCCTTGCGGCGCCTGCTCCTGTTGAACACCGCTGTGGCCGGCGTCGGTTTGCTTCGGACCGTGGGACATCCCATGCACCACCATCGCGAGCGTTACGGGATCTGAGCAAGACCGGAAACAACCTGGAGAACCGAACGCACGCCCAACTCGCCCTTCCGGTCGGCTCACCAGCCGCAATACCGACCGCCCGCCTTCCCCATATCCAGTGTACCGTGTTGCCCAAGCCACTCCGAAGCGTTGCCGGGTACGGGGGCCGACACGTAGCCGGGCAATCGGCTATCGTTGCGCACCATCGTCGCGCCACAACGCCCATGACCCGAACGCGACGAAGCCAGCGACAGCAACCACGGCAAGGACGAAGCCCAGATTAGCCGGGCCGGCCTGTTCGTACGCGATCACGCCGTAGCCTATGGCCCCCGCCAGCCCCGCGTACCACACGAACGGCAGGAGCGTCTTGCGGATGACGGTGCCTTCCCTGCCCAGCAACCCCACAACGGCGCATGCTGCCACGACGTTGTGGACACAGATCACGTTCCCGGCAGCCCCACCAACTGCTTGAAGGGCAACGACCCAGAGTGGGTCCGCTCCGATCCGCAGCGCCACGTCGAACTGGAACAGGCTGAACATCATGTTGCTGATCGTGTTTGACCCGGCCACGAATGCGCCGAATCCGCCGATGTACGGCGCGCACAGGGGCCAGTAGCTGCCGGCCAGGCGAGCCGTGGCCTCGGCCAGCACGGTGGGCATCTTCGCATAGCCCATCGCGCCCTGGTCGCTGAAAAGGAACACCTGGACCATTGGGACGGTAAAGATCAGTGCTTTGGAGGCACCCACCAGGGACCGCCCCGTGGCCGCCCAAGCGGCACGAACCTGCTGCCAGCTCATCCCGTGTAGCACGGCCGTAACCAGCGCGACAGCCACGAATATCGTGCCTGGCAGGTACAGCGGGTTGTGCCGGAAGACGATATCTTCCTGGCCGAACACGCCCGAGAACTGAATCGTCGCCTTCTGCAGCAGGTCGTACACGCCGAAAGCCTTCACGCGCGTCACTACGAGCAACGCCGCGACAAGTACGTAGGGAAGCCATGCCAGGGCCGGGCGGATGCTTTGCCCGGCCCCGGTCGACCGCAGATCGATGGATCCGATCCACTCCTCTGGCCAGTCAGTTCGATCCCGGAACTCCCACGCGGTTGCCCCCCTGGTCGTCCTTCTGGTGACCAGCCGCACGATGAGCACCATGACGGCCAGGCCGCACAGCCCCCCCATTAGCGACGGGAACTCCGGGCCAAGCAGCACACCGGCAGCCACATAGGGGACGAGCAACGCCAGCGCGGCCACCAGGCCCATCGGCCACGCACGCACTCCGTCCGCAACGCTGCGGCGACTGCCGAACAGCCTGGTCATCAGCATCAGGATGATCAACGGCATCGACCAGCCAACGGCTGCATGGAGCACCGCAACGCGTGCGGCAATGGCACGCAGTAAGCTGTCCCACGACTCAATGCCCACCTCCGCCATGTACGCGGTGACCAGCGGTGACTCACCAAGACCGCGGTTCACACCGACCAGGATCGGAGTCCCAACGGCACCGAACGACACCGGCGTGCTCTGGATCAACATGCCGGCAGTTACCGCACCCATGGGTGGGAAGCCGATGCCGGCCATCAGCGGCACGGTCACGGCCGCTGGTGTCCCGAAACCGGCAGCCCCCTCAATGAATGCTCCGAACAGCCAGGCGATGATCAACACCTGCAGGCGTCGATCACCGGTCAGCTGTGTGAACCCCCCCCGGATCGCGTTCAGCGCACCGCTCTGGTCCAACGTCGCCAGCAGCAACAGCGCCCCGAAGATGATCCAGAGCAGGTCGACCGCGATCAGCACGCCGCGCAGGCTAGCAGCCGCCACCCGGGCCAGAGGCACCTGCCATACCATCAGCGCTGCCCCTGCAGTCACCAGATAACAGATCGGCATCGCAACCGACGCGGGCAGCCTGAGCCCGACCAGCAGAACGCCTACCGAGAGAATGGGCAACAGCGCGATGAACGCCAGCAAAGTCATGCCTCCCGTAAGAACCGCTGTCCCGCCTGTCAGAGTTGCCTATCGTAACGAAACAGCGCGCACGAGGCGGCCAAGCCCAGTAGCGTCACGGCTGCTGCCAGGCCCAGACCGGGAGGCCGATACGAGAGCTCAAGCTGCTGCGTGCCCGGAGTAACTTCTACGCCGATCAGGGTACCGGCCACGGGTCTCAACTCCGCGGCTACACCGCCGGCCCGCGCCTGCCAGCCCGGAAGCCACAACATGCCCAGAACAACGGTCCCCTCAGGAATACCGCCGGCCTGTGGGGCCAAGTGGGCCACAAGCTTGTTGGCCGACACCCAGTGCAGCTCCGCCACGTCCAGTGGCCGTAGCTGTTGTACGAGTTCTGGCCAGTCAAGCTCGGTCTGCGGCTCGCGCTTTGCGGGGGGCAGCAGCCATAGCCCGGTATCACGTTGGCAGGCAAGTTGCCAGACCGTGGCCCGGCCAAACGAGCCAGCCCGCCTCAGACAAGGTGCCGTCTCCGCCGGGCTGCGCGCCACGATCCACTTCACGCCCAGGACCGCCAGCAGCTTGTGCCGCCAGTCGTGCCGCCGCAGCAGCTGCTGGCCGCGCACGTCGGCCGTACCGGCCGATGCCGGATCAAGGCAGCGAAACAGCCGATCCAGCCCAGCATGTTCCATGCCGTCATACAGTCGCGGATCACTGACACCGTAAACTGTCGCTGCATTCGGGGGCATCACGTCCTGGAGGAACAGCGTGCGGTCCAAGGGGCTGGCATCCGAAAGCGAAGCTGCCGGAGGCGGGAACCACTGACCGGGGCGTATGAACGGCCACTGCTTCAGACTGAAGCTGGCCAGGTCGATGACCACTAGCAGCCACAACGGTCCCAGGCCTAGTTTCCGAACCCAACGCTTCTTGCCGTCCGTAGACGCCGCAGCGCTGCTCGCCCACAGCACGTTCACGGCCAGTGCCATCAGGGCGGACGCATGCAGGTAGTGAGCAGCAAGCGCCCGCGGGGCTCGCCTCCCCTGCTGCTCAAGCCTCAGCCGTGCGGTGTGCCTGTCCAGCAGTCCCTGCCGGACAAGGTTCTCGTAATGCTCACGGGCATGTGCGTAGAGCCTCGGCCCGGCAGCGACGACCGCCACAGCGCCGAGAGCTAGCGTCGTGCAAAGCACCGCATAGGCCAGCGTCACGACCCTGATCGGGCGGTGGTAAGTCGTCACCGTCGAAAGTTGATGCAGACCATACGCAGCCACCAGTGGGGCGAAGAGCGTCGGCCACAGAAGCAGACGTTGGTGTTGCACGTGCGCAACACCAGGCACAAGATGCAACGCATCGTAAAAGGGAAACCATCGGTACCCCACCAACCAACCAAGCACCGCCAGCATGCCGGCCGCCCGCACCCAGCGTGGCGCCCGGTTGCGACCGAGCACGGCAAGAAGGGCTAACGCCGGAATGAGGACGCCACAGTAGCCGGAAGCGATTTCGTTGAAGTTCTCCAATCCCAGTGCCTTTTCGACGTGAGCGTCTCTCCTGCCGTAGCTCCCGTAGGCAAACGGCACGAGCATACAGACCGTTGAGGCTGCGCTGATCATCAGCCGTCTGGCAGGCTGCGTTCGACCCGTGGCCGAGCCACGCTCCCAGACATTGCTCACGCTCAAGTAACTGAAGAACGGCACCAGTTGGACGGCGGCGACAGCAGTGCCCAGCAACACGGCACTCACAGCGGCGATCGTCGCGGTGCGCGGCCGCAGGGGCCGGAACGCCATGACCGCAAACAGGGCTGCGCCGAGGACGCTGTGCATGACAGTCTCAGGGTGTCCCCCGAGCCACGCCAGCGCCACCGTTACAGCGACGATTGCCACTTGACGGGTGCTGGGCCGTCGTACCAGTCCAAGTAGGGACCAGCACAGCCACGGGAACCAGGCAGCCGACGAGGCAAGCGGGTAGAGCAGCCAACAGCTCATGAAGCCGCCCAGCATGTAGCAGACGGCGGCTAGCGTCTGGGCCGAGCGACCCAACGCTAGATGTCGGCTCAGGAGCACGACCCCCGCGGCGGCGCAGAGCAGCTTCGCAAGCGCTTGCCACGCGAACGCTCGCGGGCTGCCGGTCAGCAGGAACGGCCAGTTGAACGGGCACAGCAGAGCAGACTGGAGGTTTCCGAATAGGGGGGCACCGAGCCCTGCGTAGGGATTGAGCCAGGGCCATTGCCCGACGCGGAGCTGACGCCGGGCCTCGATCAGCCATGGCTCGAAGGCGAACGCCACGTCGGTCAGCAGCCGGTTGGCCGGCTCGTGGGTCGGTCCGATAAACCCCTCGCCAACCAGGATCACATCCGCCGGGCTCAGCACATAGCCGCAGAACAGAGCCGGCGACAGTAGCGCCATGGCAACGGCAGCGGCCACCACCACCGGCAGCCATGGCCCGAGGAAGGTCGCCGCTGCGCGGAGCCGACCGCTACATGCTTGCAGGAACAGTTCGCTTGTGGAACTCCCCAGGCCACCGTGGCCGAGGCCCGGCGTGGTCGACACCGCTGCGTTCCCCCGTGCTCGGTGGGCGGTTTGTGCTTAGAGCGGGTGGCATCTCAGCCGACAGCCTGTCCATTAGAGCAGGTCCTCTGTTCGGTGCCAATGCTGGCTTACGCCGCAGCGAACGATCGAAGTTGACGGGATGATTCGAAGGCGGTGAGATAGGGCGGAGAGGGCGTGGTCTTGGAAGACAGACGTAGGTTTCCGTGAGTGCCACTTTGCAGCAGCCGTCACAACGCGCGCCGGAGAGCGGACCGAGCAGCAGCGCTCGCCCGGCTCGGCGCAGCTTTCTGCGGGATTGCTGGACCGTGCTGACCAGTTCCCACGTGGCGACGGCCCTGGGCGTCGTTACCAGCTATGTCGTACGCCACACGTTGACCCCCGGGTTGGTGGGAATCTGGTCGGCGGTGCGCCTGGTGCTGGACTATGCGGGCTTCGCCGATCTGGGCGCTGCCCGTGCCGCTGCGGTGGAGATTGCGGTGGCGACCGGCGGCGGCGATCGCACCCGAGCAGAGCGTACCGTGCACACCACCATGGCCATTGAGGTTGCGGCCGCCAGCGTGGTCAGTGTGCTGCTGTTGGTTGCTGCGGCGGTCAGCCAACTACGCGGTCGCCCAGATTGGGCACTGGCCTTCGTGGCCACGGCCGTGCTTCTGTTCGTACGGCGTGCCCTGACGCTTGCCCTGACCACGCTCCGTTCCTCGCTCGACTTCACCGTGCCGGCCTGGTCCCGGATCGTCGGAGCGGTGCTGGAGTTGTTCCTTCTGGCCGGCGGTGCGGTCGCCTTTGGCCTGGTGGGACTGCTGGCAGGCGCGATTGCGGCCGAGATCGCGAACCTGACGTTTGTGCTACGGGCGCGACGGTTGAGCCTCTGGCCACGCTGGCACCGTCAGACAGCTGCCAGGCTGGTGCGCCAGGGGGCGCCGCTGGCGGCCGGAGCACTGGCCCTGATGGCCGTCCGCTCCGCGGAGCGTGCCATGGTCATTCTGTGCGCAGCGGATGGGGAAGTACTGCTGGGACTGTACACCACGTCGCTGTTGATTGCCAGCCGCGTCTTCGACCAGGCGAACCTGGTTTCGAACGTCCTCTTCCCTCGGATGGGCATCCGTCTGGCCGAGACCAATGACACGGATCAGGTGCTGGAGCTCGGCCTCCGCGGGGCAACGCTGCTGACGATGCTCTTGGTTCCGATCGCGGCGGGAGCAGCAGTGGTCGGTGTCCCGCTGACGGCGTGGCTCTTGCCCCGATACCGCGTCGGGCTGGAGGCTGTCTGGGGGGCCCTTGCGGCAGCAACCATCGTTGGGGGAACGCTGCCCTTGCGCCACGCACTGGTCACGCTGGGCCATTCCTGGCGCATGTGTGCCGCGTATGCGTTCGCTGCGATCGCTGGCGCATCCGGCACCTTCGCAGCCTTGCGGCTTCTGCCCGGCTCCCTGCCGGCCATCGGGTGGGCGGCAGCACTCAGCTCGCTGGCTGCCGGCCTGCTCTTAGGCGTCGCCACGACTTGGTCCAGACGACGCCTGCTGCCGAGCTTCGCCGCTCTGGTGCTGGCGATCCTGTACGCCGCGGCTGTGCTAGCGGCCCTCAGCTGGCTGGCCGGCTTCAGCTGGTGGCACGTTGTGACCGGCGCCACGATTGCGTCCATGCCCCCGGGCGTGACGCTGTTGTGGGTCTGGTACAGCCAGCCCCGGCAGCCCGGGCTCGGCCCAGGGCGTGCCTCTTCGATGGCGACCCAGGCAGCCGAGCGGGAGTAGTGCCTCAGATGGCGTCGCCAGGAACGACAGCACACGGCATGCGATCCACAAAGACGTTCGCCCGTCGGCGGCGCCGCCCGATGCCAGGCCTTCAGCGTTGGCGTCGGTTCCGCCAGCGTGCCTACAAACCGCAGGATCCGTCGATTGGCTATCCCCTGGCACGCTGGTTCGCTCGTCCCGCTGCACTGCCGCTGAGCTGGCTGCTGTGCCGGCTAGGGGTACCTCCGGCAGTTGTGACGTTGATCGCCGCCGTCGTTGGGTTGGCCGCAGCGCCCTTCATCGCCAACGGCAGTGGATGGAGCTTCTCATTGGGTGTGCTGCTGCTGTGGGTGTGGTACTGGCTGGACCACGTGGACGGCCAGGTGGCCCGCGTCACCGGGCAAGCGTCTCTGACTGGTGCGTACCTCGATTTTCTCATGCATTTCGTCGTCCACGTGGCCCTCTGGTGGGCCCTGGCCGAATCGCTGCACGGTGCTCTGGCCCGGTTGTTCGGCCCGGTGGCCATGGCTAGCTCGACGGCCCTTTTTCTCGGCGGCCTCCTGGCGGAAGCTCACGGCGCAGCCGTGGCCAAGGCATTTCTCTACCACAGGACCGGCAGCAGACAGTCATGGAGTCGATCGAGGCAGATGTCGTCACGGTCTGAACCGGCCGGCCGCATGGCACGACGGCTGCTGTGGATCACAGAAGTACCAAACCTGTTGCCTCAGTTGGCCGCCGTGGCTGGCGTCTGGCTGCTGTGCCCACCGCTGTTTGGCACAGTTCGTACGTGCTGGCTACTGGCCCTTGCGATCGCCGTCCCGATAACGCGCGGCGCCAGGCTGTTGCGCTGGGCACGTGGTGGGCATGTCGAGCGCGAGTGCCAGGCGGTGGACCCAGGGGGTCAGACGGCATGAGCATGGCACGCCGCCGCGAGCTACAGTCAGCTGCCTGGCCGAAGGTGCACGACGCACTGGTGCCTGTGCTTACCCTGGTCTGGCTTGCGGCGGGGGCAAGCCTGTTCGTGCGGCTTGCCTCACCGGATCCTGTTCCTCGGGCATCAGCACCACCGGCACCTTCGTCTGCCGAGCACACACGTCGCCACCGAGATCACTGGCGTACGGTTCAGCGCCTGGTGGTCTTCATCGTCGATGCGCTCCGCGCCGACATCGCCCGTGATCGGTGCATTATGCCGACCTGGAACGAGGTCGCGAGCAGGGGCGGCGCCGGTTGGCACCGGACTGGGCCATTCCCAGTGAGCGCTTCCTTTTACAAGGCTTTCTTCGCGGGCAGACCAGCAACGCTCTGGGACGTCTACAACGACCTTTCCCCCAAACCACGAGCGCTGGAGACCTGGCTGGATGCGCTGCCGGGGGCCAAGTGGTTTGCCGGACCCGCGTCCGGCCACGCATGGCTCCACGACGTCACCAGGCCAGCCTACGTCTGGGTGCTGGATGACATGGCGCGGATCCCCGAGCACGATCGTCGCGCGGTAGCCGCAGCAGCAGCCCTGCTGGAGCGGCCGGCGGCGCAGGCACGTGTCGTCGTCGTCCACCTGGCTACACTCGATGCCATCGCCCATCGCCACGGCGCCAGAAGCCGAGAGTACGTGGCGGCGGCGGCCGCGGTAGACCAACAACTGGCGCACCTCCTACAACTCTGCTTGCCCCAGACGCTGACCGTCCTGGTATCGGACCATGGCGTGCGCGACGATGGGGGCCATTCCAGCGACGGTCCCCCCGAGGTGTGCTGGGCTCCGTTCGCCGTGGCTGGCCCTGTACCAATCGCACCGGCAGCGTCCGTTCGCATCGCGCAGTCTGCCTGGCCCTTCCTGATGGCCGCGTGGCTGGATATCCCCTTGCCAGGCGGATACGCGGGTAAGCCGAGCATGGCACTGTTGGCCGGCACGGCAGCGGAGCGAGGCCGCGAGCTGCTGTCCGTCTACGTAGCTCGCCTCAGACGCGCAGGCTGCCCCCCGCTTGCACGCATCGCAGCTCGTGGCCAGCGCCGCACGCTCCCGCCAGCCAATAGCCACGACGTTGCCGCCCTGCTGCATGATCTTGAAGCGCGTGCCCGCCTTTGGGCACGGGTCGGATGGGTTCTGTGGCTTCTGTGCGGCGTGGCGCTAAGCTGCTGGCATGTGCGGACGGTTGGCCTCTCATCGCCGCGCTCCGTCCTGCTGGCCCTCAGTGCCGGCGTTGCGCTGGTGGCGCTCGAGCGGATCCTACCACCGGTGGGACGTGTGGATGGATTCGCTGCTGCAGATGCACTACCCACCTTCCGCTTTGCCACCTGGCGAAGCCATCCGCTTCGCGCCGCCGGCCTGTTTGTTGTGTGCCTGGCGGCAGCGTTAGCATGGCCAAGGCGATCGAGCACGGTACGCCCCGGCGCAGTGGCCACAGGGGTTGCCGCGGCCACTGCCCCGCTGCGGACACGCAACGACCTGCTGCTTTACTGGGCCGCTGGTTGCCTGGTTGCCCAGTCGGTGCGGTCGAGCTTGCTTCGATGGCACTCCCGGTTCCCACCCGGTAGGCTGTCGATCCGTCAGGCCGGTGCCCTTGCCGCGCTGGCAGCCATTGCAACCGTTGGGCAGAAGCTCTCCTACGAACCGTTGGCCCCGCCGTGGCAGGAGGTGGTAACCGCTGCAACGGCCCTGGGCGCACTGGCCGTTGGCACGGCCATCGCGGTGCAGCTGGCGCGAGACCGCCGCGCGGTGATTGCCGCCGGTGGCATCGCGATCATGGCTCTGGCCGGCATCGGACGCTTCGTGGATCCGATGGCCGCTCGTATCGCATGGGTTGGCCTCGGCCCACTGTGCGTGGCCGAACTGGCTGGCGGGGGCCTGCCACTGGCTACGCTGCACGCGGCCGCGCTCCTGGCGCTGCCGTGTCCCCAACAATGGGTTATCTTCGGCAGTCTGGTGTGGCTATCCCGCTGCCGGATTCGTGCCACAGACCCCGGCAGCCTCACGCTCGACACGACCACAGCTACCGGGACGATCCTGGCTGCCCTGCTGGCCGTTCACCTGTTTCACTTTTCCGACGGCCGCGACACGTTCCTGCCCATCAACACGCTGTACCGCGGCGCCGTCGGGGTCGAACTGGCAGATCAGCAGTTCTCGATGCTGCTTGCGGCAGTGGCCGTGTGGACCCGCTACGTGGTTGTGCTTGTCACGGCAGGCGCGCTGGCCGGCGCAGTGGTACACGGCCACCCGGGACGAGCACCGTTCGCCGGGCTCTTTACGCTGGTTTCCGTGCGGCTCCTGGTGAACGCGTCGGCCTTCGCCATTTACGGCACCGCTGCGTGGAACTACCATCTGGCTCTGCTGTTCAACGACGCGATGTTCCTTTCGGCAAACGGTGCGATTCTGGCGGCACTGACAGTAGCCGCAGCGATGAGGCAACGATGGCACAAGGCCGATGGTTACGCCGAACAGACCGCGGCAATGAGCACTGCCACGTGCTCGTGCTGAACTACGGTGGCACACGACTGCTGCATCGCTACCTGCCCGCTGTCGTGCGTGCTGCCGACCGACTCGGCCCAGGACAGGCCGTCGTATCGGTTGTCGATAACTCAGTTGAATCGGCCGCAGCGGACTGGCTCGCCCGCCGCTACCCACGAGTAGGCCTATGGCGTGGGCCGAACCGAGGGCTTGCCTCTTTTGCGTCGGTAGCTCGTTCTGTACCGCAGCCGGTCTTGATCCTGTGCAATAACGACGTCGCGCCGGAGCAGACGGCTTTCGTCCACCTGGTCAGCACGTTGGCTCGTCACCAGGACGCCTTCGCCGTAGGGCCACTGGTGCGCACCGCGGCGACCGGTGAATACGAAGGCTGCTGCTCGCGGTTGCGTCCTCGGTGGGGTCTGGTGGGAACCGAGCACACGGTGCCACCGTTGCAACATGCACCTGTGGAAACGGTTTCCTCCGGCGTTGTGCTCGCCGTCCGGCGGGACCGCTTCCTGGCTCTGTCCGGTTACCGTGACGCCTACTTTCCAGGTCGGTATGAAGATCTGGAGTTGTGCCTGGCAGCGCGGGCGCGGGGCTGGCCGACGCTATTCGAGCCGCGCGCCGTAGTGCATCACGGCGGCAGCGAGGCATTCCGGGCAGCGTACCACCGGGGACAGCTCCAGTACCTGACCATCAGGAACGCGCATCTGTTCATGCTGCGCAATGCCTGCGGCCGTCTCTTCTGGTGCCGCTACGTCCCCTGCACCGCGCTACGACTCACCGCAGCTCTGGTCGTCGGCCAATGGCCGACGCTGCGGGCGTGGCTGGAGGCGGTGCGTCGATGCGCGCGCGCGAAACGGCGCGATGGGGGCGACGCCTTCCTGGACGAGGCCCTACTGCGCGATGCCACGTCGTTGCCGCGTCCGATACAGGCCCCACGCGACTACGGTGCGCCTCAGGCAGCCGAACAACTGAGAGCGTCGGCTTAGTCGGCCCCTGGGAGACTATTCCGCCCGCCGGCCGTCGGTATGTGCAAGGGGGGTCAGGTGCCTCACGCGTTCGAACATGTCGCAGGGACAACGTCAGTCGGGGTTACAATGGGTTTGTCCCCTTTTGACGAACCGGAGGCAGTTGTGATGCGCAGAGGCATCTGGCACCGAGCGGCGAATCTGGTGGTGATTTGCGGGGAACTAGCCTGCGGCCTGATGATTTTGGCTGGCTGCGCGCTGGCCCAGGGTGCGAAAGAGCCGCCGTACGTGGATCCTGGTCCGCCCGGTGGCCCGCCGTCCGATGCCACCGTCCTGCTTGATCGGAAAGATCCGTCGCTGGACGCCTGGCAGCCACGCGATGGCTGGGAGATTGACGGAGCCGTGTTGCGTGCTCCCAGGGATGGCGAGCGGCTGGTTAGCCGCGTTGCCTTCGGCGACGTGCAGCTTCATGTGGAGTTCCGCGCACTGGACGGGTCAGCAACTCACGCACCGGTCTGGTTACACGGTCGCTACGAAGTGCCCGGTTCTGGAGCTGGGAAGGTGGTCAAGCCTGGCAGGGACGACACTGCTCCACCAGCCGACGCCGTAGCGCTCTTCGACGGAACGACGCTCAGTGAGTGGATTCATCCGGATGGTCGACCGGCCCAGTGGCAACTTGTTGACGGCGTGCTCCGCTGTCGGCCGGGCAGCGGCAACATCATCACCAAGACGCAGTTCGGCAGCGTTCAGCTTCACGTTGAGTTCGCAACCCCGTACATGCCGAGAGCTCGCGGTCAGGGACGTGGCAACAGCGGGGTCTACGTGCAGGGGCGCTACGAGATTCAGGTACTCGATTCGTACAAGAATCGCACCTATTTCACCGGGCAGTGCGCGGCGATCTACGGCCAGTACCCGCCTTTGGTCAATGCCTGCCGGCCTCCGCGTCAGTGGCAAACGTACGACATTCTGTTCACCGCGCCGGAGTGTGATGATCGCGGGAACGTACGGGCACAGGGGCGGATGACGGTGTTTCACAACGGCGTGCTTGTGCACGACGATGTGGCGCTGCGTGGACCAACCGGCGGCGCACTGGACCACAACGTCTGCCAGGCCGGTCCGTTGATGCTGCAGGACCACGGCAACCTGGTGCAGTTCCGCAACATCTGGCTGAGGCACCTGGACAATGGCACGGTTGCGCTGGCACCGCGCGATCCTGGCCAGTGGCAGAGTTACGACATTGTGTTTCGCGCCCCTCGCGTGGGAGCTGACGGACGGGTGCTCAAGAGAGGCCGGATCACGGTGCTGCATAACGGCGTACTGATCCGTGATCGCGTACCGGTCGGGCCACAAGTGGGCGAGCGGTTGGAGAAGTCTACCGGTCCGGTGGCACTGGCCGCGGGCCCGTTCGAGTACCGCAATATCTGGATTCGTGCCATCGAGCGGAACTAGGTAGCGCGGCCGCCGGCGTGGCAGCAGGCCGGAGGACTGACCGGGCGTTCCGGACTACTGCAGCGCGCCGTGGAACGCTGCGGAGCGACTGGCCAGGCCTGGGCCGGGCGACAAAGAGGTTGCTCTGCCAGCACGTGGCGTGCAGGGAGTACGGGCCCACAGGGGATCGATCAGGGCCGCCGATGCGCGACTTGGGCGCGCCAGCGGCTGTAGCGCTGCCCGAGGCGAAACCGCTCATAGGATGGCCCCGGTCCGATGCGGAACACATCGCAGCCGACGGTCAGATCGGCCGGGGCATCGGGTAAGAGGCGCGGCTCCTTGAGCTCCCAATCGGTCGGTCGGATCTCGTACCGGAAAACGGCAGGCAGGCGTGTGGTAACGAACCGCGCTTCGACGCGGGCTGAATACTTCTCATTGTCCTCTCCCTGGCAGTACCTTCGCCACGATTCCATATCGCGCACGCCACGGATGCCCCGTCCTTCCACGCCCACCCAGCGGAAAACATCGTAAGCGTTGCCCTCACCGCGCCATCGCCTCGGCACCCGCAGCCCGGTGGGCCGGTACCGCCTGCTGAGCCACTCGGCGCGGAACACGTTCCAGGTTGCATCAACCGACGCAACGCCCCAGTAGTCGCCGAAGTCGACGACCGAGTCAGCCACGTGCACGGTGCAGTGCTCGAAGCGGATGGCACAGCGTGCGGTGACCTCTTCGGTTCGAACGGCAATGCCGGTGCGGCCAAAGATCAAGCAGTTGGACAGCTCCAGCTGCGCGTTCTCGATGTCGCGCAGCAGGATGCTAGGGTCGAAGCCCAGGAAGAAGCTGTCCTGAAGCGACGCGGCAGCGCTGCCGGTCAGCTCCAGCCCGATGACGTTCTCTTTCTGCTCACTGCCAAACCGGCAGTGCGTGATGAAGGCCTGGCCGGCTTCCACGGCAATCGCCGAATACGGCAGCTTGGCCGGCGATTCCGGATCGACCCGGAACTCGAGGCCTTCGAACGCCACAGGGCCGCCGCGGACCACGAACATCGCGCGCATCTCGGGCACGAAGTCCGGATGGTCCAGCGGGTCCTCGCGTCGCACAATGACCGGCCGATAGCCTTTGCCGGCTCGGATCGTCAGACCGCGTGCCTTAAGCACCTGGCCCGCGATCGCGAACGGTCCGTTGCCCTGGATTTCGACGATGTCCCCGTCTTGCAGCCGCCTGGCCAGCTCACCGAATTCCTTGAAGCTCTCCGGCTTGCCTTTGCGGGGGATCCGCATGAATGGCTTGTTCGGGTCACCTTGGAGAGCGTAGCTCAGGTCGCGGGCCAGGTTACCACGGCTCAGGAACAGCAGCGCCAGCGCGGTGTCTGCAACCCCCTTGTGCGAAATCCGCCACGCTCCGTCACTGTCCTGAGAAGCCAGCAGCGCGGCCGCCCCCTTCGCATACCAGTCGACATCCCCCAGCTTCGGGCTTCCCAACACGACGGCCAGTCGCTCAATAGACCAGAGCAGGTATGGCGAGGTGCGTGGGTGAATGCCACGGGCAAACTGGGCAACGCGATCGTACGCCTTCTTAAAGACTTCGTCCTTCATCAGACCGGCCAACCCGCTTTGCGGCTCGCTGGCTCCTTCTAGCTCCGCCTGCTGGCGGGCAACGTAGGTGACGGCAAGCACGAAGCAGCCGGCAGCCGTCATGGTCGCGGTGTCCGATTCACCAGTACTCTTGTAGTCCCACCCCCCTTTGGGAGCCTGCGAGTTTCGGAAACGCTGCTCCACCAGCTCGAATCCGCTGCGGACCGAGGCCCGCATCCGCTGAGCTGTCCACAGACCAAGCACTGCGAACTGAGTGTTCGAGTTGTCGCCGATGCCTTTACGCCGCTTGGCGCGAGCGATCTCACGTGGGTCCCGCTCCAGGCGCTGGTTCACGGGGCAGACATATGTCCAGCCGCCGCTGTCCAGTTGGCCGGCCAGCAACCGGTAGGCCATCTGCTGGACGAGGACGCGGTCGCGGGCGTTGCCGAGGTGTTCTAGAAGCACGATCGAAAGGGCCAGATTGTAGGTCCTGGTCTCGCGAGGAGCCTTTTGCCGGACGTACCGGTAAGCCTTGCGGATTGCCGGGTCGCTGGCTGGCACGCCGTTCTCAAGCATGGCAAGGGCGGCTAGAGCAGTTAGCCCGGTGTCGTAGACCGCGTCGTGCCGCCGTTCAACCTCTTTCTTGTTCTTCTTGCGAACCTCGCGGATAAACCGCCAACTACCGTCGTCCTGTTGTTGGGCGCGCAAGTAGTGGATACCCCGGCGAATGGCTTCCTGTATCTTCTCCGGATCCGGGCCCCCCGCCTCCTTGGCACCGCGGGCCAGGCCGCTGAGCGCCGCAAGCGTCGCAACAGCAGCCAGCAGGGCAAGTGCACCGTGCATGAGGGCACGTGACCAGGCATGCGTTCTCATGGCCTGCTCTCCCTGAACCCCAAGTGGGGCACTTGGGTGCTTCGGGCTCATACTCGCTCGGCCCCCGGATGTGCTGCCCGCGCACCCCGAGCCGTTTGCCCACGTCACAGACACTGGCAGGATAGAGTCTTCGCACGCTCTTGTCCAGGGCCCACCGCATCTGGGCCAGCGACGTCATGGGGGCAAGTCGCGATAGACTTCATGTGCGGCAAGGGCTTGCGTCCCACTCCCGAGTATGGAGACGACGAATGCGTGACACATCCAGCCACGGGCACGAAACCGACTCAGCCGCGGTGGTAGCCGAGCGTGAAGTGCACCTAGCCGTCGAAGGGATGCACTGCGCAAGCTGCGTGGCTCGCATTGAACGGGCACTGCGGGATGTGCCGGGGGTGGAAGACGTTACCGTCAGTCTGGCAGCGCGTGCGGCGAACGTGCGGCTGCAGAAGCCAGTGGCTGCCGAGGCGTTGGTGCGAGCCGTGGAGGCAGCTGGCTATCGGGCACGAGTGGCGGATGGACTGCGCCGCAGCGCCCGGGACGCGCTCCTCAGGGAGGCCGGCACCTGGTCGCGGCGCACCGTCACTGGTGCAGCCCTGTTGGCTGTCGTGGTCGGGTGCTTGGTAGCCAGCCGTTTCTTCGTTACCGGGATCTGGCCTGTAGCGCTCGCACTGACGTGCGCGGCAGTTGCCCAGGCGTACGTTGCGCTGCCGTTCTATCGCGGTGCGTTCGCGCAGCTCCGCCGCCGCCGCGCGAACATGGACACGCTGGTAGCGCTGGGCACCAGCGTGGCCTTTGCCGTGGGAAGCTGGCATGCGGTCCGGTTCATGCTGAGCAATGCAGCCATCCCGGCCGGGCTGGGACACCTTGTCGAGCAGTGCCTGCTGCTGACGGTGATTGCCTTCGGCCGCTGGCTAGAGGCCCGTGCCACGCTGCGGGCCGGCGAGGCGGTCGAGCACCTGCTGCAACTGACACCGCAAACGGCCCTGCGGCTCGACGAAGGGCGTCGGACACATGAGGTGTCGGTGTTCGAACTCCAGCCGGGGGACCTTGTGCTGGTCCGACCGGGCGAACAGGTGCCGGTGGACGGCGAGGTAGTCGAGGGGCAGTCGACTGTCCAGGAGGCTTTGCTTACCGGGGAGCCGGTACCACGTGCCGTGGCGCCGGGCTCGCAGGTGCTGGCCGGCACGGTGAACGTGGACGGCGCCATCGTCGTCCGCACGCGACGAGTGGGTGCCGAGACGGTTATCTATCAAGTGGCCCAGACCGTTGAGGAAGCGCTGACGCGCAAGAGCCAGATTGAGCGGATGGCCGATCGCATCAGCGGCATTTTCGTACCGGTGACATTAGCGATCGCGTTGACTGCGTTGGCCGGGCACCTGATCGTCGGGTCTGCCGGTTGGGAACGTGCTCTGCTGGCAGCCGGGTCCGTGTTATTGGTTGCGTGCCCATGTGCGCTGGGGCTGGCAACACCGGTGGCGGTACAGGTAGCCGCCGGTCGTGGCGCAGAGCTAGGCATCCTGCTACGGAATCCGTCGGTGCTGGAGCGCGCCGTGCGGGCCATCGTGCTGGACAAGACCGGCACACTGACGGTGGGGCGGCCGCAGGTTGTTGAGATGCGCGCGGCGGGGGACGAGGCCACGCTGCTTGCGTCGGCGGCGGCTGTCGCGGCAGCAGCGAACCATCCGCTGGCGTCGGCCATCGTGGCGTACGCCCGCCGGCGGGGTGTCGAGCCGAACGCTGCGGGCGCCGAGCATCTGATCAACTTTCCGGGCAAGGGGGTCTCGGCGAGGGTTGGCGGCCGGCTGGTGAAGCTCGGCAGCCGGGCCTTCGTGCTCCGCGACCGCGCGGCGCCATCGTTCGCCGCAGCGCCCAGCGGGCTCACGGAGGTCTGGCTGGCGTTGGATGGGGAGCCGCTGGCGGTATTCTTGCTCGAAGATCCGCTGCGCCCCGAGGCGCCGCGCGCCGTCGAGCAACTCCGGCGGATGGGCTACGAGCTCTACATTGCTTCGGGGGATCGCCCTGAGGTCGTACGCCAGGTTGCTCGGCAGCTTGGCATCGCTGAGGACCACGCTCGTGGTGGCATGACCCCGAACGAGAAGGCGGCCTGGGTCGAATCCTTGCGGAAGGAAGGACGCCAGTTGGCGGTGGTGGGTGACGGTATTAATGACGCTCCGGCCCTTGCTGCAGCCGACGTCGGCGTAGCTGTGGCGGAGGCGTCGGACATTGCGCGGGAAGCGGGTGATGTGGTCGTCCTGAAACGCGGGCTGGAGCCGGTGCTTGCCTGCTTCCGATTGATTCGAAAAGCACGGCGGATCATCGCTCAGAACCTGTTCTGGGCGTTCGCGTACAACGCGTTGCTCATCCCGGGAGCTGCGTTCGGCTACGTTCCGGTGGCTTTGGCAGGACTTGCCATGGCACTGAGCTCGGTGACGGTCGTCAGCAATGCGCTGCGGCTGAGGCGGGTACGGTAACTGCAGCAGCGAAACGCCGCGTTGCTCGGGCTGGCTGTGACGGCAGGAGCAGTGATGGAGCTGTTGGCGTTAAGCCTGAAGCCGCGACATTTGGCCTTCCTCACCTGGGGCCTGCTGCTGGTAGTTCTGATCATTGTCTGGGTGGTTCGCTGGATCCTGGACGATACCCGCTAGCGGCTGAACGGTGCCCTGGGCAACCGCACCTCGTGGTGCGTCGGTTCGGGCGTCGGCGGCGTGCTGTTCTGCTTGGCCCCCCCGTCGCCGGTGCCGTGTTGGCCGCCAGAGACGACCGCGAGAATGGCAAGTGCAGCGAGGGCGATGACGGCGGTGATCAGGCAGGGCACGACGTAGTCGCGCCACCGCTGCCTGCGTTGCGCAGCAGTCGGCTGTTCGGCTGCCTGTGCGACCACGTTGCGAAGCTCCTCAGGCACAGCTACCGATCCGCTGCTTGGATCAAGGCGCATTTCCTTTTCGAGCGTCTCCAGGGCAGCGATCAATTGAGCGGGGGTCTGGAACCGCTCGGCCGGATCCTTAGCGGTAAGTCGGTTGAGGATGAGTGCCAGGGGGGAGGCCACGTCGGGCACGAGCGGGCCGATTTCCGGTAGAGGATGCGACAGGTGTTGCTGAATCTTCTGGTAGGCATTCCCCTCCGGAAAGGGGGGCTGGCCTGTGAGCATGTGGAATAGGGTACAACCTAAGGCGTAGAGATCCGACCGGATGTCGGTGTTACGCGGGTCAACGATCTGCTCGGGCGCCATGTAGTCGAGCGTGCCCATGACGGCACCGGTGGTGGTCAGCTGATGGTCCTCTTCGCCAGCCTCGTGGCGCACTAGGCCCATGTCGGCCAGCTTCACGTTGCCGTGCTTGTCGAGCAGCAGGTTGGAGGGCTTCACGTCGCGGTGGACCAGGC
Source organism: Planctomycetota bacterium (assembly GCA_026991575.1). Classification (GTDB taxonomy): domain Bacteria; phylum Planctomycetota; class Planctomycetia; order JALXBF01; family JALXBF01; genus JALXBF01. The sequence continues at coordinate 85,771 of JALXBF010000138.1, read as the reverse complement.
CACGGCGTTGCAGTTCTTCCAGGGCGCTGGCGACCTGCTTGGCAATCTGAACAACTCGCGGCCACGGGATCCTGCCATGGCTCCGAATCAGTTTCGACACGGAACCTCCCTCGAGGTATTCCATGGCCATGTAGTAGCACTTCCGTGCTGGATCCCGCGCAAACTCGTAAACGCGCACGATGTGGGGGTGTCGAATCGAGCTGGCGGCGGCAGCCTCACGCTCGAAGCGAGCGATCACCTTCTTGCTGCGGGCCGCTTCGCCCCGCAACACCTTCAGCGCGCGGATCTCCCCCGTGGGCTCATGGTACGCCTTGTATACCACGCCCATACCACCGCGGCCAAGTTCGGCGATGAGCCGATAGGGCCCTACCTTGGGCAACCGGCGCATTGGCTCAGGCACCGGGCCCGTTGTGCTACGACTGGCCTCGGCAACCTCACTCGTGTCGGCCGCCGATGGCGCAACAGGGGAACCATTCCGCTCCACGCTGCCACCGTCGCTGGTTGCGCTGACCGATTGGGTACTGGCCCCACGGCGAGCCTTGACTCGCAACCGCGCGCGGCACTTCGGGCAGCGGAAGCGCTGGCCCGGCTTCAGTGCCGACTGCGGCAGCGGGTTGTCACACCGTGGGCAGTTTCTTGTGGCCATGGGCGCAGTAAGGGCGGGTTGACGCAGGACAGGCCACGCAACAACCTCTCGGCCCGCCAGCCAAGATGGTGGCTGCTACTTAAGCTGACCCGTGAGAACAGCGATCTCTGACACGTTTCCGTGGGGGGTCGCTGGCCACCGCTGCTGGTACCGTCCCCTCCGCAGTGCGGTTCCTCCTCCGCACTCTATCCTACCATTTGTCCAGTTGTCGGGTTTTCGGCTGGTTCCTGCTCGCCACGTTCGGCATTCGTATGCTGCCAGCAGGCCAGCGCAGCGCGCCGACTTTTACTCCGTTCCGCCCGTAGCCAATAATTCCGGTTCGGCCGGTCGTGGGGGCTGTATACCGCCGCGGTGAAGCCGATCCAGGAACGGACCGTATCGAGAGGTGGCGCTGCCATGCCTGAGACCATGCTCGCCGTGCGGAAAGTGGCGGACGAACCGGGCTTAACGGTTGTCGAGGTGCCGGTGCCGCGGATCAAGCCGGACGAGGTGCTGGTGCGCATCGAGGCAGCTTCGTTCTGTGGCACGGACCTGCACATCTGGAAGTGGGATGAATGGGCACGTGGGCGTGTGCGTCCCCCCTTGACGCTCGGCCACGAGTTTGCCGGAACGGTGGTGGAGGTGGGCGAGCGGGTGGAGCATGTCGAAGTCGGTGACTATGTCTCGGCCGAATCGCACATCACGTGCGGTCGCTGCTTCTACTGCCGCACCGGACAAGCACATCTCTGCCCGCGTACTGAAATCCTCGGCATCGATCGCGACGGTGCCTTTGCGCACTACGTGGCCGTTCCCGAAAAGGTCATCTGGCATAACGATCGCAAACGCATCCCACCGCACATCGCCACGCTACAGGAACCGTTCGGGAACGCAGTCTACGCGACGCTGTACCAGGACATCACCGGACAGTCGGTAGCAATCATGGGCTGTGGACCGATCGGTCTGTTCTCCGTGGCGGTAGCACGAGCCTCCGGCGCCGCGTACGTGTATGCCTGTGACCCGATCCCGTACCGGCGACAGCTGGCACTGCGCATGGGGGCAACCGCCGTGTTTGACCCGATCAACTCCGAAGGGGGCCGCGACATCGTGCAGCAGCTCATCGACGCCAACGAAGGCTACGGGATCGACGTGGTGCTTGAGATGAGTGGCGCACCGGCTGCCATCAACAATGCGTTCCGCGCGGTCCGTAACGGGGGTACGGTCGTGCTGTTCGGTATCCCGTCGCAGCCGGTCGAGATTGAGGTGGCCCAGAACCTGATCTTCAAGAACCTCACCGTCCGCGCGCTGAACGGCCGCAAGATCTTCGAAACCTGGTACAAGACGCGCTGGTTGCTGGAGCACGGCGTCATCGACTTGAGCCCATTGGTCAGCCACCGGATCGGTTTCGATCAAATCGAAGAAGCCATGCAACTGATGAGCCGCGGCGAAGCGTGTAAAGTGGTGTTGTTGCCCCACGGCGAGCCGGCCCCGGCCGAGCCGGCCAAACCGGAACGGCGGCCCACTGACCCGGGCATCACCGGCAAAGACGTACACCGCTGACCATCCCGGGGGCGCACCGTGCGAGCAACCGTCGGCATCGGAGGACAGTGCCATGGCGTACGCCATCCGCGACCAGCTCCGGGCAGAACTGGACCAGATCCGCCAGCAAGGGCTGTACAAAGAGGAACGACCGATTGTCTCCCCTCAGGGGGCACGCATCGGGGTTGTGTACCCGGAGGGTACGCCTCCGCGTGAAGTGCTCAACTTCTGCGCGAACAACTACCTGGGGCTGGCAAACCATCCAGAGATCGTTCAGGCCGCGCACCGCGCACTGGACGAACGTGGCTACGGTCTGTCCAGCGTACGGTTTATCTGCGGCACCCAGGACATTCACACCGAGCTCGAGCGCCGCTTGAGCGAGTTCCTGGGCACCGAGGCCACCATCTTGTACAACTCCTGCTTCGACGCCAACGGCGGGTTGTTCGAGGCGCTACTCGGCCCGGAAGACGCCGTCTTCAGCGATGAGCTGAACCACGCCTCCATCATCGACGGCATCCGGCTGTGCAAAGCGAAGCGGTACGTCTTCAAGCACATGGACATGAAGGACCTGGAAACAAAGCTCGCCGAAGCACGCGGCGCGCGCCGGAAGATGATCGCTACGGATGGTGTCTTCAGCATGGACGGCGACATCGCACCGCTGGCAGACATTTGTGAACTGGCCGACAAGTACGGCGCACTGGTCATGGTCGACGACTCGCACGCAACCGGTTTCCTCGGCCCTCGAGGGCGAGGTACTCACGAGCTTGCCGGGGTCATGGACCGCGTCGACGTCATCACTACCACCCTGGGCAAAGCGCTGGGCGGGGCAACCGGCGGGTGCGCCTCAGGTCGACAGGAGATCATCGACGTACTGCGGCAACGCTCACGCCCCTATCTGTTCTCCAACAGTCTGCCACCGGTGATCGTCGGCGCGGCACTGAAGGCCCTGGACCTCATTGAGCAAGCCGGCGAGCTACGCCAGCGCCTGTGGCAGAACACCGAGCGGTTCCGCAAACGGATCCAGGAGATCGGCTTCGACATCAAACCGGGTAGCCATCCCATCGTGCCCGTGATGCTTTACAATGCCGTGCTGGCTCAGCGCATGGCGCGCGATCTGTACGAGCGCGGCATTTACGTGGTGGGGTTCTTCTATCCGGTCGTCCCGCGTGGCCAGGCAAGGATCCGCGTGCAGTTGTCGGCGGCCCACGAGCCGGAGCACATCGACCGTGCCCTGGCAGCCTTTCAAGAAGTCGGCCGTTCCTACGGCATACTGGGCAAGTCGCGTGATGAGATCATCGCGGCATTCGGCGAATAGCCATGAAGAACAAGAAACCTGCCCGCACCAAGACGCGTGGCCCAGCACAGAAATGGACCAACCGAGCACTGTCGGCCCGCGAGGAACGTGCCCGCGTGGAGGCGCTGAAGCGGTCAGCATCCTATCGGCTCGCCTTCGAGGACCGCTCGTTCCTCAATCGCGATGAGCTGCGTCCCGTCCGGCTGATGCTCGAGATGCTCAAACCGGAACGGATCCTGGAAGAGCACGGGATCCGCTCGACGGTCGTGCTCTGGGGCGGAACCAGGATCCAGCCGGTGCCCAAGATCCGACAACGGATCGCACGGCTTGAGGCGGCGCTGCGCAAGGACCCCGACAACGAAGAGCTGCGGCGCAAGCTCGCCGGAGCCAAGAAGCTGCTCGAGAAGGCACACTACTACGACGAAGCACGTAAGTTCGCACGCATCGTGTCACGCTCCTGCTCGCTGGAAGGTGCCTGCGACTTCGTGGTCATCACCGGCGGCGGCCCGGGAATCATGGAGGCAGGCAACCGGGGCGCGTGGGAAGTAGGCGCCCCGAGTATCGGCTTGAACATCACGCTGCCCGAGGAGCAAGAACCGAACCCGTACATCACACCCGGGCTCTGCTTCCAGTTCCGGTACTTCGCAATCCGAAAACTGCACTTTCTGCTGCGGGCCAAGGCCGTGGCCATCTTCCCGGGAGGCTTCGGCACCATCGACGAACTCTTCGACGCTCTCACACTGATCCAGACCCGCAAGATGCCGCGCATTCCAGTGATCCTGTTCGGCGAACGGTTCTGGCGTCGCGCCGTAGACCTGGAATTCCTGGTGGACGAAGGCACAATCGATCCCGAGCACGCCCGTCTGGTAACGTACGTGGAAACCGCCGAAGAAGCCTGGCAGGCAATCGTGGACTTCTACCGCGAGCAGGCGCAGCAGGAGCGGGCCATGCGGAGACGTCGCCGCAGACCGACTCCGGTTACCGACTGGCACAACGGCCACGAACACGTGCCCGCAGAAGAGCTGTCGCGGGTGGCCGAAGAAATCACAGCCTTGCATCGACACCCGAACCGGTCGCCTGCTACGGACGGACCCTGTCGCTGCGGTTGACGTCGGCTGCTGTTCCCCTCTGCGAGCGTTCACCCTGCGCAAGCGTTCACCCTGCCGGACAGCCGGCGGCGGTGCCCGTTTGACGTTTCGTGCTGTCGTCCGGCGCAGATGGGTTCCGTGCGGGTCCGGTAGTCTTTCCTATTTGCCCCGGCGCACAGGCCGCCCACCAGGGAATCGGCAGACGCCATCTGCTGAATCGGACGCTCTTGCACGTGATCGGCCCCGATCCCGCGAAGCGGTCGATCCAGGATGATCGAGCGTGCTGAGTTGTCGTGTTGGCAGGGCGATCGGCTGCAGCAGCACAACCGGGGGGAAACCGTTCAACCGAACCCGCGCCTCCTACGAGTGTCAGATGCCGTCTCGGCAGTACCGGCGGGCGCGTCAGCTCGACTGGACCCATCTTCTTGGCAGTGCGTTGTAGCACGCTGGTGTGGCGGCTATCATAGGGGAGGTCAGCATGCCCCCCCCATGGCAGCCCTGGCCTGAACGCCGGGCAACTGGGCAGAAATTGGCATCAAAGTTCTTGAGGCACGCGCGACTCGAACGTCGAGCGAGACGGCAACTAGGAGATCCATGATGGCACGCTTGGCACATTGCCTGCTCATCGCAGGTTTGCTCAGCTCCTTGGTGTCGGCCGCGGATGTCGGTGCGGCCGAAGTTCGTGCTCGCTTGATCGACTGTCGCATGATCTGGGACAAGGCGCCACACAACGCCTTCGGCGACCTGGTTCGGTGGCAGGGACGGTTCTTCGCGACGTTTCGTGAGGGTAAGGGGCACGGGTCGTTTGATGGCACGATCCGTGTGCTCTCTTCCGTCGACGGCCGCCGGTGGCGGAATGAGGCCCATCTGGTACACCCGGATCGTGACCTGCGCGATTCCAAGCTATCCATCACGCCGGACGGCCGGTTGATGCTGCTGTGCGGTGCCACGCGGTGCTCGGTCGCAGAAGGCAGGCGACTGTATGTCCAGACCATGGCAGCCTTTAGCAACGACGGTCGAACCTGGACCCCGCTGCGGTTCGTGACTCGGCCACACCGGTGGCTCTGGCGCGTGACCTGGTTCCGTGGCAAAGCCTATGGCGTCTCGTACGCTGATCGCGGCGATGCGAAGAAGGCATCCGAGCTTCTGGTTTCCTCCGACGGCATCGCCTTCAAGCCTGTGGTGCCCAGCCTACTGGACGAGGGTTGGCCAACAGAAGCCACGGTCCGGTTCGGGCCAGATGGCCGCGCCTATTGCGTTCACCGCCGTGACCGTCGCGGACGGTATTCGAACACGGCGTATTTCGGAGTGTCCGACCCTCCGTATACGAAGTGGCAGTGGCGGGACCTGGGACTGTACATCGGGGGCCCCGACTTGCTGCGGACCCCCAAAGGCACATGGCTCGTCTGCGGCCGGCGGCTGGGTAAGGAAGGCCCGCGCACGGTGCTGTGGCAGATCGATCCGGCCTCGGCCAAGCTCACCGAGCTGCTTGTGCTGCCCAGCGGCGGCGACACCAGCTATCCGGGCATGGTGTTTCACAACGGCCGGCTCTATGTGCTGTACTATTCGAGCCACGAGGGCAAGTCGAAGATTTACTTCGCTGAGATTGAACTCGCCGAGTAGATCCGTGTCCCCGCCGGATCTGCACCCGGAGCTTTGCCATGCGCTAGGACCAATCCGCAGGCCTCGACGGGGCCCGTGGGGGGAAGTGTCGTCGTGTGGTATCGAGGGGGCGTGGTCTTAGGCAACCCGCGAAGGCCGTTCCCCCCTTGCAGGTCCCGGATCTCCATCCCTGGTGGGTCGGCGCCGTCGGTCAGTCGCCTTATGCGCTTGGCGGCGCAGCCGCTAGCCTTGGGGACGTTGGCTGCGGTGATAAGGCTCGCGGCACGGCGTCGTTAAGACCGCCGGCTTGACCCGAGCAAGGGCCTCGCGGTAGGCTTTAGTGAGCAACAGACGGCGGCGTAGCTCAGGGGTTAGAGCAGCGGCTTCATAAGCCGCGTGTCGGTGGTTCGAATCCACCCGCCGCTACTGTCCGCGTCCCCGCGAGCAGCCTGTGGCTGCTCGCGTTTTTCATTGCCCCCGATCTATAATGGCACTCGGCACGGCGAATACATCTCGTCCACGCAACAGTCGGAGAGAACGATGTCAACCGCCTTGGTAACCTGCCCGGGCTGCGGGGCCAAGTTGCGTGTGCCCCTTCGTTCCGGTTCGACCAAATTCCGATGCCCGAAGTGCCAGACGATCGGCAGGTACGTGCCACGCGAGCCGGCCAGTGCAGCTGCGTCGGCCAGCGGCGAGTCCGAGGCCATGGTGTCGGGGAGTGCGAGTCTGGAGGAAATCTTCGGCCAAGCTCCTGAGCATCCGGTGCTGCCGCAGGCAACGACCGCGCGGCAAGGTCGGGCAAGTCGCGGCGCGGCGCGGTCAGGTGGAGCTACAAACCGGACTTGGCTCTACGCCGGGTTAGCAACGGGCGGCGTAGCCCTGCTGCTACTGGTTGGCACAACCGTCTGGTTGCTGTGGCCGAGTGAATCCGGCGGGGAGCCGACGGTCCCTACGCACGCAGCCCAGGCGAGTGCCGCCACGCAGCCACCAGCACCGCAGCAGCCGCAGCGGCAGCCTGAACCGTCCATCCAACCGCTGGCCCCGAAGGCCCTCGGATGGTATGTCGAGTACTTACCGGAGCAGACGGAGTTTCTCTTTGCCGTCAAACCCGCCGTGCTGCTAAAGAGTACGGCGTTCCGTAAGGCGCTGGCACCGGTGAGCCTCGTGTGGCAGACGCTCGTGCTGCAGATGCAGCAAGAACTCGGTGTACCGCCCGACCAAATCCAAGACTTTGTTGTTGCCGTTGCTCGGGCACCCGGAGCAGGCGATAGCAACAGCGGTCATATCCTGCTGCTCGCCACCCGAAGTAACATCCCTGTCCCCGAGGAGAAGGTTCGGGAGAATGCGGAGGCGGTTAAGTACGGCGGGACCACGTACTATCGGATGGCGACGCCGGTACCAAACGATGCCGTTGCCGCTGTGGGACCGGCAGCCGCCATGTTCCGGCAGCAAACCTTGGCAACGTGGCTCTTGGACGGGAGCACACTGGTTAGTGGTTCTGAGGAATGGATCCGGGCGCTGATCAATGGAAAACGTGCCCAGCAGCCGTTGCCCAACGATCTGCTGATGGCTCTCGGCGGGGCAGAAGGCGTTGGCGAAGCGACCCTTTTGCTTGCAGTCCGGTTCGGTCCCGAGATGCTGAAGCTCTTCAGCCAAGCTGGTCAGCAGGCCCAACCGGCTCAGGCGCAAGCAGGCGCAGCCCCGGCCGCACAGGGCTCCCCGCCTGGCGGTTCGCCCGGCGGCGCGACGCAGCCCCAGTCCGGCGTCTTCCCCGGCCAGGGCGTACCTGGCGGAATGCCAGGCCTTGGCGGCGTGGGCCCTCAGCTGGCTCTAAGTCCAGACGCGATCCGAGCGGGTGTTCTTGCCGCAAAGGCAACCGATATCTTTGGGTTTCAGCTGGCCGTGTTCTGCAAGGACGAGGCGGTTGCCGGGCAACTGCAACTGCAGCTAGGCTCGATCAAGATGCTGATCCCCGGTCTTGAGCAGCAGCTTGCCCAACTGCGGCAGCCGCAGCAGGCGGTAGCAGCGGCGGCCACCGACGGCGCGCCGACCGGCGAACAGGCGGCAGGGAACGGATCGCAGGGCACCGACCCGCGCGTGGTTGCGGCCTTGGAGGCCCTGCGCAAGGCAATCGATGGGATGGAGATCACCGTCAAAGGCAAGCTGGTGCTGGCCAGCATGGACCTGGCCCCCGAAGCGATTTCCGGCCTACTCGTCGCGCTCATGAAGCAGTCGGCTGAGCGCGCCGCGACCGCAAGCCAGAGTCAGGCTGCACCCGGCCCCCCCCAGGGAACCGGTCCATCACCGGGAGGTGCTGCGTCAGGCTTCCCGGGCTCGACCGCGCCAGCACCGGGATTTCCGGGCGGTTCGGGCTTCCCCAAGGATAAGCCTTCCGAACCGCGTGCTCCCGAGTAAGGTCGTCGTCACGGTCACGGCCACTCAGTCTCCGTAGCAGGCCATTGGGTCTACGGGTCCGCGGCCTGTGCCGAGTGCTAGGCCGTGGCGGAGGGCTTTGCGGACGCACTGCTGCGCAAAACGTGCTGCGGATACGAGCGGCAGTCCGCGTGCAAGGGCGACGGCAAACGCCGCGCTGTAGCAGCAGCCGGTGCCATGGTCATGCTTGCCCTGCACCCACTCGCCACGGATCTCATAGTGCCGCAGGCCGTCGTAGAGCACGTCGGTCCGGTCTGGGCCGGTCAGGTGGCCTCCTGTCACAACCACGGCCTTTGGTCCTTTCCGGTAAAGCGCCACCGCTGCCGCTTGTGCGTCGGCTGCCGATTGGATGCGAACACCCACCAGCCGCTCGGCCTCGGGAACGTTCGGGGTGACCACGGTGGCTAGCGGGAAGAGGCACCCGACCAGCGCTTCGGGAACTGCGGCGTCGGCTAGCTCCGCACCAACGCTTGCGTTCAGTACCGGATCGACGACTACGGGGACGTTATCCAGGGCACGTAACGCTTCCGCTACTGCGGCCACCACTTCGGCGGTCGCAAGCATGCCGACTTTGACCGCATCGGGTTTGACGTCCTCGCAGCAAATGCGGATCTGGTCGGCCACGAGTCCCGGGGCCAGCGGATGCACGGCCTCGACCCGACAGGTGTTCTGGACGGTGATCGCGGTCACGGCCGTCATGCCGTAGGCTCCGAGAGCCGACACGGTCTTGAGGTCGGCTTGCAGGCCGGCGCCCCCACACGGATCAGATCCGGCCACGATCAGGATCACCGGCTTTCGGCAACTCAATACGCTCCTCCTCGCTCAGGCACAGCCGTTCGCGATGGCTCACAGTCCAGACCTGCGTGAACCAGTCATGCTCGTACAGGTCGATCACGCGCACGGCCGGTTCGCGGCTGAAAACAACTGGCTGGAACCGATCGAACTGGAACGACGTGGCCGGTGTCGTGTAGAAGGGCACGTTGCCCACGAGGCCGCGATGTTCAAAATGCGTATGCCCGCAGAAGACGGCAACGACGCCGGTCCGCTCCAGTGCCTTCGCTACCAGGTCTCGATTACGTAGGATGACCGCGTCCATCCATGGCGAGGCTACCGAACCGGGAGGATGGTGCATGAACAGCACCAGCTTGCCGTGCGGCCCAAAGCTTACCGCCTCCTCCCGCAGCCACGCCAGCTGTTCGGCCGCCAGCTCACCGGCTATTTCCCCGGGGATCTGGCTGTCCAGGCCGATCAGCAGCCATGGGCCCGATTGCCACCGGAACACCACGTGGCCGCTGGGGAGTGCGCGGCACATCGTGGTCAGCTCCGTGGCCATGTGAGCCCTGTCGTCGTGGTTTCCGGGCACAGCCAGCACCGGGGTATTCAGGCCTGCGATCGCTTCGCGAAACAGGCGGTAAGCCTGCCGGGATAAGTCGTGGGCAATGTCCCCGGTGCAGACGACAACGTCCGGTCGTAGCCGCTGGATCAACTTGACGCTGGCACGAAGCTGATCGTAGACGACCACACGCCGCAGACTGCCGTGGCGGTCCGCCAGCAGGTGCGGATCACTGAGCTGGACCACTCGCAGCGGTGGCTTGTCCGTCGGCTCCATAGTCCCGCTCCTGGCCTGCCTCGCCCTCAGCAACCGCGGCTCTCTCCAGCGGCAGCCAGCCCTTCCCCGGCGTCCACAACTCGCACGGTCGGAACCGCGCTTTGTAGTTCATCTTGCGGCACTGTGCCACGTAGTAGCCCAGGTACACGTAGCGGCGGCCAGTGCGACGCGCCTGCTCAAGTAGCCAAAGGATGTTGAACGTGCCGGGCGAACGTCGTGCTTCGTCCGGATCGAAATAGCAGTACACAGCACTATACGCCTCGGGCAACTCGTCGTAGACCCCCACGGCCACCAGATGCGAGCCGTTGCGAAACTCAACACATCGCGCCAGCCCATCCTCGTTGCCGCCAGTAACGCACAGGAAGCTGACGAATTCATCCGCTGAGCCGGTCATGGCCACTAACCGTTCGGCATCGCCATGTCGTTCGCGCACGTAGCGTCGGTAAAGGAACAAGCGCTCCGGCGTGGCCACGTGACGATCGAACGTGCGAATCGAAAGGTCCGCGTTACGGCGCCAGCAGCGGCGTTGGGTGCGAGACGGCTGAAACTCATCGGCACGAACCCTCAGGCTCCGGCACTCCACACAGCCATCACACCCTACTGTGTAGACCAACGGACCAGATCGCCGGAAGTTATGCTCCAGCAGGACCTGGTAATCCCATGCAGACATAGCGTCGGTGCAGTCGGTGCCTATCTGAAAGGAGATCCGGCCGGGCAAGTACGGGCAGGGGTGCATCCAGGCACCGACCGGTGCGTCGCAAAGCCGCTCTCTCAACAACTTCACCTGGGCACCCAGCACCGGTCCCTCGCTGTCCGATCTGCGCTCCGGACTCATCGTGTCTCGCCGAGCCAGAGGAACGGTTCGCTGCGATTATACGAACAGGCAGCTGTCGGTCGCGTCCGGTCGTATGGAGCAAGCCACATGGTGTATTCGAGCAGACACGCTCCGGCGCCTGCGGTGGGAGCCCACTGGCTGACTGGCGCTGCATGGTCGGCAGCGCTGGGCCTGGTCATCGTGGCCGGCGTGGCGCTGCACGGCGAGCGACTGAAGGAGTACACGCTTTACAAGGATGACTGGAGTTTCGTAGCTGGCGCGCTGACACCGCAGCGGTGGCGCGCAAGCATCTGGCAGTTCCATGCCCAGCACTGCTTGCCCGCGTTCCGCACCGTGACGGCGCTACTCTGTTGGGCCAGCCCCGACCTGCCCCACTTGCCCGACGTGCTCCGCTGGGGACCGATCCTGGCTTATGTCTGCGTCGGCCTTATGCTGGCCCACGTGACCGCCCTGCTGACCGGCTCGCGGCTAGCCGCGCTGACGGCTGCTGGCCTGTTCAGCGTAACGAGTGTGCACGCTGCCGTGCTACGTTGGTACAGCGCCAGCGTTGCCACGTGGTCGGCAGCCTGTCTGCTACTGGCGGTGGCTTCCTGGTTCCGCTTCTGTCAGCGTGGTGGACTGGTGCGGGCTCTGGTGGCCGCAGCGGCGACGGTACTAGCGCCGGCGTTCTGGTCCACAGGCGTGCTAGTTGCGCCGGTCCTGGCCGTGACACTGGGCAGTAGCTGGTGCTTCTGGGCCCAGGCCCAAGGGCGGCGGCGGATGGTGCTGGCCATTGCGGTGAGCTTTGCGGTAGCCGCCGGCTGGTACGTGTGGCTTCAAGAGCTACGCGGTGGGCAGCCAGTCTTGACCGATTTCGAGGGGCGCCCGTTTCGGGAAGCCTTCCGCGTGGAGCTGGCCATGGTCTTTACGCTGCGTGCGGTCGCAGAAAAGCTCATCCTTGGCAACCTCAGCATCTGGGATCCGAGGTTGCCGCCGGTGCCAGGCGTCGTCTATGGGGCCGCGGCGATGGCAGCAGTCCTGTGGCTCTGGCGCCGGCGACGGCTCAGCGCCCCGGCCGTGTTGGCGGGGCTGAGCATGGTGCTATTCGGCTTTGGACTCCCGTACGCGTTTCGCGCCAATGTTGGCTACGCTCAGTTGAGGGCGTTTGACTGGTACGCGTGCCTGCCCCAGTGCGGTGCGGCATTGATCGCGGGCGCTATCGTCGAGTCGTTCCTCCGTTTCTGCCCCGGACGTGCACCCAAACCGGCTCGCGTCGCGACACTATTGGCCGGCGCTGCGGTGCTAGCCTGGATCAGCCACCGCAGCATCATCGACGCCATGCCGCGATCGCTGTGGTTTCCACGCCAGCGAGCCCAGCTTGCAGAGCTTCAGCTGGTTGAAACGCTGGCCCACCGCATGCAGGTTAGTGAGGCTTCTTTGCGGCGAGTTCTCCCACACTATCGGCTGGACGGCGCGCCACGGATGGACGGTCTCGAATTGCTGGATCTGCCCCAGCAGGGCCGCGACTGGCCAACGGACGCCTTGCGCAGGATCGTGGCGCACGCCTTGGAGTACGGCACGATACCAGCTGGTCCCCCGTAGGAGCCGCGCCGGCAGGAGGGCGGGCAAACACCGGATGCCGCAACCGACAGCGTAGCAGGACAGCATCCGGTCGTGCGCTATTCGGAGACAGGTGCGGCAATGCCGATCACGCCGCACGCCACACGGGCACCGGCGTTCCCGGTGGGCTGGGTCTTCAGGTCATCGGGCCCTGAGTGGATGATGACGCCGCGTCCAATGATGCTGTACGGTCCGTTCAACGAGATCACTTTGTCCTGAATCCGAATGATCGCCTTCCCCGAACTGTCGGCGTGGATATTGCCGAGGTCGCCAACGTGCCGTTCGGTCGAATCCGGCGCCCCATGTGGCTTGTTGGTCGGGTTGTAATGCCCCCCGGTGGAGAGAGCCTTCGGATCGCTGCAATCGCCGTACTCGTGGATGTGGAACCCATGGAAGCCTGGCGTTAGCCCCGTTACCTCGCCGGTGATCTCCACGTAGCCGTTCTTCTGAACGAAGACGATCACGCCACGTGCCTTGTTACCTTCCGTCGGATGCAGCACGGCGATCGCACGCACGACGCGCTGCTGGTTAAGGATCTCGGAGCTGTACACCGTAGCCGCAGCGATCAGGGCCACGAAGCCGGGAATCAAGAAGCGAGTCGAACGCATGGTGCTCCTCCCTTGCTCCACCGAATCGGTTGTTACCGTTCCTTAGACGATAGCGGCTTGCGCCCTGCCGGGTCAACCGTGGCGATCGACCGGGGCTGGCTCAAGCGAACGGCTGGGTGGTTGGCTTGATGACCAGCTCGGGGACAGAGGCTCGCGGGGGGAGTTTCGCCACGAAAAGGACGGCCGCTGCGACGTCCTCGGGCTGCAGGATCCGGGCACGGTGCTCGGCAGTCACCGGCTCGGGCCGCTGGTCCAGGATCGGCGTGTCGACCTCGCCCGGCGAGATCACGCAGCAGCGGATACCATGTGCTGCCTCCTCAAGGCCGACGACGCGGGTGAAAGCGGTCGCAGCATGCTTAGCGGCACTGTAAGCGGCGCCCGCCAGCGTGCTGGGCCGCAGCCCAGCAATGGAGGAAATGGTCACGATGAGCCCCTGCCCTTGGCGTCGCATGATGGGCAAGACAGCATGGATGACGTTGAAGACTCCGGTAGCGTTGACCGCCAAGAGGCGGTCCCACTCCTCAGGGCTCAGCTCCGCAACCCGCCGCTTCGCCGTGTTCGTGCCCGCGTTGTTGACGACGATGTCAATGCGCCCTGACCGGGTTGCGATCTCGTCGACCAGGCCGGCAAGCTCACTGCGATCCGTGACATCGCACCGCCGCGGGATGACCACGCCGGCACGAGCAGTCTCGGCAGTCTCGCGGAGAACTTCTTCGCGGCGTCCGATCGCGTAAACGGTGGCCCCTTCGGCCGCAAGCGCAAGCACAACAGCTCGGCCAATACCGGTACCGCCACCGGTAACGAGGGCGACGCGACCGCGCAGCGGTTCAGCGTTGTTCATGACAGGCTCCCGTCGAGAAGGTCCAGCCCCGTGACGCTAATAGTAACCCCGGCCGCCGCTGCCGCGTAGCGCGACGCGCAGCATGATCTCGGCGGGCACCGGTTCATCAGCTCTGAAGTGCAGAATCTCGTTGTGTCGCACGCCCGCTGGGACGTGGACCGTGAACACGGCCGTGTACTTCACAGTGCCGCCACCGTCGCAGTCCGAGCACGGCTCAAACGCCACCAAGCCGCTGCCCAGACAGACCGGACAGCGCCACAAGTAGGGAACCGGAACCTCAACGGTGCCCCCGCGGGCAGCCTCATGCGGCGACATCACGAGCGTGTACCGCACGGGCATGGTTACCGCCGGCCGCGCCCCCACCATGGATCTGCGCCTGCCTCGTCGCAAGCGCTGGAGGCGCCGCTTCTGGTCATACGCCGCCCGCCGATCCGGGTCGGAAAGCACCTCCCAGGCCTCCTGCACAAGCTGGAACTGTTTCGGGTCGCCCCCGCCCTCGGCACTGTCAGGGTGGTACCGGCGCGCCAGCCGCCGATAGGCAGCGCGAATCTCCTCGTGCGTCGCGTCAGGTGAAACCCCCAGGATTTCGTACCAGTCTCGCTCCGACATGGCATCCCGTTGGCTGAACGCTCAAACCTAGAATTCTAGCCTTCCGCCGCCCGGCAGCCGCGGTGGCAGCCGCAGCGGCAAGGCAGCTTAGCCTGAAGGTAATGGCGCTGACGGCAGTGAGCAACGTCACCGGCACCCACAGCAACAGGCTACTTCAGGGCCTTAGCCGCCTCCTGCCTGCCGCCGCGCTCGTCATCCTGTTTCTCTTGCACGCAACGCGAACCATCGCACTGCTCGGCGGTCCGAACGGGTTGCTCTCTGCCGCCCCGCTTATCGAAGGCGACTACTCGCTCCACGGCTACTACTGCCTGGTCAAAGCCGGGGCACGATCCGGGAGGCTGTGGGGATATGATCCCTACTTCATGGCGGGCTATCCGAAGACGGCAGCCTTTCCCACGAGTTCGGTCTACTACGAGCTGTTCACCGGCCTGTTGCCAGGCCATCTGAAGTGGACCGGTCTGAAGTTCTCCGTGCTCGTAGCCGCTTTGCTACCGGCAATCGCTGTACCGGCCGCCGCATGGCTTGTCGCCGGTCGCGGCTGCGGGCTTGTGGCGATGCTGCTGGTCCTGGCCGGATTCTGGTTCAGGCAGCCTGACGAGTTCCTGCGCGTCGGGCTGGCATCCTGGCTGGCCGGCGCAGCGCTGGCCGTGGCGGCGATCGCCGCAAGCGCCAAGCTATTGAGTAGCCGGTCAAACCCGCTCGTATACGCCCCGGTGACGCTTCTGCTAGCCACCGCTGCCTGCTACGCCCACCTGCTGACGGTCGTACTCCTGACCATCGCAGCCGTCGGCCTGACGCTTGCTGCCCTCTGGCGGCGAGCGCTGTCAAGGCTCCTGGTGTGCGTGTGCGTTGCGCTTGGGGTCGTTCTGCTTTCGGCACCGCTCTGGTATCCAGCAGTTCGCGTGGTGCGGTGGGTACAGCAGAGCGGCGTGTTCTACGTTTCCGCTACCCCGTGGCAGGACCTGGCAACGCTGCTGCTGGCCGACAGCAGCTCGGAGTGGCTCGTGGTGTTTCTGGCCTGTTTGACGCCCTGGATCGTGCGGGGCTGCGATCGCGCCGTTCTGGGACCGCTGCTGGTAGCCGGGCTGGTGTCGCTGCTGTTTTCCCTGATTGGATCAGCGTTGCCGGTGACGCAAGGACTGCAGCCGGTACGCTTTCGCAGCCCGTCCCTGTGGCTGCTGGCGTTGCCCGCGGCCGCGACCGCGCGCGCACTGGCGGTGAGCTGGGCCCGATCGCAGCCACACTTAAGAGTGGCAGCAACCGCCGTAGCAGCCCTCGGTGTGCGCATCCTGCTGCCGGATCTGCTGCCGCTGGCCAGCCCAGCACCGCCGCTGGCCCAGGGGCTCACGCCCGAGCAACGACAGTTGGTACAGTGGATCCGCCAGAACACGACGGCAGACGCACGGCTGCTGGTGGAAGACATCTCCGGGCTGGATTCCCTCCACACGCAGTACCCCGAACTGTACCGAAGCGCCGCAATCGTGGTGCTCAGGCAGCGGGTTGGGCCACTGCTGCCGGTACTGACTGGACGGGTCTGCTACGGTGGGCTCTACTACCCAGCCTACCTGGCCCACGCACAAAACAAGTGCGGCAACGGCCGCCTGTTCGGCAAGTTGGCCTGGACCGAGCGCGGCGCCGGCTACAGCCGAGCCGAACTGTCCAAGCTGCTACGCCAGTACAACATCGGCTGGGCCGTTGTGTGGTCGCCCCCGGTGCGCCGCTTGCTTCGCGCCTACCCGGATCTGTGCCGACTTGCGGCCACGATTGGGCCGTTCGAGCTGTACGAGTTTCGTCGCGCGGGATCGTTTTGCCTTCGTGGCCGGGCGACGGTCAGGTTCCGGTGGAACGAGATCGAGCTGATCGAACCGGAACCGGACGCCCGAGGGCAGATCGTGCTAAGCATGCACTGGGACCCGGGACTGAAACTTGAAGCGCCGACGGCCGGGAAGGTCGTCGTCGAATCGTACGCCGTGCCAGGCGATCCGGTACCGTTCGTCCGGTTGCGGTTCGACGGGCCGGCACCCGAACGGATCGTGCTGCGATGGCGAGCCTGGTAAACCGGTTACTTCCGCCGCTGTGTCAGCAGCTTGCGCAGCTCACGCACAGAGCGTGTGTTGAGCACGTCCTTCGCTTCCAGTGCCCCGCGGCGTGCCTGATACACGCCGAACTCCATGAATCTCAGTTCATCGATCGAATGGGCATCGGTGTTGATCGCGATGAGGATTCCTTTCTCCCGAGCCGCCAGCAGAGCCACGTCGTCAAGATCCAGTCGACTCGGCTGGGCATTCACCTCCAGGAAGCAGCCATGGTCAGCAGCAGCCTTGAGGACGAGGTCCAGATCGACGTCGTAGGCCTTGCGTTTGCCGATGAGCCGGCCGGTGGGATGGGCGATACAGTGCACGTACTTGTTCTCGATGGCGTTCAGGATACGGCGGGTGATCTGCTGGCGCGGCTGGTTCTGGCCGTAGTGGATTGAGGCTACGACCCAGTCGGCTTCGGCCAGGACATCGTCCGGCAAGTCGAGAGAGCCGTCCTCGAGGATGTCAAGCTCGACCCCTTTGAGCACCGTGATCCCTGCAATGCGCGAAGCGATCCGATCGATGTTGCGCCAGTGAGCACGCAGGGCATCGGCGTCGAGCCCACCGGCGACGGTCACTCGCTTGGAATGGTCCGTGATCGCCAGGTACTGGTAGCCGAGTTCCTTGCACGCCAGGATCATCTGTTCGATACTGGCACGGCCGTCGGTGACGTTGGTGTGCATATGCAGGTCACCGCGGATCTGGGTGAGCTCGACGAGTTTGGGCAGCTTGCCCTCCAGCGCCCATTCAATCTCTCCCCGGGCCTCACGTAACTCGGGCGGGATCCACGGCAGGCCGACTGCTGCATAGACCTCTTCCTCGGTCCGACCAGCAACCCGCTCCTCGCCGCGAAACACGCCGTACTCGTTGATCTTCAGCCCCATCTCCTGGGCCCGGCGGCGGAGCTGGATGTTGTGTGCCTGCGAACCGGTGAAGTATTGAAGAGCCGCTCCATAGGACTCCTCCGGCACGACCCGCAGGTCTAGCTGCATGCCGTTGGCCAGACGGACGCTCATCTTGGTATCGCCGCGTACGAGGACGTCGCGCACGGCGGAGTATTCGGCGAGTCGGTCCATGACGGGGGCCGACTGATCGCAGGTCACCAGCACGTCCAGATCGCCGACCGTTTCCTTGCGGCGTCGGAAGCTGCCGGCAACTTCGATCTGATGCAGTTCCGGCACGGCGCGCAGGTGCTGGATGACCGCGTCAGCAAAGACCTTGGCTTCGGCCAAGTACACCCGACGACTGACCTCCTCCAGGTGTTCCAGCGCCTCGAGGATCGCCTGCTCGGTCTTTGCTCCGAAGCCGCGCAACGTGCGGATGCGGCGCGCTTGAGCGGCCTTCTTCAGCTCTTCGCGCGACGTGATGCCCAGCTGCTTATAGAGCGCGTAGGCCCGCTTCGGGCCCAGCCCAGGGATGTCCAACAGGTCTCTCAGGCCAGGCGGCACCTTCTGGCGGAGTTCTTGCCGCAGGGGATGGTCACCCGTGTTGACAATGACGCGGATCTTCTCGGCCAGATCCTTGCCGATCCCAGGAAGATCCTCCAGCCTGCGGCCCGGGTCGCGCGCAACCTGCTCGACCGGTTCAGGCAGCTCTCGGATCGTGCGTGCCGCGTTCCGGTAGGCCCGTACGCGGAATGGGTTCTCGCCGAGGATCTCCAGCAGGTCGGCGATTTCCTCAAAGACCATCGCCACTTCGGGGTTTTCCATGGCCATGCGCTCCCGGCTCGGTCCCCCTGCAGAAGGTCACCGTCGAAGGTCGTTGCATTGATTATGGCCCGTGCGGCGGCCACAATGTAGGGTCCATCAACAGGCACGGTGCCTGGCACTCTCGGCTGAGGAGCTAGCGGTGTTGTTCCGGCACGAGACTCAGTTGAGCCCGCAAACCTGGGCAGCTCTGTACCGCACCGATGACGGCGAGCAGCAACCGATCAGCGCGGTGGAGCGGTGCTTCGGCCTGGAAACTCAGCGGAAGCGGCACGGCCTGGAGCTGATGCGGCCGATGCTAGCTGCCCTGGGCAATCCGCACACGTGCTACCCGGTCATCCACGTCACGGGCAGCAAGGGCAAGGGCTCGACAGCGGCCATGGTAGCATCAATCCTGCAGGCCTATGGCCTGCGGGTCGGGCTGTACGTCTCGCCGTCGTTAACCCGGTTCGAAGAACGCATCCAGCTCAACGGCGCGTGGATCCGGCCCGAGCGGGTAGCGGAGCACGTAGCCAATCTCCGCCGCATGCTGCAGCGGCATGCGCTGCCGGAACCAAAGTTCTTCGAGGCCGCCACGGCCGTTGCGTTCATGGAGTTCCGGGACGCGGCCGTGGACGTGGCGGTCGTTGAAGTGGGTCTCGGCGGCCGCCGCGACGCAACCAACGTGGTGCAGCCCGACGTCGCCGTGATCACAACGATCGAGCTGGAACACACGGCGATCCTGGGACGGTCATTGACGTCCATCGCCGCCGAAAAGGCAGGCATTATCAAGCCAAACTGCACGGTCATCAGCGGCGTCGACACGGCCGAAGCTGAGCTGGTCGTCGCGCAGCATGCCCAGGCGTGCCAGGTTCCGCTGCTCCGCCTGGGCGTCGATTTCCAGGTACGGGCCGAGAAGCTTCAGATCGCGAGCCAGCAGGTGAGCATATCCTTCGACTGCCCCGAACTTCCGCTCCGTTGCCTGCCGTCGGTGCAGATGGCCCTACCGGGCTGTTGTCAGGCTCGGAACGCGGCATTGGCCGTCGCGGCCGTGCAGGCCTTCGTGCACCGCCGACGCTACCGCCCCGACACTCTAGAAGGCGCGATCCGGGCCGGGTTGGCTCAGCTGTACTGGCCGGGACGGCTGGAACTGTGCCGGCTCGGCACGCATCCCGTGCTGTTGGATGTGGCGCACACGCCCGGCAGTATCGCCCAACTGGTGGACCATCTGAAGCGGTTCTTCTCACGAGGCCACGTCACCGTGGTGCTCGGGCTCCTGCGCGACAAGCCGGCGGCAGCAATCGCACGGTTGCTAGCAGAGGCGGCCGACCAGGTGATCGTGGCACCGGTGAAGTGGTACCGGTCGGCCGACCCTGGGCCGGTGGCCGAAGCCTTCGAACTGTTCGGCATACCGGCTACCGTGGCGCCAAGCATCCGGCAAGCAGTCGAGCATGCGGTCCGTTACGGTGACCCGGACGGTTTGATCGTGGTGACCGGTTCGGTATTCGCCGTTGGTGAAGCCAAGAGGGCATTCGGCCTGTGATCGCACCGGCGATCCGCAGCGAGCGTGGTCTGGAGGAGAGAGTGCGATGCCGGAGCGGCGAACGGTGTATTACTCGGGCCGAGTTCAGGGCGTAGGATTCCGCTACACGGCCACTTCGATTGCACGCCGCTATCGCGTGGCCGGCTACGTGCGGAATCTGCCGGACGGGCGGGTGGAGCTGGTCGCGGAGGGCGAGCCGCAGGAACTGGATCGCTTCCTGGGTGAACTGGAGACGGTCATGGAGCGTTATATCCGTGAGACCCAGGTAGTTCGCTCGCCTGCCACCGGAGAGTTCCAAGGCTTTTCGATCCGCTATTGAGCAGAGCCCGCGGCGAACACCGGTTACTCCCGAGGACAGCGATGCGCACGTGGACGGTAGCCGTAACCACGTTTCGTGAAACGGTTCGACAACCAATCTACCCCATTCTGATTGCCGTCGCGATCGGCCTGCTAGCTCTGTTCACCGTAATCCCGTACTTCGCCTTTGGCGAAGACATCAAGATGCTCAAGGACACAGGCTTGGCTGTCATTCTGACCGCGGGCGGGCTGCTGGCGGTCCTGGCTGCCAGCACTAGCATCGCTGACGACATCGAAGATCGCACGGCGATCACCGTGCTGAGCAAGCCGGTGAACCGGTGGCACTTTATCATCGGCAAGTTCCTGGGCATTGTGGCGGCCGTCGCCCTGCTGACCTTCATCTTGGGCATCGCTTTCAGCGGAGCGGTCTACTACAAGGTCGGCTATGACGTGAAGGAGAACAACTACCGGCCAGACGGTCGGATGATGACCGACGTGGATCGCCAGCAGTTGGCCCACTGGCGGGTCGAGGAGGTGAAGCAGGCGCTACCGGGACTGATTCTGGTGTTCCTGGAAGTCGTGGTGTTGACGGCCATCGCCGTGGCGTTAGCCACGCGGTTCCACCTGGTCGTTACCGCAATCGTCGTCGCCACCATCTTTGTGCTGGGAAATCTGGTGCCGGTGTTGGTCAATTACGGGGAGACGGCGGAGGCGTTTGAACCGGTCCAGTTCTGGGCGCGGTTCCTCATGGTCGTTCTGCCCCCCCTCGAGTACTTGAACGTCACGCCAGCCATCGCCACCGGGTCGCACATTCCGTTAAGCTATGTAGGGCTGGCGCTGGTCTACTGCGTCTTCTACAGCGGCGCCGCCCTGCTGCTTGCCTTGTTGCTGTTTGAAGACAGAGACCTGGCGTAGCGGGCAGACGCCTGCTGGAGGCGGCTGCACGAAGGTTGATGGCTGGAATCAGCGCACAAGTCGAAGTTCTCCGTCCATTCCTGCGTGGTGCTCAGTCCCGTCGCCTGGCCTGGTTCGCAGCAACCCTAGTTGCCACGTCTGCTGCGCTTGCCGCGTTGATCACCCTTGTCGCAGCGATCCGCATGGTGGTAGCGACGTTCGGTGTCCCGGTTTCGCAGACCGGGTTGCTCAGTTGGCTTGAGCTCACCGCCCGAATGGCCAATCCGCCAGGTGCCGCACCGGTAGCGTCGAGGGTGCTTCTTGCCGGTGGCCTTGTGTGGGCCTGCCTGCTGATCTGGCTGGCGGCGCGGGCGGTCGAATGCCGCCTGGCCGGCTCGATTATCGCGCAGAGCGAAGCGCGGATCCGCCGGGCGGTGTACCGGCAGGCGCACCGGTTGGCCCCGCCCCTGGAGCGAACTCTCGGTGCGAACCAGCCGGTGGGCTACGAAGCGGTGCTTGCGCAAATGCCTAATCTGAGGCGTGCGCTGGCAGCCTGGCTCGAACTCAGCCAGCGTGAACCGGTCCCGATGGTGGTCTTCGGCGCGTTGGCCCTGGCAGTGGCACCGCTGCAGAGCATAGCCGCAGCAGCCCTGATGGCGCTGGCTCTGGTATCGGCTGGGCTGGGCGTCCGACGGATTCGATCGGTCCTTGCCCGCCGTGAGCAGCGCGCCATCCAAGAAGAGCGGCTTTTGTCGGAGAGCCTCGATTACGTGCAGATGGCCAAGGCGCTATTGATGGACGATGTTGTACACCGCCGGTTCGAGGATGTGCTGGCCGATCTGGTCAGGGTGCGTAGTGGTGACCTGGCCCTAGCTCGGCTGACCTGGCCGGTTGTTCTCTTTGCCCTCTCACTCGGTGCTGCGACTTTTGCGGTGCTGTTGCTGTATCAGCTCGCCGTGCGCAATCTCTACGTCGACACCGCACTGCTGTTGCTGGGGGCGCTGCTGCTGGCCGTACTGCCCGCTCAGAACGCCTGGGGAGCGATCCAGACGCTGAAGGCAAGCCACACTGCGTGCGAACCACTGGCAGAGTTTCTGCAGCGTGAGCCTGAGGTGTTGCAGCTGCCCGACGCGCGCTTCCTCGACCCGCTCAGCCGAGAGCTGCGCTTCCGTCACGTGTCCGTCATGCGCGGCGGCCGCGTCTACCTGCGCGATTACAACATCGCGATCGAAGCCGGTAGCATCGTGGCGGTCCTGAGCACGGACCGGGCCAGCTATCGGGCCATTGCCTACCTGGTCACCCGGCTGATCGACCCGGATGAAGGCCAGATTCTGATCGACGGGCGCGACATCCGCAAGGCCACGCTGGAAAGCCTGAGAGCCAACGTGGGCATTGCCCTGGATGGGTACTACGTGTTCACGGCTTCTGTCAGAGCGAACATCGCCGGGGGTGAGCAGCAGCGGCCGTTTGCGGAGATTGTCGAGGCGGCCAAGCGGGCGCATGCGCACAGCTTCGTCCAACGGCTGGCCGAAGGCTATGACACGGTAATCGGACCGCTAGGCGAACAGTTAACCATCGGTGAGCAGTTTCGCATTGCGCTGGCCCGGCTAATTGTTCAGAACCCTGCCCTGGCCGTGATCGAAGAGCCGTGGCAGCCGATGGACGAGGAGGCGCGTCAGCTTGTTGATGACGCGCTACGCTGGTTCTGCAGGGATCGAACCGTGCTCTTCCTGGCCCGCCGGCTCTCCACGCTCAAGCAAGCTGACGCCGTCGTCGTCTTGAAGGACGGTGCGGTGGCAGCCGTCGGTTCACACGAGGAACTGACCAGGAACTCGGAACTGTACCGCCACCTGCAGTATCTGCTGGGCCAGCGGCACCGCGGTGTGCTGGCGGTGACCACCGCACGCACGCGCTCCTGACCGGGTCAACGCCAGGTTTCCCTGCAGCCAGGCCCAGGAACCGTTTCGGCCCGCTGTACCAACGCAAAGAAACGAACCGCTTCGTAGCCGGCAGCCGGCGCCCTGCCAACCGCGCACTGAGCTAAAATCACATCTGCCGGCATCCATGCTAAGGCTGGCAGGTCTCGATGCCAGAAGGGGGGTACACATGGCCGTCGCCATCGTTCTGGTTGTGGTGCTGGTACTTCTGGCCGGCATTGGTTTCTGGCTCGCGACACGGCGGAAAGCAGCTCGTGACACGCACCACGGAGAGGACGACGAAACGCTGCATTCCGTTGTGCTGCTGATGCGCGAACCGATCTATCTGGACGCAGCTGTTCTCGAGAGGATCGCCACCGAGGCGTGGCGGAAGGGGCGTGACCGGGAGGAGGAGATCAAGATCACCGCGCTGGGCCCCATGCCTGACGCTCAGCCCGACAAGTCACCGCGCGGTGCGCATCGGCAGGACGCGCACTTTCTGATCCTGTTCCGCGATTTCGTGTTCTCTGTGCACGTGGTGCCATGGCCTTACGTGGAGGACAAGCAGGCGGACGCAGATGCGCTGCCCGACCTGCGCAAGCGGCTGCTGTTCCTCGAACACGAAGCATGGGTCTCGTGCGACCTGATGACGATCATTGAAGACGGCGACCCTGCAGCGAAGCAGCGTGAGGCGTACCGCTACATGGCACGGCTGATCGCGGAACTCATCGACGACCGTGCGCTACTGGTGTATCTGCCCGAGTACGGGATCATGCACGCGGTTGGCGAGAACACGGCGGCAGCGCTGCGTGGCGAAGATCCGATCGAAGCCCTGAAGGCCGCGGATCTCCTGCCGATGGTGAGTGTCGACTCGGACGACGAGGAGATACGGGCGGCCAAGGAGGAGGCACAGCGTCGGTTCGACGAGTTCGTGCGAGCGTTTGAGGCGCGGGCAGGCTCGCAGTTCAGTGTGAAAGCGCCGGTGCGGTATGACGACCGAGTGGAACACATCTGGATCGAGGTCGATGCCATCGAGGGCGGGGTGATTTACGGCGCGCTGGCTAACGACCCACATGACCTCGGACCGTTGAAGGTCGGTGACCGAGTGCGAGTGCGTGTCGATGAAGTGGAGGACTGGTGCTACGTCGACGAGAACGACGAGTTGGTCGGTGGGTTCACGATCCCCATCCTCGCCAAGCGACTGAAGGAGCGACGCCACCAGCGGTAGCGTTCTACCGGCCATGGCTGCATAAGCAGGCTGGGTGCCGGCTCAGACAGCCTCATGCCTGCAGCAACGCAGACCAACTGATGGCAAGAAGCGTGCAGGGGTAGTGTTCGGGCAGGCAGTGCGGCTTGCTGGGCCACGGGCCAGGTGAAGGGTCGTTTCGAATCACACAGGCGAACGCATAGTCTGAAGGTATTCATCCGGGCCCTGTGGTGTGGCACACGAAAGGTTTGGTGGTGACGTAACGGGCACCGGTGTTTGAGTGTGGTGGGCGAGGCCATGGCATGGAGACGATGCGCATGGGCCCAGTCCGCCCACTCGCTCGCTCAGCGCCCCCCTCGCAGCAAGCTCCAGGCCCCCCCGTGGGCAGGAGCCGGCATCGCGTTAAGGCCGATTGGCTGCGGGCCCGGTACAGGATCGGCCTGGCCGGCCCCGTGCGGAGTCTGCGTCCCAGAAGCACTCCAGCGTGCGTTGAGCACGAGCCGGTCGCAACGGCGTTCTGAGGCGGCTGGCTAGGCAGCGCGCGGGTATGGATGGGGCTCAATGGAAAGCTGATCGCGCGCGGCGTTGAGGGTCGCATGGGCAACGGCCACGGCGTTGCGTCCGGCCAGGCCATCGACGGACGGCCGGGTGCCGGTGCGCACGCAGTGCAAGAAGTGCTGTAATTCGGCTCGGAGTGGCTCCAGCAGGGATGGCCAGCTCAGCTCCCGGCGACGGAAGTAGCGTTCGAAGAGTTGGTTGCGGAGCCAGGGTACCTTTTCGGCAGGCGGGTCCGTGAAGAGTGTCAGTTCGGCGTCGACCCGCTCGGTCGGTTCCATGAGCTGGGCAGTGCCCCGCATGAGGTCTAAGGTCAGGTGGCGCTGGCGGCAGGAGACCTTCAGTTCGCGGCGTACGGCGGGGCTGACACGGCTGGCCACGCAGTGAGCCACGGTTCCGCCAGGGAAACGGAACATAGCCACGGCCACGTCTTCGTGCCGGCCGAAATGGGCCCAGGCATGTGCGCGGACAACGGAAGGAAACTCACCGGTGATCCACATGATCAGGTCAATGTCGTGGATCATCAAGTCCAGGATGACACCGATGTCCGTCGAGCGGAAGCTGTAGGGCACCTCGCGCACGCACTGGATAAAGAACGGTCGTCCCCAGCGCGACGTGAGCTGCAGTGCCTGGAAAGCGGGGTTGAACCGCTCGACATGCCCGACTTGCAGGAGCACGCCGCGGCGTTCGGCTTGCTCGACGATCTGGTCGGCAGCCTCGATCGATTCAGCCAGCGGCTTTTCCACCAGCAACGACACGTCGCGTTCGATCAGTTGCAGCGCAATCTCACGGTGCAGCGTTGTCGGAACGGCAACGACCGCGGCATCGAGGTTCTCAGGCAGCTGATCGACCGACGTGCAGGCCACGGTACCCAGCTTACGGGCAACCGACTCGGCCTGCCGCGGCCGGCAGTCGACGACAGCCACCAGCTTCGTATCGGGCAGCTCGTTCAAGATGCGCGCGTGGTGCCGGCCCAGGTGTCCGACTCCGATAACCGCGACGCGCAGTTCCCTGTTGCTGGCCACCCGTTGTTTCTCCTGCCGTTGTTTACGCTGCGCGGCGAAGTGCTTCGCGGGCTCGTCCGTTTCGTCCCGAAAACTGGCGCTTGAGGAATTCGAACAGGTGTTCGACTTCTTCCGTCCAGCGACCGTGGTTGCGGAGCAGCTCGGCGGCATGGTCCAACCGCATTCGCGCCCGGTAGATGAGCCGATGGGCTTCGATCAGCGCCCCGATCTGCTCGCCGGTCATGCCATGCCGCCTCAACCCGAGCACGTTCACGCAGCGGACCCATGACGGGTTCCCATCCACCAGCATGAACGGCGGCACGTCATGCACGATTCGGCTCTGGCCACCCACGAACGCCAGCCTTCCGACGGTCGCAAAGTGGTGGATGCCCACATTGCCGGAGACGATGGCGTAATCGTGAATGTGCACGTGCCCCCCCAGCAGGGCGCTGTTCGCCAAGACGATGTGGTTGCCCAGCTTGCAATCGTGGGCCACATGGCAGCAGGCCATGAGGTAGTTATGGTTCCCGATGCGCGTAACACCATCCTCTTTGGTCGTGGCCCGGTTGATCGTGACGCATTCGCGGATGACGTTTCCGTCACCGATTTCAACCCGTGTCCGGGTACCGTCGTAGCTGAGGTCTTGGGGCTCGGCTCCGATGACGGTTCCCGGATAGATCCGGTTGTCCCGGCCGATGACCGTATCACCCACGATGGTCACGTGGCTGATCAACTCGGTACCGTCGCCGATGACCACGTTCGGGCCGACGACGCAGAACGGCCCGATGACGACGTTGTCCCCCAACTCGGCGGTCGCCGCCACTTGGCTGAGCGGATGAATCTTTGCCGCCATAGTGCTCTCTCTCCGGCTGAGCGTCTGGACCAGGTCGAACACTAAGCAGCCCGGGCAACCGCGGCTGCCGGCCGGATCGATGCTCTTCCCAGCAATCGGTCGTCCTGGACTACCTGCAGCTCGATCTCGCCGCCGTCCCGTCTTTTGAGACTCACGGCAAATGGCTGCGCGGGTTCAGGTGCCCGGTCGATCGACACGTGACAGAACTCCACCAGATCCAACTGCTCACCACGCCCGAGACAGCGAGCGGCCGACAGCCAGGCCGCCAGCAACGCGGCGCCGCGGGCAAGCATCGGGTCCGCTCCCCCCTGTTCGGAAATCACAAACTGCCCCGTCCCCCCCTTCGATGTTCGCGGCGGCAGCTCGGACAGCACACCGGGCCAGATCGGCACGCCGGCGCCGATCGACAGTGTGACGTCCAGGTTGTGGCATTGCCGGATGGCCCGGGCAAGCGCAGCGTTGAGCCGGTGGCCGGAGCGGTAGGCAATGACGGAGGCCACGAGCTCCCGGCCTGCCAGGGCAAGATCGCCGATGATGTCCAACGCCTTGTGCCGTGCCGGCTCGTCGGGATAGCGTTCCGCGTTGTCGATGGGGCCATCATCGTCGTAAATCAGCAGGTCGCGGGCTGTGGTCCGACTGCCCCAGCCCATCGCACGCAGCTGCTCGGCTTCCTCGCGCAGCAGGAACGTTCTAGCCGGGGCAACCTCACCGAGGAAGTTCACCAGGTTCAGCTGGCAGATGAACCGCTGACGCCCGAGCAGCCGCGAGACCGAGGTGTAGTCCAGCGTGTAGTCCACCTCCAAGTAGCCATGCGGATTCGGTAACGCGGCAACGAACGCCTTGCCGTCGCTGACGCAGATCGGGTGCTCCAGCACCAGCGGCTCACACCACGCAGACTGACTCTGGATTCCCGCATCCAACAACGCACGCGCGAACTGCAGGGATGAACCGTCGCAGCCCGGCGTCTCAGGGCCATTCACTTCGATGCGGCAGTTGTCCACACCCAGGCCCCGCAGTGCTGCGAGTACGTGTTCGGTCATCTCGACCCGTACGTCACCATCGGCAAGCGTCGTGCGCCGCGGGCAGTCCAGACGCCTGTCCACGTCTACCGGGACAACCCTGTTTGGATCCAGGTCAACGCGGACGAAATGCAGGCCAGCGTGTTCGGGAGCTGGACAGAAGCGGAGCACGATATCCAGGCCGGAGATAAAACTGTGCCCGCGGACCGCGATCGGTCGCTGGATTGTCCGTTGGCGTCGCATCCTTGCTCCCTATGGCTGCGGATCGTCGGTTCTGATCGCGGTGCCAGACGGCCGGCACGCGTGGGTTCAGCCCAGTTGGTGGGGCTGGCGACCAGCGGTTCAGCGCCGCTGGTAACTCCGCGTGGGGCGCTGTGCCGCGGGCAACACCGATCGGCCTGCGGGCTGAGCCATCGTGCCGCTGCCGCGGTTAAGCAGTGCGAGCACTTCGTCGGTGATGTCCAGCGCTGGATGGCTGTACACCACCGGACGGGCGATCTCGCGGAACACTGCCTGCGGATCGGTGGGCGCCACCTTGCCAGGCCTGCGGGTCTGGATGACCATCGTCAGGCCAATCGACTGGGCATAGCGGGCAACGGCCGCCTCGACTTCCCGATAGGTCGTGTGATACAGGCTAGCCTGGCGGCGAGCGAACTCACGCTGAGCGTTGGCGATGGTCGCTTCCAGCTCGGCCCGCTTCTTAGTGGCCTGCTCCTGGTACTGCGCAAAGAGCGGGCTGTCGGGCTTCTGAGCCTGCTGCTGCTTGATCAGACTGCGCAGCTCCTGCTGCATCCGCTGAATCTCAGCCTCCTTCTGCTTGGCCTGGGCGGTGAGCTCCTCGGCCAACCGGTTGAACTTCGTGTAGTTCTTCAGCACGTAGTCTAGGTCGATCAGCCCGATGCGGGTCGGGATCTGGGAAGCCTGTTGGCCAACTGCCCGATCCAGCAGGACGGCTCCGAGAGCAACCAGGCCGCTTGCGACGATGCACGCTACGTAACCAGCTAGACGCTTCACGCCGCACTCCTTTGCTGTACGCAGTTCACAACCCGAGACACCGCAGACCTGACGTCCGGTCTGACGGGCGGGATTCTGCCGAAACGGTCCATGGCGGTCAACGGCAGATTGCCCCGTAGGGAAAAACGGGGCGCGGGGGCAAGCTGTTTGCATCGAGCAACCCGGTGGGAATATCATCCTGTGCGGCCATAGCATGCCACGACGGTAAACCAGGGGAGCAGAGCATGGCCCGCTGGCCGAACGAAAAGGTGATGGTCGTCGAAGCGCGGCTTCTCGATGAACTGGGCCGCTTCCAGGGATTCTGCGCCGACGTGGACCGCTATCTACCCCGGCTCATCAGTCCGGATGAGGTCCGCTTTCTGCCGCGCGACCGGGCGGAAGAAGACCCCGCCTACAAGCAGATCATCCCGTATTGCATCCTCAAATGCGGGAACCGCCTGTTTCGCTACCGCCGCGGCCGGCAACAGGGCGAACACCGACTGCACGACCTGGAATCGATCGGCGTCGGCGGACACATTTCCCTGGATGATCGCCGGCTGTGGAACCTGCAGGGGGTGCCCTATGAGGACGCGATGCTGCGCGAACTGGCCGAGGAGGTCGAGATCCTCTCAGACTACTCCGAGCGGTGCGTCGGACTGATCAACGACGACTCGACCGATGTCGGCAAGGTCCATCTGGGCGTCGTGCATCTGTTTGAGTTGGCCGAGCCGAAGGTGCGTGCAAAGGAGCGGGCACTGCGTGATGCGGAGTTCGTTCCGATCCCGGTGCTCCGCTTGCACCGCCACCGCCTCGAGAGCTGGAGCCGGTTCTGTTTCGACGCCCTCTTCGGTGCCGGCGCCGCCGGCTAAGACCTGTCCGCCCCCCCGCTGCCGCGGCTAGAAGTTGTACTGCGGGTTGCGCCGGTCGAAGTCCAGCTCGCTGACCGGCACGTTCAACTGGAGTCGATCGTACGTGTACTCTTCGATCAGCATGCCATCCGGGAACTGGCGGGTTGGCCATGCGTAGCCTTCGAAGCGGATCGGCAGCTTGTACTCTTTGTCGAAGAACACGCGCACGCGGTAGTACTCGTAGCGCCCCCGAACCGGGGAGCGGGCCTTGACACACCAACAGCTTCGGTTGCCAACCTTCGCATTCGGCTTCACCTCGGCAACGTACTGCGGGTCGCGGGCAGCCAGCAGCCAGCGGCGCTCCAGCTTGCGGATCATGTTGCCGATGCCCACTTCGGTGATCGGGTGGCGGCTCTCGCGCCGAGCACGTGCGCTGTGCGGATCAAGCTCGACCGTGCCGACCACCCCTTTGACCCCCACCTCGTGCGCGATGATCTTCGGGCCGTAACGGTGCGGTGCGTAGAGCACCTCCCGACCGGCCCGGGGCTTCAGCCAGCGCATGTACACGCTGAACGGCCGGGTGCGCACCTTCA
Organism: Planctomycetota bacterium; assembly: GCA_026991575.1. Taxonomy (GTDB): domain Bacteria; phylum Planctomycetota; class Planctomycetia; order JALXBF01; family JALXBF01; genus JALXBF01. The sequence goes on along the minus strand of JALXBF010000138.1, from coordinate 55,607 downwards.
TGAAGATGAACTGGTGCGGCTGTAGCTTGCCGTCGATGTAGTCCCGCTTGATGAAGATGCACTGATAGCTGCGCACCGAGGCATATGCCTCCTTGGCCTCCTGCACCAGCTTCAGCGGCAGGCTCATCGACGGATTGACCACGCTGCGACTGGCCTGCCGCACGCCGCCGCCGGTCTGAGCGGTCGCGGGGAGGCACAGGGCTAGAATGAGCGGTAGCATCCACACGCCGGCATAACGAAACATTCGCCACCTCCATGCCGAGGAGGACTGTCCGGTGCGGTTCATGCGCGAGTGCTGCCAACCGAGTCGGTAGCGTCCGTCAAGCAAACACTGTGCCAACGGGGATCGACCTATGAGCCAGGAGCCGCCTGCCATTGAGGTTGCCGTGATCGAAACGGCCCCACTGGCTGAGAACACCTACCTCGTCTGGCAAGAAGGCCAAACTGACGCCGTGGTGATCGACCCGGGGATTGAAGTGTTACGGGTTCTTGAAGAAATTGCAAGGCGCGGCTTGAACGTGGCAGCCATTTTCAACACGCACGGCCACGGCGACCACATCGGGGGGAACCGAGCACTGAAGGAGCAGTTTCCTGATGCGCCCCTACTGATCGGCCGCAACGACGCTCCGATGCTTGCCGATCCAACCTTGAACCTGTCGTTCATGGCAGGGCTTGAGGTTACCAGCCCGCCGGCCGACGTGTTGCTCGATGACGGCGACACGGTCGAATACGCCGGCCTGAGCTTTGAGGTACTCGCCGTTCCTGGCCACACGCCCGGCCACGTTGCCTACCTGCTGCGTGCGACAACCCCGTGGAGTCTGTTCGCGGGCGATGTGCTGTTCGCCGGCTCCATCGGCCGTACCGACATCCCCGGCGGCGACCCGGCCCTCCTGCTGCACAGCATTCGTACTAAGCTGCTGAGTTTGCCGGCCGAGACCCGCGTCTACCCGGGCCATGGCCCCAGCACGACCATCGGCCATGAGAAGTGGACGAACCCGTTTCTGTGATAGGTGACGTCAGGGGAGCGTGGGCAAGGACGAGGCGTCCTCGTCCCCGGCCAACGCGGGCGGTTCGGTCCGCAGCGGCAGGATGATGCGAAACAGGGCACCCTGACCGGGCTCACTCTCAAGTTCTACCCTGCCCTCGTGTTCCCGCACGATCTTCTCCGTAACCGCCAGCCCCAGACCGGTGCCGCGCGACCCCTTCGTGGAGAAGAACGGCGAGAAGATCTTCTGACGCAACTCCGGCGGCACGCCGGGACCGTTGTCCTGGACTTCGATGATCAGCTCTTGTTGCTGGTGCCGATCGCAGCGGACACGCACCTGCACCTGTCCCCGCTCCATGTCGCGTACCGCATCGATCGCATTGAGCCCCAGATTGAGGATCGCCTGGTGAATCCCCTGGGGATCGGCGTAAAAGAGCACGTCGTCATCCTCGGGCAACTCCACCGAAAGCTCGACATCGGCTTCCGAGGCACGCGACTGCAACAGATCGATCACGTCGCGCATTAGCTCCGAAAGCCGCAGCGGCTCCCACAACGGGGTTCGGTCCTTGGAGTACGACAGCATGTCCATGACCAGGTGGTAGATCCGGCTCTGGTTCCGGTTAACGATCTGCCAACCCTGCCGAACGAACCCCTCATCATGACGAGCCAGCCCCATCTCGATCAGGTCGCCACCGGTGCGCAAGCCTTGCAGGATGTTCTTGATGTGATGGCTCAACGCTGCCATCGCCTGGCCCACAGCCGCCAGCCGCTCCGCCCTGAGCAGCGCCCGGTAGTACTGCGTTTCTTCCACCGCCAGTGCGGCGATCCGGCCTACAGCCAGAGCGAGCTGTAGATGCTCGGGCGTGAAGTCCGTCGCTGCTCGCTCGCTGGTCCCGTGGCCGGTCACCGAAGCCCGCCGGTCCAGGTACAGGACGCCAACGATCTCATGCCGCCCTTCCATCGGCACGCAGATCGCTTCGCGGATCGCGAACTGCTGGATGCTGGCGCCGCCGAAAAAGCGGGTGTCTTTCCGAGCGTCGCTGGTCAAGACCCCTTCACGGTTGCGAAGCACGTAGTCGATGATCGTCCGGCTGATCCGGATGTTCTCGCCCCGGTCACCAGCACGCGTGACCACCGCGACCGGAACGCAGTCCTCTTGGCCCTCTTCGCGCACGAGTGCCACCCCCCGCTCTGCCGGCACCGACCGCAGTGCCAGCTCGAGGATGCGCTGGAGTAGATCGGGGATTTCGCCGATGCGGCTGACGGCCTGGCTCGCTTCAAAGAGGATGCGCAGATGAGCCAGGGCCACGCCGGGCCGCTGCCCCGCCAACGCCTCAGCACTCAACAGTTCTGCCGCACCGGGTTGCTGAGCAAGCCGATGGACAATCGCCGAGTGCTCGATGGCCGGATTCCCGGCCACCAGATCCACCCGCGTTGCCGAGGCAGTCGCAGCTTCGCCCTCGGCCGCCGTGACCACCAGCACACTACGGCCCATACGGATCCGGTCACCAGGGCGTAGCTGCCGGCGAGTCACCCGATCGCCATTGACAAACGTCCCGTTCGAACTGCCGATATCCTCCAGCCAGATCCCCTCGTGGCTAACCTGCAACAGCGCATGCTTACGCGAAACCTCCGTGTCGCGCAACTGCAAATGGCTGTGTCGGTCACGACCGATGCGGTAGGTACCCGGCCTGAGCTGCAATGCCTTGCCCTGGTCGGGCCCCAGAACCACCAGAAGCGTGGCCAGCGGCTTCGGTTCAGCGGCGCTACGCACGGGTCCTCACCAGATTGGCTGCCGACGTGGCCGTCCACACCTGCCCAATTGTAGTTCGCCAACAGGACTGGTCGAGCAGCCGAGCCGTTAGCACGGACTGCGCCACCGGTAGCACACTGTACAATCAGGGAAGCTTCGCCCGTCTTCGTCACAGGATAACGGATCTGTTGGTTTGCTGCGGAGGTGTCCATGCGTCTGCGCCGAATCCTCCTTGCACCGCTCCTGGTGGTGATCGCGGTCCCGGCAACACTGAGCGGCACGGACAAGGACAAGCGTACCGATACGATCAGCCGGCTAAAGGCCCACGTGATGTACCTTGCTTCCGACGAGCTGGAAGGGCGAGGCGTGGGCACGAAAGGGATCGAGCTAGCTGCGGAGTACCTGGCCAAGCAGTTTGAGGAGCTGGGGCTCGCACCGGCGGGCGAGGAAGGAACCTTCTTCCAGCAGTTTCCGGTCGTCACTGGCCGTAAGCTCGTAGGAACGCCCACGCTGGAACTAACCCTGGCAGAGTCAACCAAGCTGACGCTCAGTCCCGGCACGGACTTCACCGTGCTTTCCTTCGGCGGAGCCGGCACGGGCGAAGCCCCCCTGGTGTTTGCCGGTTACGGCATCCGCGCCCCGGAATACAACTACAACGACTACGCGGACCTGGATGTCAAGGGCAAGGTCGTCTTGGTCATGCGGCGTGAACCGCGTCAAGGGGCGGAGGACGATGACGGACCGTTCCGAGGCAAGACGCAGACGCGCCACTCTGCCCTGCTGACCAAAGCGCGGTTGGCCCAGTCACTCGGAGCCAAGGCGGTACTGTTCGTGACCGACCCGTTCACGCTTGCCAAAGAAGAAGACACGCTGATGCCGTTCGGCTACGGCGGACAACGGCAAGCGGTCCGCATCCCACTGTTTCACATCAGACGAGAGCTAGCCGACCGATTGCTGAAAGAGGCAACAGGCAAGACCCTGGCCGAGTTAGCCGAGGCGATTGACCGGGATTTGAAGCCGCGAAGCTGTCCGCTTGACGGCGTGCGTGTTCGCTACGGATGCAAGCTTGAGCAGGCGAAGGCGTACGTGCGCAACGTGCTGGCCATGCTTCCCGGCACGGGCAAGCACAAGGATGAGTTCGTGGTTGTCGGTGCCCATTATGATCACGTCGGGTTGGGCGGCCCCGGCTCACTGGCACCGGGCACACGCACGGTACACAACGGAGCGGACGATAACGCCAGCGGCACAGCGTCCGTGCTGGAACTGGCTCGCCGGCTCAAAGAGGCAGGTACGGACCGATCGATCCTGTTCATCCTGTTCGCAGCCGAGGAGCGCGGCCTACTCGGCTCAGCCCACTTCGTCCAACATCCGACCGTACCGCTGGAGAAGGTCGTCGCCATGATTAACCTCGACATGGTCGGCCGGCTGAGGAAGGACAAGCTGATCGTCTACGGTACGGGCACGGCACCAGAATTTGGCCAGTGGATCCCGGAACTCGCCAAACAGTACGGCTTCGATCTTAAGGCGGTGAAAACTGGCTTTGGCCCGAGCGACCACGCTTCGTTTTACCGCAAGCGGATTCCGGTCCTGCACTTTTTCACCGACTTGCATCCCGACTACCACAAGCCGACCGATGACTGGGACAAGCTCAACTACGAGGGCATGGCACGGATCGTAGACATGGTCTACGACGTGGTCGTGCGAGTGGCCAATGCGCCGAAGCGACCGGCCTACGTGCACGTCGCGCCGCAGCGGCCACGTCGCGGCCAGCAAAGCGAACGGGCATACCTGGGGTCGGTCCCCTCCTTCGGTAACACGGATGTCGATGGCGTCCTGCTGGATGCTGTTACGGAAGGCGGGCCGGCACAGAAGGCAGGCCTGAAAGCCGGTGACGTCATCGTCAAGATCGGCGACATCGAAATCCATGGCCTGGAGGATCTGGACCAGGCGCTACGGGAATACAAGCCCGGTCAGAAGGTAAAGGTCGTCGTGAAGCGGGACAACAAGGAGCTGACTTTTGAAGTGACGCTGGGCCGCCGCTAGCCGGCCACTGCCCACCGGGGCCCGAGCTTCTGCTGCTGTCGCCGCCGGGGCTGCAGTCCAACAACGGGCGCGGTTCCGGTGTGCGTTGCGGGCTGCCTGCGGAGAAAGGCCCTACCGTGGGATAGATCACAGGATCAACATCGCGTCGCCGTAGCTGTAAAAACGGTAACCGGCTGCGATCGCCTCCTCGTAGGCCCGCCGGATCAAGTCGCGGCCTCCGAACGCATACACGAGCGCCAGCAGCGTGCTCTTGGGCAGGTGGAAATTCGTCAGCAGCAGATCCACCACTCGGAAGGTAAACGGTGGGTAGATGTACAGGTCGGTCTCGCCTTCAAATGGCCGGAGCTCTCCGCCCAAGGCTGCGGTTTCTAGCGTGCGCACGACGGTTGTCCCGACTGCTAGCACCCGGCCCCCGGCAGCTCGGGTGCGCCGGATTGCCGCCACTGTCTCTTCGGGCACGCGGCACCACTCTGCATGAATGCGATGGTCCTCGATCCGTTCTGCTTCGATCGGCCGGAAGGTCCCTGGGCCGACGTGGAGCGTAACCCAGGCCAGCCGGACGCCGCGAGCAGCCAGCTCATCGAGGATCTCGCCCGTGAAGTGCAAGCCGGCCGTAGGGGCCGCAACCGATCCGGGCCGGCGAGCGAAGACCGTCTGGTACCAACGTTCATCGTCGGGCTGGACCGGGCGTTTGATGTAGGGCGGGAGTGGCACTTCGCCAATTTCCTCCAGCACGACAACCGCCGGTTCGGGGGGGTCGATGCGAGCGCGCCATCGCCCGCCCCCGCAACGCTCGAGCAATGTTAGCTGCCAGCGTCCTTGCTCACCCAGGGACAACGTTTCACCCTCGCGAAGCCGGCCTCGGCTCTTCAACAGCAGTTCCCAGACCCCGTCCGCACACTGGCGCAGAAACAACCCTTCCCAGCGGCCTCCGGTGCGACGCCGGCCGCGCACCCTTGCCTTCAGCACGCGAGTGTCGTTGAGAACGACCAGATCCCGCGGCCGTAGAAATTGAGGCAGCTCTGCGAAGAGCCGGTGCGCAGTCGTGCCCCGGCGACGGTCGACCACCAGGAGGCGGCACTGATCGCGTCGCGCGGCAGGCTCATAGGCAATCAGATGCTTTGGCAGTGGATAGTCGAGTTCGTCGAGACGCATGGGTGAACGCTGCGAGATTTGCATTCCGTAAGACATCCTACGTCACGTGACCGCGAGCGGAAACACAACGGGACCAGCCACGTTGCGTCGTCCAGGTGGTAGCACCGAGCGCAGGTCTTGTTGCAGATTGCGGCACCGTGTCCTGTATGTGATCACGGACACCGACATCGGAGGTGCCGAGCGATTCCTTGCCCGACTGGTCCGCCACCTGCCCCCGGCGTGGCAGCCGCACATCGTTTCGCTCGGCCCTTTGGGAGCCCTTGGTCAAGCGCTGCAAGCGGAGGGCTATGCGGTGACCGCGCTGGCGGCAACGCCGGCACGAGCCCCCCTTGCCCTGGCCCGCCTCGTTCGCATCGCCGACCGCTTCGATCCACACATCGTGCACAGCATCCTGTGCCACGGCAACCTAGCTGCCCGCGTGCTGAAGCTGCTACGGCCACTGCCCGTCGTGGCGAGCGTCCGCGTTGCGGAGCGGGGCAATCGGTGGCAGCGGGTGGCCGAACAGCTTACCTGGCGGCTGGCCGATCACGTCACGGCAGTAAGTGACCGCGTGGCACAATTTCTGGTGAGACATGGGGTTGCCCGCGCCCGTCTGACGGTGATTCCCAACGCGGTCGAACCGCCACAGCCCCCGGTGGACCGTGCGGCGTGCCGGCGTGCCTTGGGCACGGGGGAGCGGGACGAGGTGCTGCTGTTCGCCGGCCGGTTGACGCACCAGAAAGGACTGGACGTGCTGTTGAGAAGTCTACCGCTGCTGTTGGATGAGCGTCCGGACATCGTCCTCTGGGTCGCCGGCCGGGGTAACCGGGCAAGCTATGAGCGTCTGGCGGGCGCGCTGGGCGTTGCGGACGCGGTTCGCTGGCTTGGCTTCCGCAATGACCTGGCCAGCTTGATGCAAGCGGCCGATCTGCTTGTGTTGCCATCACGCTGGGAAGGGCAACCGAATGTGGTGCTGGAGGCGTTGGCTTGCGGGTTGCCTGTGGTTGTCACGGCTGTCGAGGGGGCCAGGGAGTTGGTTGAGCGTTTCGGGGGGGGCGTGCTGGTTCCCCCTGAGTCCCCCCATGAACTGGCCAGTGCGATTGCCCGTGCGCTGGACGACTGCGCACTGCGTGACCGCGCCGCTGAAGGGGGCCGACGGTATATGGCAAGCTGGGACGTGCAGGCGGAGGTGACCGCCTACGTCCAGCTCTATGAGCGGCTCTGCCATGCCGTGCCGTAGCCCACGGATTCATCCAGATTTAGTCGCAGAACACCTTCCCGCGCAGCGCGATGCCAGACGTAACGGAAAACCATGCCGGAAGGTTACCAGTCCATGAACAGGCGTTCACACGCTGGCCGTATTTTCCGCGAAACCACCATCACTTGGCCTTGCGACCGCGCATGCCGGCCAGTATCGTTTCTGCTGTCACAACCGAACTGACCCTGGTTGTCACGGCGTGTCGGCTACACCACGGCAACGCAGGATGTCCGATCCCGAGCAGGGAAGCACTCAGGGCTGGACGCCTGAGGAGGACATGCAGGGAGGCGCAACGTCGATCAGGACGATCGCCGCAGCAGGACGCAGCAGAAGGATCGATCGGGCCGTGCGTAGCGCCGAAGCGTAGCGTGGGCGACGGCGGCTTGACCAGGTCAGGAGGACGCCAGCGGTCAACGGGCTCGGATGAGCGAGCCATCACCGGTGTCTGGCTTGTTCACCGGCCTGCTGTTCTGACGGAACGGAACGGGCTGCCGTCCTTTTTTTGCGCAACCTCACAACGCGAAGGGTTTCGTGATGCCCTTCGCGTTTTTTTCGTACCTTGGGAGTGAACCACCCGTGAGCGACGACGCGCGGCAGCAACGCTCCAGCGCACGGCATGTGCCCGTACTGCTGGATGCCGTGCTCAGCTACCTGAACCCCGCGCCCGGCGCGATCGTGGTCGATTGCACTGTGGGATCGGGGGGACACTCGGCTGCCATCTTGTCGCGCATCGCGCCCGGGGGGTTGCTGATCGGCCTGGACCGTGATCCTGACATGCTTCAACTGGCAACCCAACGCCTGGATGGTCTGGGTAACGTCCGGCTTTGCCACGCCGACTTTGCCGACCTTCGCCAGGTGCTTGACGAGCTCGGGGTGGACCGAGTCGACGGCGTGCTGGCCGATCTGGGAATCAGCTCCGACCAGCTGGCCGACCCTGGCCGCGGCTTCAGTTTTCGGCTGTCCGGGCCGCTCGACATGCGGATGGATCCGACCGCTCCCGGCCCAACGGCGGCTGAACTGGTCAATAAGCTGCCTGAACCGGAGCTGGCCCGCATCCTGAAACAGTACGGCGAGGAGCGGTACGCACGTCGCATCGCAGCAGCGATTGTCCGAGCACGGCGACGCAGCCGGATCGAAACGAGCGAACAGCTGGCCGAGATCGTCCGCGCGGCCGTACCCGCAGGCTATGAGCGGGGCCGCATCGATCCGGCCACACGAACCTTTCAGGCGTTGCGGATCGTCGTGAATCGCGAGCTGGACGCCCTGTGCAGCTTGCTGGAGCAACTCCCATACTGCCTGCGTCCTGGCGGTCGCGCCGTACTGATCAGCTTCCACTCGCTGGAGGACCGCCTCGTGAAGCGAGCATTTGCCGATCGGGAACTGTGGGAGCGCTTGACGAAGAAACCCATTCGCCCCTCAGCCACGGAAATCGCCACCAACCCGCGCGCCCGCAGCGCCAAGCTACGGGCCGCTCGGCTCCGCAAATCGTTGGACCGGTCGCCGACCGGTAGCCGATGAATCCACAAGAGCCAGCTCCGCCAGGATTGTGCCGCACAGTACGCTGGCCGGGAAACGACGTGTCTGCATGCTCGCAGTAAGGAGCACCGGCTGGCATGGAGGCCCATTGCCGCAATGTTGCGGTACGCAAAACAGCTATGGCATGACGTGACGCATCCGTCGGAGAACGGCATGTCCCTAGCACGAGACACGCGCGTGGGCCTCGTCTTTACCGCTGCCTTCTTGCTGGTCTTTGGCTTTGTCGTCCTGAAGCGACTGCACCACCAGCCGATCGACGTCGCGGCGGCCGGGGCCGGCTCCGTGGCCGACGATGCTGACACGCAGCCGGGTCCTGATCAGGCCGGCAGAGTTGAGGTTGTCGAGCGGACAGAACAGTCTGTCGCACCCCAACCCGCGTCGGAACCGGTCAGCTTGCCGTCGCAGCTGGCTCAGTCACTGGCCAATCCGCCGGGCGTCTCGTCCGAAACCTCCGACGTTCCGGCCGAGCCTGCTCCCGGCGGCCTCCATCAGCCCGATCCAGCCAGTCAACCACAGGTTGACATGGTGCTCGTGCCGGCCGACCAGGGCGCCGACACGGCAAGCCGCGACGAGATCGCCTCGGCCACCACCGATGACAGCGACGTCAGCAGCGCGGGCACGATGGCCGGCACGCAGCCGCAAGGTGAGCCGCAGCCCCCCGAACTCCCTCCGAACGTCGAAACCACCGAACCAGCCGATGAACCATCGCCAGCCATTCTGGCTGTCACCCCGCCAACGAATGCGACGACGGAGCCAGCCCAGAGCGAGGCTCGTGATCCGTTGAGTGCATCGCAACCGGCAGCCACGGACGCAGCCGTACCTGTCGCGGTATCGCCGGAATCAACGTTGGTTGATCCATCACAGCAGCTAACTGAGGCACCGGTCCTACAGTCGCCCGGTGAGCCGGTGCCTTCCGAGGAGCTACGTTCCCGGGCCACCGATGCGCATCTGCTTGCCGGCGCTGACCCCGGTCTCGAAGAACCGCCTCCGCCGATTGTCACCTATCCGACTAACACGCCACCCACAGACTCGATGCCCCCATCAACCGACCTGGCAGGCAACGACGAAGATCTGCGGCGTTCTGTTGACAGCTCCACCGTGCTCACCACGGCGGCCGCCGAGGATGCCGGCGACGACGGCTCACTACCGCCGGTACCGAAGACCACACCTGCCCCCCGCGCTTCCGTGCCTGTCACGCAGCAGGCCGCCAAACCGACGCAGCGGACTTACCGCGTGCGGCGAGGCGACTCACTGTGGACGATCGCCCGCCGCGTGCTCGGGCGTGGTAGCCGCTGGAAAGAGATCTACGAGCTTAACCGTGACATCCTCCCGAACCCGCACCGTCTGAAGCCCGGGATCGAGCTGAAGCTGCCCGTGACGTCAGCCGTGGCCGAAAAGGAGCCAAAGGACCGGAAGATCCGTTAGGGCACCTTTCGACCTGAGCAAGGAAACGGCCATGCGGCTACACCGGGTGATCGCGCTGCTGATCTGTCTGATCCCGGTCGGTGCGGCTGCCGTGTGGCTTGAGGCCTATCGGTTTCGGCTGGAGCAGCGAATTACCGAGCTGTCTGATCGGGCAGAGCAACTGGCGGAGATCCACGCTCGGCTACGTGCACAGTTGGCCCGGGAGTCGGCACCCGCGTTCGTCATGGCAGCGCGTCGGCTGAGCGACCGGGCCGCAGGCGAAGCACATCGACAGGAGCAGTCTCGTGTGCGGTCACCGGGTTGGCTGGCCAGCCCCCGGCTGAAGAGCCCGACAGCAGAGGCGTTGCCCGGAACCAGCAACTGACGGCCTCCCTCCCATGAACCGGACCCGCTCCTGGATAGTCTGCTCGGTGCTAACGGCCGGCCTGCTGGTCGCCGCTGCAAGAGCATGCTATGTGGCGGTGCGTGTCGCACCGGAGCTGTTTCCGGCCGTGAGTCGCCAGAGGGGGCATCGTGAGCGGATACCTGCACCGCTCGGTGACATCGTCGATCGACGCGGTCGTCTGCTGGCAACCTGCACTCCCGTCTACAGCCTCTACGCTAATCCGCGTGCTCTGGGCCAGGGGGACCTTGAGCGACGGCTGGCCCCGATCGCGGCGATCTTGGACGTGCGGCCGGAAGATCTTGCGGCTCGAATCCGCCGGCGCTCCGACCGCTACTTCGTCTGGTTGAAACGTCGGCTGAGCGAGCAGGAGCTCGCAGAGCTATCACGCTTGAGTCTTGACCCACGCGAATTTGGGTTCCGCCGGGAGTACCAGAGGATCTACCCAAAAGGATCGCTGGCGGCCCATGTGCTTGGTTTCCGCGATGTAGACCTGGAACCCCATGGTGGTATCGAGCAGTACTTCGACCGACTGCTGCGCGGACAGCCGGGCAGCCGGTACGTGTACCGCGATGCCCGGGGGCGACCGATTCACTTCGACCACCGTCGTCGCCGCGATCCGGTACCGGGTGCCACGGTACAGCTTACTATCGACGCGGTCATCCAGCAGTTCGCAGAGGACGCCGTGCGAAACGTGGTGGCGCAATGGCAACCGCGTGGCGGCGCTGTGTGCCTGGTAATGGATCCGAACACGGGTGAGCTCTTGGCCCTGGCCAGCTGGCCAACGTTCGATCCGAACCGGCCGGGCGCCGCGCCTGAGGACGCGTGGTTGAACCGGGCCATCGGGGCTATCTACGAGCCGGGATCAACCTTCAAGCCGTTCATTGCCGCCGCCGCGTTGAACTGGGGGGTCGTGTCACCAGAGGACAAGATCGACTGTCACGGTGGCGTCTACCGCATGGGTCGGCGGGTGCTTCATTCGGTTCATCCGCATGGTATCCTGCCGTTCCGCGAGGTGCTGATTCGTTCGGACAACATCGGCATGGCTGTCATCGCAGAGCGGCTCGGGCTGGAAGGGGTCTTTCGCGCCGTGGAGCTGTTCGGCTTTGGCCAGCGTACGGGTGTGGAGCTGCCGGGCGAGGTGCCGGGCAAGGTGCTGCCGTTCCATCTCTGGAATCGTTACTCGCTGGGCTCCATCCCCATGGGCCATGAAATCGGCGTGACGCCGATTCAGCTCCTGCGTGCGTTCGCCGCGCTGGCCAACGGCGGCTATCTGCTGCGCCCGACGCTGGTGCGTCGGGTGCTCGCGGCCGATGGCACGGTGAAACTCATACACGATCGCCCTGAGGTGCTGCGCCGCGTGGTGCGCTCCGAAGTGACCGAGTACCTAGTGCAGGATGTGCTTCGCGACGTCATCGAGGCGCCATACGGCACCGGCAGGCGGGCGCGGTTGGCCGATTATGTGCTGTTCGGCAAGACCGGCACTGCTCAAAAGCCGAACCCGGCGGGCGGCGGGTACATGAAAGGCAGGCATGTGAGTTCGTTCGTTGCTGGAGGCCCGTTACGGGCGCCCGAAGTGGTCGCCTACCTGTTGGTCGATGATCCGTCCGGGCCGGGCCATCATTACGGTGGTGAGGTGGCCGCTCCGGAGCTGGCGCGAATGCTTGAGCGGACTCTACGGTATCTGCGTGTGCCACCTGACCGAGCGTCGCGGGGCAAAACGGCGGCTAACGTGCCGGCGCCCCCTGACGAATCATCTGCTCGAGCTCTTCTTCGCTGATGGTCGGGACACCCAGCTCACGGGCGCGCTGTAGCTTGCTGCCGGGATTCTCGCCCACGACAACGAAGTCGGTGTTCCGCGACACGCTCGAGGCCACTCGGCCGCCGTGCCGCCGAATCAGTTCTTCCACTTCCGAGCGGGTATAGTTCTTGAGCGTTCCCGTCACGACGAACGTCTTGCCGGCCAACGGCTGGCCAGCTGCGGCCTGCTCCGTTTCTGCGCGGTACTCCATGTTGAGCCCAAGCTCCTTGAGCTCGCGGATCAATTGCCGGTTTTCCGGGTCGCGGAAGAACTCGTAAACCGATTCTGCGATCACCGGGCCAATCTCCGGGATTGCCTCAAGCTCGGCGCGGCTTGCCGCCATCAGTCGGTCCATGGTGCGGAAATGCCGAGCCAGCAATTCGGCAGCGTAGCGACCGACATGGGGAATAGCCAGGCCAGTGAGCAGCCGCTCCAGGCTGCGGCTCTTGCTTTTCTCCAACTCATTCAACAGGTTCGTCGCACTCTTGACCCCCATGCGCTCCAACTTGACCAGCTGCGGCAGCGTCAGCTTGTACAGGTCGGCAATGCTGTTGACTAATCCCTTCTCGACGAGCTGCTCGATCAGCTTGTCGCCCAGACCCTGGATGTCCATTGCGTCGCGGTGGGCAAAGAACTTGATCCGCTGCTTCAACTTCGCGGGACAGGCCGGGTTGGTACAGCGGATGTAGACGCCGCCTGGGTCACGCTTCACCGGCGCCCCGCATACCGGGCAGCGCGTCGGGAACTGGAACACGCGTTCCCGTCCGGTTCGCCGTTCCTTCAGGACACGGACCACGTGCGGGATTACCTTGCCGGCTTTCTCCACGACCACCCAGTCCCCGATCCGGATGTCTTTCCGCTTAATCTCGTCCGCGTTGTGCAGGCTAACGCGCGAGACGGTCGTGCCGGCGATCTCGACCGGTTCAAGGTCGGCAACGGGCGTCAGGATACCGGTCTTGCCCACCTGAACGCGGATGTCGATGATCCGGGTCTCGGCCTCCCACTTTTCAATCTTGTAGGCGATCACCCAGCGGGGGGCCTTGGAGGTTGCGCCAAGCTGCTGGCGTTGGGCAAAATCGTTGACCTTGATCACAAACCCATCGACTTCGTAGTCAAGCTGGGGCAACTCCTCGACCCACTCATCACACACTGCGATCACCTCATCAATCGAACGAAACGGCCCACGATGCGCGACGACCGGAACCCCGTGGGCCCGCACCCAGCGGAAGTACTCCAGCTCGTTACGAAACTCAATGCCGCGACACTTCCCCAGCGTGTGCGCGAAGAACCGGATGCGTCGCCGGGCGCAGATGCGTGGGTCGAGTAGCTTGAGCGAACCGCCGACGGCGTTACGCGGATTGGCAAATTCACGCTGGCCGAGCCGGCGCTGCTCTTCGTTGACCGCAGATAGATCGCTGTTGCGCATGTACGCCTCACCGCGGATCTCGATCAGCTCGGGCAGATCATCGCCAAGCAGGCGAAGTGGTAGGTCACGAATCGTGCGTACGTTGTGGGTGATGTCGTCGCCGCGGACGCCGTCGCCGCGGGTAGCGCCTTGCACGAGCCGGCCGTGTTCGTAGGTGCAGGAAACCGCGACACCGTCCACTTTCAGCTCGACGATGTACTCGACGGCGGCACCGTTCAGCATGCGGCGGATCCGCTGGTCAAACGCCCGCAGCTCCTGCTGGTTGTACGTGTTCTCCATCGACAGCATCGGCGGGTCGTGGACGACGGTAGGCAGGTAGCCAACCGGCTGTCCACCGACCTTCTGCGTCGGGCTGTCAGGCGTGACCAACTCCGGATAGCGTTCCTCCAACTGCCGCAGCTCTTCGACCAGACGATCGTAGTCCCGATCGCTGATCTCCGGGCTATCCTCGACGTAGTACTTGTAGTTGTGATACTCGATGAGCTTACGCAGCTCTTCGACACGTTTGACCACTTCCGGTGGCGCTGCCACGGCTGTACCCTCGCTGCAAACCGGTCCTGCACGCCCTCGTTCAGCAGCACCGATGCTGGATTGGAATCAGGCAAAGCATGCGGATCGGCCGGTCGCCAGTGTTGCGGAACTGGTGCACCTCGTTGGGGGCGACAAAGATCACATCACCCGCTTTGAATGGCCGATACCGGTCCCCGTCTAGAACTTCGCCCTCACCTTCGAGGATGAACACCTCGTGTTCGTACGGATGGCTGTGTTTCGGCGTGTGGCCGCCCGGCTCGATCACGAAGTGCCTCATGGCAAAGTTCGGGGCCCCGTCACGGTCGGAAATAAGCCACCGGACCCGAACGCCACGCGCCCCTTCCATCCGGACCTCTTCTTCGGGCGTGTCCAGGTAGCTAGCCACCTTCATCGTCTTCTCTCCGCTTCACGACACGCTTCGTTCCGCGCCAACGGTAGCTGTCCAGCGCCATAGACGCCAGGCAGGTTGCCACGATGCACCCCCCCAGAGTCAACAGCACCGCCGTGCCGTGCTCGGCCATGAACCGCGCAATGCCGGAACGCTGCGGACCGGTTGCCGACAGGTCCGTCGCCAGGTACAGGAAAGACGCCAGCGTGAACAAGACGGCAAAGAGCACGACGAGCACGTAGAACGGGTTCACCGGATCCTGACGCGTGCCACGTCCAATGCCGCGCTGCTCGGCACGGCTGCGATCCTCGGCGGTTTGCGGCCTCGGCTGGGCAGCTAGCTCGCGTCGGTCCCGAGCCATGGTTCGGTCGCCAGCGTGTAACTGACCAGCTCCTGCTGGTCGAACACCACAGGCAGCTCCCGCGCCACCGAGACAGGGCTGTCGGATGCATGAACGAGGTTCATCTGGGTGCTTACGCCGAAGTCGCCACGAATCGTGCCCGGCTCGGCCTGCAACGCGTTGGTCGCGCCGATCAGACGGCGCGCGACGGCAACCACGTCCGGTCCCTCCCAGACCATCGCGACCACGGGTGCCGAGCAGACGAACTCAACCAGATCGTTGAAGAAAGGCCGCTCGCGGTGAACGGAATAGAGCTGAGCCGCCTGGTCGCGCGTCAGTTGAACGAGCTTCAACGCAACCAGCTTCAGGCCCTTGCGCTCGAAACGGCTGATGATCTCGCCCACCAGGCGTCGCTGAACACCATCCGGTTTGACCATCACGAAAGTGCGTTCCACGAGCCGTTCTCCTCCTCGTCCTGCGGCTACCGTCAACGGTTGACTGAGGAAGTCAGCGACAGATCAGTAGTCAATGATACTGCCCCGAGCAGGCGGGTCCGCTACGACGACCAGCTCGATTTCCTGCCACCGATCCGGATGCAGCACGTAGCCACGAACCTCAGGCGGATTGACCGCCAGCGAGATGATGATTCGCGGCACCGTGCCGTAGTAGTTTTCGGCCAAGTCCGTGCGGCTTGGCACTGCAGCGGATGTCGGGTGCGAGTGGTAGATGGCAAGAAGCTCCAGGCCACGCTCACGCATGTCGCGAAAGGCAGCAATCAGCGAACGCGGCTCCGCAGAGTACCTCACCGGGCTGTGATCGGCATTCTCCAGTTCGTAGAGGCGGCTGCACTGGCTACCGTGACCGGCCAGCAGCCCACAGCATTCTTCGGGCAGCACGCGACGAGCATGGTCCAACATGTTGGCCCATACGGATCGGGGGATATGAAGCCGCACAGGGGGCAATTCGCGCTGGTCTGCCAGAACATTCATCTCTACCACGCGTCAGACTCGATACAATCGGTAGGGTCCGTCCGAACGTCGCAACCGGATGCCATGCCGCGCCATATCGCATTCGCGACACTGTTGATCGCCGTGGTAGTGCTGCTACCACTGGCTTCGGCGCACGCGTCGGCCCATGCCGAGGCGGGGTGCGTCGCGTGTCAAGTGACACTCACAGCGGCGTTGGCAGTCGACCAGGCGACGCATCCAGTCTGGCCAGCCGTCTGCTCTGGCTCAGTCTTTCCTTATCCATCACCTAGTGCCGACTGCCTCACCAGGCACTTCGTCCCATGCCGCGCGCCACCGCAGAGCACTGATCGCTAGCCGGACGCAGGCCCGAGCGGCCACGGGCCCGGTTTCGCATGGTGCCCGGCGGTGCCGGGCGCGTTCGAGCGTTACTGTTGGAAGTCTACGCTCAACGTAAGTCTCGGGCCTCTCGACAGCGTGGCACGGGGCTGAGTCGATCGCGGGCCTCTCGTTGCTCTGCGGAGCCAAGGACATGTCACGACGCAGCATCCAAGCATTGTTGTGGCTGGTCGCGGTGGTCGTCGCGGTTCTGATGTGGTCGCGCGGCGTAGCGCGGGCTATCGCAGCAGAGCAGGCTGCGGTGCGATTGGGCGCGCCGGTGTTCGCGGCACAGGAGGCGGCTGGGAAGGCAGTCACGAACGCTGAGCAACGCGACCGGTTGGCAGACGAACTGGAGCGGATGCTCCAAGAGGCCGAGAGACAGCGGCAGGCCGCCCCGGAAGCGCCTCAGCTCGGCGCCGGCCTCGGTGCTCGGCTATCCGCGTTCAATCCCAACATCTCGCTAATTGGAGATTTTCTCGGCCAGGTCAGCTCAGGCCCCGACGCAGACTACTCTGCTCCCCTTCGCCACGCTGACCTGATGGCCGAGGACCTGGACGACTTCCGCGTGCGCGGCGTCGAGTTGCTCGCCACCGCGGCGGTCGACCCATTCGCCGACGCGCTGCTCAAGCTGCACTTCTCTGGCGGGGAAGTCGAGCTTGAGGAGGCGTATCTGGTCCTACACGACTTCTCGTTTCATCGCACCTTGGAACAACTCGTCGGGGATGGCACTGTAAAGATTGGCTTGTTTCGAATGGCGCTCGCACCGACGAACCTCACGGACGACCATGACCTGCCCACCGTGGACCGGCCGCTTGTGCTGCAGCAGTTTCTGGGGCCCGAAGGGCTTATCCGACCGGGGGTGTCGTACAGCCGCCGGCTGAGAACGACGGGCCCGTGGATTCGCGAAATAACGGTGGAGCTGACCAATGGGCAGCCGATCGAGGAAGCCGACGAAGCGCCGATCCCGGTCCGTGGCACCGACTTTCCGTTGGCCCTGGTCCGGCACCAGTGGTACCGCGAGTGGCCCGCGGAGACCGCCCCACTGTGGAACCCGGCATGCTGGCTCGGCCCTGGTGAGCAAACCGTGACCGTGGCTGTCAACGGGGTCGTCACCGCCGAAGAACTCAGCAGCGGCTCCACATATTCCCTGCTTCAGTCTCTTGACTTCATGTGGACCTGGGTCGACGCACGTGCGAACGCATATCGGGAATGGTTGGTGCAAGCTGAGTTGTACGCGGCTGAGACGGAGCATCCTACCGGGGGAACCCGAGCAGACGTGGGAGGCTATGTGCTGCTACAGCGTCGGCTGAGCCGCCCATGGTTTGTCGGCTTGCGGTTCGACGCCACCGAGTTGCCGCGTGAGGACGGGTACTTGATAGCCGCCTCAGTCCATGCCACGTACTTCTTGACGGAATTCAATCGTTTCCGCTTCCAGTACGAATGGTTCCGTCAGGATCTACAGGAGTCAGGTAGCGATACAGCACACACCGTGTGGTTTCAGACCGTCTACGCCTTTGGTGCTCATCCCCCGGAACCGTACTACATCCGGCAGCGTTTCTAGCCGGTATGCCTTGGAGCGAAACTGCCATGCGTCATCTCTGGATTGTGACCGTTCTGGCCATCGGGTGGCTGACAACGTCCGCGGTGGCCCATGCTCAGTTGAGAGTCGTGACGACCACGCCGACGTACGCGGATTTGGCGCGGCGCATCGGGGGCAACCGTGTCGCCGTGACCAGCATCATGCGGGGCCCAGAAAACATCCACCGCATCGTAGCGACGCCGGCAAAGGTTGCACTGGTTGCCCAGGCGGACTTGTTCATCCACAGCGGACTTGACCTGGAGCTATGGGTACCAGCCCTGTTACGCGGTGCGCGAAACGCGAAGATCTTGCCGGGCAGGCCGGGCAACTTCAACGCCGCCCGGGGAATCCGCCTCAAGGAGATACCACGCGCGGTCAGTCGCGCGCAGGGCGAAATGCACATTTACGGCAATCCTCATTACGTCCTCGATCCGATCAACCTGATCATCATCGGGCGCAATCTACGAGATCGACTGTCGGAGATCGACCCGGAGCACGCTGCGGAATACCACCGTAACTGTGCAGGATTCGAGGATCGCATGAAGCGGGAGTTGCTCCGCTGGCTGCGCCAGATGCGGCCCTACCGCGGGCTCAAGGTGGTCGGCTACCACAACGTCTTCCCGTACTTCGCCGACCGCTTCGCTCTGCGCGTCATCGGCTACGTCGAACCGAAGCCTGGGATCGAACCTTCACCGGGACATGTCGCCCGCCTGATCCAGCTCATGCGCCGTGAGCGCTGCCGCATCATCCTGCTGAACACCTGGGCCGATCGGCGGACAGCCGAGTCGATTGCCCGCGAGACCGGTGCCGTTATCGTCCCATTTCCCGAATGGGTTGGTGGCGTACCGGAAGCCAAGGATATCTTCAGCCACTTTGATTTTCTGGTGGGCAACATCGTCCGGGCAGCCCAGCAGGTGCGTGCGGAAGCCACGGACGCCGAGCCCGTGCGGGGAGACGAATCATGAACGGGGCTGAGCTGCTGCACTACCTCGTCTGGCCCTTCATGGCCTGCCTGGTGCTGGCGGGCATCCATTGCTACCTGGGCTTGCATGTGGTTTCGCGAGGGGTCATCTTCGTCGACCTTGCGTTGGCCCAGCTGGCCTTCTTGGGGACGGCAACCGCAGCCACCATACAGCACTACCTCGGCACTCCCCCGCTCTCTGCAGCTCCTGAAACGGCAGCCGTACCTGGCAATGCCGACGGCCGTGCGAATAGAACGCAGGCCTCGTTCCCGGACAGCGCAGAAGAGATCGACCAGCTCATCGAAGCCGAACTGGCCGACGCCCCAGACACTAGCCCAGCCCACGCAGAACCGCCACGGGAGCACACAGCAGCGTTGAATGGCTCAGCCTGGGGACCATACCTCGGTGGCATCGCGTTTACACTGGTCGGCGCCGCCGTGTTCGCCGTGTGCCGTGGTCGCACGGGGCCGGTGCCCCAGGAGGCGATCATCGGCATTGTCTATGCCGTCGGGGCTGCGCTGACTGTGATCCTGATTTACAAGAGCCCCGTCGACGCGCTCGAGCAGACAGAAGCGATGCTCGTTGGGCGAATCCTGTTTGTTCACCCGTCCGATGTCCTGCACGCTGCCGTCCTGTACGCAGCCGTCGCGGCCGTGCACGTCATCTGCTGGCGCCCCTTTAGCGTGCTGTCTTTCCACCCGGACCGGGAACAAGCGTTGGGCCGGGTGGCGCGATGGTGGGACTTTCTCTTCTATGCGACGTTCGGACTCGTCGTCAGCAGCAGCGTGCAGATGGCCGGTGTGCTACTGGTCTTCAGCTTCCTGGTTGTGCCTGCGGTAGCCGCCATGCTGGTTGCCAAGAGCCTCCTGGTGCGGCTGTTGTTGGGCTGGTCATTGGGCGTGGGTGCAGCACTCCTCGGGCTGGCGTTGTCCGTCGTTCTCGATGCGCCGACCGGTGCAAGCGTCGTGGTCGCCTTCGCTGGGCTGCTGTTGGGCACTGCGCTGTTTGCCCGTCTCAGACGCTGACCGCACGCTGGGCGCGGCAGCAGCTGCACACAGCACAGCCGCCGCCGGGTTGTTGACTCCGCGAACGCCCACCGATCACCGGCTCGCGCTATTCCGGATACAGCGGCGTGGACAGGTAGCGCTCACCGAGGTCCGGGAGGACAACCACAATCACCTTGTCACGGCTCTCGGGCCGCTTCGCCACCTGCAGCGCGGCCCAGCACGCGGCACCGGAGGAGATACCACAGAAGATGCCTTCCTTAGCGGCCAGTGCGCGGGCGGTCTCCATCGCAGCCTCCTCTTCCACCTGAACCACGTCGTCGATGATTTGCAGGTTGAGGACCTCCGGGATGAAGCCGGCTCCGATGCCCTGGATCTTGTGCGGACCGGGCTTCAGCTCCTGACCGGCCAGCTTCTGACTGATGACGGGTGACTTGGCCGGCTCCACGGCAACACACTTGAACTCAGGCTTGCGCGCTTTGATCACTTCGCCAACACCGGTGATCGTTCCACCCGTGCCGACGCCAGCCACCAGGATGTCACAGGCGCCGTTTGTATCGCGCCAGATCTCCTCTGCCGTGGTCCGGCGGTGGATTTCCGGGTTTGCAGGGTTCTTGAACTGCTGCGGCATGAAATAGTCGGGGTTCTCAGCGGCAATCTGCTCCGCCCGCCGCACCGCACCAGGCATTCCCTCGCTGGCCGGCGTCAGAACGATCTCGGCGCCGAGCGCCTTCAGCAGCCGCCGCCGCTCCAGACTCATGCTCTCTGGCATCGTGACGATCAGCTTGTAGCCGCGCGCCGCGCAGGTAAACGCCAGCGCGATCCCCGTGTTGCCGCTGGTGGGCTCAATGACGACACCGCCCGGCTTCAATTTGCCCTCGCGCTCCGCGGCGTCGATCATGGCAACCCCGATGCGGTCCTTGACCGACCAGAGCGGGTTGCCGCTCTCCAGCTTGGCCAATACGGTGGCGTGCAGCCCGGCCGTCAGTTTTCTCAGACGGACCAGCGGCGTGTTGCCAATCGTGCGGGTGATGTCCTCATAGATGCCGTACCGACGTAGCGGTGTCGTCTCAGACGTCGCCTGTGCCATGATCCACCTCCTCTCTCGGGAAGCCGGCCCGGCCGACCACCGCAGCGCAACGAGCCGCCATCACGGGTCCGGAGCGCAGGGCCGGGCGTGTTGGGTTCTCTATTCTAAGCCAAAGTGCTTCCGTTGGTTCCCATCCCTGCCGCAACGGGCAGCACCGCCGCTTGCGAACGCTACAATGAAATGTCGCCCTTCCGGCACGGGGGTTCGGCTGCAGCCTCCAGTGGAGGAATTTACCGATGGGACGCATGACACGGCCCTTGGTCTTGCTGTCTGCGTTGTTGAGTCCCGCCGTTGCGGCTGCGTGCATCTGGGGGTGGTCCCCCACGGGCTACGTGTGCACACCGTGCAGCCCGAGTGGGGGCACGGTGCCGACCACGACGGTCCGGCGGTGCTACTATGAGCCACGCACGACCTACCAGACCGTGACCGAACGTGTCCCGCAACTGACGTGGACACAGCGCTGCTGGTATGACCCGATCTTTGGCACGTACCATACGCTGTGGGTACCGACCATTGCCGTGGTCGAGCAGCAGCGTACGATCCCCGTCACGACGTATCAACAGCGATGCGAGACGGTTGGGCCTGAGCCCGCGCCTGAGGCACCGCGTCCGCAGGTCGAGCAGTTGCCCTCACCCAGCACAGAACGCCGCTACTACTATGCTCCAAACGGTACGCAGCCCCAAACGGAAACCGCACCTGAGCGGGCTTCCGAGCCGGACGTAAGGCCAGAGACGAAGCAGCCTCAGCCCGTGCCGCCACCGCCCCCTCCCGACGCGGCACCACAGCAGCAGCCCAAAGGTACGCCCCAGCTACAGCCGCAGGACGATCAGAAGGGCCAAACGCCGGACGCGAACAAGCAGAGTGACCGCCGCGTGACCGTGGTGCGCGTTGTGTGGCGCCCGGTGCGGTCCGCGCCACGGGCTCCGGCTGTGGCTGCGCAGCGCTGATGAGTGGACTGCCTGGCAGAACCTTCCCTCCCTGGTGGTAGACTTTGTCCCAAGAGCCCCGCTTTGGGCGGGGCTCTTCGTCTTTGTGGTGTGCTCTAGTCTCAGATTCACTTCCTGGCGGTTGTTCGGAGCCGTCCTCAAGTCTGTTACAGGCAGAACCGATCCTTTGCAGTAGGCAAGGACTGTGAGGGTTGTGCGCGGCGTAGCTATTTTGGCCAGAATGCGGCCCGCGCACCTGGATCGATCTAAGGAGCTGGTTGACTCGAAGGTCCGAGCAGCCGCTCGCGCCGCGTGGCGGGAGGGAATGCATGGGACGGAGCCTTGTACGGAACTCTTCTGTCGGCTTAGTCGTCGGGATGGCACTCACGTTGTTTCTTACCGGGTGCCACACTGTCCCGACCCGGGAGGAAGCCGACGCGATCCGGCGTTCTGCCATACCGCGCGAACTGGCCAAAGTGAACCTGCCCGAGTACGTGATCGAGCCACCGGACATACTGCTCATCGAGGCGCGCAAGGTTGTGCCGAAGCCCCCGTACCACCTCGAACCGCTGGATGCGGTCTACATCCAGGCCACCGGGCTTCTGCCCGATGCCCCGATTGACGGGGTGTACGCGATCGATGAACAGGGCTATGTCGACCTGGGCGCCCAGTACGGCCGGGTGCGGATTGCCGGGCTGACGGTTGAGGAAGCTAAGAAGGCGATCGAGCAGTTCCTGGGTCAGACGTTCGCGCAGCCCCAGGTGATGGTCAGCTTGGCCCAGATGGCCGCCATGCAGCAAATCGCCGGCGAACACCTTGTTCGCCCCGACGGTACCGTGAACCTGGGGATCTACGGCTCGGTACGTGTTGCTGGCCTGACGTTGGAGCAAGCCAAGACGGTCATCGAAGGACACCTGAAGCAGTACCTGGAGGATCCGCAGATCGCTCTGGACGTGCTGAGCTACAACAGCAAATGGGCGTACATCATCTTCGACGGTGCCGGGCTGGGCGAGCAGGTGGTGCGCATCCCAATTACGGGCAACGAGACGGTGCTTGACGCCATGGCCATGGTCGGCGGCCTGCCCCCCACTGCCGCCGCCCACTCGGAGATGTGGGTTGCGCGACCTGCCCCCCCGGATGGAACAGGTGACCAGATCTTGCCCATCGACTGGGTAGCCATCACCCGGGGCGGCGATCCGACGACGAACTACCAACTGCTGCCCGGCGATCGGATCTACGTGAAGGCTAGCTTCTGGAACGCTGCCGACGGCTTCATCGCCCGAGTCACTGCTCCGGTCGAGCGACTCTTTGGGTTCTCGCTGTTCGGCCACTCGACCATCCGCGCGTTCCAGTTCGGCCACCTTGGCCGCCGTGGTTTCGGGGGCGGCTTCGGCTTCGGGTTCTAACCGGCTGAACCCAGCTTGAGCAAGCGAGACGGGAGGACAACGAATGACGCGTGGAAGCTGGAAACGCTGGCTCATCACCGCCGTGGCAGCGGGCGTCCTGTTGCCTGCGGTGGCCAACGAGGTCGGCGCGGGCGAGAAATGGAAGCGGTTCTCCCTGCAGCTAGACCGGATCTTCCGCCTCGTATTCGGACGCAAGAAGTCGATGCACGCGTTCTACAGCGACCACTATGGTTACTACCCGAATACGTGGCGTCGGTGGCCGGCAAACTGGGAGCAATGGCGAAAGCGGTTCAGCGCTGCTCAGGGGGCACCGATTGAACTGCCCGCCGTCGCAAGCGACAATGAGAGCGGAAAGCCAAACAACGGTACTACGGCGCCGGCCACGATTCCCGGCGGCGTGACCGGCCAATCTGCAGTCAGCCAGCAGCCCGAGAAAAACGGCCCGTCCGGCAAGGCTGACGAGAAACAGAAGTAGGCTTGCGTAGCTAGGCCAGAGGACACAACCATGTTCAGCCACTGGAAGATGTGTTGGGCGCTGGTCAGCTTGCTGGGAGCCCTGCTTGCCAGCGAGCTGTACGCTCAGGTATACCCTCGGCCGCTCTACCAGCGGCGTCCCCCGATCAGCCCGTACATCGACCTGCTGCGTCGCGTTGGGCCGACCTACATGTACTACCGGCGCATTCGGCCCGAGCTGGAGATGCGGCGCCAGCTGCAATTGAACCAGATGCAGCTACAGCACCTTCAGACGAGAGTGGCGCTGCAGGGCGAGCGGCTGAACCGCCTGATCGGCACGCGCTTCGGCAGCATCGTCCTGCCGAGACCCAGCTTTGGCGGAGCGGCCGGAGTTAGTGGTATTGGCCAGGGCATGCCACCAACCGGTCATCCAACCGCCTTCGGCGACCTAGGCGGCTACTTTCCAGGTCTGGGCGGTGGCTCTGTGGGCGTGCCGGCTAGCGGGGTAGGACTGCAAGCTCCGCCCCCGCCACCACGCCCCAGACCGCCAACCGCGGAACGCTACCGACCGCCAACGCCGCGCCACAGTGGGCCGTCTCGCCCGAATCCACCCAGGGGCGTGAGCAGCTGACGCGGACATGATGCCATGCGGCTGGATCCGGAGCAGATGAGCTCCGGATTCTTCTTTGCGCCCCGCACGGCTTTCTACGGCAACCCTCGTCCGGCACCGAACGGAGTACCAAGCAGTTCCATGATGCGCTGCCACCGGCTCGCCTGCTCCTGCTGCAGCTCGGCCATGCGTTGACAAAGCCACGCATGGATATCCGCTGCTTCGACGTCGCTAGCCCCAGGCGGTTCGCTGGCGTGCCAACCAGCGGGGCTGTCTTCTGTCGCAGCAGTCTCCCGGGAGCGCTTCTCGAAAGCCGCAGGAGCTCTCCGCACTTTCCTCTTGCGTCGTTCAGCCTTCGACTCGTTTGCAGCCTTCGGAGCAGCTGCCTGTGCGCCGCGCGGAAGGGGCTCAGCATGGCCCGGTTGCGACAGGCTTGTCTCAACGGAACTGCTGGCTGGCGGCGGAGCGGGCTGCGACTTAGCACCGCTGGGTGCCGCCGCACCAGGGGGCGTCCCGGTTCCATTCGGTCCTGGTGTCACACGGATGGCTGTCGTAACGCGCGTGGTAGCCTCCCGCCGGACAGTCTGCCCGGTCGGTGTGCTGTCGGGCTGTCGCGCCTGGGCCAGACGTGCCTTCAACCAGACAAGCTCCCGGTTGATCTCCTTCAAGGCGTCCAGCTCCTTCTTGATCACGGCCATCTGCTCGTTGTGCATCCTGCCGAACGCCTGCAGGACCATGAGAACTAGTTGCTGCGACTGATCGAAGACCTGCTGTTGGAATGCAGCCATCTGATCGACAAGCCAGCTGAGGTCATTGCGGGTCAACGTAACCGGGACATCGCCCCCTTCGGGCCGTACCATCAGCCCCGCCTCCTCGTCAGAACCCGACCGGATCAGCAACCTGGCAGGCGGGTCCGTGTGCGCCGAGACCGGCACTCGGTCGTCCTGGGCGGAAGAGCGGGCTGCGGGCCTTGCGGCCAGGGCCGGTCCACTGAAGGGCGGTAACGTGTCCGTGTCCCGCTCGCTCACCTCGATCCCGGTGGCGCGTTGCTGATCGGCCATGTCGTCCACGGTGTGAGGCTCGGGCACGCTGGCCGTCGGCTGCTGGTGGTCAACGTCGTCCGGGGCGGCGTAGTGGCAACGAATCGAAAAGACTCCGAGCGAGAAGATATCCCCATCGTTGAGCCGGGCCCACCGCTGCGGTAGGTCATTGACGAGGATGCCTGAGCGGCTGTTGAGATCCACGAGCCAGAGGTTCCCCGCTTGCCAGAGGAGCACGCAGTGCGCCGTGGAGACCGTTCGGTGAGAAAGTTGGAGCTTGCACCAGGGGGCCCGTCCGAGCAGCACCATCGGACGAGTGACGCGCCAGTACCGTTCGGGCGACTTCCCGGTGAGGAACTCTAGCCAGGCCGCTGGTCGCAAGTCTGGGTCGGGTGGCTTGCGTAACGGGCTGACCGGTGGTTGGGCCTCATCCACAACCAACCTAGCGGATGGTCCGTAGAGCTCCAGTTCGTAATTGCCCAGCACCAGCGCATCGCCGGGCACAAACCAGTTCGCGCCGTGGCGGCCGCTGCGCCAAACCAAGCCCGTCTTGCTGCCCAAATCGGCGCAGAAAACGGCACCGTTGAATACTTGCAGATAGGCATGCCGTGAACTTACCCGCCAGTCCGGAATGGGTAGGTCGCTGCGAACGTGCCGTCCGACAACGGCAAATGGATAGCGGAGCTGGATCTTCGTTGTCTCCCCCGTCTGCCGGTTGCGCAGCAGTAGGTGCAGTGGCTGACGGGCGCCGCAAGCTCTGAGGAATGCGGCCAGGGATCCGTCGTTCAGTACCGACACGTCCTCGCTCCGCACGGATAGATCGGTGGAGCAACCCCACGTGGTTCCGGCCGTTGCCCGGCTGGATCACGGCACGCTGCCGTCCTGCCAGCAGCGTCGCTAGCACGGCTGCGCACGACGCTTTGCTGCAGCAGTGGCGGCCCTCAGCACGCGCTGACACCACCATGTTAGCCTCTACGCAGCGCACCTACCATACGTTGTTGCCCGACGCATCATTGTGACGGACTCGGACCCGGCTCATCTACGCAGCCGGCCCGCTTGCGCGGGCTCGTGCGGTTCTGTGGCCAGCAACCGCGCATTTTTCTCAATTCGTGTTGACTGCCCATATTTTCCATCTTTACAACAGTGTCAGGCACCGGTCTCTTGCGGGTGCCACCCCAGGGACGGGCAACTCGGGGTCATCTAGCCGCACGTCCGTGTCTGATCCGTCACGAGCCCGCATTGGGGTGGAGGTAGTTTTGATGGGACTGAGGCAACTGTTTCGGCGGTTCGGCAGCCGGCCTGCCTGTCGGACGAGCCAACGGCGGGGCCGGAATCGGCTTAGCCTGGAGCGGCTGGAAGAGCGCTGCTTGCTAAGCACCTTCACGGTCACCACCACGGCCGACTCCGGGCCGGGGTCGCTACGACAGGCCATCCTCGACGCTAATGCGAATCCGGGCCCGGACGTCATCGAGTTCAACATCCCCACGTCGGACCCGGGCTTCACGGCAAGCCGACCGGTGGGATCGCAATGGTGGGTGATTGAGCTGGCCAGTCCGCTGCCCACGATCACCGATAGCGTCGAGATCCGTGGCTTCACGCAGACCAGTAACGTGGGCGACACGAATCAAGGCTCGGTGGGTAGTGGCGGCACGGTCGGCGTGGACGCTGTGCCCCTGCCCACGTACCCGCGGCCCGAGATCGCCATCGACGCGGGCGGCTTTGACGGTATCACGATCGATGGCGATGTCTCGGACGTGTTGATCGAAGGGCTGGCCGTCTACCACGCCCGGCACGGGATCGTGAGCACGGGGGCTACGGGTGCCGGCACGAACCGGGTGGTGCAGTGGAATCTGATCGGCACGTTGCCGGACGGTTCGGATCCGGGCATCTCGCTGCGCACCCGCAAGGACGGCGTGCATGTCAGTAGTCCAAGCCAGCTGACGGTGCAGTACAACTACGTCGGCTACAACGGTGAGGTGGGCATCGACGGTGCGCGGGACTATTCGGTGGTCTACGTGCGCTACAACGAGGTGTTCCAGAACGGCTGGGAAGACGACGACCATGACGGCATCGACGTCAACGGCTGGAACAGCGTGGTCCAGTACAACCTGGTGCACCACAACACCAACTTCGACACCGACGTGCTCGGTCCCGAATTTGACGCCACGTCGGGCCACGGCATCGAGGTCGGCTCGGTGGAACCGGGCGTGGGCAACAACCTGATCGAGAACAACACGGTGTACAACAACATCTCGGCTGGTATCGCGCTTCGCAAGGGAGCCACTGGCAACACCGTCCGCCGTAACGTGGTCTTTGCCAACGAAGTGGGAATCTCGGTGAACATTGAGGGGGTCGTTCAGACGGACGGCAACACGATCACTGAGAACTCCGTGTACAACAATCGCCAACTGGGCATTGACCTGCATGAGCAGGTTACGACGGCAAAGTTTGACGGCGTCACGCTGAATGACCCGGGCGACCTGGATATCGGCTCCAATCAGCTGATGAACTTCCCGCTCATCACCAGCGCCCTGATTGACAGTGGCAAGCTGGTGCTGGAGGGATTTGCCGAGCCGGGCAGCAAGGTGGAGTTTTTCATTGCCGAGCCGGACCCCAGCGGCTTCGGCGAAGGCCGCACGTTCATCGGAGCCGCTGTCGAGGGTAGCAGCGCTGACGGCGACGCAACGAGCGACTGGTACGGTCCGACACTGGACGGGGTGATCGTCGCCACCGCGTCGATCTACAGCCCTCGCTTCCGGTTCGAACTGCCCCTACCCGCCGGCGTGACCGAAGGCACCTTGCTGACGGCCACAGCAACGTTGAATGGCAACACCTCGGAGTTCGGTCCGGTTCGCGAGGTCCGGTTCGCACCGGCAAGTCTCTCAGGACGCGTGTTCGTCGACCGTAATGGCAACGGTCTTGACGACGGCGAACCGGGGATCGCAGGCGTACGGATCGTGCTGGCCGGCCGCAACGACCTTGGTCAGCGTGTACGCCTGGTGACATATACCGATGCGAACGGCAACTACTCGTTTACCGACCTGCGACCCGGACGGTACATCATCCGTGAGCGGCAGCCGGCCGGCTACGTTGACGGCGCCGACATCGTCGGGTCACTTGGCGGCGACAACAGCCTCAATGACCGCTTCCGCCGCATCATCGTGGGCCCCGGTGACGACGGGGTAGGCTATGCGTTTGCCGAACTAAAGCGCATGAACACCGAGCCGATCTGCACGCAATCGCTCTACCGCGGCACGAATCAGCGTGTTAAGTGCCGGTTGGTCAGTTCGCCGGAGTTTGACCCGCGCCAGCTGCGGCTTGGTTCGATTCGCATCAACGGCGTCAAGCCGCTGGCGGTCCGCCGCGGGCACTTCAATAACGATGGCATCCGGGATATCGCGGTCTTCTTCCGCGTCAGTCAACTCAACTTGCAGCCCGGTCGTCACACGCTGATCATGACCGCCAAGACCCGAAGCGGCGAGGTAGTGGCTGTAGAGCTGCCGATCGTGGTTCAGAACTGGTAACGTCCGGACCGCAAGGTCATCGTCCACGCCAAGCGGGCCCTGGCAGGCTGCCCAGGTCGATGGGCAGCCTGCCTTTTTTCGCTGTCCTGCTGCTGTGGCACATCCGGCTAAACCGCTCCTTCCGCTCCAGACGATAACTTCTGTGAGACCGGTCGATCCGGCCGCCTCGCACCGACCCTGCGCGTGAGAGACCATCGTTTGGGGAGGCAAGTAATGGGCCGCCTAGCGCGTCGATTGAGCAAGATCCTGTGCGCACTGAGCGCTGCGGGCTGGGCCGTGCAGCCTGCTGTCGCCGGTGACGGCAACCTGCTCTATCCGTCCGTTCCGGACGTCTCGGTAACGGTCCTACCGGGCGAGCAGAAGGCCGAAGCGCCCCAGTCGATCGTCATCGATCGGAGCATTCTGGACACGGACTATCACTGGATTCCGGACATCACGCTGGCCGGCTGGTACTTCCGCGGAGAGCTGCTCTGGCGCCAGCGAGACCGGTGGGAGGGAAGCGGACTGGTGGTCAGCCCCGCTGGCGTCATCAGCAGCGAAAACCTCGACTCGGGCGTCGAGCTCGGTGCTCGCTTTGTGATCGGCAAGCAGGTTGGCGACGGGACGGAATGGGAACTTCAGGGCTGGTGGGTCGATGACTTGACCCGGTCCCAGCAGCTGAGCGGGCCGTTCAACG
Source organism: Planctomycetota bacterium (assembly GCA_026991575.1). Taxonomy (GTDB): domain Bacteria; phylum Planctomycetota; class Planctomycetia; order JALXBF01; family JALXBF01; genus JALXBF01. Next base: position 25,989 of record JALXBF010000138.1, on the reverse strand, counting down.
TGAACATGCCAGTCTACAACCATCCGTTCTCCTTCGATGACTTCGGCACGAACGTCAGCTACATCGATGTCGACTACGAAACAGACACAGCCGGGCTGGAGCTCATCAAGCGGACGTGGACCCACCCGTGCTCTGCCCCGACCGACTGCGGCAGTAGCCTGCGCTTTGCCACCGAATACGGCATCCGCTACCTGAACATCGACGATGACTTCAGCATCTATAGCCAGTACGGTCCGGCACCTGCAGCCACTGGCTTCCAGGATTTCGACTACGTGACGAACGCCGACAACCACATCCTGGCGGGGATGCTCGGCGTGGTGGGCAGCTATGAGCTGATGCCCGGCCTGGAGGCGCGCGCCTTCCTGCGCACCTCCGCGGGCATCAACATCATCGACACGGACGTGCTCCTGAGGGAACGCACCGGCAACACAGCGTTTTCAAAAGACCGTGACGAGACCGAATTTTCCTACATCGTCGAGACCGGACTCTACGGGTTGTGGCGCTTCCATGAGAACTTCGAGATCCGTGCCGGCTACGAGCTGATGTACCTGGTTGGCTACGCGGGCGGCTACGATCAGTTCTCCTTCAACCTTGCCCAGCCCGGCCAGTACGACGACGACAACAGCGTGATCTTCCACGGCGCATTCCTGTCGCTGGGCATCAGCTGGTGAGACCAGCAGTGAGAGCCTGAGGGAAAAGGAACGCCCCGGGCCGACAAGGCCCGGGGCGTTGCTTTCTTCGGGTTCCGCGGGCTGCTTAGAACTGGATGTCGTTGATGATCTCGCCGCCCTTCACCGTGAACATCCAGCCGTAGACCCGCAGATCTACCGTCTCCTTAACCGCCTTCACAGAGCCATCACCGAACAGGAAGAAGCAGATCTGTTCGTGCTGGCTACGTGCCTCGGACAGACGGTCCTCCATGTCGTTGCACTTCGGATTCGGCCCGGCGATGTTTGCCGGCACGGTACCACTCGGCACTTGACGGATCCTGGTCTGACGCACCAGGTAGGGGTTCATCTGAGCCGGCAGTTCCGTGTTCCGGTCGCCGTCGATCTTGAAGTCGACGCCCACGTGCTGGAACGCACTGATGAAGATCGAACCACGCGGGTAGATGCCGGTGTCCGGATCCTCATTCTCGCTCCGCATCCAGGCAGCCCCCCAGGCCTGATCAGCACCCCACGGGCGTGGACCTGGCGTGGTTCCCTGGCGACCATCCAGCGCCGTCGAATCCAGCGGTCTGACCGTGTCGTAGTCACGGGTCACGATGAACTCCTCACCGCCGGCGATCTCACCCATCAGCACCGTCTGGGTCGTGCCGTCCTTGAAGTCCTTGATCCGAACCTTGGTGTTGGGCCCGAAGGCACCCATCAGCTTGTCAATGTTGCTGATGCTCTGGGGATCGCCGCACATCGCGGCGATAGCACCGTGGCAGAAGCCGTAATCGGTAGCACCGCCAACGAACAGCCGGTTCTGACCGAGCGTGACCAAGCCTTCGCTCCGGTTCGAGGGACAGAAGAATGTGGCAATCTCACGCTGGATCACCGTGCTGTTGACGATGTTCGCCCAGACAGCACCATCGTACCCGAACTTGAAATCATCCTGTGGGATGTCCTTGCCGTTGGGGATGGTCGGCAACGGCATCTCGCCGATCCGGGTGTTGTAGGCGTCGAACAGGTCGCTCCGCTCCAGGAACGGCAGAATCATGACGAAGCCAGTGGTCAGACCGCCGTTGGGCGCGTTGTTGTCATCGATCAGGCCCGGCGGGAAGACGCCGTGCGAGTCGTGATAGTTCATCAGGGCTAGGCCGAGCTGCTTGAGGTTGTTACGGCACTGAGTCTGCCGCGCCGCCTCACGTGCCTGCTGCACGGCCGGTAACAGCAACGCGATCAGCACGGCTATGACCCCGATCACCACCAGCAGCTCAATCAGCGTAAAGCCGACTTTCCTCTTCTGCATCACCTACCTCCAGATGACTAGACCACACGCTCCCTTCCGGTACCTCGCGCTGCGGAAGACTAGACCAGAACCCGCCCCACTGACGGGCCCGTTGCCGAATCGCCCCTGAATGGATCGATCGCCCCAAGGAAGGGAAGAGAATCGCCCGTTCGCCCCACTGCGTCCCTGCAACACGCCCACTGCGATTACTAGTTTGACCAAGCGGCCCGCGGCTGTCAACCCCTGCACGAAGTTTTTTCACAGCTGAGCCGCCTGGTAGCGGTCACTCTGTCCGGCGAGTTTCAACTCTTGTGCCGCGCCACCGGCAAAAAAACCCTTCGACTCGTGGAGGGGGCACGAGCCGAAGGGGTCTCACGGGGTCGCTGTCCTCTACGGGGGTCTGGGTCAGCAACGTCGCCTCTTCTCTGCTCACCCGCACGGCTTACATGCAAAAACCGTGCCAACAATGGCCACCGACCGCGGGCGTGATGCAGAACACGTCGACAGAAAACGGGTTACAGCGATTGGACGGCCACGCCGGTCGATGGCCGCACCGGCATCCAGCGGGCAAGGTGTTGCAAAATAGGTCATGTATTGTGCAAAATTGAACAGCAAGTCGCAGCATTCTTGAACACTGCGCCGCATTCCAACACAGCCTGCGGTGCCAAATAATTCAGTAGCGGAATGCAGAGCGCCCGGAGCGACTCAGAACCATGCGCCGAGCGCTCAATCCTGCCGCAGCCCTCGTCCTACTGGCAGGCCTGGCCAGCTGGTTCCAGCATCCGAGCAGCCGCCTGGACCGGCCATCGGGCCAGCCGCTGCTACTGGAACCGCACACGTACCGGATTGCCCTGGGAACGGCTTCGCGGGCGGAACTGCAGTTGCTGCCAGGGCTGGGGCCGGCGCGGGCCCGAAGGCTGCACCGCCATCTGGCCGCCACGCCGGTATCCGACCCGTGGCAACTGACGGCCGTGCCAGGCATTGGCCCACGCACGGTCGAACGGCTGATACCCTACATTAGGCAACCCAAGCCGCTAGCCCCAGAAGCTGCCTCACGTTGACGCCTCGCGAGCGAGACCGCTATGGCCGAACAACGCTTTCAGCTTGTTGCCCCCTACGAACCGAAAGGGGACCAGCCCAAGGCGATCGAACAGCTGTGCCGGGGGCTGGAAGAGGGCAAGAAGTACCAGACCCTGCTGGGCGTGACCGGTTCGGGAAAGACCTTCACCATGGCCAATGTCATCGCCCGCATGAACCGGCCCACGCTGGTGTTGTCGCACAACAAGACGCTCGCCGCCCAGCTGTATGCCGAGTTCAAGGAGTTCTTCCCGTACAACGCAGTGCACTACTTCGTCAGCTACTACGACTACTACCAGCCCGAAGCTTACATCCCCCAGCGCGACATCTTCATCGAGAAGGATGCCTCCATCAACGAGGAACTTGATCGGTTGCGACTGGCCGCTACCAGCGCGCTGATGACCCGGCGCGACGTGATCATCGTCGCCAGCGTCTCGTGCATCTATGGCCTGGGCTCGCCGGAAGACTACCGCGCGATGACCGTCTGGCTGCGCGTCGGCCAGCGGATCGAGCGCGATGAGCTGCTGCGCGAACTGGTGGCAATCCAGTATGAGCGGAACGACCTGGAATTCGCCCGCGGCCGACTGCGCGTGCGCGGCGATATCGTCGAATGCTGGCCCCCGTACGAAGACTTTGCCTACCGGATCGAACTGTGGGACGACGAGATCGAACAGCTGGCCGCCGTGCACCCAGTCACCGGCGAGACCCTGCAGCTGCTCGACGAACTGTTCATCTACCCAGCCAAACACTTCGTGCTCCACGAAGACCGGATCCGTCGAGCGGTCGCCGCGATCGAAGAGGAACTGGAAGAACGGGTCGCCTGGTTCCGTAAGCAAGGCAAGCTGCTTGAAGCACAACGCCTGGAAGCACGCACGCGGTTCGACATCGAAATGCTCCTGGCAACCGGCTACTGCCCCGGGATTGAGAACTACAGCCGCCACCTCAGTGGCCGCAAACCCGGCGAGCCGCCGTACACGCTGCACGACTTCTTCCCCCCGGACTATTTGCTCTTTGTCGACGAGTCGCACGTCACGGTGCCACAGGTGCGCGGCATGTACGCAGGCGACCACAGCCGTAAGAAGACTCTGGTCGAACACGGCTTCCGCCTGCCCAGCGCGCTGGACAATCGGCCCCTGCGATTCGACGAATGGGAAGCTCGTCACAACCAGGTTATCTTTGTCTCGGCGACCCCGGGCCCGTACGAACTGGAGAAGTGCGGCGGGGAGGTAGTCGAGCAGGTGATTCGGCCCACGGGACTGGTTGACCCGAAGGTACGGGTCGAGCCGGCCGAAGGACAGGTGCAGCATCTGGTGGGCGAGATCCGCAAACGGGCCGCCCAGGGGGAACGCGTACTGGTAACCACCCTGACGAAGCGTCTGGCCGAAGACCTTGTCACGTACCTGCGTCACCAGGGGATCCGCTGCGAGTGGCTGCATTCCGAGCTGGATGCGTTTGAACGGGTCGAGGTACTTCGTAAGCTGCGTGAGGGGACCTTTGACGCGGTAGTCGGCGTGAACCTGCTCCGCGAAGGACTCGACCTGCCTGAAGTGTCGCTCGTGGCCATCCTGGACGCGGACAAGGAAGGGTTCCTCCGCAGTGAAACGTCGCTGATTCAGACCATCGGTCGGGCCGCTCGTCACGTGCACGCCGAAGTGATCCTTTACGCCGACCAGATCACCGAGTCGATGCGGCGTGCGATCGAAGAAACCGAACGCCGTCGGCAGCTGCAACTGGAATACAACCGCAAACATGGCATCACCCCCGAGACCGTCCGGAAGGCGATCCGTGCCGGGATCGAGGAGCAGATCCGGGCACGGGAGACCGTGCGACGGGCGATCCACGCCAGCGAGATGCAGCTGGCAACGATGGAGTACATCAAGGAGCTAGAAGAAGAGATGTATGCGGCAGCCGAAGCGCTGGAGTTTGAACGGGCCGCCGAGCTGCGTGACCGGATCATGGCCCTGCGCCGCCAGCTTGCCGGCGAACAAGAGGCTGACTTGGCCTTGGCCGCTGGCGGCAACGGCCGCAGGCGCCGTAAGCGGCACGGGCGCAAGGGGAGAGCAACTCGAGCGTGATCCACCCGATGGCAGCCACAGCCGCAGAACGCGCCGCGGCGCACCGGTTGTTCCGGGCCGCCTTCGAGGAAGATCTGGGCGGCTCCGGCGACATCACGTCGCGAGCGTGCGTGCCGGCCGGCCAGGGCGCTCGTCTGGCCGTGGTGAGCCGCGAAGCGGGCAGGCTCGCCGGCCTGGCCTTTGTCCCCACGCTACTGCGGGCATTTGCGGTCGAGCAGTCTTGCCGCCTGATTGTGCATGCAGCCGATGGTGAACCGATCACGGCCGGGCAGTGTGTTGCGGAGTTGACCGGTCCGGCCGCTACGCTACTCACCATTGAGCGCACCCTGCTGAACACGTTGGCTCGGCTCAGCGGCATCGCCACGCTAACGGCAGCCTACGTGGCCGCTGTCTCGCACACGAGGGCTGCCATCTACGACACGCGGAAGACGACACCTGGGTGGCGACTGCTGGAGAAATACGCGGTACGAGCTGGCGGTGGCAAGAACCACCGTCTTGGTCTCTACGACGCGGTTCTGCTGAAGGACAACCACCGTCTGTTGTGGCAGCGTGGCGGCCGCAGCGGCAGCCTGGCAGAGCTTGTACGCCTGGTTCGCAGCCGGGTACCCGAAGGAACGTTCGTGGAAATCGAAGTAGACACGCTTCAGGAGCTTCATGACGCCCTGGCAGGTGAGCCCGACGCCGTGCTGCTGGACAACATGTCCCCTGCCCTGCTCCGGGAAGCCGTTGCGGTGCGCGACCGGGTGGCGCCACGCGTCGTGCTGGAAGCTTCCGGGGGCATCACGCTCAAAACGGTGGGTGCGGTAGCAGAAACCGGCGTAGACCGCATCAGCGTCGGCGCGCTGACCCATTCTTTCCACTGGCTTGACTTCACCGCGGAATTGACACCGGCCCCGTAGGAACGTGGCGCCCGCCACCGAGCGGCACCGGCTTAACCGACGATGACCGGGTCGCAAGCCGCTAACGGACGTCCGGCGGGCAATCCCCGCCGAACGGCCCCAAGGTTCGCCTGGAACCGCCACCAACCGGGGCTTATGATTGGGCGTACTGTTGTCAGAACGGGTACATGCGTCAGGTGAGGAGTCGTCGTTAGCGATGCCAAAAGTCACGTTCGTGCGTGAGCGGAAGACGGTCGAATGTGAGGAAGGGGCCAATCTCCGCGAGGTGGCGCTGGCCAACGGCATCGAACTCTATAGGGGCATCCATCGCTACCTGAACTGCCGCGGACATGGCATGTGTGGCAAGTGCGCCGTGGTCGTGCGCAGCGGCGGTGAAAACTTGAGCCCGCCGACGGTGATCGAACGGGTCCGGATTGCCCTGATGCCGTTCTTGCCGATTGGTCGCGAGGGTAAGCTGAGGCTTGCCTGTCAGAGCCGTGTGCTGGGCGACGTGGAAGTCGAAACCAAACCGGGGCTACACCCGGTTCCCGCTGAGTTCTGGCTGAAGCGCCCCCAGGGGGCTTAGTGGGGCGAACGGCACAAGGCACTACGTCCAGCACGCTGGCGGGCAGCGGCCACCCGACAGCATCTCGGCAGGGCCGCGCGTGTCTGTGGCAAGCTGGTTCAGTGGGCCGGCGTCCCGGCTCCACACCGTTGGCATCATCTGGGGCAGGCCAGCGATGAAGATCACAGTCATCGGCACCGGCTACGTGGGACTGGTTACTGGTACTTGCTTTGCCGAAAGCGGCAACGACGTCGTTTGCCAGGACATTGACCGGAACAAGATCGAACAACTCTGCCAGGGTATCGTGCCGATCTACGAGCCGGGTCTGGAGGAGCTCATCGAGCGCAATACCCGCGCCGGTCGCTTGCGGTTCACAACGGACATCGCAGAGGCAACGCGTCACGGGGAGCTGATCTTCATCGCCGTAGGCACGCCACAGTCGGACGACGGATCGGCCGACCTGAGCAACCTCTGGGCCGTCGTCGACGCGTTGGCCGAGCATGCGGACGCGCCTAAGACCGTCGTTATCAAGAGCACCGTTCCGGTGGGTACCAACGCGCGGGTGGACGCTCGCTTTCGCGAAAAGGCGCGCGTGCCGGTGGAGGTGGTGTCGAACCCGGAGTTCATGAAGGAAGGCGCGGCGGTTGAGGACTTCACGAAGCCGGACCGCGTGGTCGTAGGCGTCCGGTCCGAGGAGGCAGCGGACAAACTGCGCGAACTCTACGCCCCGTTCCTGCGCACCGACCGACCGTTTCTGGTGATGTCGCCGGAAAGTGCCGAGATGACCAAGTACGTGGCCAACGCGCTGCTGTCGACCAAGATCAGCTTTATCAACGAGATGGCCAACCTGTGCGAACGACTTGGGGCCGACATCAACGACGTGCGCCGCGGCATTGGCCACGACCAGCGCATCGGCTTTGCGTTCCTGTTCCCGGGCGCCGGCTATGGCGGCTCGTGTTTCCCGAAAGACGTCCGCGCCCTGGCCGCGCTGGCCCGCCAGGTCGGCGTCCCGCCCCGCATCTTGGAAGCGGTCGATGCCGTGAACGAACACCAGAAGCAGGTGCTGTTCGGCAAGATCTGGGCACACTTCGACGGGAAACTCTCAGGCAAGCGGATCGCGGTTTGGGGCCTGGCGTTCAAACCGCGGACAGACGATGTTCGAGAGGCCCCGTCGCTGGTCCTGATCAAGCAGCTGTTGGACCACGGCGTCGAGGTGCACGCCCATGATCCGGAAGCTATGGCCAATGCCCGGCGGGTGCTGGGAGATCGAGTCACCTACCACGAGGACCTCTATGAGGCACTTCGAGACGCTGATGCGCTAGCCATCGTGACGGAGTGGAACCAGTTTCGCCTGCCGGACTTCGAGCGTATGAAGTCGCTCATGCGCGGGCACGTCATCTTCGACGGACGCAACCTCTACGAGCCCGCCAAGCTCAAGCAACTCGGCTTCCGCTACTACTCCATCGGCCGCACGCCCGTATAGCCCACCGGCCCGCTCGTCCTGCAGCTCGATCGCCGTCCGAGCTATGGCCCGGTATACCACAGCCCCGCTGTGACGTGCTGCCTTCCGTACTCGCCCGACCGCCACGGGCGCCAGTTCGGAGACTTCCCCGACGTCCTCCGCCGCCGGCGGCCGCAAGCTCCTGCCGCAGCGGGCGCTGCCGTGCGCCGTCATTCTGAAAGCGCTTGGGTGCGCATCGTATCGCGCCCGGGGATCATGCAGAGCCGGGAAGGGCCTCCATTACCCCTTGCGATGACGTGACTTGTCAGCTCATGACCAGCACGGCATGGCATTTGTTTTGCGCTCGGGTACCCCGCGGGGTTCTGAGGCACGAGACGATGGACGTCGCCGTGCGACAACCCGTTGTTCTGACCGCTGGCGCCAGGCTCTGTGGGGCCCGTTGCGTGGACGGTGCCCGCAGAGCCTGTGCTATGCGCGCTAGTGCCGACTTGCCGGCCGACGCGCCACCAGCTCCCGACACTTCTGCAGCGCCATCCTTAGCTGGTGATCCCGGCTTAGCCTCAGGGCAGCGGCGTACGGGGAATCCGCCTCGTGGCCTACCGGGCTGCTGCCAGCGACGTAGATGTCCGGCTCGACGCCGCGCTGGCTGTACGGCCGCCCGCTGGGCGAGAGGAACTCGGCGGTCGTCAGGCGGAGCCCGGCGTTCACGGTGTGCAACGGCAGGATACTCTGCACGGTTCCCTTGCCGTAGGTTCGCTCGCCGATGAGCAACCCGCGTTTGTGTTCTTTGATCGCGCCGGCCACGATCTCGCTCGCGCTGGCGCTGTCGTGGTCGACCAGCAGCACAAGCGGGAAGTGCCAGGTACCGGTTGGTCGCGCCCAGTAGGTCCACGACTGGCCCTCGCCACGGCCGGACGTGGAAACGATCGTGCCGCTATCCAGAAAACAGTCCGCCACGTCCACGGCTGCCGACAGCAATCCGCCCGGGTTGCCACGGAGGTCGAGGATGAGCGCTTTGAGGTTCTGCTGGCGGAGCTGGTTCACGGCGTGTACCAGCTCCTGAACGGTGGTGCGCTGAAAAGCTACGAGCTTTACGTAGCCGATCCCCTCTGAGGGGGACAGCATCTCATAGCGTTCCACACTCGGCACCTCGACATGGCCCCGGACAATACGGAACTCCAACAGCCGGTCCGAATGGTCGCGCCGCACCAGCACCTGCACGATGCTGCCTTCCGGGCCCTGCAGGCGATCGGCCGCACGCTCGACCGATTCGCCCTGGATCGGGACCCCGTCCACTGCCACGATCACATCCCCTTTACGCAGGCCTGCGCGCTGGGCGGGGCTGTTCTGCAGCACGTTGGTCACGACGAGGTGTCCGTCGTCGCTGCCCTTCAGCTCGACGCCAATCCCCACGAACTCACCGTCAATGAGCGCATACAGGTCCGACAACCGTTTCGGTGTCAGACAGGTCGTGTACTTGTCGAGCCCCTGGCTGAGGCCAAAGGTCAATTGCAGAAGAATCGGTGCCTCGCGCAGCTGCCACCGGGAACGGCACTCGCGTACGAACCGGAGCGTGTCATACACGAGCCGCTCACGCGTCACTCTACCGTGGGCTCCCTGCTTCAGGTACATCCACGTGAACTGTTCCAGTTCGCGGATATCCTGCTCGGAGAGCTGCCCGAGGGCACGGTTGCGGAACACCGGGTTGTGCAGGGCTACCAGCAGGCTTCGGAACGCGGCCGCACGCAGCTTTGCCAGGTCCGGTGTCCGGTAGTAGTTCTCCTGGATCGTGGTGACCACTTCACTGAAGAAGGCCACCAGCTTCGCCTCGGGCAAGCGGATCAGCTGTCCGGTGAAGCTCGAATCCTCGTACCGCCGCGCGATACAGCGGTGCACACGACACTCCCAAAGCTTCTCGCGCAGCAGCCGCGACTGCGGGTGTCGCTTAAGGGCCTGCTCGTACAGATCGATCGCTTTCTGCCACTGCCCGGAACTTTCCAGAGCTGAGCCACGCACCAGCAGGTCGTCCAGCTCCTCGCCCTCTCCGAGCGGTGGCGCTAGCGCAGGCGCGGGTACAGGCAGGAAGGCGATCAGCAGCAGAAAGCTAACGGGACCGAACAACCGTTTCATCGCACTCCACGCACTCCACGACACCGAGTCACCAGCACTCTCTGCCCAGCGTGCCGCTGCACAACCGAATATAGGTTGGGCAAACGGGGTTCGCAATCGCCTGGCCAGCATCATGAGCGTACGGTGATCCGGTTGGCGCAGTTATGCCGTCCCGAGCGCAGCGGAAAAATGGGTAGGGGCGGTGGGACGGCAGCGCCTGGTGGCAAGGGATTCGTGCGATGTTTCGCGAATATGCTCTCTTTCTGCAGGAGTTCTTGCTTCGTCGCGAGACGACCGGAGCCGTGCTGCCGTCTAGCGATGCGCTAGCCCGTGCGATCACCCGTCCCCTCGCCGGGCACTCGGCCCCGGTGCGGGTCCTGGAGGTGGGGCCAGGCACGGGCGTCTTCACCAGACGGATCGCCCGCCTTCTGCGTCCCGGCGACGAGCTGGTCCTGGTCGAGGTCTCGGATCGATTCGTGGCTCACCTGGCCGAGCAACTGGCACACGATCCGGTGCTCAAGTCCGTTGCCGCTCAGGTGCGGCTCGTGCACGACCGGATCGAGCGTGCCCTGCTCTCCGAGCAGTTCGACTTCATCATCTCTGGCCTACCGATGAACAACTTCCCTGCCGAGCAGGTGCGGCTCATTCTGCGCACCTTCCGTCGGCTCGCTGCCGACGGCGGCGTGCTGAGCTTTTTCGAGTACCTCTGGCTGCGCCCGCTTCGTCTGGCTGTCGCTTGGGGCCCGGAACGGGGCCGGCTGAGGGGCATTGCCGCGGCGGTCGCCGCCTGGCAACGCCGCTACGGAATCGGCCAGACGGTGGTGTTGCGCAATTTCCCGCCGGCGCTGGTACGCTACTGGCAGTTTGGCTAGTGTGCGGAGCTGGTCATCGTGACGAACCCTTCGGTCGAGACAACAGCCGGGGATGCCGGTCCGTCGGTCCGCTTACCGGTGCCGCTGGCGGGCATGGCACTGGCGGGCGAGGCACGCCGGGTGCTCGTTTGGGGGGAGCAACACCTGTTCGTACTCGACTACCAGGGGCGCGTCGTCGCCGAGCGACAGTTGTCGCGCTCCCGGATCGCCCACGCAACGATCGACGCGTCTGCTGAGTACGTCCTGGTTGCGCTGCAGGGCTGGGGGCTGCTCTGCGTCGACGGTTCGCTCGTGAAGCGGTGGACGCTGCCGTTGAGTGGTCCGGTGGCTGTGGCCAGCAGCGTGTTCGGCGAATGCTTCGCGGTCGGAACCGACCAGGGAAAGCTGCTGTTGGTGGACCGTTACGGAACGAAGATGGCCAGCACCGAAACGCTCCGGCCGGCGCGGTCACTGTGCTTCGTCGTGACCGAGCCGAGGCTGTATGTGGCAGGCGACTCAACCTTCCTGATGCTCATGGACTTGGCGCTGAAGTCGATCTGGGATGAGCGGGTCTGGAGCCCGATGGGACCGCTGGCCACGCCAGGCACTGGCCGCTACGTGTTGGTGCCCACGTTCACCTATGGCCTGGAACGCTATCGCGCCGACGGATTCTACGAGGGCAGCTACCAGGTCCGATCCGGCAGTCGGCTGGCAGCCGTGGATTTCGCCGGTGCCAAGATCGTCGTGGCAACACTCGATGGATATCTGGTGTTGTTGGACGCAGCCGGCGTGGTCCAGCGCGAACGGCGCACTCGGAACGAGCCGCTCGTGGCACTAGGCTTGAGCCCGTGCGGGGCACACACCTTCGTAACCTATGCCGACGGTCGGCTCGAGCGGATCGACTGGTAAGCCTGGTCCGCAGACTGCCTAGTTTGCCCAGACGGTGCTGTCGGTCGCCGAGTGGCCGACGGCGGCTAGCGCCAGCTTTGACACGGTCGCAGGTGCGGTGTACGCTTGAGTTGACGGTTGTTGGGCCAGCGGGACGACAGCGGGTGCCACGCGGCGTGCGCCGGCGTAGTCAAGGACTGAGGCTGTAGTTGAGGCACCGGGACAACGATGTTCGAGCAGCTTGGTCGGCTAGTAAGCCGCTACTGGCTTGCGGTCTGTCTGGCATGGTTTGCCGTGCTGGGCGGTTTGCACTTCTTTGCCCCGCCGTTCAGTGAGGTGACCAAGGACGAAGACATCCGCTTCTTCCCTCCCGACTATCCCACGGTGCGTGGTTACGAGATCCTCTCGCGTGCGTTCCCGGCCGACGTCGGCACCAGCGACTTGGTCGTCGTGGTTGTGCGCGAGGACGGGCCGCTGAGCAAAGCGGACTTTGCGTTCGTCGATGAGCTAGCCCGGCGGATTGACGAGCTGCGCTCGCTGTATGCGGATCGTGACTTCCGGCTTGCACCCGTGCGCAGCCACCGGACCCCGGTCATGGGTCAGCTCTTCACCAGCAAAGACGGCCGTGCGACCACGATCGTAACGCGGTGCGGCTGGCCGCTGACGGCGAGCAAGGTCATTGAGGTGGTCGGCACCGTCCGCGGCGTCATTGAGGAAATGCGTCAGAAGGGGGAGATCCCGCCGGGCATCACGGTCGCCGTCACCGGCTCGGCCGCCGTGGGAGCCGACATGCAGGAGGCGCAGCTGGAGAGTCTCGACGCGTCGCTGATCTGGACCATCGTGCTGGTCGTGCTGATCCTGATGCTCGTGTACCGTTCCCCCCTCCTGACGCTCATCCCTCTGAGCACCATCACGCTGGCAATCGTCATCAGCAAAGGCCTGCTGGCATCACTGTCGCTGGTCCCCTGGTTCGACTTTCAGGTCATGAAGATCACCGACATCTTCATCGTGGTGCTGCTCTTCGGCGCCGGAACGGACTACTGCCTGTTTCTCATTGCCCGATTCCGCGAGGAGATGGAGCACGGTCTGTCGCCGGCCGAGGCTGTGCGTGAAGCGATCGCTCGCGTCGGGGGCGCCCTGGTAGCCAGCGCCGGAACGGTGATCTTCGGGCTGTCGATGATGTACTTCGCCCAGTTCGGCAAGATCAGCTACACCGGGCCGGCGGTGGCCGCCAGCCTGGCTGTGGCGTTGGTGGGCTGTCTGACGTTTGCCCCTGCCCTGCTTCGGCTGTTGGGCCCGTACGCTTTCTGGCCGCTGCGACTTCGACAGCGTGGTGAGCAGGCCCACGGCATCAGCGGACCGTTGGGCGAACGGTTTTGGGACTGGCTCAGTGCCGCGATCGTGCGCAAGCCGGGCCGCATCTGGCTGGCCGCCACCGGCCTGATGGTGCCCTTCGCACTCTGGGCGCCGTACACGCCGGTAAGCTACGACTTCCTGGCTGAGCTCTCACCGCAGCGTCAGAGCAAGTTCGGCTATGAGCTGCTGAGCCGCCATTTCGAGCCGGGCGAGTTGGGGCCGCTGGCGGTGATCCTTGACGCCGAAACGGAACTGGTCTCGCCGGAAGCGCGTGAGACGATCGGCAAGCTTGCCGAACGGATCAAACAGGTGCCTCATGTGGTTCGGGTCCGCAGCGTGGTCGATCCGCTCGGCACCGGCAAGCCGCTCACGCAAGCCGAGCAGCAGCAGCCCTCGGGTGGCCGTGGCCTGGGGGGGTTGCTTGGCGGCCTGACCCAGGTCTTCCGCCCGCTGACCAGCACCGTCACCAACGTCGCCGCGCTGAACTATTACGTCAGCCCGCGCGACCGCTCCGTGACCCGTCTGTTCGTCGTCTTCGACGTGCCGCCGTTTTCCAACGAAGCGTTGGACACGGTCGGACGCGTGCAAGCCGTGGTGCGAGACTTTGTCCAGGAAGGCAGCCATCCACTGACCGGGGCAGTCATCGGGCTGGGCGGCACGCCGGCAGCCGTCGCGGACCTCCGCGCCGTGACGCAGTCCGACGAGCGGCGGATCAACGTCCTGGTCGTCATCGCGATCTACGCGGTACTGGTGCTGTTGCTCCGGCGGCCGGGAACGTGTCTGTATCTGCTGGCAACCGTGCTACTCAGCTACTACGCGACCCTGGGGCTGTCCGACCTGGTCTTCCGCTCAAAAGCCCACTTGCTCGGCCAGCCGTTCCCTGGCCTGGACTGGAAGGTCGCTTTCTTCCTGTTCGTGATCCTCGTGGCGGTCGGCGAGGACTACAACATCTTCCTGATGTCCCGTGTGGTCGAGGAGCAGCGTAAGCGGGGGGTGGTGGATGGCTTGCGCTACGCAACGGCACGCACCGGTGGCATCATCAGCTCGTGCGGCCTGATCATGGCCGGAACATTCTTCTCGATGATGACCGGCACACTGACGGCCATCATCGAGCTGGGCTTTGCCCTCGGGTTCGGCGTGCTCATCGACACGTTCCTGGTCCGTCCCGTACTGGTGCCTAGCTTCCTGACGATCGTCGCCCGGTTGCGCGGCCAAACCGCCCCACGGCCCGAACCGGCCCCTGCAGAGGTTTCGGCAGCCGCTGCCCCTGCCGCACAGCAACCTCAGAGTGTTGCCCGCTGAGAAGCATGACCCACACCGCCCAGCTGGAGCGCGTGCCATGTGTCTGCGCCGTCCTCACCTCGTTCGACTAATGCTGCTGGTGCTGCTAAGCGTCGCCCCCGCCGCTCTGGGCTGCGGCCGTGCGCGGCCTGAGGTGGTGCTCTACGTGGCCGTAGACGACGAGTTTGCTCGTCCGATCTACACCGAATTTGAACGGGAGTCCGGGATCACTGTGCGGGCCAAGACCGACACCGAAGCAGCCAAGACGGTCGGTCTGGTTAACCTGCTGCTTCAGGAGGCCCGATCCGGCCGGGTACGCTGCGACGTCTTCTGGAACAACGAGATCTTGGGAACGCTCAGGCTACGGCAAGCTGGTGCGTTAGAACCCGTGCAGGTGCCTGAAGTGGCGGGCATTCCTGACACGTTCCGCGCCTCGGACGCAACCTGGCACGCCCTGGGCGCGCGCGCCCGCATCCTGTTGGTAAACACCAGGCTGCTGACCCGGGATGAATACCCGCAGACCGTCGTCGAACTGGCTGAGCCCCGCTGGCGGGGACGCTTTGCGATAGCCAATCCGCTGTTCGGAACGACCGCCACCCACATGGTGTGCCTCTTCGAACAGATGGGACCACAACAGGCACGCGACTGGCTTGAGCAACTCTGGCAGAACGAGCCGATGGTGGTTCCAGGCAATCGTCACGTGGCCGAGGCGGTAGCTGCCGGCCGGGTCCCGGTCGGGCTGACCGACACCGACGACGCCCTTGGACAGATCCGTCGTGGGGCACCGGTCGAGATCGTGTTCCCCGATCAGCAGGGCGTGGGCACACTGTTTATTCCGACCACCGTCGCCCTGATCAAACAGGCCCCACACCGATCGGAAGCCGTGCAGCTGGTCCGCTATCTCCTGCGGCCCGAAGTGGAAGCAGCCCTGGCTGAGGGGCCCAGCGGCCACATCCCGTTGCGTCGCCCGCAGGCCAACAGCACCCCACCTGAAGGGCATCTGTTCTTCGACAGCCGCACGGTGAAGGCCATGGCGGTGGATTTCGAGCAAGCCGCCAGCCGCTGGCAGGAGGTACTCTCGTTCTTGAGCAAGCTGACCGGCATCGCGCAGGAATAGAATAAGCGGCGATGTGAGCGGACCCGCCGCGCTCGGTTCGGCAGCGTGCATCGGTATCCCTGGGGCGGAGATCGCGACTATGCACATACCTGAAACGGTCCTTCCCCCTGCCACCCTGGCTGCTACTGCAGCCGTGTCAGCAACAGCGCTCGGTTACGCGACCGTAAGGGTGCGCCGGGAGTTGGGCGAGCGCGTTGCCCCCCTGCTGGGCGTGCTCGCCGCCTGTGTCTTCGCCATTCAAATGCTCAACTTCCCGATCGCGGCAGGCGTCTCGGGCCATCCGCTCGGCGCGGCGCTGACCGCAGCGGTCGTTGGCCCCTGGGGGGGTATGGTCGTCATGGGGGTCGTGCTCGCGGTGCAGGCGCTGGTGTTTCAGGACGGTGGCGTGCTGGCACTGGGCGCCAATCTGCTGAACGTTGCCGTCATTGGCTGCGCGGTGGCGTACCTGGTAATGGACGAAACGCGCCGCCGGATCCCGGGCCGGGCTGGCCTGGTCGCCGGCGCCACGCTGGCAGGTTGGCTGTCGCTGTTCCTGGGCGCTTTCGCATGCGCGGTCGAACTTGCCACCCGACCCGACGTTGCCTTGAGCCAGGTGCTCGGCCCCATGCTCCTGTTGCACGCGATCATCGGCGTGGGTGAAGCGCTGGTCACAGGCCTGGCAGTCGGCTATCTGGCCACGCTGCGGCCTGACCTGATTTATCAGGGCCAGCCGCTACGCCGGTTGCAACGGGCCGGCCAGGTAATTGCAGTAGGTCTGATCGTGGCCCTAACAGTCGCCATCATCCTGGCCCCGTTCGCCTCGACACTCCCTGATGGTCTGGAGGCAACGATGGCGCGTCTGTCAGTCGAACCGCAAGCAGACGAGCCGCTGATCCCGGCCCCGATGCCGGACTACTCGCTGGCCGTGTTCCAGAATGCGGCCATTGGGGGCGCTATCGCATCGGCCGTCGGGGTCTTGCTCACCTTTGCCCTCGCCTCTATCCTCGCCGTCCGCGCCCGCCGGCTGGAAGGTCCGACGAGTCACCATTGATCCTCCGGTTGGACGCACACAACCTGTGATATCGGTGATGGTTCACCGACAGGATGCTCGCTGGCGCGTGTGCCTTGCGCTGATCGGCCTGATTGCCGTCTCAGCAGGCACCTTCCAGCGCTGGTGGCTCCTGGCCGGCGTGGCTTTGGTCGTGGCAGTACTGTGGTGGTACAGCCAGCTGAGTTTGCTCCAGTTCCTGAAGCGGTGGCTCGTCGTGCTGCCGGCCATCCTCGGTTTTGCCCTCTTGTTCCTGCTTTCCAGCGGGTTTCAGGCCGGCTGGCTTAAGGCCGTCGAACTTGCAGTACGGATTACGCTGGCCGTCGCGGTTGTCTTTGTCCTGACCGCGACCACGCCGGTGCCGGCACTGCTCCATGCCCTCGGTCGGCTTGGCCTGCCCTCGCTGCTGCTGGCCACCGCCGCATTCATGCACCGCTATGGGTCGGTCTTCGTGGATGAACTCCAGCGCATGAGACGAGCCCGGGAGTGCCGGAGTTTTCATCCGAACCTGTTCGCTGAGCTGCGCGACATGGGATGGTTCCTCGCCGTGCTGGTGGTGCGAGCGTTTGAACGCAGTGAGCGGGTCTACGCTGCCATGATCGCCCGCGGCTGGCAGCCAGAGAACGGCTGGCCGGAACCGATCGCGCCACGAATGGTGACAGCAGCCGGCCGCAAGCCTGGTGGGGAGAATACACCGAGCACCCATGACTAGACCGCTGGCCCTCCGCGTATCGGATCTTACGTTCCACTACCCAGACGGCCGCATGGCCCTGGAGTCGATTTCGTTCGAAATCACCGAAGGAGAATCGGTGGCTATCATCGGGCCGAACGGGGCCGGCAAATCAACCTTGTTACTTCACCTTAACGGCGTGCTGCCCGGACGTCGTCGCTACGCACACAGTCATGACTTTCCGGTCCCAGAGCACCAGCACACGGACGAGCCACGTGTCTGGGTGTACGAGACACCCGTGGTGGAGGCTAACTACCCTGAAGTGCGCCGCATGGTCGGGTTGCTGTTCCAGGATCCGGACGACCAGCTCTTCTGTCCGACGGTCCTGGAGGACGTCGCCTTTGGTCCCCGGAATCTGGGCTACAGTACGGAGGAAGCGGTCCGGATCGCACGCGAGGCACTGGCAGCCGTCGGCCTGGAAGGCTACGAGGACCGCTTGCCACAGCATCTCAGTTTTGGCGAGCGCAAACGGGTGTGCCTTGCCGGCGTGCTGGCGTGTGATCCGAAGATCGTCGCGTTGGACGAGCCGACAAGCAACCTGGACCCCCGCGCCCGTCGCCAGTTCATCGAGCTGATCCGCTCGCTAGAGCGCACCACGCTAATTGCGACCCATGACCTGGAACTCGTGCTCGAGCTCTGCGAGCGTGTGCTGGTGCTGGATCACGGCCGGCTGTTTGCCGACGGACCGGCCGAGGAACTGCTGGGGGATGAAAGGCTCATGGAGAAACACGGGCTAGAAGTCCCCTTGTCGCTCCGCTATGGTCGCCGCGTTCCGGAGTAGCGCGGTCACGGATCGCTGGCACGTGACGCCAACCGCAGCAACTTCGGACGAATCCGTTCACACGCTCGTGCCCGGTGACTGAGCCAGCGTTTCACCGTCAGGCCCAGCTCGCCGAATGTCTTGTGGTACTCCGGAATGATGAACAACGGGTCATAGCCAAAGCCCTGCGTGCCGCGGAGCTCAACACCGATCAGGCCATGGCAGCGCCCTTCCGCCTCCGCCACCACCGTACCATCCGGCGCAGCGACGGCGATGTGGCATACGTAGTGCGCCGTGCGCTTGGACAGCGGCACACCGCGTAGCTCCTCGAGCAACTTCGCGTTGTTCTGATCGTCGCTCGCGTCGGGACCGGCGTACCGCGCCGAGTAGATCCCGGGGCGACCGCCGAGTGCGTCGACTGCCAGACCGCTGTCCTCCCCGAGCGCATACAGCCCCAGCGCCCTGGCGACCGTGATCGCCTTCTTGCGTGCGTTCGCCCCGAAGGAGTCGCCATCCTCAACCACCTGCGGAGCATCCGCATACTCGGCCAACGTTCGGAACGTGATCGGCAAGTCAGCGAGGTGGTCCAGCAACTCCTCGGCTTTCTTGCGGTTTCTGGTCGCCAGCACGATGGTCACGTCCGTTCCTCCACAACGGTGCCCAGACCAAGACAGTAGCATTCATTGTTACAGCACGGGCCGGTCGGCTCGGCGATCCGCGTTTCTTCTGGACCGTGACTCAGGACAACGCAGATGACCGGCAAGCGTCCCCAGCGACCGCACGAGTATCGTGTCGTGCCCGACAGCCCGCCGCCACCGCAACAGCGGCCGATTCCGTTCGAGGTACCGAGCGAACTGGACCGCGAGGTGGTTGAGCGGAAGCAGCTCCGGCACCGCGCAACGTTCATGCTGGGCATCACGCGTCGTTGCCGTCACGGCTACCCGCAGGCGTTTCTCTGCACCCCCCTGCGAATCGTCGACCAGACAATCGCGGCGGAGAGTTCGGTCTTCTGGTTGAGTTGTCCGCTGCTCGTCCGTGCCGTTGACGAACTGGAGGCCAAAGGCTGGATCCAACGGCTCGAGGAAGAGGTCAGCCGGGACGAACGATTACGGTCGCAGCTGGAGCGGGTTCATGCGGAGATCTGTTCGCTGCGCCGCGCGTTGCTGCCGTCATGCTGGCGGGCAAGGTTGGAACAGGATCCGTCGCTGGCCCGCCAGCGGTGGATCCTGTTCCAGACCGGACTGGCCGGCATCACCCGGCCCGAGCACGTCAAGTGCCTGCATGCTCACCTGGCCGATTACTTGAGCCGAGGCACCAATCCGTTGGGCAAGCTCGTCTGGGACGAGCTCAAGCGGCGCGGTGTCGCCGTGGAAGGTAGCGACTGTTGCTACCGGTGGTGTCAGCCGGAAGAAGTCGGCTCGCAGCCGAAGAAGAACTGCTCAGATCTCCGGCGTGTGCACGAGGACCGGTAGCTTCAGAAGCCGGTGCTTGCCGAACTTCTTGCCGGCCAGCTCCTGGATCAGCGCACCGATCTGTGGATCATCGGTGCGGTCGAATGAACCGACCGTAACGGCACTAACCTGACGGCCGTGGTAGACGTACGCCTCGTAGCCGGCCTTGCGCAGCAGCCGCACGAGCTCTTCGGCGTTGGAGGCCGCTTCGTACAGTTTCTGGGACGGCTTCAGCTCTTTATCTGCCTCTGGGCCGACCAGCACCTGTCCGGTCCAGACAGCAACCTGGATCGTGTACTTGCCTTTGCAGTGAATGATGTTGTACGGCCCCTGGTTGATCTTGGCCAACAGCTCGTCCCGTTGCTTCCGCTTCGGCCGCAGGCTGGGGGGAATGAGCGGGTTGTACACCAGGATGGCACCGCGCAGGGGGAACGGTCCCTGGTCCTTGAGTGTCTTCGGCTGGAGGCGTTTAATCCGGCGCAGGGCCCGCTGGGCAGCGCCATCCATCGACTGAAAGTTGCCGGCGAGAACGGCTACCTGGTTCAACCGGCTGAACCACCCGAGGCGTTTGGGCATGAGTTGAGAGGTAGCCTTGTTGCCGGTCCATTCGTAGATGTACGCGTCGATGCCATAGTCCTGGCGCAGCTCCCTGGCCAGCCTCAAAGCGTTGGCCCTGGCCGACGGTCCCAGGAACGTGGTTACCAGAACCATGTAAGGACCGTTTTGTCGTGTCAGCTCATAGCCGGTGCTTGTCTGCGGCCGCCGTTTGCCGATCGACAGGGATGGCAACTCGAAGAGCCGCCGCTTCGTGCTACTACCGTTACGTGCCTGAGCCCATGCGTCCGAGGCAGCAAGCGCAACGATTGCCGTGGCCAACGTGAGGATGACACTGGCCGATCTCACGGTTCGCCCTCCGACCTGGCTGGAACTGACCGCACACGCTCGTGCGAGGTGGCTTGCCATGACCGACTAGCAGATACCTCAGCCGCACCGTCCCGTCAAGGGCAGCCACCAGGGCACATGTTGTCGCCACCACCGCGAAGGTGTACAGCTTGAGGCGCTGCACGGCACGGCGGCGCTGGTGCCAGCAGCCGCACTGGCGCGCGGGCCAGCAGGATGGAGAACACCGGCCCGCGGGGGGCGGCACCGAAGAGAGACGAAGGCCGTAGCGGGCAGAGGCTCCAGAGGCGGCGTTCGCGCTTGGATCGGCTGGCCCGTCGTCCCTGACAGAACCGCTGCCGCTACGCAGGCGCTTGTCAACTTCCTAAACTTAATGGTTCCTCACGACAGCAAGATCACTGGGTAAGGCAACTTTGGCAGCGGAAACGGGCAAACGACAAGCGGCGGTGGCCGAAGCAATCCGGAAGGCCGAAGTGCTGATCGAGGCACTGCACTACATCCGCGCCTTCCGGGGAAAGATTAGCGTCATCAAGATCGGCGGCTCGTACATGGACAATCCCGCCGCCTTGCGCGACACGCTGGAAGACATCGTGTTCATGGAAACGGTTGGCATGAGGCCGGTCGTCGTGCACGGGGGTGGCAAGGCAATCTCGCGTGCCATGGCAGCAGCCGGTCTGGAACCACGGTTCGTTCGGGGCCGCCGGTACACCGATCTGGAAACGCTGCGGATTGTCGCCCGCGTGCTGGTCGATGAGATCAATCGGCAGTTGGTGCACGCCATTGAGCAGTTGGGGGGACTGGCCGTAGGGCTGCACTTTCGCACGACGCCCGTGCTCTTTGCACGACCATTGACGCTGACGGATGAGCACGGTCAGCGGATCGATCTGGGACGTGTGGGCGAGGTGGTACGGGTCGAGACGGCTGTGTTGTCGCGACTGTGCGAGGCGGGCGTGGTGCCGATCGTGCCCCCGATCGCACTGCAGGAGGGCAGCCCATCTTATGCAGGCGACGTGGACCAGCTGCTGAACGTGAATGCGGACACAGCGGCCGCAGCCGTTGCCGCCGCGTTGCGGGCAGAGAAGCTGGTGGTGCTCACCGACACAGGCGGCGTGTTGCGTGACCGGGGCGATCCGGCTTCGCTGGCCGACAGCCTCAGTGCGCGCGAGTGCCGTGCGCTCATTGAACAAGGGGTAATCGACGCAGGCATGGTGCCCAAGGTGGAAGCCTGCCTGCGCTGTCTGGAAGCGGGCGTACGCAAGACGCACATCGTCGACGGACGGGTGCGGCACAGCCTACTGTTGGAAATCTACACCCAACGTGGCGTGGGTACGGAGATTGTCCCGGACTGAGATCGTTTTCTGGCGTGAGGAGCCACGATGCCCGGTTCGGATGAGATCATCGCCCTGTTCGACCGCTATGTGATCCCGAACTACCGGCGGTACCCGGTGGTGCTGGTCCGCGGCGAGGGATCCTATGTGTGGGACGCGGACGGCCGGCGGTACTTGGATCTGTTTCCCGGCTGGGGCTGCGGTCTGCTCGGTCACTGCCCCCCTCGGGTGGTCGAAGCGGTCCGCCGTCAGGTGGGTGAGCTGATCCACGTGCCAAACACCTGGTACATGGAACCACAGGGGAGGCTGGCGCAGGCGCTGGCAGAGCGGGCCTTTGACGGCGCGCAGTGCTTCTTCTGCAACTCGGGTGCCGAAGCGGTGGAAGCTGCCTTGAAGCTCGCCCGCGCATACGGCCGCAGCCGGGGCGCGAACCGGTACAAGATCATCACGTGCGAACAGAGCTTCCATGGTCGCACGTTCGGCGCGTTGACGGCCACGGGACAGCCGAAGTATCACCAGGGCTTTGAACCGCTGGTGCCCGGCTTTCGCTACGTGCCGTACGGCGACGTGGACGCGGTGCGCGCGGCTATCGATGACGAGACGGCCGCGGTGCTTGTGGAACCCATCCAGGGCGAGGGAGGGGTCCGGGTGCCTCCCGACGGTTACCTGCGCGCCCTCCGGGCCCTTTGTGACGAAACGGGCGTGTTGCTCATCCTGGACGAGGTTCAGACCGGGTTGGGCCGCACGGGTAAATGGTTCGCGTTCCAGTGGGAAGACGTCGTGCCGGACGCGATCACACTGGCCAAGGGCCTGGCCGGTGGCGTCGCTTGTGGCGCCCTGATTGCCCGTTCTGAGGTGGCTGCCGCGCTGCAGCCCGGCACGCATGCGTCAACTTTTGGCGGCAACCCGATCGCCTGCGCAGCCGCTCTAGCGACAATCGAGACCATCGAGGAGGAAAACCTCCTGGATCATGTTGGGCGGCTCGCTGACTACTTCCGCAGCCGTCTGGAGGCGCTGTGTGAACAGTGCGAGGTGGTGAAGGAGGTCCGCATCCGGGGGGTCATGATCGGCGTCGAGCTCTACGTGGACGGTTCCCCGGTGGTGGAGGAATGCTTTCGTCGACGAGTGCTGATCAACTGCACAGCCGGTACTGTGATACGGCTTCTGCCGGCGCTGAACCTGAGCGAGGAACAGGCAGAGGAAGGATGCGAGGTACTGTGCGAAGCGATCGCCAGACTACACTAGCTGCGCCGTCCGGGTCGGTGCGTCACCTGCTGGATGTCGATAGTCTGACCCCCCGGGAGCTCCGCGTCATTCTGCGGCGTGCAGCAGAGCTGAAGCGATCCCGTGCGCATGCCCAGCCGCTTCGCGGCCGCTTCGTCGCCTTGCTGTTCGAGAAGCCCTCACTGCGGACGCGGCTTAGCTTTGAGGCAGCTGTCGCGCAGCTCGGTGGCGCGGCAACGTACGTCTCCGCCGGCGACGTGGGCCTCGGCACGCGTGAGTCGCTGGCGGACTTTGGCCGAGTCAGCGGGCTGTACGTCGACGCGCTGGTGCTACGGGTGTACCGCCACGAGCTGCTGGAAGAGCTGGCCCAACACCTCCAGGTCCCGCTCATCAACGGACTCTCCGACCTGGCCCACCCATGCCAGGCGCTGGGCGATGCGCTGACAATCGTGGAGCTGTTCGGCCTTCGGGCACGCCCAACGGTTGTCTTCGTCGGCGACGGCAACAACGTGGCCCGCTCGCTGGCCATTGCGTGCAAGTACCTCGGCTGGCGCTTCCGGCTCTGCGCACCGGACCGCTACCGGTTCGATGACGCATTCCTCCGCCGCCTGGAGCAGCTGCCCGGCCAAGGCACGGTGGAAGTGTCGTCCGATCCGGCCAGCGCAGTAGCCGATGCCGATGTGATCTACACGGACGTGTGGACGAGCATGGGACAGGAACGAGAAAGTCGGCAGCGAAAGCGTGCGTTCCGAGCGTTCCAGGTCAATGCCGCCTTGTTGGCGCGCGCGCCGGAGCACTGCCGTGTCATGCACTGCCTGCCCGCGCACCGCGGCGAAGAAATCACCGATGAGGTGCTCGACGGGCCTCAGAGCGCGGTGTTGCAGCAAGCGGAGAATCGTCTGCACGCGCAGAAAGGACTGCTGGCCTGGTTGTTTGCCGGCTCACGGCAGCGGTCAACAAGCCGGCGCCGGACGAGGCGCAGCCGTACTACGGCAAGCACGGAGTTGTAGCCGGTCATGCGAAGCGACGGCAGAGCGGCTGATGAACTACGCCCCGTGAAGGTGCGTCGCCGGTTTACGAGAATGGCCGCCGGCAGCGTCCTGATCAGCGCCGGCCGCACCACCGTCCTGTGTACCGTCTCGGCCGTCGAAGGGGTCCCGCCCTGGTTGCAAGGCAGCGGCCAGGGATGGCTGACGGCCGAATACGGCATGCTTCCCGGTTCCACAACGCCGCGCCGTTCGCGCGACCGCGGCCGGGTGGACGGGCGAACGGTTGAAATCCAACGCCTTATCGGCCGTAGCCTGCGTGCCATTGTGCGGCTGGACCGCCTGGGCGAGACCACGCTCTGGGTGGACTGCGACGTGCTGGAGGCCGACGGCGGGACGAGAACGTTGAGCATCACCGGAGCCTTCATCGCGCTGGTGGACGCTTTGAAGCAGATCCTACCCCGCGGGACCCGCCCCGCCGACCTGTTGACCGACAGCGTTGCGGCAGTCAGCGTTGGGTTGGTCAACGGCGAATGCTTGCTGGATCTGAACTATGAGGAGGACGCCCAGGCCGCTGTGGACTTCAACCTTGTGCTGACCGGCACCGGTCGTTTCGTCGAACTTCAGGGCACGGGTGAGACGGCACCGTTTCATCAGAAGGAACTCAATGAGATGCTCCGTCTCGCACGCCGCGGCATCGAGCAGCTAACGGCCGTGCAGCGAAAAGCTCTGGGCAAGGACTGGCCGTTCCCGTCCTGACCACCCCCCGGCACACCCGCCCCGCTATGGCGGCTACTGAGCGGTCTGGGCCACCGGCAGCAAGGTCGTGATCACCGCCTTCAGATCCTTCCACGAGGCCGGCTTCTGGATGACCCGCGCGGTCCTCATGGCCTTGAGCTCTTCCCGCCACGACGCCTGGTCTGGTCCCAGCAGGAACACGGCAGCCAGCTTCCGACCTACGCTGTCGGCATGACGTAGCATTTCCAGACCGGCCTCGAACCCGGCACGCCCTTCGGTTTCGCAGTCGATGATGACGCCGTCCAGTTCTGTTTCCCGATACCGGCGCAGCGCACGCTGCGGATCCCCGATGACCAGCACTCGATAGCCCACCTTCTGAAGCCGCTCGCGCACGGCCACCTGCAGCCGGCCGTCCCGTTCCATCCAGAGCACCGTCGGCTTCTGATCGCCCGATGCTGCGCTGCGCACCTGCTGGCTGTGCTGCTCCACCTCGGGCAGCGTCTCTAGCTTGCCCAGCACCCGCAGGTCTTCGAGCACGGCGTGCGGCGTCTGGTAACGCAGATCCGGGTTCAGCACCATCATTCGGTCGATGATCCGCGCCAGATCCTTGTTGACGGTCGGCTCGACTTCTAGTACCGGCCGGATGTTATCGAGCCGGGTGCGAAGCATCCGAGCGGCTCGGCCCTTCTTCTCCGGGATCGGCGGCATTCCGGTCACCATCTGGTAAAAGATGCACCCCAGGAAGAAGATGTCGCTGCGTGGATCACCCGCCGGCGCGTTGGTCATCTTCTCCAGCCGGGCGTACTCGACGGTGCGCTGTCCGTGAGCCTCCTCAGCACGCTGCTCGCTGACGTGCAGTGTGGCCAGTCCGAAATCGACCAGCTTCGCGGTCCCCTTTGCCGAAATCAGCACGTTGGTGAGCTTCAGGTCGCGGTGCGTGACGCCCTTGTCGAATGCATAGGCCATGCCGCGCAGCATGTCGACCATCAACGGCAGCGCCTCCTGTTCACTGAGCCGGCCGCGGATCTTCAGGAACTGGCGCAAGTTCCCCCCCTCGACAAACTCCATACCAATGTAATACTGCCCGTCGGCTTCGCCGACCTCATCCACCCGCACGATGTTCGGATGCCGCAGCATCAACCCAACCCTGGCCTCATGCTTGAACGCCTCGATCGACGCCGGGTCGCTACTCCAGCGTTGCCGCAGCACCTTAACGGCCGCCGTTTCGCCCGTCATCCGGTCGACAGCCCG
>JALXBF010000137.1 GCA_026991575.1 Planctomycetota bacterium | reverse complement strand
CGTAGTCCGCGTAGTTGTTGTGGCAAGCCATGCACCGCGGAATGACCGGCCGACCAAAGCGGTGGTTCTTATAGCGATAACCCGGGCTGAGTGCCCACTGCTGCGGATAGCTGTACCACGAAACCGGCAGCAACTGCAAGTAGCCGCCGAAGTCTGCGACGTAGCTCCGGCCCTTATGGCCTGACCCGAGCACATAGCTGGCGATCACTCTCAATTCATGCCATCTCCTGCCCTCATCCGATTCGCGAAACTCGACCACTTCCAAGCGACCCTCTTCCCGATGCACCTCGTACTGCAGACCGGTCCTGGGATCGGGCACAACGATCGGTTTGTCGCTGGTCTGTTCGATGAGTTCCGCCGACGCAAGCGGTTGCCAGGAGCGTGCCATTCCGGTGCGGGCATATGTCTCCGCGATGCTCTCGTGGCAAGAGGCACACGCACGGTCCCCGACGTAGCCAACGTTTCCGGACAGGTTGCGGAAGCCAAGCGGGTTTAGGTTCGTTTGGACCGCCCGCCGCGAGACGCTGACCAGGATGGCTGCTGCGGACAGGCCAGCCACCAGAAGGACGGCCAGAGCGAAGATACGTACTCGGGACGAGCTGATTGTCATGGGCACGGACTGGACGGTTGAGCTTCGGGTTCAGGGACGATCCGCTTGACCCGTTGCCGGTGAGGACAGTAGGTGGATGCAACGGGCGAGGCGCAAACCGGCGGTGGAACGGCGAGCGCTACTGCTCGGGTTTTTCCGGAGCAGACTGCTGCTGCTTCGATGACGGCGCCGACTTAGTTGTAGACTCGCTTGCGCGTTCCTGCTTCTTCGCCGCTTCCTGTTCCGCTGAATCTGCGGGCACCTGGCCCTGCAAGGCGTTGATCAGTTGGGTGGCGAGTTCCTGGATGCTGACCCTTGGCCGACGACCTTTGCGCGGTGCCCCCTTGCGTGCGGCCGCACGCCGCTGGCGAACGGCCTGCCGCAGCCCGTTCCGCTGCTCTTCGGTCAACGCGGCCGTGATCGTCTCGGTGGCTTTCCGGATGTCGTCATCGGTGAGCTCTTCCTTTTGGGCGATAGGCTGAAGGAGTTCGACGAGCTTGGCCTTCTGGTCGTCGGTCAGCTTCAGCTCGCCGCTGGCTACGAGCTGTTGGAGCGTGCGCAGCGTACCAATCAAGCGAAACCGGGCGAACCGGCCGCCGCCAGCCCCTTCGCCGCCGGGAGGGCGTTGGTCCATACCCGGATAACCGCCCGGCGCGCCGCCTGGCGCCGGCATCCCCATGCCCATCATCCCCATGCCACCGCCGCCCGGTAGCTCTGCTTCAGACATTCCCTCTGCTTGGACCACCATTGCTTCCTCGCTGTACTCATATGGCGAACGTTCCAACTCGATCGGCTTGGTGATGTACACCCAAGCGCCCGCGCCGGCACCGAGAAAAGCGATCACCGCAATGGCAATCGGTACCCATATGGGAATCTGCACTTTTTGGGCACCAAGTTTGGCGGCGGGGAAGGTCAGCAGTACGAGCACGGCGGCTACGGCCGCGATCAACACCGACCACGTCATCGGGTCAGACAAGTCGAAGGAGAACGCAGCCAGCAGCTGCATGACGAAGCCTCCGATACGGGATAACTCCGCACCACATGCATAACTACCCAGACACAGAGCACAGCGCAAGGATACTGACTTCGTCTGGCCAGTTCAACTGGTTGCAGTTGGTCAATGGGAGGGTGTCGGCCCACGGCGGCAGAGGCCTGCTCGGAAAGGGGCTCATGGGCCAGGGAACTCCTGGACGATGCGATAGCGCCGATTCACGGCTAGGTTCTCCAGCGTCTGCCTGCCCCCGCCGGGCCAGTAGATCGTCAACGTATCGACCTTCTCGGCCGGGCCGAGCCCGATGGTGAGGCGGTAGTCATGTGCCGAGGCGTAGCTGCGACCACCGCGCAGGTGCCGGACGATCTTCGTGTCCCCGGCGACCAGTTCGACCCGTGCACCAATGGCGTCGCGCAGGGCGATCGTGCCAACCAACTGCAGCTGTATCCAATGGTGCGGCTGGTCCGAGACATTGCGGAGCAATGAGGCCGGCTCGTCCTTGTAGGAGACGACGATGTCAACGTCCCCGTCGTTGTCAAAGTCGCCGAACGCTGCGCCACGGCCCGGATAGACGCCCTGGAAATAGGGACCGGCCGTGTCGGGTGCGAAATGGAAGCGACCGTTACGATTGATCCAGAGCCCAGGTTTCTGCTTGTACGGTTCGTACCGCTCGCTGACCCGGTCCAGGTTGTCGTCCACGTGGCCGTTGGTTACGAACAGGTCGACATCGCCGTCGTTGTCCAAGTCCTCAAAGCCGGTGCCCCATGCCACCACCGTCATGCTGCCGGAGGCCGTTCCCCACTGGTAGCTCATGTCCATGAACAGGGTTCCGCCCTGGTTCATGTAGATCGTGTTGTGTTCGTTGTAGAAGTTTGTCACGATCAGTTCGGGCAGGCCGTCTCCGTTCACGTCGCACGCGTCCACCCCCATACCCGCTTCCTCACGGCCTTCGGCGTTGTACGCAGCCAGTGACGTGTCGGTGATGTCCTCGTACTGACCGTTGCCCTTGTTGAGGAAAAGGAAGTTCGGCGTCATGTCGTTGGCCACGTAGATGTCTGGCAGGCCGTCGTTGTTCACATCGCAGACGACCACCCCCTGACCGCGGCCGTCCGTACGATTGATGCCCAACTCTGAACAGACGTCCGTGAACCGGCCGCGGCCGTCGCTGCGCCAGAGGGCATCGATTTCGGGAGCCAGCAGACGGGGACTGCAATAGACCCGCTCGGGGGGATTGCCCATCACGCACCGGTGCTCATCATGCCAGCGAAGGTCCCACTTGCCGTAGTGGCACACGTACAAGTCGGGCGCACCGTCGCTATCGAAGTCAAGGAACGCCGCGCTTGTGCCCCAGCGCGGGTCACCGGTGCCGGAGGTTGCCGTCACGTCACTGAACGTACCATCGCCGTTGTTTTCCAGCAGGATGTTGGGGCCGTAGCGGACAAGGTAGATGTCCGGAAAGCCATCGTTGTTGAAGTCGCCCACAGCCAGCCCCTGGGTGAAGCCAACGTAATCGGCCCGTGCCTGACGTTCCACCGCCACGAACCGCTCTGCGTGCAGACTACGGAACAGGCCATTCGGCGGGCCGTTCTTGCCCGTACGAAGCTCGGCTCCACTGGCGAAGTAAACGTCCAGCCAGCCGTCTTGGTCGTAGTCGAGGAAAGCGACCCCGTTGCCGTTAGCCGTCGGGAACAGCTTCTCTTCAGTGGTTCCGGAGAACGTGACGTAGTGCAACCCAAGCTGACCGGCAACTTCTTCGAAATAGATCGGACCTCGGGGAGGGGCCGGCGATTCGGCCGGTTCGGCTTCGCCGTCCTGCACGCTGGCCGCCGGCTCGGCGTGTGCCGCCGCCCCATCGGCGCCTCTGCTAGCCGCCGGTTCGGTCGACTCATCCGCAACGTTGCGCTCGGAGAAGAGGCAGCCCGGTCCCGCCAGCAGCTGCAACGCCAGCAACAGGGCAGCAGCGACGCTCCCGAGCACGGCGCCGCGTGCGGCGAGCACGGAGAAGCGATGTGTGAGGGTTCGACTGCGGTGCATCATCCGTCGTAGGTTCCCCAAGCGTGGAATGAGCCAGCCATTGCGTATTGAGCTGTCTAACGGCGGCGCCGTCGCCGACGGGCGATCTCTTCGGCCTTTTCGTGGTCGCCCATCTGGCGGTACGCGGCGATGAGCCCCTGCCAGGCACCGTCGTCGGACGGGGCAAGTGCCGTTGCCTTCTCAAACCACTTGACCGCCTCCTCAGGCTTACGCTCCATCAGCGCCAGCTTGCCCAACTCAACAAGCGAACGCAGATGGGTCGGGTCGCGAGCGACAGCTTCCTCAAAAAACTGCCGCGCCTTCTCCGTATCACCCTTCTGCTGGTAGCACAGGCCCAGGATGTAGCACGGGTCGGGCTTGTTCGATAGATCACGTGCCTCCTGGGCACGTTGGATAGCCTCTTCCAATCGGCCAAGCGTATAGAGGCACTCCGCGTAGGCTAGCAACACAACGTCCTTGTCGACGTGCGTCTTCTCCGGATCCAGGTCCGGCACCAGCTTGATGGCTTGCTCCAGGTACTTGGCCGCGTCGACAAACTGGTGCCGTTCGAACTCCAGCAGTCCCAGCAGCAGATAGCCGGTGGCTTCCCACCCGGGCAAGGCTTTCAATCGGTGGGCGAGTTTGATTGCCTCGACCACCCGTTGCTGCTGCAAGCGGATCCGGATCAGCCGGTCCAGTGCCGAGCCCTCGCGTGGCCAGCGACGAAGGATCTCCTCATAAACTAAGCCTGCCTCGGTCCACA
>JALXBF010000136.1 GCA_026991575.1 Planctomycetota bacterium | reverse complement strand
GCACGCCTCCTATGACACGTCCCGCACCGTGTCCGGACCGTTCGTCCTGTTCGTGCACTCGGACGATACTCAGGGGGAGCCCTCCTTCAGCGTTAGCGCACGCGCGACTCGCCTGGGCTTTCAGATCTACGGGCCGGAGATTCAAGGCGGGCAAAGCGGTGGCAGGATCGAGTTCGACTTTCACGGCTTCGCGCTGACGGCGAACCGCACTGGTGTTCTTCTCAGGCATGCCTACGGTGAGTTTTACCGCGACGGGTGGCGCATCCTCGGGGGCCAGACCTGGGATCTCATCTCGCCGCTCTGGCCCAACGTGCTCAACTACACCGTCGCTTGGGCGGCGGGCAACATCGGCTACCGCCGTGCCCAGGTTCGACTCGAACGCACATTCAGAGCCGAGGACGGTTCGAAGTGGCTTGCCCAGGCATCGATCAACCAGACGATCGTCAGCGACTTTGTCGGCGCTCCAGATATCCAGGGGGAGGACGCTGGCTGGCCTACACTCATGGGGCGTATTGGCTATGTTGGACCGGATCGGTACGGCACGGGCAAGCCGGCTCAGTTCGGTGTCTCGGGGCATATCGCCCAGCACGGTACCGACTTCAGGACGCCGCCGGCAGAGGACGATCGCCGCTTCTTGAGCTGGTCATTCAACATCGATGTGCGGTACCCGTTTAGCGAGCGGTGTGGTTTTCAGGGGGAGTTCTTCATGGGCCAGGCGCTGGGCACTTTTCTGGGCGGGATCAATCAGGGGATCGACCCGGTGGAACGTGAGGCGATCCGGGCGATGGGAGGCTGGGTGGAGCTGTGGCTCTACTGGACTTCCGATCTACACACCCATGTGGGCTTTGGCATCGACGACCCAAACGACGACGACCTTTCGCCCGGCCGGCGGACCCAGAATCATTTCTACTTCGCGAACCTGATCTGGAACGTCAGCCCGGAGCTAGAAGTTGGCATCGAACTGAGCTGGTGGGAGACGCGGTACAAAGGGCTTGCACCGGGTGAGGCGTTCCGCGTCGAAGGGACCATGCGGTACCACTTCTAAGCTCGGTGCGCCCAACCACCACTGGCGAATCCGACCGCAAACTCGATCGGGTCTGGGGAGTTGGCCGGCATCGCACGGGGCGAAACGCGTTCCTCGGTAAGCGGGGGCCGTGCGCGCGACCATCACCGCTGCTCCTCAGGCCAGTTCGCCCCCGCGTGCTCGGAGGCGATGCAGCTTTTCCGCCCGGTGGCTCGTCAGGCCTATCGTCCACAGCGGGGCTGAGATTGCTGGTTCGGCTAGAAGCGTAGCAGGGTTGTCCGTGAGCGGTTTCACCGCACTAGCGCAGCCGCGTCTCGACCATCCCCGATCCGACGGTGGTGGTAAACTGCAACAGACACCCCAACCAACGGCAACGACGGCGTGAATCACCATGACCGGCCCGGTACTCTGTGCCTTTCTGCTGGTTGCACAAGCTCGGCCTGAAGCGGTTGATCCGCGGCTGGAAGTGGTCCTGTTTGCACGCGATCCGAACATTGTCCACCCCATCGGGCTGACTTTCGATTCCAGAGGGCGGCTGCTTGTCATCGAGTCGCACACCCACTTTCCGCCTGAGGACTATGCTGGTCCCAAGGCGGACCGGATTCGCCTCTTGGCCGACACCGACGGTGACGGTCGGGCTGACCGGTTCGAGACGTTCTATGAGGGGACCCGCCACTCGATGGACCTGGCCACATCCCCGGATGGTTGGGTTTACCTGGCTACCCGCGCCGAGATCCTGCGCCTGAAAGACATAGATGGCGACGGGAAGGCGGACCAAGTGGAGCGGATCATCGAGCTACGAACGCCGGGTACCTATCCGCACAACGGCCTCAGCGGCCTGTGCTTCGAGCCAGATGGCAGCTTGGTTTTTGGCCTTGGCGAGAACCTTGGCGAGCCATACAAGCTGGTGGGCTCCGATGGCGTCACGCTCTCGGGCGGGGGCGAAGGTGGCAGCATCTTTCGTTGTACGGCCGACGGGAAGAAACTGCACCGCGTAGCGACTGGGTTCTGGAATCCGTTCGGCATCCATCGCGATGCACTCGGGCGGTTGCTTGCAGTCGATAACGATCCGGACGCTTCACCGCCCTGCCGCCTGGTTGAGGTTCTGGAAGGTGGTGACTACGGTTTTCAGTTTCGCTATGGCCGCGCGGGTCGGCATCCGTTTCAAGCATGGCATGGGGAGTTGCCCGGTACCTTGCCTGGTATTGGGGGGACCGGCGAGGGACCGTGCGAGGTGCTGGTCTACGACTCCGACGGCCTGCCTGCCGAGTACCGCGGTCGGGTGTTCGTGACCGCTTGGGCGGACCACCAAATCCAACAGTTCGAGCTGATTCCGCACGGTGCGAGCTATCGTGCGGAGGCGAAACCTTTGGTGCGGGGGCCGGTGGACTTTCGGCCCGTGGGCCTGGCAGTGGCCCCGGACGGATCGCTCTTTGTGAGCGACTGGGTGCTGAGCAACTACGAGCTTCATGGCAGGGGGGCGATCTGGCAAGTCCGCTGGCGGGACCGGCCCCCAGGGTCTGACCCGAAGCCAACGGGCATTACGTCCGCAGACCGGGTCCTGCGGGAACGGGCGCTGAAGGAAGCCTCGAACGTACAGCCGGCGCTGAAGCATCCGGACCCTCTGGTGCGCGGCAGTGCTCTGCTGTGCGCACGCAGCGAGCTGATCACGGACCGGGTTCTTCAGGAAGTTGCAGACCGCGATCCAGATGTGTCGCTGCGCGCGCTGGCGGTGCGGCTGCTGGCACGTCGAGGCGTGAACGTGCGCCGCTGGCTGGATCCAGAACAGCCCGGGCTTGTACGGCGTGCTGCCGTCTCAGCGCTCAGCGACCTGCGGGATGTGCCCGTGCTTCAGGAGCTTGCCAGGTCTGCCGACCCGTTCCTGGCACACGCAGCCCGGTGGCAGTTCGTCAAGCATCCAACTCTGTTGGGCGCGTTCCGGCCAGTGGTGGCACGCGATCGCTGCACGCAGCTGCTGGTGCTGCGCCGGCTGGATCCGGAAGACCGGCGGGGGAAAGTCGCGCAGTTCCTGGCGGACTCGGACCGTACGGTCCGTTTCCTTGCTGTGAAATGGATCGCGGACCGAAGGCTTAAGCGATACCGCGAGCACGTGAAGCAGCTTCTGGAGGACCCTGCTGCGGACGTGGACATGGTCATCGGCTGTGTCACTGCTCTGGCTCGCATCGACGGCAAGCCGGCGGACCGCCGGCGGATCAATCGCGAGTTGTTTCGGCGAGCTGCCGATCCGGGCCTGGCGGAGACTCAGCGGATCCAGGCGCTGTTAGCGATACCGGACGACTCGCCCGTGCTGAGGTTCGCTGAGTTGAGCCGGCTGTACCGCAGCGGTGGGCAGCGGCTGCGGCGCGAGGTGCTGCGGACGCTGGCGGTGCGAGGCGAGCCGGAGGGCGTGGCGTTTCTGGCCAGCGTTGCGGCTGATCGGCATGCCCCGAGCGAACTGCGGTCCTGGGCGCTGGTGGGGCTGGCCGCCGCGCCTGAGCAGTACCGACGATTGCTCGTCGAGCTTGCCGGCTCAGGTCCGCCGCAGCTTGCGGCCGAGGCGCTGAGGGCACTCGTGGGGGTGTCGCTGAACCCGACCGAGCAACAGCAACTCATGCAGGTCGTCGACCGGCCCGACCTGTTGCCGCTTCGGGACCGCGTTCTTGGCCGGTGGCGACCGGTCAAACGGCCGCCGCGGGACCGCACGGAACTGTGGTTGAACTGGCTGAGCCGCTCGAGCAGTTCGCCTGCGCGAGGCGAACGGGTCTTCTACCACCGGCGTCTCGGCGGCTGCTTCCGCTGTCACCGGGTTCATGGCCGCGGGGCCAGCTATGGACCGGACCTGTCGTTCATTGGTGCATCAGGACGGGCGCACATCGTGGAGTCATTGATCAACCCATCGGCGACGGTGGCGCCCGCTTACCAGAGCTGGCTCTTGCTCCGCAAAGACGGCCGAGTGCAGACGGGGCTCCTCGTCCGTACCCACCTGGACAGCTATACGTATGTCGATGCCTTCGGCGAACCATTTGTGATCCGTACCGGTGAGCTGGAGGCACGCCGGTCGGTGCCGGTTTCCATCATGCCGCAGGACCTGGTGGATCGGTTAACGGACCAGGAGCTCCGTGATCTGGTGGCCTGGCTTACGACCCTGACGCCACCGGCGGCTGCAGGAACCGGTGGCCGCGAATGAGGCCGACCAAACGGGATCGACGGTGTCGCTATCGGTGAGCCGCGGAGGTACGCTACTCCCGTTGGCCGAGCTTTCCTTGCTGGGAAATCGTGTCGGGACCGCAACGTGGGTTTGCTAGCCGATTCCCTTACAAGCACTTCGGTGATTTACGTCCCAGCTGCGGCGGCCCAGACACTTCTCGGCCTGGCCCCCAGGACCCGCCTCAGGCCTTCTCAAACGCTCCTTGAGCGACTCCGCCGTTGCCGCTATCCGGACCCAGCGCTCCAGCTCTTCCGCATCTGCTCTGGACATCCTTTGCTTCGACGGCCTGGTGAGCTCAACCGCCACCACGAACTGTCCCGCCACGTCGAGCGACCACAGCGTGTCCGCTAGCTGTGGGGGCGCACCTGCTCGGTCGCCGCGTTCAGGTCCCACGGCTGCGGCGGTAGCTCCAGGGGCAGCGTTTGCCCGCATGCCTCGTTGAGGTGATTCCGCAACACTTTCGCCGCCAGTCCCCGGTGCGAAAGGAGCCTCTCGTAGGCAACGTCGCGCTGCCCGTCCGCAGCCGCCGTTCGGGGGAAACCGCGCCAATCGCACAGCGACGGGTGAGTGCGGCGCGGGCCTCGAGAGACCGTGGCGGTCTCAAACCACCAGGCGTGTCCGTGCGTGAGGTGCGGTCTCGGACTTAGGTGACCGTAACACCAGCTGGCGGGCACATCGTCTGCCACGGGCTGTGATGCACATCTGATGATTCGGTGCCGGGTTATGAATCGCTATCCGGGCAGATCGGTCCGGTCAACGGCTGTGTTGAGGATAACCCTGTGCGCCGGCGCGACAGGGCCGGTAGGGATCAGGTAGCGCGCAGCAGCAACAGGGGCGGGTCAAGCGAGGCCCGATACCGATTGCTCTGGGCCAGGGACGGTTCGGGCGGGTGGTCGAGGTTGTCTCAGGTAGTGCTCTGGCCGTATCCTTCCAGTGTTAGCACTCTGGGCGTACGTTCTCCGGAGACGGTTCCCATGGCGATGCAGTGTCAGATTTGTGGCAAGAAGCCGTCGGTGGGTAATAGCATTTCTCGCCGCGGTAAGGCCAAGTATCTGGGTGGCGTGGGCCGCAAGGTTACGGGTGTGACCCGCCGCAAGTTCAAGCCGAACCTACATCGGGTGAAGGCGGTGATCAACGGCACGGTGCGTCGCGTGCGTGTTTGTGCTCAGTGTTTGCGTTCTGGCCGGGTGCAGCGGCCTGTGAAGCGATCCGCTTTTGAGATCCCCAAGGTCTAGCCTCATCGGTGCGGCGGGGGATGACGATGGCGCTGAGTGCTGAGCAAGTTCAAGCGGTCGCTCTCTTGGCTCGCCTGCGGCTCACGGACGAAGAACTGGCCGTGATGACGGGCCAGTTGAACAAGATCGTCGAGTACGTCGAGCAGCTGCACGAGGTGGACACGAAGGACGTTGAGCCGCTGGCCCATCCGCTGCCGATTTCCAACGTCTTCCGCGAAGACCGCCTCCGGCCCTCGCTACCGCGTGACGTTGCGCTGCGGAACGCACCGGACACTGATGGGGAGTTCTTCCTCGTTCCGCCCGTGTTAGACTAGCGCTTCTTGCCTGTCTGAGGAGCAACGAGGGCTGTTGCCGATGAGTGGCGAGTCGTTGGTTGGTCGCACCGCCCTGGAGCATCTGGACGCGCTGGCCAAGGGGGAATTGTCGGCACGCGAACTGGTGCAGGCTTACCTGGAGCGGATCGAACGGTTCGACGGCCACGTTCAGGCTTTTCTGCTGGTCGATGCTGACGGGGCGGTGAAGAAGGCTGCCGAGGTGGATGAGCGGCGTGCCCGGGGCGAGCCACTTGGACCGCTGGCCGGCGTACCTGTTGCGGTGAAGGACGTGCTCTGCACCGAAGGGCAGCGGACGACGTGCGCGAGCAGGATCCTGGAAAACTTCATCCCCCCTTACGACGCCACCGTCGTGCGCAAGCTTAAGGAGGCGGATGCCGTCCTGATCGGCAAGACGAACATGGACGAGTTCGCCATGGGCTCGTCCACGGAAAACTCCGCCTTCCAGGTAACCCGTAATCCGTGGGACCTAACCCGTGCGCCTGGCGGGTCCAGCGGCGGGTCAGCCGCGGCCGTAGCTGCCTGCTTTGCCCCGCTGGCCATCGGCAGCGACACGGGCGGTTCGATCCGGCAGCCTGCAGCGCTCTGCGGCGTTGTGGGGCTGAAGCCGACCTACGGCCGAGTTTCCCGATACGGGCTGGTTGCCTTTGCTAGCTCACTTGACCAGATCGGTCCTTTTGCGTTCGACGTGCGGGACACGGCGCTGCTGTTGAAGGTTATCGCCGGACACGATCCGCTCGATTCCACCTCCGTTGCCCGATCCGTGCCAGACTACCTGGCCTGCGTTGAGGAGCCGCTCGAGGGGCTGAAGGTTGGCGTGGTGCGTGAGTGGCTGAGCGAGGGGGTGGATCCGGAGGTGGCGACTGCGGTGCGCGATGCGGTGGCGGTTTACGAGAAGCTTGGTGCAGACGTCTGCGATATCTCCCTACCTCACTCCAAATATGGGATCCCCGCCTACTACATCGTCGCACCTGCGGAAGCGTCCAGTAACCTGGCACGGTACGACGGCGTGCATTACGGTTACCGGGCCGCCCGATACGAAGACATGATCGACATGTACTGCCGCACGCGAGCCGAGGGGTTTGGTGCCGAGGTGAAGCGCCGGATCATGCTCGGCACCTACGCCTTGTCGGCTGGGTACTACGATGCGTACTACCTGAAGGCCCTGAAGGTGCGCCGGGTCATCCGGGAGGACTTCGATCGGGCATTCGAACAAGTGGACGTGATCATCGGACCGACATCCCCCACGCCGGCATTCCGGCTCGGTGAGCGATTGGCGGACCCGCTGAGCATGTACTTGTCGGACATCTACACGGTGACCGCGAACCTGGCCGGCATTGCCGGCATCTCCTTGCCCTGTGGTTTCACGCAGGACGGTTTGCCGATCGGCCTGCAAATCCTGGCGCCGCCCTTCGAAGAAGAGCGGCTGCTGCGTGCGGCGCGCATGTATGAGCGCGAGACCGAGTGGCATCGCCGGCGCGCTGACCTGCAACAGGCTGTGGCGGCGGTGAGCAAGGCGGGGTAACGTCCATGGCGACGTCAACGGAAGCAACCCCTTATACCATCGTCATCGGACTCGAAGTCCACGTGCAGCTACTCACCGAAACGAAACTCTTCTGCGGCTGCCGGAACCGCTTCGGTGACCCGCCCAACACGAACGTCTGCCCGATCTGCCTGGGCATGCCCGGTGTACTGCCCGTGATGAATCAGAAGGCGTTTCAGCTGGCCCTCCGCGCTGCGGTGGCCCTGAACTGCCAGATCGCCCGCTTCACCAAGTGGGACCGCAAGAACTACTACTACCCGGATCTCCCCAAAAACTACCAGATCTCCCAGTACGACTTGCCCTTCAGCCACGACGGCTATCTGGAGATCCCCACTGCCGACGGCGGCACCAAGCGGGTGGGCATCATCCGGGTCCACCTGGAAGAGGACGCAGGGAAACTGCTCCACGCCGAACGAGGGGGCAAGAGCCAGGTGGACCTGAACCGAGCGGGTACGCCGCTGCTGGAGATTGTGACCAAGCCGGACATGAACAGCCCGGCGGAAGCGCGCACCTTCCTGGAAGAGCTGCGGTTGTTGCTCCGCTACCTGGAAGTCTCCGACTGCAACATGCAGGAGGGCAGTCTCCGTTGCGATGCGAACATCAACCTGCACGTCCAGCACAACGGCCAAACGGTGGCCACGCCCATTGTAGAAGTCAAAAACATGAACAGCTTCAAGGCTGTTGAAGCAGCCATGGCCTACGAAGCCAGGCGGCAGTACGAGGAATGGCTCCGAACAGGGGCCAAACTCGGCGAGGTGCCCAAGGAGACCAGGGGCTGGGACGAGAATCGAGCGGTGACCGTTTCACAGCGGCGTAAGGAAGAAGCCTCCGATTACCGGTACTTCCCGGAGCCGGATCTGGTGCCCGTCGTGGTGTCGGAGCAGATGCTCCAAGAGGTGCGCAGCCAGATCGGTGAGTT
Source organism: Planctomycetota bacterium (assembly GCA_026991575.1). GTDB lineage: Bacteria > Planctomycetota > Planctomycetia > JALXBF01 > JALXBF01 > JALXBF01. Next base: position 37,644 of record JALXBF010000136.1, on the reverse strand, counting down.
CCCGGCGCAGCGCCGCCTGCGGCTGGCCGCCGAGTACGGCATTCCCGAGTACGACGCGCGGGTCATCGTCGAACTGGGCAAGGCGTTCGCGGACTACTTCGAACAGTTCGCACGCGGTCTAGAGAACCCCAAGAACGCCAGCAATTGGATGCTCCAAGACGTGCAACGCACGCTGAACGCCAAAGGGTGGACGATTGAACAGTTCCCGGTCAGACCCGAGAAGCTGGCCGATTTGGTCAGCAGGATCGAGCGGCGCGAGATCAACACCCATGCGGCCCGCGAAGTGTTTGCCGAGATGATCGAAAGCGGCCGTGATCCGGGAGCGATCATCGCGGAACGCGGCCTGACGATGGTCAGCGACGAGCAGCAGTTGAAGGCCATTGTGGACCAGGTGCTCGATGAGAATCCAAAGGTGCTGGAAGACTTCAAGAAGAAGAAAGGCAAGAAACGAAAGCAGGTGGCCGGCTTTGTCCGTGGGCTGATCATGCGCCAGACCAAAGGGCGCGCCGACGCGGCGCTTGTGGAGCGACTGGTCAACGAAGCACTGGTTGCCCGGACGGGCGTTCCGTTGGAATAGCTGTGGTGCCCGCCGTACGGCGACGGCACCTGATGCGGTGTGGGCTAGCGCGCAAAAAAACTGCCGGAAGCGCGGGCCAGGACGCGCTTCCGGCGCGACGGAGGGAAGGGGACAGAGGCAGGAGGAGGGTCTTGCTCGATCCTCGCTCGTCTCTGCGGTATCCATTCTCTTTTTAGGGCCGCCCGGTGAGGTTGTCCAGCCGGCCGCGTACCGGTTTCTGCCTGCAAACGGCGTGCCAGATCTGCTGCCGGCGCCCGGAGCCTAGCGCTTGTTCCGTTAACCCCTTTGGCGACAATCGCTTGCCGCTTGGACGTCGCCCTCCACCCAGGAGCCCGCACCCGTTGTACGCTTTACAAGGATTTGCTCGCTTTTGCAGATTCTTCGCCTCCACCCGCCGCCCGCCCGTCGCCGGTTCATTGGGTTGTCCGACCACGGTCGGTAGTCCAGACCCGAAGAGGGCCGGATGCAGCTAGCGGAGGGAATCTAACCCAAAGACGCGGCTGGCGTTTCGAGCGATCGCCGCACGCAGCGACTGCTCGTCTGTGCCACGCAGCTCCGCCATGCGCCGCAGCGTGTGCACCAGGTAGGCTGGCTCGTTACGCTTGCCTCGCATCGGCTCCGGTGCCAGGTACGGCGCGTCGGTTTCGATGAGTAGTCGCTGATCGGGAACTAGCGGCACCAGCGCACGCAACGCGTCGAATTTCCGGTTCCGGTAGGTGATGTTCCCGGCAAACGAGACGTACGCACCAAGCTCCAGCACCTCACGCAGCACCCGGGCGTCCTCACCAAAGGCGTGCATGATGAGCTGGGGCAACGGATGGACCGAATGCAGAACATCCAGCAGTGCCGAGCCGGCATTACGGCAGTGGATCACGACCGGCTTGTGCAGCAACGCTGCCAGCTGCAGGTGCCGCGCGAACCACTCCTTCTGTACCTCCAGCGGTACCAGGTCACGATAACCGTCCAGCCCGGTCTCGCCGATCGCCACAACCTTGGGCTGGTCCTCCAGCAACCGCACGATCTCATCCCAATCGGCTCCGGTGACGTTGCCCAAGTAGTTCGGGTGCAGACCGACAGCGGCCCAGAGGCTGTAGCGATGGGCCAGGTCAACCGCCCGGCGGCTCGTGGTGGCCGTATAGCCGATGACGACAATGTTGCGGACGCCCTGGTCGCGTGCCCGTTCGAGCACCTCCTCCAGGTCCGACTCGTACGTATCGTCCACAAGGTGGGCGTGCGTGTCCCACAGAGGTTGGTTCATCGTTGCTGGGAAGCTCCTGCACGCTGCGCGACCACCTAGCTGTTCTGCTTGCGTCGGTCCTTACCTGAGCGGCGATCGACGCCGGAACGACGGTCGTGCAGCACTCCGTTCAGCGCCTTGATGGCCGACTCGATCCGGTCCACTCGACTTAGTCTACGGCGGTCGCGGCCGGAGCGACGGTCCTTACCGGAGCGTTTCTCGATAAGCGGCAGCAGTTCAGGCGGCACTTGAAGGGGATTGCCCGACTGTGTCATAGCTCTGCCCCGCGAAAGCCTGACTTGACAGACCTGCCTACTTCGGCGCCTCAGGCTGATGGAGCCGTGGCTCCCAGGGACGTGGCGTTGGCCTGAGGTCCTCTTCTAACAGAGGATAGCTTACACGCTCGACCTGGGCCTGGTTCTCCGCCTGACGGGACTCGTCACCCGGGTACAGGTATGGCACCAGCGCGATGATAATCTCCCGCCGTTCGCGGTCGACTTCCGTTCGCCGGAATAGATGTCCGATCCATCGTAGATCTGCCAGTTTCCGCAACTTGCTCCGATTGTCCACGTCCTTTTCCTGGATCAGTCCGCCGATCACCAGGCCTTCGCCGTCGTGCACCAGCACGGTCGTCTCTACTTCAGTCGTCGTCTTGTCTGGCAGCTTCGTGTCCTCGTTGATTTCGGCTTGGGACACTTCCGGACGCAGACGCATCAGGATGCGGCCGTCACGGTCGATGTATGGGATCAGCCGCAGCACGATGCCCGTGTCCAGAAAGCGAACGTCCTCGAGCTGTGCGACTTCCGTGACCGTTGTAACCCGGTAGCTGATGCTGCGGCCGATCTGAATGCGCGCCTGTTGGCCGTGGGTCACCATCAGTCGCGGCGCGGCCAGCGTCTTCGCATCCGCAGTGGTCTCGAGCATGTCCAGAATCGTGTTCAGCTCACTACCTTCTATCGTGAACGCGAAACCTTCCGTTGGATTCGACGAAGCAAACCCGTTCAAGCGGAATGTGACCACCTTGCTGCCTGGTTCGAACTCACCTAGGAACTGAAAGCCGGTACGGATGCCACGGGCGAGTTTGACCTCCAGGATGCGGGTTTCCAGCATCACCTGCTCCGGCGGCACGTCCACCTGGCGGATGTAGGCGGCAATACGTGCCACGTATTCGGGCAGGTCCGAGACGACGATGGTGTCGCGCGGCAGCAGTACGTCGGAGACCGGTTGATCAACGCTTGGCACGGCGGGGGTTTCGAGAACCTGGATGATCCCGCGGGGCGATTTTAGGGCGTCCAGTCCGGCGCGAATGCTGCTGGCGCGCACGTAGCGCAGACGGAAAACGCGGACCACCGTGCCAGGCAGCGCTTGGTTGTTGGCTGCTGTCACGGGCACGATCTTGATGAGATTGCCTTCACGCAGGGCGACGTGGCCGGTGAGCTCAAGGACTGCGTTCAGGGCGCGATCGACCGGTGCGTCCTTCAGGTGCAGGGTCACCGGTTCGCTCAGGTCGCCAACCACGACCACATTCAGGTCCGCGGCTTCCGCGATCAGCTGTACGACCCGCCCCGCTGCCACTCCCTCAGCCCGCACCGACACGGTGCCTGAAGCGGTGTCCACCTGGACGTCCTGCTGCTGAGTCCGCAGCGGGAGCGTGAAGGTACCGTCTTCGTTGAGCTCGAGCGCCAGACGACCGTCAGCATCGGGGGCCTGCGCCCGTGCGGCGCGCACGCCACAGCAGCACGCAGACGTTACCGCGAACGCGCCGATCAGGACGATCAGGACGATATGCGGTCGTGAACTGGCAAAGACGCTAGTTCTCATGGGCGTTGTCCCGTCCGCTAGCTTTGCCCGGCTCGTTGCCGGACTGGGCCGGCGATGCTGCGGGGGTTTCGATCGGCCGCAGCACAATCTCCCGTTCGGTAATCCGTACTACTTCGACGCCGCCGATCTGTTGGCCTTCACGCACGGTGCGACCCGCGATGATGGCGATCCGCTCGTCGTTGCGGTTGATCACAGCTTCGATTCTTCCGGTCCTTAGCCATTCGGGAACCAGGTTGATCGGGTCGACTGGCTCTGGCTCCGCCTGCGGCTCATCCTGCGCGGTGCTGGCCACGAGTTTCGGGTTGTCGAACGGGTTGCGCGCAAGGAGGGGAGCGAGCGATTCAGGCGGTTCGATCGACACCGCTGGTATAGGCTCGGCCGACCGCACGCGAGCCTTGCGGACCACCGCCTGCCGCGGGGTCAACAGCGCCGCCGGTGGCTCATCGGCCCGGTTGACCTGGTACCAGACCACTCCGATTAAGATGACCGCAAGCACACCGACAATCAGCCACTTCGTGCGTTCCGAAATGGCCATGGCTTCTCCTCACGTGCCCGGTTTCAAGTGTTGCTGCGTCTGCTCGGCGCGTGCCAGTCCGTAGGGCACGGCGACCGTGAAGGTGATGTGATAGAGCTCACCTTCGCGGCGCAAGGTCAGTTGTGTCATGCGGGCCGCACGCTCCAGCCGGCTGAAGTGCCACAGGAACTGTGCTACGGCCCGGTAGTCGCCGGTCGCGTCTCCCTTCAGGTAGAACTCGGCATAGCGATCGCGCTTCCTTTCGCCGGCCGGAGCCAGGTTTGCCAGTGCAAGGCCGCAGCGGTCGGCCAGCGAGACCAGTTGTTGGAAGAAACCAGGCCTGTCGGCTCGTTCGGGCACCTGCCGCCGTATCGCGCGCCATCGCTCGTGAGCGCGGCGGAGTTGTTGCTGAGCCCGCTCCAAGGCGGCCAGCACCTGTTGCTTGGCCAGGGCTTTCCGCTGTGCTTCGCGCAGCTCGCGTTGCCAGCTCCTGGCGATCCCCTCCAGCCAGCGGCTGGCCACGTATCCGGCCACGGCCGTGAGCACGACAGATCCCACCAGGGCGGTGCGCAGCCATTTCTGCACCGCTTGCCACCGCGCCTCGTTGATCGTGCCGCACTCGCTCATCACCTCTCCTCCCGCCTCTGCTTGCCCACAGCAAACGAGACCGTGAACTCAACGAGCTGTTCATCCGGACGGGCGGCGACTCTTTCGATCTCGATGTGCCGAGTTGCCGGGTCCAGCCGCAGCCGTGCCACGAAGCTGGCCACGTCGGCATGGCCCCGAGCCCATCCCCGTACGTTGATGGCGTAGAAGCTCGGCCCGTCGGGCCCCTCGGTGAACTGCACTTCACGAACGAGCACGTTCCGGTGGGCAGCATCGACCGCCTCGCCGAGCAGGGCCAGGAGCCAGGCGGGCGGTAGTCCCCGACTGACGCTGCCAACCGCCTGTACCTTTTGCTGGAGTTCTTCGCGCTCCCTGTGCAACCGGCTGACTTTCTCTCTGAGCCGGGCGACCTGGTCAGCCTGTTGTTGCCAACTGTCGCGTTGGGTTGCCAGCCGGCGTAGTTCCCAGGCCTGCAGGCCGAGGATCAGCAGCGTGGTAGCCAGCACGACCGCTGCCGGTGGCAGGCCGCGCCAGAGCAGACGGCTGCCGCGCGCGATCCAGTAGCCCCGGCTTGTGGTCAAGTTACAGTACTGTCGCATCGGCTACGTCCAGTGCGGCCAGCGCACAAGCCGTACCGTACAGTGGAAACAACGGCCAGCGCTGCCAGCTACTGCAGCGGGGGCCGTGCACGGCTTGACCAAGCAGTGCAGTCACACGCTCACGCACCGGTGCCAGTGCGAACACTCCTCCGGTCGCAAGGATGATGTCGGTCGATCCGGACCCGTAACGACTCCGCGCGAACTCAAGCGTCCGCTGGACTTCTTCGCTGAAGCGGTGCACGACCGCGTGGCTTGTCTCATCCAACAGTTCGTGCCACAGCTTTGCCTGCGGTCCGCCCTGCTCCTCTTCGCGGAGCGCAGCGAGCACGACGTCCGGGCTTATGCCAAGCGCTTCGCTCAGGCGATCCACGACATCAACGAAACGGACGCGGGGCAGCCGGCGGCAGTACAACGGTGCGTGGCGGCCGACCAGCGTGAACCACGCCTGGGTCAATCCCCATTCCAGCACGACACCCCCTTCCGGACACTGCGGCATGGCGAGCCGGAACAGGCGGTAGTGTGCCCAGGGCAGGGCATCCACGGTGGCCAGCTCACAGCGGAGCCGCAGCGCCAGGCGAGCAATCCGATCGGCGTAGGCCATGCGGGCAAACACCACCAACAGCTCGATGGGCTCGCCATCCTTTTCGGCGAACCAGTAATCCCAGACACACCCGGCCAGGTCGCTGCCCAGCTCCCGTTCGACGTACGCCGCCACCTCGGCGGGTGCCGTCTCTTTGGTCAGGTTTACTGCGGGCAGTGATCGGACTTCGGTCCACTGGGGCGGCAGCAGGAACGCCACCCGCTGCCCATGTAGCTCCGTGCCGGCACGCTCGGCGGCAAGTTGCACGGCGCCTTGGACCAGGTCCAGCCAGACCTCCGGCGACGGTTCCGGCTGAAGGTCTACCGGGGCCATGCCGACCCGCGCCCCGATATCGGCACGGTGCCGGTCCAGCCGGGCGAGCTTGACGCGGGATGAGCCCAGATCAATGCCGACCATGTTGGGCTTGCGCCAGGAGATCATCGTTTGCTGCCGTGTTGCTGTCGTGCGTCCTTGCCGCGGAGCTGGCGTTCGATGTGCTGCACGCTGCGTGCGATCTGATCGACGGATTGAGCGATTCGCTCCAGGAGTACGGCGCTCTGGCCGCGGAACAGAGGCTTGCGGCTCTGGGCCTGCGCGGTTTGCTCAGGTTGCCATCCGCCAGCCCTACCGCAGGCCAGGGCGTAGCCCAACAGGAGGCCGATGCCCAGCGGCACAAGCCAGCTGTTTGATCGACTGCGCTCCATCGCTACAAGTGCCTCCAATGCGGTTCAGCCAGCTGCGACCTGCGACAGATCGAACAGGGGCAGCATGACGCTGGCGACGATGATTGCCACCAGTCCCCCCAGACAGAGGATCAGCACCGGCTCGGCCAGGCGCACGAGCACTTTTAGTCGCGCCTCGGCCGCTTCCTGGTATTGCTTGCCGACGAATTGCAAGACCCAGGCAAGGGATCCAGTGCGTTCGGCCGTAGCCGCCATCTCGGCCACTTCCAGCGGCACAAGCGGGCTGGTGCGCAGCGGCTGCGCCAGTCCTTGACCTTTCAGTGCCGACTCACGGAGGCGACCGGTTAGCTCGCGGAAATCTTCGTAACTCGTTGTCCGGCCAGCCAGGTCCAGTGCCTCCAGGAGCGGGACGCCGCAATCGAGCATGGTGCCGATGCCATGCAGCAGTCGCCCAAGCTCGATGTTGCGGAGCACTTCACCCAGAGCGGGGCTGTAGAGCAGCCGCTGCCTTAGCCACCGGCGCCCCCCGGGCGAGCTGACCAGAAAGTAGCCGGCCAGGCCGGCGATGGCCGCGGCACCGAGGACCATGAGCGGGTGGGCGGTCAAGGCGTTGGAGCAGGCCAGCAGGAAAGCGGTGGTCCATGGCAGCGGTACGCCGGCGCTGTCGAAGATGTCTTCGAACCGCGGCAGCACGAAGATCAACAGCGCGGTGAGCACGAGGATCGAGAGGACCACCAGTGCGATCGGGTAGGCAAGCATACCGAGAACGGATCGACGCAGGCGGCGTTCTTCTTCCAGTGCCGTTGCGGCCCGCTCCAGTGCGGGTGCCAGGGTGCCGGAAGCTTCTGCGGCGGCGACGCTGGCGATGAGCACAGGCGGGAAGATGTCCCGCCGCTCTTCCAGGGCGCGGGCAAACGAAACGCCCCGTTCGACCTGCTCATGCAAGCTCTGCACGAGCTGCCGAACTTCGGGCCGGCTTGCCCCGCGGCTCAGTGTCTCCAGGGCGGTGCTGAGGTCCAGCCCGGCGCGGATCATGATCGCGAGCTGACGCACGATTGCCGGCAGCGCGCTGCGGCAGCGCCAGGCAGCCAAGCCCGCGCCGGCCCCTGGTGCAGCTTGTGCCGTGCAACGGCCGGCTTGTTCCCCGGCAATTGCGGTGCTCATCGTCGTGATTGCACCTTACTCCACGTACGCCACGCGAACCGCCTCCTCCAGACTTGTCCTGCCTGCCTCTGCCATCTGCAACGCCTGGTCAAACAGCGGCCGGCCTCCGCGCTGGCGGTGCAACCGGCGCAACTCGGCTACGTCTGCCCCCTGGGCAATCACCCGTCTCAACTGCTCATCCACGCGCAGGATCTCATAGATTGCTGTGCGGCCCTGGAAGCCGGTGTCGTGACAGGCCTCACAGCCCAGGCCACGCCAGAAAGGCCGTTGCTCGTCGCCCTGATACGCAATCCGAGCCAGCATCCGCTGGGGCGGGTAGTAAAGCGCCTTGCAGGACGGACAGATCGTGCGGATGAGTCGTTGAGCGATGACGCCCACCAGCGACGCAGCTAGCTTGAACGGCTCGACTCCCATGTCCACCAGACGGGTCACGGCCGAGGCGCTGTCGTTCGTGTGAAGCGTGCTCAGCACCAGGTGACCGGTCAACGCAGCCTGCACGGCCACCTGGGCGGTCGCCGCGTCCCGGATCTCACCGACCATGATCACGTCCGGGTCCTGGCGCAAGATGGCACGTAGGGCGCTGACGAACGTCAAGCCGGCTACCTCGTTGACCTGCACCTGATTGACCAGCTCCAGCTGGTATTCCACCGGGTCCTCTACGGTGACGATGTTGCGGTGCACGGACTTGATCAGCTCGACCGCGCTGTAGAGCGTCGTGGTCTTGCCGCTGCCGGTTGGCCCGGTGACGAGGATCAGCCCGTAGGGGGCAGCTAGCATCTCTTTGACAGTTTCGAGCTGTTCTTCGGAGAAGCCGAGTTGTTCCAGGTCGAAGGTGAGCCGCTGGCGGTCCAGGATCCGGATGACCACCTTCTCACCCATGACCGTGGGCAGGGTCGAAACGCGCAGGTCGATCGGGCGGCCGTCAACCACAACATGGACGCGGCCGTCTTGCGGCACGCGGTGTTCGGCGATGTCCATTTTGGCCATGACCTTGATGCGCGAGACCAGTGCCGGGTGGACGTCGCGGCGGGGCCGAAGCACTTCTCTGAGCAGACCGTCGACGCGGAAGCGGACCGTTGAGTGATTGCGTGACGGCTCGATATGGATGTCGCTGGCCTTTTGGCGCACGGCACTGATGATCAGGAAGTTGACGAGGTTGACGATCGGGCTTTCGTCTGCCTGGCTGATGATGCTGCTCAGGTCGAAATCGAGCGATTCGCTCTGGACTTCGATGGCTGACTCGTCAAAGTCGGCCGTGACCGCCTCGACGGCGAAGTCCTCCTCGTAGACCCGCTGCAGCATCCGGTCGATTGCCCATCGGAAGGCGAACACGGGGCGGACACGGAGGCCGGTGAGTCGCTCCAGGTCGTCGATCTGCTGCAGGTTCTGCGGCTCAGCCATGGCCACGCTGAGCACGCCGCGAACCTTGAACAACGCCAGAGCATGGATCTGTTCCGCCTTGACCCGGGGGATCAACCGCACGACGGCCGGGTCGATCAGGCCTTCGCGCAGCTTGACCACCGGCACCCGGAGTTGCTCCTCGATGTACGGCAGCAGCGCGTCCTCGGGCACGAAGCCGAGCTGCACGAGCACTTCGCCGAGTCGGCCGCCCAGGGAGGCTTGCTTGCGGAGCGCGGTGCGGAGTTGTTCGTCGTTGATGAGCCCGGCGCGTAGCAGTCGCTCACCCAGCGGCAGCCGCTCGCTGCCGCCGGCGGAACGGTCCGGTGCGATTTGGCTAGCGGGGTGCGTTGGCATCGCTAAGCGGCAAAACTCCCGATCGCAGCCGGCACGTTGGCATACACGTCGAACTGGCTGTCCAGTCCGGTAACTCGGAACACGTCCGTGAGCAATTCCGAGAGGCAGGCGACCTTAACGTCCCCCCCTCGGGCACGACACTCCTCCTGAGCATCCAGCAGTGCCTCCAGCGCGGCGCTGTTGATCAGAGTTGCAGCGCTGAAGTCGAGCACGACGCGCGGGCTGCTGCTGCCAGCCGCCTCGGCCAACCGCGCACGAAGCTCATCCAGCAACTCGTCAGCCACCGCGCCGCTCGGCGCAATGACCCACACGGCACCTTGCCGACTGCTTCGTACCATCGCCCTTCCGCCCCACTACGCTCACGAAGCCGCCACCGCTGGCAGTACCACCGTGAACCGCGTGCCCCGATTGAGCTCGCTTTCGACGGTGATTCGACCACCGTGTAGCTCGACAATCTCTTTTGCCAGTGCCAGGCCAATACCTGAACCGGAGATCTTGGCCACGCGTGGGTCGCGACTGCGATAGAACTTCTCAAACACGTGAGGAAGATCCTCCGGCGCGATCCCGATTCCGGTGTCTTCCACCACAAAGCGGATGTGGCTCTCGGTCTGATACACCTCGAAGCGGATTTCGCCTTCCTCTGGAGTGTACTTCACGGCGTTGCCCAGCAAGTTGACCAGCGTGACAATGATCTTGTCCTTGTCGAGCGTGGCCGGGAAGTACTTCTCCGGCAGCCGCACCCGCAACTTCTGCCGCTTCTTCTCCACCGTAGGCCGGATGTTCGTAATAACCTCCTCAACGAGCCGCTGCAGGTCGACCGGTCCGACGTTCAGGCTCAACGCGGCCGCTTCAAGCCGACTGAGGTTCAGCAAGTCCTCAATCAGCTTCTCTAGCCGCATAGCTTCGCTGTTGATGATGTTGCAGAACTCACGCTGTTTGGCCGTGTCCAGCGTTTCGGCCAGCGCCAGCGTCTCGGCATAGGCGCGAATGTTGGACAGCGGGGTACGCAGTTCGTGAGTGGCGGCGTAGACGAATTGCGTCTTCATCTTCTGGGCGAGTACCTGCTGGGTCACGTCCCGAACGATCCACAGGTAGCCCTCGTCCGAGCCGGTCCGCAGCGGCAGCCGCTGGATCCTCAGCGTGATCACGTTGCCGCCCCGGTCCTCTTCCAGCTCGGCCGTGACCTGACGACCCAGCGTGTGTTCATCGCGAAACCGGGCGAGCACGTCCGGATGGGCTCGCAGATTCAGCAGCACGTGGATATCCTCCCCACGCACCTGATCCTCACTGCGGCCCACCAACGAAGCGAATGCCGTATTTGCGGTACGTACCCGTCCTGCTGCGTCCGTGACCGCGATGCCGTCCGGGAGACTGTTGAGCACTTCGTTGCTGCGGTATTCCTGGTAGCGTTTCAGTGCGTCGGCGACGCTGCTGGTCCCCTCAGCGGCTGACCCCCGCCCGAGCTGGCGGACCAGCCGGTTCCAGCCGATGGTGGCGCGGTCCTGTGGTCGGACCGTTACCAGCCGGTTCGCCTGGGGCGCGTCGCTGTCGGCCAGCGTTTCCAACTGGGCAATAACCGCGGCGGTGCTCCCCAGGGATCGGGTCAGCCAGAGACCACCCAGCAAGGTGACCAGCAGGGGCACGGCCAGCAGCAGAGCGGGCTTGCGGAGCAGCTGCCAGGAAAGTGCTCGAAACGATGGCAGGCGGACGGCCATGCAGAACGTGCCGATGAAGCGGCCTCGATGGCGCAGCGGCAGTCGGTACTCTTCGACCGGCCCCTGTTCACTGCTGAAGCGCACACGCTGAATGTTGCCCCACCGCTGAAGCCTTCCGTCGTGGCTTTCCATCGGCTCGCCGATACGACTGGGGATGGTGTGGGCGACGTAGGTGCCGTCGGGATTGGCGACCCCGCAGTAGAGCGCGAGCGTGGTGCGGCGGATCTCGGGCAGCTTATTGCGCACCGCTTCGATGCCACCCTGAGCGTACGCCTGCTCCAGTTGACGGGCCGCCCAACCGAGTCGGTTCAGCGCCGTTTCCACGCGATGGTCGGCCAAGACCGAGCGGGCCAACTGGACAGTGCCCAGAGCAGAACCGATGGCAATGATCGCGCCGCTAAGGACAAAGCAAGCGATGATGCGTCGTCGTATCGTGGCGCTCCGTGCCGCCATCGTTCTCCGCCGATGTTACGCGTGTGGCTGAGGCGTCCGCTGGGTCGCCAGCCGCTGTGACAGCTCGACCACCTCACGCGGGCTAAACGGCTTGGGCAACGCGGCGGCCAGCCCAAGCCGTTCGCGCAACGCGGCCACGTCCAGCTCCAATTCGCGAGCGGTCAGCAGGATTGCCGGGGTTGTCGTGTTGGGACCGTCCGCTCGTGCCGCCTCCAGGACTTCCACACCGGTTGCACCGGGCATCTGGTAATCGGTAATGACCAGGTCGAACGCTGTCCGCTGCAACTCTTCGATCGCCGTCTGGCCGTCGGCCGCCCAGGTTACCTCCGCACCGACCTTCGCCAGATTAAACTCTAGCACCGCCGCCAGGGCCGGATTGTCCTCGGCAATCAACACCTTCATCCCGGTCCTCCGGGGCACCCCCATTGGCAACTATCGGCAGCCACCGCCGTACGGTCGACAAAATCCCTACGATCGTCACGAGCGAACCGAGCTAGAAGTCGTCATACGTGGTGGTACCGTCACTGGAGACCGCGTTGCTGTTGAGGATGAACTCGCCGGTCGTGTAGTCGTACTTCCAGGCGGTCGTGTTGTCACCCGACAGCGGCTGTCCGTCACCCACCACCGCCACATCGTTGGAACCCTTCTTGGGCCCGACCGGGGCCGGAGGGAACGTCTTCCGCAGATAAGGACCGTACGGATGGGCGGCGTCGCGAGTGGGTGAGACGTTGCCGTTGGCGTCCGTGTACATGAGCAACTGGTTCTTGAATGCTGCTTCCGTACCGGCCGGGTTGGTGCCGTCGGAAGTGGAACCCGGGAATCGGCCACCGTGCTCCAGAGCGTACAGCTCGATCGCGTCGCGGATGACCGCAAGGTTTTGTCGCAACGCGGCTTCACCGGCGTCATCCGATCCGCGGAACACCTTCGGCGCGGCGATCGCTGCCAGGATGCCCAAAATCAGCACCACCGCCACGAGTTCGATGAGCGTGAACGCTTTACGACTCCGCATTGCTCACCTCCGAAACGCTCAAGACCTGGCCGCTTGCTCTTGTCCCGACCTCACGTTGTTGTCCGATCGCGAGAGCCCTGGTCGACCGCTTTCCGGTCGATGCGTGCCCCCCGGCGAAATGGCCAGCGGCTGTCTCCCGCTGGACTACCCGGTCCGGGAATGAACCGGCTTCGAGCCGGTCATCAAACCATAGCTTCCCTCTTGGGCGTGACAAACCACAGCGGTCAAAAAAACACCAGCGGCGCAACCGCATCGGGAAGCTATAGTTGAGCAAACAGCTCGCGGTACCAGACGACTGAGGGTAACCTGAGTTGGCCTCGGATCTGTAGTATGGACTTCGTGAAGCAGTTGGTGAACACGCTCCGCGGCTGCGGCACCGTGTGCCTTGAGCTGGAAGAGGGAGACTCAACGCTGTCGCTGGCACGACCGCACCAGGCAGCAGCGACTCGGACGAGCGAAACGTTATCTTGCTCGGTACCAGTCGGCGAAGGGGTGTCGCTGAAAGTCAGCTTCGAAGCGGATCCGAAACAGGTCCAAGCGATCATCGAGCAGCTGCTCACCTTCGTCAGTCGAGTAGCCTCCTCCAGCCAGCGGAAGGACTACCAGGTCCGGGCCCTTGCCGAGCAGATGACGTTTCAGCTGGAGGAACTCGACTACCTCCGCAAGCTGGCCGTGCTCATGGAGCTGTCTAAGGAGCAGCGCTCGACATGGGACATTGCCTGTGAGCTTGCCCCGTCGTTGCACAGATTGCTGCAGGCTGAGACGCTTGCACTGAAGCATACCGAAGATGCTAAACGCGTCTGCTGGCATTGTGAGGGCACGAAGCAGGAGGAGAACTTTTTAGACGAAGTCCTGGCGGCCCTTCGGGAACATCCGGACAGCCACCGCGCCGGTAGCCTCGTGCTCAACAACCAGCTGGCACTGGGCAGCGGCCGCGTACGGTCTGCCATTGCTGTCCCGATCGTCTACGGGACGACCACCTACGGCTGGATCCTCGCCGTCAACAGCACGTGTCCGGAGGGGTTCGGCACAGTGGAAGCGTCGCTGTTGCGTACGACGGCCCAGATTCTCGGCGTGCACGCCAGCAACATGGCCCTGCTGCGGGAACAGCGGGAATTCATGTTCAAGATGGTGCAGGCGCTGGTGTCGGCCATCGACGCCAAAGATCCGTACACCTGCGGTCACAGCGCACGCGTTGCGTTGATCGCCCGCATCATCGCCGAGGAGATGGGGCTCAGCGAGGAGGAATGCGACCAGGTCTACATGGCGGGCCTGTTGCACGATGTGGGCAAGATCGGAGTACGGGACAGCATATTGCTGAAGCCCGGACGACTGACCGAGGAGGAATTCGATCAGATCAAGAAGCACCCCGCCGTGGGTTACCGCATCCTGCGCCACCTGAAGAAGCTTTCCTTTGCCTTGCCCGGCGTGCTGTACCACCACGAACGCGTCGACGGACGCGGTTATCCGGAAGGGCTGAAAGGAAACGAAATCCCTCTGATTGCCCGCATTATCGCCGTGGCCGATTCCTTCGACGCCATGGCCAGCAGCCGCCCGTACCGCCAGGGGATGCCGCTTGAGAAGATCTACGCGATCCTGCGCGAAGGCGCCGGCACGCAGTGGGACAGCACCGTTGTGGATGCGTTCTTCCGTGCTCTGGATGATGTGCTCGTCGTTTGGGCGGAGAACCTAAAGGGCCACGTCTCGTTCGAAGAAATCCAAACGTGGGAACAGGACGCCTCTGTCCCGGTAACGGTTCGGCCGCCAGGTCAGGAGCCGGCTGAGCAGCAGACACCGGCAGCGGTCGTATCGGTCCATGCTCCTGGCCAGACACAGTAATCGCCGTCGACAGCACTGTCTGCCCGTTTCAGAACGGCTTTCGAGAGTGTCGTACCGCCACCGCCTGCCGCGTTCACCAGAGACCAGCGCTGAAGCTAACCGCTGTCCGACACGTCGCGGCCGAGCGTCATGGGCCAATGCGCATGGGCATCGGCGTCGAGTCAGACGCCGTGCTCTGTTCGGTCCACACCTCGCTAAGTTTCACCGTGCCGGCTGGGTTTACGGTGACGCGTATCCGCCAGCTGCCGTAACGCAGCAGGATCTCGCCAGCCTGTGACGGCAGCCCCTGCGGAGACCAGCTTAGACGGAGGTTGGCAAAGGAGACGGCGGCGATCCGGACGCCGGGACTGAAAGTCCCTAGCACCACGCGGTACGGAGTCTGCTTGCGGAGCGGGTCGGCCTGTCCTGGGAAGGTGTAGCTGTTTTCGCGGATCGAGAACCTCACCGTGATCGTTTGCCGCTTGCGCACCGCACGCAACCGCGACCAGCGCAGATCGGCTGCCAGCCGCCGGCCCGCCTGGACCAGCTTTTGGCGAGACGCATAGCTATGAAGCGAAGGCCAGGCGACGGCGGCCAGGATCGCCACCATCAAGAGCGCGACCATGACGTCGGCATAGGTGAAACCGGAGCGAAGCGGTCGCGACCGTGCTCGGTTCATCGGATTCGCCTCACGCTGCCGGGACGCAGACGGAGTCCGGGCCCGAGCATGCCCGGCTGACGCCAGCTTTCCTGACCCGGGAACTTCCGCAGCTCTACGGGCCCGTAAATGTGAATGTGCTTCCCCACCAGCAGCCCCTCGCTGACGATCGGAACGCTGGGCTGAAGCTGTAGCTTCCGATTGGTCCACAGCATGCCGGTGAGCTGGCACGGGATCACGTCCCGCCTATCGCCGTCCCCGTTGTAGTCCACCTGGTCGGCCGCCTCGTCCAGCTGCCCGACACTGATGTCGATCTTCACCATCGTGCGCGCCATCGTTCTGGCCAGGAGCGTGGGACCGCCGAGTGGTCCAATGTCACAGCGAAAGCCGCCGGTGATAGAGACGCCTTCGGCGTGCCGGATCAGGAGCGTGCCCCTGAGGTAGACGTCCTTCAAGCTGACGGAGTCGTATCCTCCGTCGATCAAGTAGATGCCGTTCGGGTTCGGTGCGAACCGGTTGCCATCGATGATCAATGCCGTCTCGGTCAGCGAGGCGCGGCTGATTGAGGTGTCCGGTAACACGGTCGCGCGAGCAGCATACCAGCCAAAATCCGGCTTCACCTCCGGCATGGCCTGCGGCACAAACGTAGTGTACGGCAAGAGGTTGCCCTTGACCGAGGCGCCCTGAACGGTCTCAAGCCTGCCCCCGGCTGAGACGTCCACGACCGTCTTACCGTCATCATCCAACGCTGCGTTGCCCCGCACCGGAGCCTGAAGCACCGGCCCGTTCTTGAACAGGATGTGGTTCTCCGATGAGAACACGGCATAAGCAAGTGCCGGGTGAGGATACGGTTCGAGCGTTGCTGTACACTCGGCCGTTGTCTCTCCCAGCGCCGCTTGCACCCTCAGCGCTACCGGATCCGTAGGATCGTCGGCGAAGTCACCGTCCACGGGATCGAAGCCATAGACCATAAACGTCGTTCCACCCACGCTCATCGGGGCTGTCAGCCAGGCGTCGTCAGGGCCGACCGGCAAGGTTGTTCTCCAGTTGGCATCACCGTAAACACGCCATAACGCCCACTGGATTCCCGACCGCAGCGTCCAATCAAACTGACCACCCTCCTGCAATGCCGCGCACGCCTCACGCCCAGCCATAGTCCCGGTAACCAGGGCAATCGAGGTGGCCAGGGTGAGGGCCGCCAGCACCATGACCAGGAAGAACGTAACGGCCCCGGCGCGCGGAACCATCGAACAGACTGGCCCTATCCCGTCACGGGAAGCATGCCCCTGATTGGCTGGATCAGTTCTCCGCATTACGACTCATCACCACTTGCCGTTTTGCCACGAGCCGACTGCCGTAGTACACGCAGACCGTGACCCGCTTGAATGAGCTAGACCCCACAGGGACCACCGTTTGCAGATCCGAGTCCGACACCTGCTCGACCACGACAGTGCGGCGGTACCCCCCGTAGCCAGCGAGCTGCTTGCCGTTCTTTGCCTGCGGTGGCGATGCGTCCCAGCCGTTGTAGTCATCGACGTCGTCGAACTCGCTGCGACTCGTGCCCGACTCCCCCGCTTCCAACCCGAACCCACCTGGTTCGTCCCGATCCTCGTATGGTTGCGTGAGCACCTCGGCCATCAGCTCGTCCGCAAGCTGCGCGCCGTGCAGCAGGGCTTCCGAGACCAGCAAACCGTGCGCACTCCCGGCAAGCACGCGGCATGCAGCGATCACCACCATGCTGATCAGCGCCGCGGAGACCATGGTTTCCAAGTAGCTCAGCGCTGCACGCCGCCCAGCCGGTCGGCAATGGCGCAGCGACTCGGCACGCTGAGGCAAGCGCATCGCTATAGCCCCGTTACGTCCACGCGGTTCAGCAACACCGTGGCCTTGCGAAACTCACGAGGCTCAGGGATGAGCGTATCCGAAGCCGTCGCCAGCACGAGTACCAGGTACTGCTTCGTGCTGCCCGTGGTCTGATCCTGTTCCTGGCGGATCCAGTATTCCAGGGAAAAGTTGCTAAGAGGGGGCGACGCGTCGGCTTGCTGTCGGACCACCCCGTTCCGCAGAACCGTTCGGACCAGGGGATCGCCCGCAGTGCCGCTCCAGGACCAGCGGATCACCTCGTCCTGGCCGTCGCCGTCTAGATCGGGGTGGCGGAACTCGACAACCGCTTGCTCGATGGTGTAGAACGCCGTTGCTTGCTGCAGCTCCAGATGCAGTCGCTCCAGCGCAATGGTCGTTCCCAGTGCTTGCTCGATGCGGTCGTTTGCCCGAGCAGACCAGCGCGCAAAGAAGGACAAGAATCCGGCTGCTCCGGCCAGCAGCAAGGTGGCCACGACCGTGGCGGCCACGACTTCGATCAGGCTGAAGGCCGTGCGCCGCTGTAGGGAACGCTTCGCAGACACGTTACTCATCCCCCAGTTCAGCCCCCATCTTCCGCATAACCGGACTTGCCATCGAAGGCGGCCGGAACGCCCGCCTACTGAAACCTAGCTCGCCCGTGCCTGACAGCAACGCACGAAGTGGCACCGACAGCGCGCGGCGGTGATCTAGGGGGATGCAAGGGAGCCAACTCCTATGACCGGCTCATGACCCTCGCTGCGGCCGGCCGCGAACGCCACGCTGCGCTCTTGCTCAACGCGGGCATCCCTGGCGATGCCCAAACCTTGTACGGGCCGGTCATGTGGTCTGGTTCCAGGCGGCCTCCAGTTCGCGCATGGTGAACAGTGGATGAAGCTTGCAGCCGATCTCGGCCAACTTCTCCCGACCACCGGCTTCGCGGTCGATCACGCACAGCACGTCGGTGATTTCAAAGCCCAGCTCGCGCAGCGCTCTGACCGAAGCTACGACCTGACCCGCCGTGGTGATGACGTCTTCGACCACCAGGAGGCGTTCTCCCGGCTGGGCGCCACCCTCGACCAGGTTGCACGTGCCGTACTCTTTCGGCTTCTTGCGCACGAACGCGCACGGGACGCCGCTACGCAGCGACAGAGCTGTGGCCAGCGGCACACCGCCCAGCTCCAGCCCGGCATAGCGGTCGAAGGTGCAGTGGGCGGCAAGCTGAAGGAGCTGGTCGGTGATGGCAGCCAGCAGCACCGGATCGCTCTCGAACCGGTACTTGTCCCAGTACACGTTGCTTGTCTTGCCCGAGCGCAGGCGGAACTGGCCGCTCAGGCGCGAAGCGCGGGCTATGCGGTGAGCGAGCACGGAGCGGTTCATTGGTCTGCGCTTTGTGTGGTGTCCGTCGCCTGTGCCGCAGTGCAAATGGGGCAACTTCTTGACCGTAGTCGGCGGCACGCAACACGTCACCCAGAGGGCCCAAGCCGACAGAATACCACGGTGGTCCTCTTAGCTTGCACGGACCGGGCCGGTGCCCAGTAAGCCGGTGGCCGGCCGGCTGAGCGGCCGACGGGCACGCCCGTTGCATAGCTGCCCTGGAGTCCTTATCCTGATGGCGCGTCCCGCCGGGTCCGAACCGGTAGGGATTGTAGGGCGCTGCGTGTGACCGAGAGACGTATGGCACGACGAACGGTTTCGCTTGCCAGCATCTTGGCGGTTGGCTTCGTGATCACCGCCGGCTATGCGTTCACGGCGATGGCGATCGTCGTCGCATCCGAACGCCCTGGCCGTGACTTGTTGCTGGCGAGCTTGTTCTTCGGCACACTTAGCCTGTTGCCCCTGTCGCTGCTACGACAGCCCAGTTCGGTTGACGTGCCATTGCAAACGAAGCCCAGGACACAACGGCGTTGGTGGCAGCGCTGGTGGCGGCGGCGCAAACGAAAGCGGGCCGGTGAGGCCGAGTCAAGCCGGCCGAGGGTGTGGAAGCGGCGCAAGGGCCAAGAGGGCAATCGGCCATGGGGAGCGCCGGAGGGGTCGGTGTTCGTGCCGGCTCGACGCCGCTCAGGGCCGCAGCTATGACCGGGCAGTACACCTAGGACTGCGCTGTTTGCCGCGACCTGATCGCGGGGTGAGGCTTCTCCGAGGTACCAGGCGTGAATGCTTGCCTATCTGAAACAGGCCGTCTGCATGTGCGGCTAACGATCGGCATCCTGTGCCTGATGTTGCTGGCGTGCAGCGGGACTGAGCGCCAAGGGCCCGGCCGCGGGGCAGCATCGGGGGTGGAGGAGTTTCCTATGAGCCTGACGCTGGAAAGCACCGCTTTTGGGGCGGGCGAACGGATCCCGGCCAAGTACACGGCGGACGGCCAGGATGTGTCGCCACCGCTGCGCTGGAGCGAGCCGCCGGAAGGGACGAAGTCCTTCGCCCTGATCTGCGACGATCCGGACGCCCCACGTGGTACGTGGGTGCACTGGCTGATCTGGAACATCCCGGCTGATGTGCGGGAGTTACCGGAAGCGGTACCGCCGCGCGAGGAGCTCGCCAACGGCGCGCGGCAGGGCACGAATGACTTTGGTCGCATTGGCTACGGCGGTCCCGCGCCGCCCCCTGGCCGACCGCACCGCTACTTCTTCCGGCTGTACGCGCTGGACACGGTTCTTGAGCTTCCGGCCGGGGCGCGGCGTGCGGAACTGGAAGACGCCATGAAGGGGCACGTGCTGGCCGGGGGAGAACTGATGGGGACGTACGGCCGATGAGGTGGCGCGGCGGGCACCAAGCGGCGTACACTTAACGGATCAGTCGGGTGGACAGAAGGGCTAGCTTGCGCCGGGGGAGACAGCACGAGACGATGAGCGAACAACCACTGCGTCTCGGATCGAAAGAAGTGATCCTCGTGGGGGATCGCGTCCTCATGCGACCCGAGACGCCCGAGGAGCGCACGCACTCTGGCCTATACCTGCCCCAGAGCGCCGTGGGCAAACATCCGGTTGGTTCGGGCCGAGTCGTTGCTACCGGGCCGGGGATCCCGATCCCCAGTCCTGAGGCGTTCGAGGACGAGCCCTGGAAGGAGCACGTGCGCAGGGAGCACTACATTCCAATGCAGGCCCAGGTCGGCGACCTTGCGCTCTTCCTGCGCGAACCGGCCGTCGACGTCCGGATCGACGGCCGCGAATTCATCGTCGTGCCTCAAGCCGCGATTCTGGTGCTGATTCGAGAGCTTCCCGACCTTTCCTGACCGGCACCCGCTGTGCCGAGCGCCATCAGCGCGGGGCGCACCGACAGCGAGGCGGCGCTCTGTCACGCCGGCCTGCCTGACGACGGTCAGCCTGTCACCGGCTGATTGACGACGTTCGGGATCGGTTCGCCGGATAGGGCAAGCCTGACGGCAGTAGCGCTCTTGACTCGCATCTCAAGGATGCTCTCGTCGCTGTAGAAGGCCGAGTGAGGGGTGATGATCAGCCGGGTGTGTGCCGGGTGCGTCGGGTCACGCCAGGCGGCAATCAGTGGGTCGTTCGCTGCAGGTGGCTCTTGCTCAAGCACGTCGAGTGCTGCCCCGGCCAGCCGTTCGCTCTCCAGCGCGGCCAACAGGGCACGACTGTCCACGATGGCCCCTCTCGCGGTGTTAATCAGATAGCTTTCTGGCGGCATCTGTGCCAGCGCGCCGGCGTCGATCATGTGGTAGGTTTCCTCCGTGAGCGGACAGTGCAACGACAGCACGAACGCCTGGTCGAGCAATTCGCGCAGCGTGTTGCTGCGCCGGATGCCCAGCGCTTTCTCGTAGCCACTGGGCTTGTACGGGTCATAAAAGATGACCTCCATGCCGATTGCCCGGGCCCGCAGGGCTACTGCGGTCCCGATCCGGCCAAGCCCAACGATGGCAAACACCCGACCGCGAAGTCGTCGGAGCGGGACGACGGCTTGGTGGTTCCACGGAGCCCTGCCCGTGCGCAGCAGGGTGTTGGCCAGCGTGATGCCACGGGTCAGGGCCAGCATCATGCCGATGGCCGTATCAGCCACCTCCTCGCTGCCGTAGTCCGGAATGTGCGCTACGGGGATGCCGCGACGGGCGGCGGCGACATGGTCCACGTTGTCATAACCCACGCCGCAACGCACGATGACCTTACAGCGGCGGAGCCGGGCGATGGTCGCCGGACCAATGGTGATGTAGTGGTATACGAGCAACGCATCGGCATCCTCGACACGCCCACGCAGCTCGTCTTCAGATCGAGCGCACAGGGCTTCGACTTCTGCCAGCCCGGCCAGCACCACCCGTTCGGGCCCGAGCTCGTCGTTCAGATAGTCCGTCACCACGACGCGGTAGCGTGTCGGCATTGACAAAGCCCCCCACGGATAAAGCCGCCAAGAACCGTTCGGCCTTCAGACCCATCGCACGGATCAATCCGGCAACACGCGATTCATCCGGGCCAGGAGCTCGGCTAGCCGTTCACGGCCGCCGCCGCGCACTTCAGCGGTGCACCAGCCACGGTAGTCCAGCGCGATGAGTTCCTTGCGCACTTCGGGCCAGTCGCAGTCGTCTTCCCCAATCGGCACGCGGAAGCCTTTGCTCAAGCCTTCACTGCGCGCAATACGCCTGCTAAAGGCTTTGATGTCCAGCTTGCCGATCCGCTTGCCCAGGATGCGGATCCAGTGCTGTGGCCAGCCGTAAACGACGACATTGCCCACGTCGAAGTAGACACCAACCCAGTCACTTTCGAACTCGTCCACGTAGCGCGCGAACTCCAGCGGGCTCAGCAGGAAGTTGTTCCAGACGTTCTCCAAGAGGATCCTCACCTTGAGCTCTTCGGCCAACGGCAGCACCTTGCGGATCTCTGCCTGCGACCGCCGGTAGGCTTCGTCGTACGGGATGTCCTTGCGCACAACCGCGGGCACCAGCAGTACTGAGCTGGCACCCAGGAAGTGGGCGTCACGCAGCGATTGCTCCAACGCCTTGCGGCACCGGCTACGCACAGCCGGATCTGGATGGCTTAGCGGATACCGCCAGTGGTAGCTGTTTACCACACCATGGACCCGGATGCCCGTCTTCTCGCTCGCCGCACGCAGCGCCTCCAGATCCAGGGTCGTGGGACTGGGAATCTCCACGCCGTCGTAGCCCAGCTCTTTCAGCAGCGCTAGCTTCTCAAGCGGCGTCTTGCCCGGGCCGACCATGCCGTACTTCACCGCTTTGAGAAACCGTCTGCTCGAGCCGGAAGCGCCGTCCGGCATGGCCCAGGTCCGTTGCCGAAGCGCACCGGCAGCGGCGGCGGCCGCCGCCACGGTCGTCGTCGTCAGTTTCAGGAAGTCTCGTCGAGATCGTCGTCGGTCCATGGTGGTCGATCCGGAGTCGGTGGTGGACGGCCAGAGCAACCTCCAGCAAATCAACACGGCTGCACGTAGACCGGCCCCGGCGGTTCCTGAGGTAGCGTGATGCCAAGCCGTGGCTCCTCGTAGACCTGGCTCGTAAACCGGAACACTTCCACGTCGGCCGCCTGCCAGGCGTCCGGCGGCAGCCCGGCCTTGCGCGCGCAGCAGTGTTCGAGCAGCTGGCGCGTGTCCCAGCGCATCTCGGTAGCGACCTGTGGCAGGAAGCAGCCGGTACGATTGCCCCTACGGACGTAAACGCCGTGCACTCCCGGGCGGATGTCATTCAGCGGGTCGTTGACCCGCTCCAGGGGTGAGAGCACCGAGATCTCCACGAACACCAGTGGTAACTCCGCGGGGGTGATCCGTTCATGAGCGAACCGTGGATCCTGCGTCGCGGCTGCCACGGTCATCTCTCGGACAATGCGGTGTAGCTCGATGTCGCCGGAGAGCCGTCCGATGCAACCGCGCAGCCGAGTGCCGGGCCCGCGCAGCGTGACGAACGCACCGCAAGGCTGGTACAGATTCTGCATCTCCGGCGGCGGCATGAACAGCGGTGCCGGTCCGCCCGAGACAACGCTCTCTAGCGTGCGACGGGCGATCGACAGCAGCGCCGTGATTTCATCCGGCCTCAGTTCCAGTGGGCTCGTCATCTCCCGTGCCATCCGCTCGTTCACGCTGCTTCGGCGGGTCCAGCGGGATCACTTCAAACCCATGCTCGACCAGCAGGGCTGTGGTGACGCCTTGTCCTTCGATCAGGCGTCCTCGGCAGTACACATGGCAGACGCCGCACGATGGGCTGCGTTCCTTCAGGATTGCCACGCGCGCCCCGGCTAGTTTACCAAGACGCACAGCCTCGCGAGCGCCACGAAGAAAAGCTTCCGTGACGTCTTCTCCGGAAGCTGTCTGCAGGCAGGCTCGGCCCTCCAGTACCGCGCGCCCGTCACCGCCTGAGAATTCCGCCGGTGGCCGTGGCGTCGGCAGGCCGCCGAGTTGCTCGGGACAGACCGGTACGATCCGGTACCGGCGAGCAAGCTGCTGCAGGCCGGTTGCCGGATTCGTGCTCCCGTCGTAGCGGCAATGAACGCCCAGCAGACACGCACTGACGAGGACCGCCTCCCCGGGGGCCAGCCTCTGCTCGATCCGTTCGCGGAGGGTCTCCGCCTCCGCACGCGCCCGCTTAGCCGAGCACGACGTGCCGCTCATGTCGTCGAGTCACCGTCAGACCGCTGAATGTCATCGACGTGAAAGCGTACGGCGATCACGGTCGAGTAGGTTCGGTCGATGCTGCCACCGACGCGCAACTGAACCCGCCATGTCATCGTATCCTCTAAGTGGGCAAGTACCTCAGGATCCGCCACGATCCAGTAGGTGCGCGTCTGGCCCGGCGGTAGTTCCTCGAACGTCTGCTGTTCCAGGTTGAACTCGCTGAACTTCGGCAACGGGTACATCCCAATGTGTCGGCCATCGGGCAGCTCGATGTAGCTGTACTCCGGAAACTCACTCTCGCGCAGGAACAGCTCGTCGATCGGGACGAACGCGAGATTCTCGGACAGATTCCGGATACGAAGCACCAGAACCAGTGACTGTTCGCCCGTGTCACGCCGTTCCAGCCGGCCAGTGATCGGATCGATCCGAGTCAGACGGATCGGTCGCACGGTCAGTGCCACAGCCTCGACTTCCAGGTCGCCCACGCGGAGCTTCTTGCCCGGTTCCAGCCACTGACCACGTGGCACGGCCGCATCGGGGCTGGGCAGCCGCCATTCTCGGCCCCCCTGGTGCACGCCATAGTCGGGTATCTTCCGCAGCGGGCTGGTGGCCGCCGGACCATACACCAGCTTGCCAATGACAAAGCCGGTCATCGCGCCGCAGATGTAGGTGGCAATGATAGCGATCAAGGACGTGGAAGACTGCTGTCGTTGCGGTCGCCGCGAGAAGCTTTCGCTGCTTATGGCATCGGCCGCTACAGCCGGCGGCTGCCAGATCGCGCCCACTTCCTGCGGTTCGCCTGGCTCGCTGACGTCCGTTTCTTGCTCGGCGACAGCCTCCGCGTTCTCCTGGTTGTCCGCTTCAGCACCGCCTGGCGATTCGGCCGTGACCTCCTGCGGCTCGCCGCCGCGGTCATGGTCGCCATGCTGAGCGGGGAGCTCCTCCTGGTGAGCGGAAGCGATCGAGCCTGGGCCAGCGTACTCACCACCATCCGCCGTGTGCTGGACCGCTTCGCCTACGTCTGGCGAGGCCCCGTCCTGGCCTGGTGCCGACGGACGGTCGGTCTCGGGCAGCTCTGCCTCGCTCGGCGCCGAATCGGCACGAAGTGCTTGGAGTACCTGAATGGCCGATGGCGGCTCCTGTTGATCGGTATCCTGCTGTGCTGCGTCTTCCCCCGGCGGAACGCTCATTTCGCTGGACGATGGTTCTCCAACGTCGTCGTCGGATGAGTCCGCCTCGACGACGATGCTGTCGCCGTGATCAACGCCTTGCATGGACTGGAAGAAATGCATGAGGGAATCGCTGCTGTGTGACGTCGACGCTGGTTCGATCTCATACTCGCCTGACGACGTGGCGTTGTTCGCCTCGACGGCCGCCGGCACCGCAGTACCACAGTGCGGGCAATGCTGCGGTGCGTCCTGGCCGATCTCCTTGCCGCAATGTGGACAGATGGCTGGCATGTCAGGTACCTCGCTGTGCAGGAGCGATCGTGATGGGCGTTCCCGGCCCGACCTTCAGCAGGGCGGCTGCACTGCCCTGAACGACAGCAACCTCGACTAGATGGCTGCTGCCGACCAGCGCAACCAGCTCGCCGACGGTGCCCTCACCATACGTGCGCACCCAACGGGCTCGGTGGCCATTGCCCACGATGACCTCGTACGGGCCGGAAGTGCCCAGCTCGTCAAGCCGTGACGAATCGATGTTCGAGATCAGATTGCCGAACGGATCGCGGAAGACGATCTCCCCGCGAATGGTGGTGCCGGACCGTGTCGGTTCGGGCCAGAGCAGCTCCAGCCAGTCGTTGCACTCGGGCCCGACCTCCTCGAACGCTTCGCCCGCTGCCAGACGGGCCGCTACCGGCATCATGATGTCCCTGCCGTGGAACGTGCTGGTCACCTCGTCGCGAAACCAACTGCGGTTCGTCACGACGCGACATGCTACCTCGGCCGCAGGAAACAGACGCACGGCCCAGGTGAGGACCCCGTTGTCCGGACCGATCAAGAACTGGTCGGCCACTCGAAAGCACAGGATCCGGCGCTGCGTGCCCACGCCCGGATCTACCACTGCCACGTGGATCGTTTGGGGCGGGAAGTGGGGCAAGATCTGGCGGAGCAAGAAGGCCGCGTAGCGCACGTCCTGAGGGGGGACCTGATGGCTAACATCCACGAAGCAGATCTCTGGGCAGATGCTCAGACCGGCCCCCTTCATCTCGGCGACATAGCTGCCGGTGGTACCGAAATCGGTGGTCAGTGTCACGATTGCCGTCATGGGATCAGTCTGGGGGTGACCGCGCGGCGGGCGTCTGCGTCAGGGAGCTTTGCCACAGGCAGCGCCGCCCCGGATCCTAGCGTTGGCTTTGCAGGTAGCCCGACACTTGAACGACCAGATTACCCGCGTTGTCTGATTCGTCCGAGTCGTGGATCTTCAGGAACAGTCTCCCGGTGTACTCGGGCGTGATCACCTTCTTGCTGCCGACCAGGAACGGCTTCACCTGGGGCATGTCACGCTTGGCCTTCTTCGCGCCGCGGCGCGGCCCCGGCCGTTCCATAGTGATCGGCTGGATGGCTCCGATGAGCGCGCCAAGCGGAAATTCACGCCATTCTTTCGGGATCTGCATCCCGTCGGGGCCAACGGTGTGCGTCATACGGAATACCCACTCACCCCGCGCTTCGATGGCCACCGGGCGACCGGCAAAGACGATAACCCCGGTATCCTGCCAGCCCCTGTTTGCCTGCACCCGGAACACGACGCGGTTCTGGCTCAATTCCCGCTGCTCCAGTTCCTTCAGCCGGTCACGTGCCCGCTTCTCCTCCGGGCTTACGTCCAGCACGGTCTTCAGCAGCCTCTTGGCGCGGTCGTAGTTGCCCGAGGCCTCGTACTGAGCCGCCAGCCGCAGTGCCCGGTTGACGAATTCCTCAATAAGCTGACGCTCCTGCCGGGAAAGGTCCGTACCGCGGGAGCCAATCTGGCCGCGCGCAGCCGACTGAACGCAAACCAGCACCGAAGCTGCGACCAGGCACCCGATCGCGGTGGCGAAGATCAGCGCGTGTCTGAACATCGGTCACCTCCTTAGCTTAGGGCGGGTAGGCTCCCCAAGCATTATTGGTCGCTTGCACGTTTCCGTGCGACCGCCGGCAACGGTGCCGGACGAATTGGTGGCTGGCTCCCGTCAGTAGCGAACTGCTGCGCTGAGTGGGTCTAAAGCGGCGCCCACGGGGCACGTCGCTATAATTGCGGTCCGCGTGACAGAGCACCGTAACGTCCACCTTCCTGGCCCGGTCGGAAGCGTGAGCCAGAGCCCCTGGGACACAATCGCCGTTGTGGGTGTCGGCCTGATCGGCGGTTCCCTTGGCCAGGCCCTGCGCCAAGAGGGGCTTGCACGCCGGGTTCTCGGCATGGACCGGAGCCAGGAGCGTCTGGAGCGGGCCCGGCAACTCGGTGCGATCGATTGCTGGACGCGTGACTTGCAGGAGGCGGCCAACACGGCTGATCTGGTTGTCCTGTGCACGCCCGTGGACCTTATCGCGTCACAGGCGATCGCGTTACTGGGTGAGCGTTGCGGGCCAAGGCCCTTGATCGTAACTGATTGCGGGAGTGTTAAGCAGGCGATCGTGGAGGCCGTCCAGGCGGCGGTTCCCCCAGAGCGAGCAGCCTGGTTCGTGCCTGGGCATCCGCTGGCCGGCTCGGAGCGGAGCGGCGTCGAACACGCCCGTGCTGACCTGTTCCGCTCCCGACTGTGTGTGCTTACGCCCACCGAGCTCACCAGTCCGAAGGCGCTGACCGCCGTGGAACAACTCTGGCAAGCCATTGGAGCGCGCTGCGTGCAACTGGATCCGGAAACGCACGATCGGTTCCTGGCCCACACCAGCCACCTGCCACACCTGGTGGCTGCCGCTCTGGTGCACGCTCTGCCAGAGGAGGCAGAGGCGTTCGTGGCCAGTGGATTCCTGGACACGACCCGTGTGGCCGGGGGCAGCGAGGAGGTCTGGATGCCGATCCTGAAGCTGAACCGGCACCAACTGATCGATGCACTGAGCGCGTTCCTGGAGAAGCTTGACGGGGCCCGCCGCGCGCTGGAGCAAGGCGGCGACGACATGCAAGCGTTGATTGAGTGGTGGCGGGCTGCACGCGTCCGCAGGCAACAGCTTGACACGCCAGCACAGGACAACGACACGGACCATCCACGGGCCGGGCAACATGACGACGTGGGTCATTGAGGTTTCTCTGCAGCCGAGGCTGCACGATGCTGAGCGGGCTCGCGTCCGGGAAACGGCTGCCGAGCTGCACCTGGCCATGCCCGAGCCGGTCCGCTTTTGCCGCCTCTACGTCATCGCGGGCAATCTTTCAGAACGCGACGCACGCCGAGCTGCGGAAGAGTTGCTGGCTGATCCCGTAGCCGACGTATACAAGCTTAGGCCGCTGGATCGGCACACCGAGCCGGATCCGACGTGCGCGTACGTGCTTTACCACCCCGGTGTCATGGACCCGGTCGCCCTGACCTGCCTGGATGCGCTCCAGGAGATGGGACTGGCGGTCGAAGCGGTTCGGACGGGTCGCGCGTATCGGTTCGAACAGCCCGTTGCCGACCGGTTGCGCCGAACAGTCGCGTATCGCGTGCTGGCCAACGACGCGATCGAGCAGGTCCACTGGGGCCGGTTGCCGGCCGAGGTTTTCCAGGAAGCAGCCCCTTACGAGTTTCGGCTAGTTACGGTCCCACTACGCGATGCGGACGAACAGCAGCTGTTGCGCGTTAGCCGCGACGGAATGCTGGCGCTGGACCTGGATGAAATGAAGGCTATCCAGGCCTATTACCGGCAGCTTGGTCGCGAGCCCACGGACATCGAACTGGAGACGCTCGCACAGACCTGGTCAGAACACTGCTCCCATAAGACGCTCAAGGGACCGGTCGACTACGTGGAGTACGGGCCGGACGGCCGACCGCACCGCACACGCCGGTTCGACACCCTGCTGGGCGAGACTGTCTTTCGCGCAACCCAGGAGTTGCGCCGCCGCTGGGGCCAGCAACACGACTGGTGTGTCAAGGTCTTTGCCGACAATGCTGGCATCGTTCGCTTCGATGGCGACTGGAACCTCTGCTTTAAGGTGGAAACGCATAACCATCCTTCGGCGATCGAACCGTACGGCGGGGCAAGTACCGGGGTTGGCGGTGTCATTCGCGATATTCTCGGCTGTGGCCTGGGTGCAAAGCCGATCGCCAACACGGACGTCTTCTGCGTGGGTGATCTGACGCTTGCGCCCGAACGGCTACCCGCCGGCGTGCTGCATCCCCGAAGGGTGCTGAAGGGCGTCGTTGCCGGTGTCCGTGACTACGGCAACCGCATGGGTATCCCCACGGTTAACGGCGCCATTCTCAGCGAGCCGGAGTACCTGGGCAATCCGTTGGTGTACTGTGGTTGCCTGGGCCTGATTCCGGCGGGCAAGGAGCACAAAGCGCCTCAGGCAGGCGATCTGATCGTCACGGTCGGTGGTCGCACCGGCCGTGACGGCATCCATGGCGCAACGTTCTCGTCGGTGGAGCTGCACAGCGAATCGGCTGAGTTTTCCGGGGGGGCTGTTCAGATCGGTAATCCGATTACTGAGAAGAAGATGTTGGACGTTCTGTTGGCGGCACGGGACCGCGGGCTGTTCCACGCGATCACTGATTGTGGCGCAGGCGGGTTCAGCTCGGCCGTGGGCGAGATGGCGGAAGGACTGGGGGCTGAGGTGTGGCTGGAGCGGGCACCGCTGAAGTACGCCGGGCTGAGCTACACGGAGATCTGGATCAGCGAGTCGCAGGAGCGGATGGTGTTGGCCGTGCCCGAGGAAAGCTGGCCGGAGCTGGAGCGGTTATGTCGTGCAGAAGGCGTCGAGGCGACGGTGATCGGTCGGTTTCTGGCCAGTGGTAAGTTGGTGTTGAAGTATGGCGATCAGGTGGTCGGCGAGTTGGACTTGGAGTTTTTGCATAAGGGCTGTCCCAGGAAGTTGCGGCGCGCGGAGTTTCGGCTGCCTGCCGGTGCAGCGGACCGGCGGCTGCCGCCGCCGGGAGCGACGTCGGCCCGGTCGCTGTCGGAGGTGCTGCTGGAGCTGTTGGCGGATTGGAGCATCTGTTCGAAAGAGTGGGTGATCCGGCAGTACGACCACGAGGTGCAGGGGGGGAGTGTTGTGAAGCCGCTGGTGGGGCGCGTGCAGGATGGCCCCTCGGATGCGGCTGTGCTGCGCCCGGTGCCTGAGTCGCCTGCCGGTGTGGCGCTGGCGTGTGGCATCAACCCCAGGTACGGCCGAGTTGACCCGTATCGGATGACGCTTTGCGCGATCGACGAGGCGGTGCGCAACTGCGTTGCCGTCGGAGCCGATCCTGAGCGGATTGCCCTGCTAGACAACTTCTGCTGGGGGAACACGAACCGTCCCGAGCAGCTCGGTTCGTTGGTACGGGCGGCGTTGGCCTGTTACGACGGTGCGCTGGCTTACGGCACGCCGTTTATCTCGGGCAAGGACAGCCTCAATAACGAATTCCGCGGCGAGCTGGATGGCCAGCCCGTGCAGTTGGTGATCCCTCCAACGATCCTCATCAGCGCTGTGGGCATCGTGCCCGACGTGGCGCGGTGTGTGACCATGGACTTGAAGGAACCGGGAAACTTGCTGGTGCTGATCGGCCGGACACGGGCCGAGCTGGGGCAGAGCGCACTGGCACGGCTGCTGGGCTGGGACGGCGGTGATGTGCCCACGGTGGATTTGACCGAAGGCCCGGCCGCGGCGCGTGTGGTGAGTCGGTTGATCGGCTCCGGCGCAGTGCGCGCCTGTCATGACATCAGCGAGGGGGGTATCCTGGTGGCACTTGCCGAAATGGCGCTGGCCGGGCGACTGGGCGTAACGGTCCGGCTGCCTGGCGATGAGGAGCTGGTACGCGAGCTGGAAGCCGACAACGCCACAGCCGAACAGCTCCGGCTCGGATGGCTCTGCTCCGAGACCCCCAGTCGTTACCTGCTCGAAGTCCCCGAGCGGTCGCTTGCGACCGTCGAGGAAGCGGCCGCTGCTGGCGGGATCAGTTACCGACTGCTCGGTCAAGTAACGGACCGGCCACGGGTCGTCGTAGAGGACGCGGCCGGAAAGATCGTGCTGGATGTAGGCATTGAGCGGATCAAGGCGGCCTGGCAAGCTCCCCTGGATTGGTGACCATGGCGACGGTGCGAGCGTTGGTGCTGAGAGCGCCCGGCACGAACTGCGACGTTGAAACGGCCTACGCGCTGGAGCAGGCCGGGGCGGATGTGGAGCGTCGACATGTCTTTGCGCTGCGGGAGCAACCGGAGCAGTTGGACCGGTTTCAGCTGTTGGTCATCCCGGGTGGCTTCAGCTACGGTGACGACATTGCGGCCGGCAAGGTCTTCGCGCTGGAGTTGAGCCGCTACTTGAAGGATGCGGTGTTGCGGCTCCATGCCCGCGGCGGCCTGATCCTGGGCATCTGCAACGGGTTTCAAGTGTTGGTCAAGGCCGGTCTGCTGCCCGACCCAGACACGGGCGCAGGTCGCGTGACGTTGAGCTTCAACGATTCGGGCCGCTTTGAAGACCGATGGGTGTGGTTGCAGGTGCGCGCGGGCAACAGTCCGTTCCTTGCCGGGCTGGACCGGCTGCATCTGCCGGTGGCTCATGCCGAAGGGAGATTCACGGTACGGACCGCTGAGGACCTGACGCAGATTCTCCAGGATGGCTCTCGCGGGCTGTTGCGTTACAGCGCGCCGCCGGGCGTTTCGGCCGACGGCGTACCGTATCCATGGAATCCGAACGGTTCCGAGGGCGACGTCGCGGGCCTGGCTGACCGCACCGGTCGGATCCTCGGGCTGATGCCGCACCCGGAGCGGCACGTCCTCGACCACCATCACCCCCGGTGGACCCGATCCGACCCCGATCGCGGCCCGCTGGGCAGCGGACGCCGGATCTTTGAGAACGCCGTGCGGTGGCTGCGGGCTGGTTAAGCCGACTCAGGGTGCCTCTGGTCCGCGGCGGCGTTGTTGCCACCGGTCGGATGCTGAGGGCCGAACGAAGGATCCGGTGGCGGGCAACTGCTCAGATGCGGCGACCGGGTCACGTCGAACGGGTCGTCGTAGCGTGAGACGTATCCGGGCTGCTTGGCCCGCTCCAGCTCTTCGTAGAACGCCTGAATGACCGCCTCCTGGATCATGTCCCGACAGCGTTGGTTGATCGGGTGAGCCACGTCCTGGTGAAGCCGGGGGCGGCCATCGGCATCGCGGGGCACACGACCCTCGGGCAAACGTTTACCGCAGTTGTTGCAGTAGCGAGCGGTCAGCGGGTTTTTCTGCCGGCAGGCAGGACAACGATCGGTGAGTTTCCGGCTGGGCATGGCAACAAACAGCCCACGCCCTCCCTCTATGAGTCGGATGTCTCGTACGACGAACGCATTATCGAAGGTGACCGAGCAAAAGGCACGCAGCCGGTCGTTGCCCTGCTGCGTTGCCTCGTCCGTGAGCTTGATGCGCACTTCTGTGACTCGCACGACGCTGCTCCTTTCCAGCGGCTCTACCCCAAGTTGCGAACGATGGTGACCAAGCCCGGAAGATGTTTGCGGAGTTGTTTGCCAACGCGTATTGCCTCCTGGCGATTCCGTGCGATGCCAAAGACCGCCGAGCCACTGCCGGTCATGGTAGCGGCCAGCCCGGCGTCGCGCATCATCCTTACCGAGCGGCCGATGACCGGGGCCAGAGAGCAAGCCGGCTCCAGCAGATCGTTTCGCAAGAGCGGCACCAGCACCTCGGCAGGCTCTTCGGCTTCGATTGCTTCCACTAGCCTTCGAACCTCGGACTCCTCGGCGGGCCGCGGCGTTGCGCGTGCGAACACGTCACCCGTGGCAACGTGCACGCCGGGCCAGTGGACGACGATGTCCATCTTGCGACGCAGCCGTACTGCTGTTAGCCGCTCGCCACGGCCCCGCGCGACCGCCGCCGGCTCCCCGGCGGCAAAAAACGGGCAGTCGCTGCCGAGTGTGGCGCTCCAGGCAACGAGCTGCTCCCGAGACAACGCCACGCCATAGCGGTCCGCCACTGTACGCAACGTCGCCGCTGCATCGCTTGAGCCGCCACCCAGCCCAGCACCCGACGGGATGCGTTTGTGCAACCAGATCGATAACGGCTCATCCGGCACCCCACACCGAGCACGCATCAACTCGATAGCCCGGAGCACCAGATTGTCCGCCGCCTCCAGCGCCGCAACGTTACAGCGAAGCTCCACTGGCTTCTGCTGTCCGGGCGCGGATCGAAACAGTAACGTATCGCTCAGGTCAACGGCCACAAGCAGGGTCAACAGCTCGTGGTAACCATCGGCTCGCTCGCCGAGCACGGCCAGGTACAAGTTCAGCTTTGCGGGTGCTCGCACGAGCCACCGATCGCCACGCTGCCCCGTTGCACGCCGTCCCAAGACGCCACCGCTTTTCTGCTGCCACTCTCGTTGATCGATTGCGCGCTAACGTGTCGGTCGAGAAAGCGAGACGAAGTGCGTTCGATGCGAGTCTTGCCTGACGCACTCGTCCCTGCTGCGTAAGGCATTGTTTACTTTAGGCTTACCCGGATGGCCCTGTCAATAGCGAATCGAGCCGGCGCGGTACACGGACCGACGAGCCGCGCACGGCGGCCCCCGCAGGTTGCCTCAGCGGGCAGTAGTGCTCGTTACAGGTGGGGCGGCGGACGGAAACGGGGTGGTCAGCGGTGATTTGGCGCAACGGATTGCGCGCCATGATGCTGTGGTCAGACGGTCGCGCAACGCGGGGCGCAGGCTCGTGTTACTCTGCAGCTGCCTTCCGGGGAACACCACCGGCGGGACCACCGGCGAGAACCACACGTGGCGGCCCGCCACCCCCAAGCGAACAGCGCGCACGAACGGATCAGCCATCTGACTTCGACCGCCGTGTCCTCACGCAAAGGGCGCGTACGCGTGCCGTCCTGCGCGTCGGCCGGCCCTGCGGTGAACGCGTCAGCCACGCCTGGACGGGGGCGCTTCCGAGCAGGGGGGCTTCGTCAGCACAGACTCGATTGCCGCAATGAGACGATCGACACGGAAGGGTTTGTACAGGACGCTGGTCAGTCCCAGACGACGTGCCCGGACGATGGAATGCGACGGGTCATAACCAAAGCCGCTCATCAGGATCACCGGTGTCTCGGGCTGAATCTCGCGCAACGCTCGGAAGATGTCGTAGCCGCACATGTCGGGCAGGCGGATGTCGCAGATGAACACGTCGTACGGTGAAACTCGCGCCATTGCTATTGCCTCGGCACCGCTCGCAACCGCCTCGACCGTGCAGCCGTATCGCTCCAGCAGCGCGTGAGCTGCCTGGCGCACCGCCTCGTCCGCGTCGGCCAGCAGGATCCGTTTGCCAATCAGCAACGGATGGCGCGGGGGACGGATCCGCTGGACCGGGATCGCATCCGAGGGTGCCACCTGTTCGCCTACCCGCTGAATCAGATGCTTGATCTCCCGCGCGGCAGCCAGGATCCGGCGGAGCCGCTCAGAGAGCTCCTGGTCGTGTCCGATGTAGCGGTCCAGTACCCAGGTCGCCTCGCGCAGGATTGCATCAACCGGCATCGACACTTCGCGGCTGATCAATTCCACCGACTCGCTTGCTGCCGTGAGCTTCTCGGCATGCAGGAGCTCTAGCGTCCGCAGGGCTTTGGCGACATCGCGGGCGTATAGTTCCAGGAACAGCACGTCGTCCTCGGTGAACCGGCCGGGCTGGGGGGTTTCCACGTTAAACGTGCCGATCACCTCGTCGTGCAGGATCAGCGGTACTGTGATGGAGCTCTTCGCGCCCGGCGCTCCGGGCAGATAGAGCGGATCGTGTGCCGTGTCCTGGCACAGGTAGCTACGACCGGTAGCCGCCACGTAGCCCGTGACGCCATTGCCTTCGGTGCGCGCGTACAGCGGCCGCTGGCTTGCCTCGGGGTTCATGCCGACGCAAAGCAGCGGGTCGAGCCGGCCGGTTGCCTTGTCCAGCAAGCGAATCTCGATCGAGTCGAGCTGCAGGATGTCTTTCGTGTGTCGCAGAATCTGGCTCTTCAACAGCTCGATCCGCTGCTTGACGTCCATCTCTGCCAGCGTATCGGGCGTGAGATCGGCCAGCTCGGCGCCCGCCTGGTGTACCGCATGCAGCTTCTGCCGCTGGAGCACCTCGTTGGTGATGTCCCGCGTGATCGCGATGATGGCGGCCAGCGTGCCGTCGCCGCCACAGAGCGGAACGGCTGTCACCTGGTAATAGCGGCCGTCGTCGCGCGCAAGCACGCTGTGGGAACGCTGCATCGTCTCGCGGGCACGGGTAATCGGACAGGCAAACGGCCCTTCGAACTCCGGTCTGCCAAGCGCCCCATAGAAATCTGCACCTGTTGGATCCTCCAGCACCGATTGCTCTGCGAAGGCAGCGTTTGCCCACCGGATGCGTGCATGCTCGTCGACCAGTGCAACGCCGTCCGGCACAGCGTCCAGGATTGGCAGGGCTTCCAGAACGATGTGCAGCTGTTGACGCTGTTGTTGGTCCTGGGGCGCAAAAACAACGGCCTCAAACGAGGCCGATCTGCGACACAGTAGTTGCAACGCCTCCGCTAGGCTCGGGACGCATCGGCAGGCTTCCCCGCGATGGATGCCCGCATCAACGAGCCGCCGAACCGTTTCCAGGTCTCCCACAACCAGGATCTCGACGTCCGCCTCAGTCAAGCCCACTCTCCGGACCATCGCGTCACGGTGCCCTACACACTAGTCTAGCTCCTGTTCCTGACTCGGCACAATGCCGGGACTAAGATTAACCAACGGCGCGAGCTGCCACCTGCTCCAGCAGACCGAATGCCGACTCAGCTTGCCCCCGCTCAGGATCGTGACCGTGACGGGTACGCCTCTGCAAACGAACCGCCGACATGTCAGGAACATGAACCGAACCTATCTTATTCTTGCCTTGATGCCGTGGTTGCTCAAGGGGCCGGCGTTTGGCCAGCTGCCCGTCAAAGCGACCGACGCGCGCGGAGCCAGCATCAGCGGCCGCCTGACGTGGGATGCCGCCGAGCAACGCTGGTGGATCGAACCGGCCGACGGCCACCGCTCACCGCTGGCCGCCTACCCGCTCGTGATCCTGGAGCACCCACAGGGATCGCTCCGCCATCAGAGCCCTGACCATGAGCTGAGGCTGTGGGGGGTGGAGCGCGTGCCGGTGCAGATCGAACGCCTCGTCGATGGGAAACTCCTCGTGCACGCTCTCGGTGATCGGTTCCACGTGCCGCTGACCAGCATCGCTCAGGTCACACACTTCCGCGAGCTTGCGCCGGTGTTCAACTCCGACTTTGACCGGGACGAAGACCTGCCCCGTCTGGCTGGTGACGCAGCCGTCCGGCCCGGCAAAGGAGTGGCCGGCACCGCGGGCCTGGTGCTGCAGAACGTCGGCGACCAGGCCACCGTGACGGTTGACCCGGCGGTGGCCGAGGGGGTTGCTCAGCTGGCCTACTTCGATCCCGGGCCAGCACGCCACCGCCGCGGGTACCTGATGGAGTTCACGTTCCGTCGCGGGGCACGCCGGGTGCCACTGCAGGTACTGCTGCTGCCACGATCGGCCATGGTCGCGCTGGCTATGCCCGAAGGCCCCCCCGTGGCGGTCGAGCCGATCGAGCGCTCCATCGGCTGGCACCGGCTGGTCGTGGCCCAGGACGAGGACGGTGTGGTCGTCACGGTTGACGATGCACTGCTGGCGGCGTTCCACCAACCGCTGGGGGAGCTGGTGGAATGCACGGTGGCCGTGCCCGAGGCTCTCGCGGCCGCTCGACCCGACGGGCCACCTGCAGCAGCAGCCAACCGCGACGAGCCGCTTGTGGTGGACGACATCGAAGTGCGTACGAGGCGGCGCACCCAGCTGCCCCGTCAACCGGCGGCGGACCAGGACGAGGTGCTGCTGTATGGCGGAACACAGTTTTATGGGGAGCTCACCAACCTCGACGCACGCCATGTGTCGCTACGCACCGAGTACGGTGTGCTTCGGTTCCCCTGGCGCGTCGTGCACCGCGTGTTCTTGAGGCCATCCCAGACGCAGCCGGTTCGGCTGGTCGGCCAGCGGGCCCGCCTGCTGCTGAAGACGCCGAACCTTCTGGCCCCTTCCGAAAGCACCAGCGTGCGACGGGGAGCGAACCTGGAGGGAGTCCTACAGGGCGTCGAGGCAGACACGTTCCTGCTGGAACACCCCACGCTCGGGCGCCTGCGTGTGCCGATCGATCAGGTCCGTGCGATCATGCCCGGCCGCTACGGGAACTGGCTGCTCGTCGATTCCGGGTTCCATCACCTGGGTGATGCAGTCGAGCTGCACATGCAGCGGCCGTACCCAGAGGGAAACCAAGTCACCTGGCACTTCCAACTGGAAGAGGTTCCCAAGACGATCTGGCTGGTCATGGATGTTGTGGATATGGAGCCGATGTATCCAGGCGCGACCTACTACGCCGAACTCCGCGACGGCTTCCTGCGGACAAGCGTCTACGTCAACGGCAAGGAAGTGGACTTCGTCAACCGATATCTCCCACGGCAGCGCGGGCGACCTGCCCGTGTCCGGATCACCTTGCCTCGCGAACTGCTCAAAGTAGGCGACAACACGCTGGCTCTCAAGCAGCGGCCTCAGCGAGACGAGCCCGGCTCGTACGACGACTGCGGTATCTGGTGGGTTAGTCTAGAGTGGCCCATCGCAGAACCGCGCACGCCTTAGGCCCGGTCGGCTACGGACGGTTCAGCGCGTCGATGTACTGTCGTGCGTGCTGCTTGTAGAGCCGCGGGATCACCTCGCGGTCGATGGCTCCCGGATCGACCACCGTCTTGGTCTGCTCGCCGGGCAAGGTCGGGATCGCGACGCTATCGCCGGGAACCACCGGTCCGAACGGCGTGGGACTCACTTCCGCCCGTCCGCCACGATGCAATTGGCCCCGGACGCGCGTGTCGTACGTGGCCACTTGGTCCGCTTGCTCCGGCCGTGCGCCCACGCCCCGTCCCGCGCCCATGCCCCCTCCCCCACCCCCCCCCCCGACCGCCCCG
>JALXBF010000135.1 GCA_026991575.1 Planctomycetota bacterium | reverse complement strand
AGGAGTACCAATGGGGCAATGCCCCGCTGAGGATGATGAGCAAACAGGCCGGTGCCGGCTACTACAGCAATGTCTGGGGGCC
Organism: Planctomycetota bacterium; assembly: GCA_026991575.1. Classification (GTDB taxonomy): domain Bacteria; phylum Planctomycetota; class Planctomycetia; order JALXBF01; family JALXBF01; genus JALXBF01. The sequence continues at coordinate 45,947 of JALXBF010000135.1, read as the reverse complement.
GCTTCCGTACGCCTGGTCTCAGGTGCCGGTCGAAACACTGAAGGCCGCCGTGGTAGAAGGCCCCCCACCGCAACAACGGAACGACCGGTCCGACGAAGAGGCCTCTCGCTAATCTGGCCACAGCGGGACTGGCCGAGGCACCGGGAGCTACGTGCCTGGGGGTGGGTAGCTGTCCCGATGCTGCGCGCGCAGCCCACTACAATGGGCTACCCACGGGGCAAGGCTGACAGAGCGCGACGGTACCAGGAGTGAGATGACGATGGCACTAGCAACGAACCTGGGGTTTCCGCGTATCGGGCCGCGACGCGAGCTGAAGCGTGCGCTGGAAGGTTACTGGGCAGGGAAACGGACAGCCGAGGAGCTGCTGAGCGTTGCCCGTGAGGTGCGGGCCCAGAACTGGCAGTTGCAGCGCGACGCCGGCCTGGACCAGATCCCATGCAACGACTTCTGCCTCTATGACCACGTGCTGGACGCGGCCTGCATGATCGATGCTGTCCCGCAGCGTTACCGAGTGGTGGGCGAGGCGGATAGCCTGGATACGTATTTTGCCATGGCACGGGGCACGGCCGGCTCGCCCGACGGATCGATCCCCGCGCTGGCGGCCATGGAGATGACGAAGTGGTTCGACACGAACTACCACTACATTGTGCCGGAGTTCGAGCCGGAGAGTTCGTTCCGATGGGCGAACCGGAAAGTGCTCGATGAGTTCCAAGCGGCCCGTGCCGCCGGGCTCACCGCTCGCCCCGTGCTGCTCGGCCCCGTGTCGCTGTTGCTGCTGGGCAAGAGCCGCACGGAGGGGTACCGACCGATCCAGGCGCTGCAGGCGGTGACCGCCGTCTATGAGGAAGTGCTTGTCGCGTTGGCTCAGGCCGGAGCTGAGTGGGTCCAGCTCGATGAGCCGTGCCTCGTGCTGGACCTCGACGAGGACGTCCGGGCTCTGTACGCACCGACCTACGAGCGATTGGTCCGGGCCGCCAATCTGAAGATCCTGCTCACCACCTACTTCGGGGAACTCCGCGACAACCTGGACACGGTGGTGCGTCTGCCGGTGGCAGGGCTGCACGTCGATTTGGTGCGGGGACGCGGGCAGTTTGAGGATGTGCTCCATCGGCTGCCAGGCCACATGACGCTTTCGCTCGGCCTGGTGGATGGCCGCAACGTGTGGCGCTCGGACCTGGAGCAGTTGCTGGAACTGGCCGAGCGAGCGGCCGACAGGTTGGGCAATGACCGCCTGATGATCGCGCCCAGCTGCTCGCTACTTCACGTGCCTGTGGATCTGGACAATGAAACGGAGTTGGACGCAGAGCTGCGCCAGTGGCTGGCGTTTGCCAAACAGAAGCTGCACGAGATTGTTGTGTTGACGAAGGCGCTCAACGATGGACGAAGCGCGGTGGCCGAAGAGCTGGCGGCCAGCCAGGCAGCGGCCCAGCAGCGGCGCGTGTCGCCGAGGATCCACAACCCGGAGGTGAAGCGGCGCGTTGCGTCGATCACTGACGACATGGCCCGCCGAAACAGCCCGTATGCCGAGCGGCGACCCAAGCAACAGCAGCACCTTCACCTGCCGCTTCTTCCGACGACCACCATCGGCTCCTTCCCTCAGACTCCTGAGGTCCGCAAGGTTCGGGCCGAGTACCGGTCGGGCAAGCGGGACGAGACATCGTACAAGCAGTTCATGCGGCAACAGATCGCCGAGTGTGTCCGGTTCCAGGAAGAGATCGGACTGGACGTGCTCGTGCATGGCGAGTTCGAACGCAATGATATGGTCGAGTATTTCGGCGAACAGCTTGCCGGGTTTGCTATCACGCGAAACGGTTGGGTCCAGAGCTACGGATCCCGCTGTGTCAAGCCCCCGATCATCTACGGCGACGTTAGTCGTCCTCAGGCGATGACCGTCGAATGGATCACCTATGCGCAGTCGCTAACCGAGCGGCCCGTAAAGGGCATGCTCACGGGCCCGGTGACGATCCTGCAGTGGTCCTTCGTACGTGACGACCAGCCCAGGTCGGAGACGTGCAAGCAGATCGCGCTGGCGATTCGCGATGAGGTGGCGGAGTTGGAGCGAGAGGGGATTCGGGTGATCCAGATCGACGAGCCGGCGCTGCGTGAGGGCCTGCCGCTGCGTCGTAGCGAATGGCAGAGTTACCTGGACTGGGCGGTGTTCTGCTTCCGTCTGGCCAGCTCGCCAGTGCGCGACGAGACGCAGATCCACACGCACATGTGTTACTCGGAATTCAACGACATCATCGATGCCATTGCGGCTATGGATGCGGACGTTGTCTCCATCGAAGCGTCGCGGTCGCAGATGGAGCTGCTGCAAGCGTTCAAGGACTTCAAGTACCCGAACGAGATCGGGCCGGGTGTTTACGACATCCACTCGCCCCGGGTGCCCAGTGTGGAGGAGATGGAGGAGCTAATTCGCAAGGCGCTGGAGGTGCTGGCAGCCGAGCAGCTCTGGGTCAACCCCGATTGCGGCTTGAAGACGCGGCGCTGGGAGGAGGTGAAGCCGTCGCTGCGGAACATGGTTCAGGCAGCACGCCGCGTGCGCGAAGGACTGACCGTGACACGTTAGTGCCACCCGGCGCTGTTTCCGATGGCCGTGGCACCGGGCGGCGGCCGCCGTCCGGTTTTTCCTGCGCGCTCGCATGGTGCTGCCGGGGCTCTCTTGTGCGGAGCAAGCAACGACGCGCAAGAGAAGCAGCGAAGGCTGCCGCTGCTCCTGCGCCCGTGGCTTCGACGGCAGCAGGAGGGGGTGCGGTGCGGTTGATTGTTACGACTGGCCAGGGGGGGGCAGCACGGCCAGGTCACGCTCGCGCACGACGATCGGCTCGATTCGTTTCGCCAGCCCGGTGCTCGTATCCGCTTCGACGATAGCGCCGCAGAGCCGAGGATCACCGGTGGCGACTTCGAAGTAGCGGGGTTCGAACGTGATGGCAGTATGCAGGACAGCATCAATACGGCGGCCGATGATCGAGTTGTACGGACCGGTCATGCCCACGTCCGTCATGTACGCGGTACCGCCGGGCAAGAGCTGGGCATCGGCCGTGGGGACGTGAGTGTGCGTACCGAGTGCTGCGGCGACGCGGCCGTCGAGGTAGTGGCCGATAAGCTGCTTGTCACTGGTGGCTTCCGCGTGGATGTCCACCACGATGAGCTGTGCCCGGTCGCCGTAGCGCTCCAGCATTCGGTCGATTGCCCGGAAGGGGCAGTCGACCGGTCGCATGAACAGCCGGCCGAGTACGGTGAAGACTCCGACCGTGGCCCCGGACTTGGTCGTTGCCGTGGCGAAGACCGGCCCGGGGGCCTCGTCGGGGTAGTTCGCCGGACGCACAATCCGGTCCGTTTCCTTGAACAGCTGGTAAATGTCCCGCTTGCGGTAGACGTGGTCGCCCATGGTGAAGAGGTGGACGCCGGCGCCGACCATCTCCTCATAACACGAGGCCGTGATGCCACTGCCCCCTGCCGCGTTCTCCGCGTTGGCGATCACCAGGTCGATGCCGCGGTGAGCGACCAGGCGCGGAACCGTGCGCGCGACCATGCGCCGCCCCGGTTTACCGACCACATCGCCGATAAAGAGGATACGTACGACCATCGTCAGCTGGATCCAGGCACCAGAGTCGAAGAACACCAAAGTATATCGCGGCACGGCCGCCGCACTGGGCGGGTTTCGGCATGCCATGGCCCCGACCCGCCTGCGGGAGCAAGCCGCCCGCACAACAGGCGGGAGCCCGTCGACTGTTCCCCGGGCCCATCCGGCTCAGCGGGCGTACTCCACGGCACGGGTCTCTCGGATGACCGTCACCTTGATCTCGCCGGGGAACGTCATGTTTCGCTCAATTGCCCTGGCTACATCCCGGCTGAGCTTGGCGGCCAAGCGGTCGTTGATCTTGCCTGGATCGACGATGATCCGTACTTCGCGACCGGCCTGGATCGCGTACGCCTGTTCAACGCCCGGGAAGCTACGTGCCAGCTCCTCGAGTTCCTCCAGTCGGCGGAGGTACTTTTCGAGCGTTTCGCGCCGCGCGCCGGGGCGTGATGCGCTGATCGCATCGGCGGCAGCCACCAACACGGTGTAGATCCTGTCCGCACGGACGTCATCATGGTGGCCGGCACAGGCATGGATCACCTCGGGCGGTTCCTTGTAGCGGCGCACGATTTCGGCACCGATCTGCGGATGGCCACCCTCCATCTCGTGGTCCGCTGCCTTGCCGATGTCATGCAGCAGGCCACAGCGACGAGCCAGGGCGGCGTCCAAGCCGAGTTCCTCGGCCATTAGTCCCGCCAGATGCGCCACTTCCACGCTGTGCCGCAGCACGTTCTGGCTGTAGCTGGTGCGGAATTTCAGCTTGCCCAAAAGCTCAATCAGCTTCTCGTGCAGCCCGACCACACCGGCCTCGTCGGCTGCTTCGCGGCCGATCCGTCGCACATAGCGATCGAATTCCGCCTCCGTCTCACTAACGACCTCCTCAATTCGGGCCGGATGGATCCGACCGTCCTGAACCAACCGCTCCATGGCCAGACGGGCAATCTCGCGGCGAACTGGATCGAAACTACTGAGTACCACGATGCCCGGCGTGTCGTCCACGATCACATCCACCCCCGTGATCCGTTCGAAGGTGCGGATGTTGCGGCCCTCACGTCCGATGATCCGCCCTTTCATTTCGTCATTGGGCAGATCGACCACGCAGGTGGTTACCTCGTTGGTATACTGGGCGGCGTAGCGTTGGATGGTGGTCGCCAGGATCTCGCGTGCTTTGGCATCGCAGCGGTCGCGCAGTTCTAGCTCGAACTTGCGGATCTTCTCGCCGATCTCCTGAGCCAGATCGGCCTCAAGCCGCTCGAACAGCAACTTCTTCGCCTCTTCGGCCTTCAGGCCGGTGATCCGTTCCAGCGCCTCACGCTGCGCGTCGAGCGTCTCCTGCAGTGCCTTGTTCTGCTGCTCGTAGCGGCGAATCTGCTCGTTGAGTTGTCGCTGAGTGGCTTCGACCGTGGCCTCCTTCTTGGCCACCACGGTCCGCTGCTCTTGCAAGGCGCGTTCCCGTTTGGCTAGCGTTGCTTCGCGCTGCCGGAACTCACGCTCCAGCTCCTCCCGTCGCCGCTGCAGCTCCTCCCTCAGCCGATACTCCTGCTCGCGACGGGCAAATTCAGCCTCCTTCAACACGTTGTCCGCTTCCTTCCGCGCATCGGCCAGGATTTCCTCAGCGCGACGGCGGGCAGCTGTGATGCGCAGGTACTCAAGCAGGCGTGCGGTGCCGAACCCGACACCGGTTCCTAACAGAACACCGATTGCTCCCGTAACCGGATCCACGGTTCCACCCCTCGCCTTTCGGCGGTTAGCACGACCATTCCCGTGCGGCTCGGGGCAGGAACCCTAACCGGTCCGAGCCTCAAAGCTCGGTCGGACAGGCATCAGCAGAGCTGTTCGTTCAACGGGTCAGGAATTGCCTGGACTGCGCGCACACGCCTGCGCGCGGAATAGACCGCAACCGCGGCCCTCTGTCAACCGCCGACCTGTGCAGAAGTCCCTCGCGCGAGGGACTGCCGCGTCAGGCAACTGTCCCACTGTCCGAAACGTGAGCGGATCCACCGGCCTGACGACGAACCACCCGACTGCTGCCGTCGTGCCAGGCGGCAGGCGGTCGCCGCCTTCCCGCAGCAGCACGGGACCACCAAATTCCGTCACCAGGCCCATGGCCACCAGGCACAAAAGGCAAAAAGCTGCCAGCACGGAAACCATTTCGGGAACCCGTTAAACCAGGATTCCGCGAGCGGATTGCTTGGCATGACCCGCTGGACGAACAGCCTGCCCCTAAGCCGCAAGCTGTTGTCCACCACGGTTCGTTGTGGCAGCTCCCCGAGAGCTACCACCGTCATTCCTTATCCATGATACCGGTTGACCGCCCGGTCCGTGAAGGGAGAACGCCTCGCCGGTGCTATCTCCCCGATCCACCGCACGCCCGTGCCCGGCAGCCGCCACCCGATCAGCTGGTATGTATGCCAGACCGTCCTGGTCGCAGAGAAACTCGGTGCGGCCGATCGTCCTCGAACAGGCGGAAACTCAACGGTCCGAAGTTAGAAAGGGGGCAGGGGCAGAAGAGGCTACGCGGCGGCCGGTACGTCCGCCGAGATGCCCGCGGTTACAGCAGCCATTTGATCGCGAAGAACGCGGCGACCAGCAGCACAAACAGCGTCACCGCAGCCAGCTCGAGGTACTGCTCCAGCAGCTTCTGGACTCGCGGCCCAAACCAGTACAGCAAGCTGCCCACCAGGAAGAAACGGGCTCCTCGGCCCAGAACAGAAGCAACCACGAGCGTCGTCAGTGCGACCTCGAAGACGCCCGATGCAATCGTGAAGACCTTGTACGGAATCGGCGTGAACGCGGCAGCCAGAATGGTCAGGAACGCATTCTCCTGGTACTTCAGCTGAACAAACTCGAAGTTCTCGTGTGTGAAGCCGGGAACATACCGGAAGAAAAAGCTGCTGGTTGCGTGCCAGAACCACATGCCGATCAGCCAACCGACGATGCCGCCGGCCACGGAGCAGACCGTCGCAACGGTCGCAAACCAGAGCGATCGCCGCGGTCGGCCCACCGACAGAGCAATCTGCAACGGATCGGGCGGGATTGGGAAGAAGCTACTCTCTGCAAATGCCACCGCGGCCAGCGCTGCCGTGCCGTAGCGGCTATCAGCCCACCGCAGCACCCAGTCATACAGACGCCGGAACACGTTCTTGCGCGCCGGCTGAACTGCCGAGTCACAGGCGGGTTCCGAAGAAGCGACCGGTTCGTTAGCCATCGAGTTCCCTCGTAACCGTCTGCACTCTCGGTCGAATTGCACCGCCTTCTGTTCCAGGCCATTCTACGGCCAGAGGCTGCCCGCACCGGCCCCCATCCGTTCCTCCAGGTTGCTTACAGCCGGCGTGCGTGACTGGCTGCGACGTGCGGCTGCGCTATCACAGCAGGAACAGGTACGTTACCAAGGCGAAGATCGGCACGAGGATCGTGACCGAATAGGCCATGTACCCGAAGAAGGTGGGCATGGGCACGCCGGCTTCGGCCGCAATCGACCGGACCATGAAGTTCGGTGCGTTGCCAATGTAGGTCAGCGCGCCCATGAAGACGGCCCCGCACGAAATCGCCTCCAGCAGCTTTTCGCCGTAGCTGCTCTGCTCGATGAGCACCGCCAGGTATTGTCCTTGCAGACTGATGTTTTCCAGACCGCAGGCCGTCGCCGCAAACGTCAGGTAGGTGGGGGCGTTGTCCAGGAACGCGGACAGAATCCCGGTTGCCCAGAAAAAGTGCCACGGCTCGCTCAGCCCAAACGGAATCCCGAACACGGTGCGCAAGCCCTGTCCCCACGCGTTGAGGATCAGAAGCGCTGGTGCCATGCAGACGAAGATGCCGGCGAACAGCACGGCCACTTCGATGATCGGATGGAACGTGAAGTCGTTGGCTTCTCGGTTGCGTGCGGGCGTCGTGAACCAGGCCAGCAGGCCGAGGACCAGGAAGACCAGTTCGCGGTAGCCGAACGGCCAGACCTCACCACCCGTGCCAACACCTTTGCCGGAGGCCAGGATCGCGGCCACCACCCCGATCAAGTAGAAGATGTTGTGCCAGCCGCGCAGCCGGAGCGGCGCGTGTTCGAGCACCTGTTCAAGCTGTGCGCCGGGACGTTCGGCTTCCTCTTTCGACAGCGCCCACTGGTCCCAGATATTGAAGATCAACAACAGCAGCCCGTTCACAAACAGCCATTCGCGGACCAACCGCAACGTCCACTCGAACGGCACGCCGTTGATGAATCCCAGGAACAGAGGCGGATCGGCCAGCGGCGTCAGTAACCCACCGCAGTTCGCGCAGATGAAGATCAGGAAGATGACGATATGCACCTTGCGCGTCCGAGCGACGTTGGCTTTCAAGATGGGCCGAATCATCAACATGGCGGCTCCGGTGGTTCCGATCAGGTTCGCCAGCACGCCGCCAATGGCCAGCATGATCGTGTTGACCAGCGGCGTTCCGGACAGGGAGCCTTCCACGACGATGCCGCCGGTGATAACGAACAAGACCGCCAGCAGGGCGATGAACGAGACATACTCGATTCCCTTCTCAACCAGTGCCTCCCAGCCGACGTGTCCCCAAACGGCCAGCAGGTAGATCGCCACCGGAACGCCGAACGCGGCCGACACGATGGCCCGGTTCAGGTTGTTTTCCCACCAGTGCTCTGCGACCAGCGGCAGGATCGCGATGGCCAGCAGTAGTCCCAGAAAAGGCAGGATGGTCCACTCGGGTAACTTGACTCCCAACTCCAACAGCGCGCCGTGCGCCCCGCCGTGGCCGCCTTCCTCCGAACCGGCCTCTTCCCCACCGTGTCCTTCCTGATGCGAACTGCCTTCGTCTGCTGCGGCAAGGAGCATCGGCCCGACTGTCGTCCAGCTCTGCGCTGCAGAACGAGCGGGCTGCCAGGCTCCGTAACTGATCCGGTGGCCGATCAGCACGACGCTGAAGGCGAGGACGAGTGTCCAGAGGTGGCGAAGCATGACCTAGTCCTTTCTGTCTGCAGCTCCTTGCCCGGTGGTCGATTCGGTCGAGAGCGTGACGCCTCTGGCGTACACGGTCGCGGAATGGTACCTTGGGTGAGTGTTGGCGCCAAGCGAGGTTTCGTGCTTGGGGACCGGTCAGCTTTTGCCAGCAGTCGGTACGTTCGGCCGTCTCGGTCGGCCGCAATCCCGTTGGCCGGACGGTTCGACGGGCCGTCCCCGCTCCTGCGCAAGAGCTCGACCGATTCCGGTCGACACAATCCGGTGAATTCCCACGTACCGCTGCACGCGAAAGCTGCCGTAAGCCGGGTTCCTCGTAACGCGGTATTACCAGCGCTTGCGTCTCCAAACGGCTGTACGTCGCGCGACAGCCGTGTGTTGGAACTCGTCCGCTCGTTGGATGCCCTGGGAGGATGCACAGCGATGCTCATCCCGAAGTACTGGGCCGAGGCGGTTCTGGAGGCCGAGATCAATGGGCAGCTGGTGCGCGTCCAGCGCTGGGGCTGGTCGGAGACAAGCGAGGTGGAGGCGGCGGAGCACGCCCGTCAGCGGGCCGAGGACGCGCTGGAGCGGATCCGCCGGGGAGAACGCGGCGTGCGGCGACGCGAGCCGTGCCGGGAGTACGGCAACGGTGAGGGACTGCCAATCCGAGAGGAAATCGTCGAACGACACGGCTCCGTCGTACTGACACGCAACGGTTACGGGGCGTTGTGCCTGAACACGGCCAACGTTCTGTTCGCCGACGTTGACGTCGAAGTGCCAAGCTATTTCCCGGACCTCTTTCCGCTGACAGTCATCGGAGCAATCGTGGCGGGATGGCTGACCCGTAGCTTTTGGATCGCCGTCGGCACATGGCTTGTACTCTCCGTGATCGCGGTTGTCCTGGAGTTGCTATGGCGGCGGACGGCCCTTCGCCGGCGAAACCAGGAGACGCTGCAGAAGCTCGAGCAGTTCCTCCAAGAGCATCCAGCGTGGCACGTCCGCGTGTATCGCACTCCAGCCGGGTTCCGCCTCCTTGCCATGCACAGCACCTTTGACCCGTCCGGTCCAGAGACCCACCAGTTCTTCGAGCACATGGACGTGGACCCCAGGTACCGGAACCTGTGCCGCATCCAACGCTGCTTTCGTGCTCGAGTCAGCCCGAAACCATGGCGCATCGGTCTGAAGGACCGGATTGTGCCCCGACCCGGCGTGTGGCCGCCGCCGCCGGAGGTGCTTGACCGAAGAGAGCAATGGATTCGTCGCTACGAAGAGGCCGCGCAGGGGTACGCGGCGTGCAAGCTGCTGACGGAACTGGGCAGCGGACGAGTGGACCCGACCTGCCGCCAGGTACAGGAATTGCACGACCGACTGTGCCGCGTTGGCTCCGGCCTGCCGATCGCTTGAGGTACCCGCGTCTCCCAGGAGGCGAGCACAGATGGCCCAGCGCGAAGGCGATCCGACGCGCAGAGACTTCCTGAAGGCCGCCGCGGCGCTGGCCGCCGGCCATCGTTTCGGTCCATCCGATGACCTGACTGTGGTCACCGTCCGCGGTCCGGTGAAGGCAGACTCGCTCGGGCCCACGCTGCCGCACGAACATGTCCTGGTCGATTTCATCGGGGCCGAGCGGATCCGCCCGGGAAGGTATGACCGGGCCGAGGTGTTTCGGATCGTCCTGCCTTATCTGCGAGAAGTTCGGGCACTCGGTTGCCGCACGCTGTGTGAATGCACGCCCGCGTTCTTGGGCAGGGACGTGCAACTACTTCTCCAGTTGTCACGGGCCTCGGGCATCCATCTGGTAACCAACACGGGCCTCTATGGTGCCGCGAACGACCGGTACGTGCCGGGATACGCCAGACACGAGTCGGCTGAAGAGCTGGCGGAGCGATGGATACGAGAGTTCACGCACGGGATCGAAGGCACTTCGGTACGTCCCGGGTTCATCAAAATCGGTGTCGACCCGGGCCATCTGTCGCCGATTGACCGGAAGCTGGTGGTTGCGGCCGTTCGCACGCACCGGGCCACGGGACTGACGATCGCGGCGCACACGGGCAATGGCACGGCCGCGCTGGAGCAGATGGAGATCCTCTCTTCCCACGGCGTCGCCGCTTCGGCGTGGATCTGGGTGCACGCCCAGAATGAACCGGATCTGGCCATTCATGAGCAGGTGGCCCGAGCCGGCGGATGGGTGGAGTTGGACGGGCTATCCGATCGTTCAGTCGACCGGTACGTGAAGCTGTTAGAACACATGCGGTCAAAAGGGTTGCTGCACCGGGTGCTTGTTTCCCACGATGCAGGCTGGTATCACGTGGGGGAGCCCGGCGGCGGGAGGTTTCGGCCGTATACAACTCTGTATCGCAAGTTGCTTCCGGAGTTGCGTCGGCGTGGTTGGACGGATGAGGACGTGCACCAGCTGACGGTGGCCAATCCGGCAGAGGCATTCGCGGTTCGGCCAAGACTGAAGACGCGATCCTGATTCAGCTCTTCAGCCGCCCGGTTGCTCGTGTAGTACGTACGGTGTGCCGACAGTTCTTGCGGGGGGGTCAAGCCGATGAGGGCGCCGGCTGTTGTTGATCAGCGCCCGCGGCGACCACCGTCGCAATGGCCAGGTCGCCGGTGACGTTGAGCGTGGTCCGGCACATGTCGAGCACGCGGTCGATACCAAGGATGATGCCGATCCCTTCCGGTGGAATGCCGACGCTGCGGCACACGACGGCAACCAGCGGAAGTGAGCCGCCGGGGACACCGGCGGTTCCGACGCCGGCGAGCACGCACATCAGCACGACGGTGATCTGCTGTAGCAGCGTCAGCTCCACGCCGAAGACTTGTGCCAGGAACAGCACCGTGACCCCCTCGTACAGGGCGGTCCCGTTCTGGTTGCCTGTCGCACCGATCGTCAACACGAACCGCGCGATACTGGGCGGCAGGTGCAGGCCTGTTTCCGCGACCCGCAGTGCCACCGGAAGGGTGGCGTTGGATGAAGAGGTGGCGAAGGCGGTGATGATCGCGTCAGACGCACCCTGGAAGAACTCCAGCGGCGAGCGTCGCGCCGCGAGGAAGATGACCACCGGGTACACGACGAACATCTGAATGCCCAGCCCGATGAGTACCGTGGCGACGTACCAGGCCAGGGTGAGGAAGATTTCGTAGCCGACGCGCGCTGTCAGCGCGAACGTCAGGCAGGCGACGCCGAACGGCGCGATCCGCATGGCAAACCCGACGACCAGCATCGCGACGTAGAACAATGCGTCGAACCAGCGGACAAGATTCTCCGCCCGTTTGCCTGCCGCGCTGGCGGCCAGTCCGATGGCGATCGAGAAGACCATGACCGCCAGCATGCCGTTGCCCTTTGAGGACCCATCCAACGCGCCGACCATTTCCTGGAGCGGGTTTTCCGGCAACAGGTCCAGCAGTAACTGGTCGATCGGTTTGGCTCGAGCGGCCGCTTGTTCGGCCACGTCCGCTTCTTGCTGGTACTGAGCACGGAGCTGCTGTTGCTTCTCCGAGCTGATCCGTGCGCCGGGACGAAACGCGTTCGCCACCCACAACCCCAGGGCGACCGCGATCGAGCTGAGCAAGATGGTGTACACGAGCGTGCGCAGGCCCAGACGCCCGACCTTCCGCAGGTCGCCCATGGTGGCCACGGCGACCACCAGTGCGGAGACCACCAGCGGCAGGACGATCATGAAGATCAGCCGCAGGAACACCCGGCCCAGCGGCTCAACGACCCGGGTGGAGAACCATTCCACTTCGGCCCCGTATCCAGCCGGTCCGGCCAGCAGGTTGGCGACCGTGCCGCCGACTGCTCCGACAACGAGTCCGGCGAGGATCTTCCAGTGCAAGCCGGGGGGCACAATCTCGGGTTCTTCGCTATCAGCGGTTTGGACGGTCCGATCCAGTTCGCCCGGTTCGTGACTCATATCCGTCAACATCCCCACTGCCGGTTGCTTCCGCCCGGAAAGGCGATCGGTCCATATCGGCACACGACCTACTGGCGACTACCTTTGCATTAGCAGTGCGGCGTAGAATACGTTCCCTTGTGCGACGACCGTCAAAACACCATCCTAGCCAAAACGACGACCTCGGTGCCCGGCGTGGTCCGGTGATGTTTGGGAGGTAGTCAAACGTGAGCCAAACGGCGTTCTGGACGCTTCTTGCGCAGGCGGCCAACGAAGCACCGCAGATTCCGATCCCGTGGTGGTGGTGGCTGGCCCCGTTGGGCTCCATTCTTGCCCTGGTGTTCGCCTATCTGTTCTATCGCGAGGTCCTGGAGCAGGATCCGGGCGACGAGCGGATGCAGCAGATCGCGGCCTATGTCCGCGAGGGTGCGTTCGCTTACCTGAAGCGTCAGTACGCGGTCGTCGCGGTCGTATTCGTCGTACTCGTGCTCCTGCTTGCGTTCCAGGCGTTCGGCTTGAAGCAGCAGCACACACTGGTGCCGTTCGCCTTCCTGACGGGGGGGTTCTTCAGCGGTTTGGCTGGCTTCTTCGGCATGAACACGGCCACCCAGGCGTCGAACCGCACGGCACAAGCGGCGAAAGAGTCGCTGAACCGGGGCCTCCAGGTCGCGTTTCGTGCCGGGGCTGTCATGGGGCTGGTCGTCGTAGGCCTCGGTCTCCTGGACATTACCGGTTGGTTCCTCCTGCTGGCCTGGATCTTGCCGGCAACCGGACTCATCGAGCCGATGAGCCTCGAAGAGATCACCGTTGTGATGCTGTGCTTCGGGATGGGGGCCAGCACTCAGGCGCTGTTCGCCCGCGTTGGCGGCGGTATCTACACGAAGTCAGCGGACGTGGGCGCGGACTTGGTTGGTAAGACCGAGGCGGGCATTCCCGAAGACGACCCGCGTAACCCGGCCGTGATCGCCGACAACGTCGGTGACAACGTTGGCGACGTTGCGGGCATGGGGGCGGACCTGTACGAGAGCTACTGCGGTTCGATCCTGGCCACGGCTGCACTCGGAGCGTCGGCTGCGGTCTTCATCGGCATCACCGACATCGGCACCCAGGTGCAACTGGTCTGTGCCCCGATGCTGCTGGCCGCCATTGGCATCGCGCTATCGATCGTGGGCATCTACGCCGTGCGCACGGACGAGCAGGAGGGCCAGGACGAAGAAGACGAGTCGCTGCAGCGGCAGTTACTGTGGGCCCTGCGGAAGGGAGTCTGGGGAGCCAGTGCCGCATTCGCGGTGGCCGCCGCTTTCGTCTTGTACCTTGCCCTGTCCGGTGTCGAGCTGAACGGGGTGGCGTTGTGGCCAAGGGTGTACGGCGCGATTGTCACCGGGCTGGCCGCCGGCGTGCTAATCGGGTGGCTGACCGAGTATTACACGTCGGCCGAGTACAAGCCGACGCGCTGGCTCGCCAGCCAGTGTCTCACCGGGCCAGCTACGACCATCATTGGCGGCGTCGCACTCGGCATGCTCAGCACCTGGGGTGCGCTGGCGGTGGTCGGCGTGGCCACGCTGGCCGCTTACGGTCTGGCCGGTGGGTTCGGGAACCCGGCGCTTGGGCTCTACGGTGTGGGCTTCGCCGCCGTCGGTATGCTTTCGACGCTTGGTATCACGCTTGCCACGGACGCATACGGTCCCGTGGCCGACAACGCGGGCGGTAACGCTCAGATGACCGAGCAGCCGCCGTACGTCCGCCGCCGGACCGACGCGCTCGATTCGCTCGGTAACACGACGGCAGCCACGGGCAAGGGGTTCGCCATCGGCTCGGCCGCACTCACTGCCCTGGCCCTGCTTGCTGCCTTTGTCGAGGAGGTTCGCGTCGGAATCGAACGGGAAGCGGCCACCTTTGTCAGCACTCACGCCGATCGGGTCGGGACCGACTGGGTCACGCCGATCGGATACGGCAAGTACGTGCGCAAGGCACGACCGAACGAACGCCACGGTAAGTTCCAGCACGTTGCGTTCATCGAGGTGTCACGCGGGACCGCGTACAAGTTCACCGCCGAGGATCGGCTGGTGCCTGCCACGGCGGAGGACGTGGCCGCCAGCGTGGCCGGAGGGGACGATGCTCCGATCATCGTGCACCTGGTGGATGTGAAGCAGGCAACGTTGGCCGATTTCATGGACTTCTACCGCGTCAACCTCATGAATCCGAAGGTGCTGGTGGGCGCGTTCTGCGGCGTGCTCATGGTGTTCGTCTTCAGCGGACTGACCATGCAGGCCGTCGGCCGAGCGGCCGCTCAGATGGTCGAGGAAGTACGCCGTCAGTTCCGCGAGCTGAACCTGCTGTCCGACCCGAACGCCAAAGCGGATTACGCACGCTGCGTCAGCATTGCGACCGCCGGAGCACAGCGAGAAATGATCTTCCCGTCACTGCTGGCAGTCGCCGCGCCGGTGGCCGTCGGTATGGTGCTCGGTGTTGGGGGCATCATGGGACTGTTGGCCGGCGCACTGACCGCCGGGTTTGCCGTCGCGATTTTCATGGCCAATGCCGGCGGCTCCTGGGACAATGCCAAGAAGTACATAGAGGAAGGTAACTACGGCGGCAAAGGGTCCGAAGCGCACAAGGCGGCCGTCGTCGGAGACACGGTGGGCGATCCGTTCAAGGACACCTCAGGGCCGTCGCTGAACATTCTGATCAAGCTGATGAGCATGGTGGCGGTCGTTTTTGCCGGCGTGATCGTCAAGTACGCCCCGGTCTTGGCCGAGATGCTCGGTATCGCCGGTCGCTGACGGCCCGTAGAACCGTTGCGGATCGGCGTAGCTTGGCCGCGCCGGTCGACAAGCAAATCCTGACCGGCCCAGTGCCGCGGCACTGGGCCGGTTTACTGCGTAGGGGTCGTCGAACCAGGACTGCAGGCATGCTTGTTCGGATGCCGTTGGGATCACTTCGGTCGAGCACCCGCGGACGGAGCCGTACGCGGCCTCACGGGGGGTAGGCGGCTGTGCTCCGCTGGCCGTGCCGGCCTATTGCGCCAACGGTGGCCACAGCAGGCACTCATACAATTGCTGACGAAACGCGCCACCTGTGTCCCGGGCAGGCTGCGGGGAGAGTGCCGAGTGGTCCACGACGTTGATCTCTTTGAAGAAGAAGCCCAGATGGTCCGCATGACGTTTGCGGAGCATCTGGAGGACCTGCGCGTCCACCTCATCCGCGCTCTGGTCGGCCTCGTTCCCGGCGTGATCGTCGGCCTGTTCCTTGGCGGCGCCGTGGTCCGCTACATGAGTGAGCCGGCGCGCGAAGCGCTGCTGGCCTACTACCAGGAGGACCTGCTTGCCCGGCAACGGCAGTACCAGGAGCAGGTGCGGCGGGGCGAACCGGTCCCGCTGGTTCAGATCCCCGCGTACATCGATCGCGAGCAGTTCCGCACCCTGCTCCGCGAAGCGCTTGCCGAGCGGGCAACCGCCGACACCGACGAACCTGATCCGGCGGCAGCCGAGAGCACCGACGCCGGGGGAACGAATTCCACGCCGGGCAACGCACAGCGGCAGCCCACGCCGGATCCAGCCACGTCGACTTCGGCGGGTTCGGGAACGCAGAGCAGCAATGGCTTCGGCCGGGACGCGGCCAGCAGGCCCTGGTATCAGCCGCTGTTGGACTGGGCCGGTCTGCAACCGGACGCCCAGCGGCAGGAGGAGCCGATCCAGCCGCCGGTCGTTGAGCGGGAGGTTCCGCTGAGCGAGCTGAACGAGAAGTACCTGCAGCTTCCGATGTGGACGCCAAAGGTCACGTTGGAAGCCGCCGGCAGCTTGCCCGACCTGGATTCGGCCATCGTCAGCCTGGGCCCGTACGAGACGATCATGGCCTACCTGAAAGCCAGCTTCGTCGTGGGCATCGTCCTGACGTCCCCCTGGATCTTCTATCAGATCTGGTCGTTTGTGGCGGCAGGGCTCTACTCGTATGAGCGGCGGGTCGTGTATCGGTTCCTGCCTTTTAGCACCGGGCTGTTTCTGGCGGGCGTCCTGTTCTGCTTCTTTATCGTGCTACCGGTGATCCTGAACTTCCTGCTGTCGTTTAACCGGTGGATCGGGATCAAGCCGCAGATTCGCCTGTCGGAATGGATGGGCTTCGCCACGATGCTGCCGGTGATGTTCGGGCTGAGTTTTGAGCTTCCGCTCGTTATGCTAGCACTAGAGCGCGTCGGCATCTTCACGGTGGATGACTATCGTACGAAGCGGCGGCATGCCATCCTGGTGATCGCGTTCTTGTCGATGATGCTGACGCCACCAGATCCGGGCAGCATGCTGGCGATGATGCTGCCGGCCCTGGCGCTCTACGAATTGGGCATTCAGCTGTGCCGCTGGTACCGTCCGGCAGCGGTACCGCGAGCCCAACGGGAAAAGCCCGCGGGTGCTTCACAGTAACTACGCAGCAGTGCTCGGTGACTGCCATGAACGCAGCGCTGATTGCCGTGATCTGCTTTGTGGCTCTGATTGCGGCCCATCTCACTTACGGCAGGCTGCTGGGCCGGAGGGTCTTCCGCCTGGATGCCGACCGCACCACGCCGGCCCACCGATACCGTGACGGCGTCGACTTTGTGCCCACACCGGTGCCGGTGCTGTTCGGTCACCACTTTGCTTCGATCGCGGGACTGGGCCCGATCCTGGGGCCAGCTATTGCGGTCATCTGGGGCTGGGTCCCTGCGATCTTATGGGTTGTCCTCGGGTCGATTCTCATCGGTGGCGTTCACGACCTGGGTGCCCTGACGGTTAGCCTTCGACATGAGGCGCGATCGATTGGCGACGCGTGCCGCGACATCGTTGGTCGCCGCGCCCGGTTGCTATTCCTTGTGGTGATCTTCTTCCTGATGTCGCTGGCGATGGGCGCATTCGTCAACGCGATCGCCGCGCTGTTCGTGCGGTTTCGCCCGGATGCCATTGTGCCTTCGGTCGGCTTAATGATCGTCGCCGTGGTGGTTGGTCTTGCTACCTACAAGGCCCGCGTGCCACTGGCCTGGGCAACGGCCGTTGGCCTGGTCGTCTTTGTGCTGCTTATCGTCGCCGGGGTGGAGTATCCGGTGCCCACGCACCATGCGTTCATCGAGGATGCGGGAGTACAGGAACAGTTGGCTCGGCTGGAGCAGCAGGGCAAGCTGGCGGCGCCCTATGGAGCGGCTGCCGAGATGGCTGCCCTGCAAGAGGCCGGTGGTGTGGACGCCGATGAGGCGGTGGCAACGGTGGATGCGGCCGCGCACCGTGCCCAGACAATCTGGATGTACGCGCTTCTGGGCTACGGATTGCTCGCATCGGTGTTGCCTGTCTGGTTGCTGCTCCAACCGCGCGATTATCTCAACAGTTTTCAGCTCTACGCCGCCCTGGGCCTGATGTTGGCCGGCCTCCTGGTGGCGGCGGTCATCGGGGCCCCCACGGCTCGGATCGACGCTCCCGCGATTCGCGCAGTCAGTGACGCGCCGCCGTTCGTGCCGTTCCTGTTTGTCACCATCGCCTGCGGCGCGGTCAGCGGCTTCCACAGCCTGGTATCCAGTGGTACCACCGTGCGGCAACTGAACCGAGAAACCGATGCGGTGGCCATCGGCTACGGTGGCATGCTGACCGAAGGGGCGTTGGCCGTGCTGGTCATCCTGGCCTGCGCGGCCGGTCTGGGCGCTGCCGCCTGGACGGAAGGTGGCGAGTACGCTTCGTGGGCGGCGATCAAAGGCGGTGGTCTGGCCGTGCAGCTGGATGCCGTCGTTCGTGGCGCCGGAAATTTTGTGGCCCACCTGGGCATTCCGCACACCTACGCCGCCTCGTTCCTGGCCGTCACCGTGACGGCCTTCGCCCTGACCACGCTTGATTCGGCCACGCGGCTGCTTCGCTTCAATGTCGAAGAGATCCTGCGTGCAGTGGGGCTACCTCAGTTGGCCAACCGGTACGTCGGATCGGTTGTCGCGGTGGCGGGTATTGCCTGGTTTGCCTTCTCTCGCGGGGGTAAGAGCCTCTGGACCCTGTTCGGCACAACGAATCAACTGCTTGCCGGCCTGACGCTCTTGACCGTCACGGTCTACCTGATGCGTTGTCGCCGACCGGTCTGGTACACGGCGATTCCGATGGTCGCGATGCTATCGGTGACCATCGCTGCGATGATCCTGCAGCTACGTGGTTTTCTGGCAGCGGAACAGCCCAACTACACGCTCATCGTGGTCTCGGCAGCGGTGCTGCTGCTGGCGGTGTGGCTCGTGGTAGAGACGGGGCTGGTGATGTTCTCGCTGCGCAATGGCCGCACCGAGAAGGCTATGGTCGCAACGGCTGGCGAGTGATGCCGGTAGGCGGCGCCGCGGGCCGGTGCCGGTGGCCGGCGCCGGCCAGAAGGCTTTATTGGACCGGCCGCCCGGTTTTTTCCAGAGACCGGACCGAGTCGGTTTTCCGATCGGGCCGGACCTGGCGTGGTCGCTGGGGTAGCGCCCCGGTGCTCATAGAATTCGAGAGGTAAGGCGCTTGGGGCAGATGCCAGAAGGGGGACAACCGAGCCGATGAGTGAGACCTGGTCGAATCTGTACAAAGCCAAGAAGATGCCCAGCTTACGCGGTTGGTTCCTGATGGCCGCCCCTCACCTGCTGGACCCGAATTTCTACCGCACCGTTGTGCTGCTGCTGCAGCACAATGAGGACGGTGCGTTCGGGCTGGTGTTGAACCGACCGATGTCCAAGACGGTGCGGGAGGTGTGGCAGCAGTCGGGCCGAGGCGAATGTGCCTTTGACGGGCCACTGTACCTGGGAGGGCCCGTCACCGGGCCGCTGATCGCGCTGCACAACGATGCGGAGTGTGCTGAGGGTGAGGTGATCGACGGCGTCTACTTTGCGGCCAGCCCGGACGTCATCGACCGACTGCTGAACGATCCACCGGAGCAACTGCGTGTGTTCACGTTCTACTCAGGCTGGGCCGGCGGCCAGCTCGAATCAGAGCTGGACGAAGGAGCGTGGATCACGTTGCCGGCGACGCCAGAGCTTATCTTCTGCGGTGAGGAGGACCTTTGGCGTCGCGTCGGACGTCTGCTTCAGCAGCGGTTCTTCTCCGCGGTGCTGAAGCCCTACCAGATTCCTCCTGATGCCAGCCTGAACTAGCGCCTGCCTCTGATGCTTGCCTGCGGTACATTCAACGCCTGCCACACAGGAGGTCTGATGGCAACATGGTGATTACGCTTGACCCGGATGCCCCTGAGGAAACGATCGAAGCGGTCTTACGCGAAGCTGCCAAATACCCCCGTGTCCAGACCAAGAAATACGTCTTCAAAGGGGCAACGCAGACACTGATTGAGATCCATCTCGTTGGCGACACGGTCCGTGTGCCCACGGAACCGTTCGAGGATCTGCCTGGTGTACGCAGTGTCGTACGCGTCTCCTCCCGCTACCGGCTGATCGGCCGCCACGACCGCGGCCAGCAGCGGTTCGGCTTCGAATACAACGGCGTTCGGTTCGACGATGAGCACGTAAACGTGTTTGCCGGGCTCTGTGCCGTAGACACGCCCCAACATGTCGAATTGATGATGCGGGCGCTGGCCGAGCACGGGGTGGTGACGACACGGATGGGAGCGTACAAGCCGCGGACCAGCCCGTACGACTTCCAGGGGCTCGGCGCCGAATGTTTGCCGTGGGTCTTCGAGCTTGCCGGTAAGTACGGCATCCGGGTGATTGCCATGGAAGTCACCGACGCGCGCCACATTGATGAGATACGCCAGGCGCTGGACCAGACCGGTTGGCCGACGGGTGTGATGCTTCAGGTTGGTACCCGCAACGCGCAGAACTTCGAGTTGCTCAAGGCAATCGGACGGCAGCAGGAGTTCCCTGTGCTGTACAAACGCGGCATGGGGATCACGCTGGAGGAGTCGCTGAATGCGTGCGAGTACATTGCTGCCGAAGGGAACCCCCGCATTGTCTTCTGTTTACGCGGCGTGAAGTCGAATCTGGGCGATCCGCACCGGAACCTGGTTGACTTTGCCCACGTGCCCGTCGTGCGCCGGCAGACGAAGTTGCCCGTGTGCATCGACCCGTCGCACAGTGTGGGCCGCCGCTATGCGGGGCCGGAAGGGATTCTGGATATCATCCATGTGACCGGTCAGGGACTGATCGCCGGAGCGACCAACGTCCTGGTGGACTTCCACCCCTGCCCCGAGAAAGCCCTCTGCGATGGTCCCCAGGCCATGACCCTGGACCAGCTCCCGTTCTTCTTGGAGTATGTCCGCCGAGTGCGAAACACGTGGCAGGAGGTCGTGGCGTTGCACCGTGAACAGCTTGCCGCGCGCGCTTCGCACGCATAGCGCACCCGCCGCCTCAGGGAGACGCAAAGGAGCCGGGCGCGAGCTGACAGCGCGAACGACACGAGAGGTTTGACCCATGCCTAGCCGTCTGTTGCCACTGGCCCTGTTTGCTCTCCTCCTGTTGCAGACCCCACCCATTGCCCATGCCGATGACCGATCCGCACCTCGACTCGAACTGAAGCCCGGTGATCACATCGTCTTCATCGGCAACGCGCTGGCCGAACGGATGCAACACTTCGGCTACTTAGAAACCCTGCTTCATGACCGCTTCCCGCGGCACCGCTTGTACATCCGAAATCTGGGCTATGCCGGTGACGAGGTGGCTGAGAGAATCCGAGTCCAGGGCTTCGGCACGCAGGACGAGCACCTGGCGTTTCATAAGGCTGACGTGATCTTTGCCTTTTACGGGTTCCTGGAATCGTTCGATGGCAAGGAAGGACTTGACCGGTTTCGCGAACAACTGAGCCAGTTCCTCACGCACACGTTGGGCCAGAAATACAACGGCAAGTCGGCGCCGCGGCTGGTGC
Organism: Planctomycetota bacterium; assembly: GCA_026991575.1. Taxonomy (GTDB): domain Bacteria; phylum Planctomycetota; class Planctomycetia; order JALXBF01; family JALXBF01; genus JALXBF01. The sequence continues at coordinate 24,709 of JALXBF010000135.1, read as the reverse complement.
TCTTCTCGCCCATCGCCTTCGAAAACCTCGGTGATCCGAACCTGCCGGACGGCACCGAGCACAACCATCTGCTCCGGATGTACACGCAAGCGATGCGTGAGGTCTGTCGCCGGCGTGGCGTGCTGTTCGTCGATCTGTTCGAACCGACGCTAGAGCTTTACCGCAAGCTTGATCGCCCGCTTACCTACAACGGCTGTCATCTCAACGAGCTGGGCAATCGCATGGTTGCCGAAATCATTGATCGGGCACTGTTCGGACCGAGAGCCCGCCCGATCGACTGGGTGCGGCTCGAGCGGCTTCGTCAGGCTGTCCTGGACAAGAACTTCCACTGGTTCCATCGCTACCGGACCACCGACGGATACAACGTTTACGGCGGCCGTTCCTACCTGAAGTACACCGATGGCATCAGCAACCGCGAGGTGCTGCAACGGGAGATGGAGATCCTGGATGTGATGTGTGCCAATCGTGACCGCCGGATCTGGGCGGTGGCGCAGGGGGGTGACCTGCAGGTGGACGACAGCAACACGCCGCCGTTCATCGAGGTGAAAACGAACAAGCCTGGGCCAGGGCCCAACGGTACGCACCTGTTTCTCGGGGGCGAAGAGGCGATCTCACGCATGAAGACCGGCAAGAACCTGGAGGTCCAACTCTTCGCCTCGGAGGAGATGTTCCCCGAGTTGGTCAATCCGGTGCAGATGGCGTTCGATACCAAGGGGCGGCTCTGGGTCGCCGTCTGGCCCACCTACCCGCACTGGAAGCCTAAGGACCCGATGAACGACAAGTTGCTGATTCTAGAGGATACCGACGGCGATGGCCGTGCGGACAAGTGCACCGCCTTTGCGGATAACCTCAACAATCCGACCGGATTTGAATTCTGGAACGGCGGCGTCTACGTGGCTGAAGGGCCTTACCTGCTGTTCCTGAAGGACACGGATGGCGATGACCGGGCTGACGTGCGGATCCGTGTGCTCAGCCACGTGGACACAGCTGACACGCACCACACGGCCAACAGCTTCGTGATCGGGCCTGAGGGGGCGCTGTACTTTCAGGAGGGTATCTTCCACCGTTCGCAGATCGAGTCCCCCTACGGAGTGGTGCGGAACCTGGATGCCTGCGTGTGGCGGTTCGAACCGCGGACGTGGCGTGTGGAGCGGTACGTGCCGTACGGCTTCGCCAATCCACACGGCCACGTCTTCGACCGGTGGGGCCAGGACATCGTGGTCGACGGTACCGGGGCCATTCCCTACCATGCGACCCTGTTCAGCGGTCACCTGGACTACCCGAAGCGCCACCGCAAGGCCCCGGTGCTCTACCGCCGCCGCACACGGCCGTGCCCCGGCATCGAAATCCTCTCCAGCCGACACTTCCCCGAGGAATACCAGGGGGATCTGCTGGTGGCCAACGTGATCGGCTTCCAGGGAATCCTCCGCTACAAGATTCGGCCCAAAGGTGCCAGCTTCGAAGGCATCGAGCAGGAGCCGATCCTGTATTCGACCGATCCCAATTTCCGGCCGGTGGACTTGGAGATCGGACCGGATGGGGCCCTCTACTTCTGTGATTGGCAGAACCCGCTCATCGGCCATATGCAACACCACATTCGCGATCCGAACCGAGACAAAGAGCACGGTCGAATCTACCGTGTCATCTATCGCGGTCGACCGTTGCTGAAGCCAAAGCCGATTGCAGGGCGCCCGATCGATGAGTTGCTCGACCTGCTGAAGGAGCCGGAGGATCGGGTGCGCTATCGGGCTCGGATCGAGCTAAGCAGTCGAGACACGCAGGAGGTCCTCGCGGCAGCTGATCGCTGGATCGAGCGTTTGGACAAGAACGATCCGGACTACGAGCATCACTTGCTGGAGGCGTTGTGGCTGTATTCGCAGCACAACGTGGTCAACGAAGCGCTCCTGGAGCGGATGCTTCGCTCACCGGACCACCGTGCCCGCGCCGCAGCGACACGAGTGCTCTGCTATTGGCGTGATCGGGTCTCCGATCCGCTCGGCAAGTTGGCACGGATGGTGCAGGATGAGCATCCGCTGGTGCGGCTGGAGGCAGTGCGTGCGTGCAGCTTCTTCCGCAGTGCGCAAGCAGCGGAGGTGGCGCTGCTGGTGTTGAAGAAGCCGATGGATGAGTATCTGGAGTACACGCTTCGAGAGACGATGACGCAGCTGGAGCCCTGGTGGCGTGAGGCGGTGGAGGCCGGAAGACCGTTCGCCTCCGATAACATTGCCGGCATCCAGTACCTGCTTCAGAACGTGCCCACCGCAACGCTCATCAAGCTGCCGCGGACACGGTTGGTCTATGAAGCGTTGCTGTCCCGTGCCGGGGTGCCGCCGAAGTATCGGCTGGAGGCCGTAGCCGCGCTGGCGAAGCTGAACCGATCGACCGAGACGGCCGAGCTGATCCGCGCCATCGCGCGGCTGGACGGGTCGGAGGCTGAGCGAGCCGAAGAAGTGCTGCACGACCTGGCACACCTGCTACTGGCCGGCGCCGGCTCGCCCGAGGCCGCAGCACAACGGCATGCCATCCAATTCGATCGGGAAGCGTTCCGTGCCGAGCGCGGGCGGATCGAGCGCCTGCTTACGACCGGCCGGCGAGCGTTCACGCGTCAGATCGCAGCAATTGCCCTGGTGCTTGCCGACGGCGACGTGGAACCGGCCTGGTCGTTGGCGACCCGCGATCCGGTCGTGCTGTATGCCGTGCTGCGTGCCGTGCCTCAGTTTCCGGAAGCCTCACAGCGGGCGGCGTTGCATGAGCGGATCTTCCGGATCGCACGTGGACAGTTTCCCAAGCCGGTGGCTGAGTTGCTGGGACGCAGGCGCGCCCGAGACTACCGCCGGGCACTCGGCGGGCCGCCTGCCGTGATGCTTCGCCGCGCGGCGATCGATGCGCTGGTCAGCACTGGACAGGAGCCGGCAGAGGTGTTTCGCTTCCTGGCTTCGCTCACCGACCAGCCGCCGCTGCGCGAGACGGCATATCGCGCACTGGCGCGGATCGCGCCTTCAGGCTGGCCGATTCAGGAGGTGCAACCGTTGTTGGACCGGATCGTCGCGATGCTGGCAGCGATGCCGCCAAAACGGCGCACGCAGCCTGATGCTCGCGCCGCGCTGGAACTCGGCTACCAGCTTACCTCCGTCCTGCCCACCGACACGGCTCGCCAGTACCGGAACAGGCTCTCGGACCTAGGCGTCCGTGTGATCGTGATCCGACCGGTACCCCACATGTTGCTGTACGACAAGCGGGAGATCTACGTGGAGGCGGGCAAGCCGGTGGAGATCGTGTTCCAGAACACCGACGTGATGCCGCACAACCTGGTCATCGGTCGTCCGGGTTCGCTGCTGACGATCGGCAAGGCCTCAGACGACCTGGCGGTCGATCCTCGTGGGTTCGAACGCGGTTTCGTGCCGCGGCTGCGGGAGGTGCTGTATCACACGAAGCTGTTGCAGCCCGGCCAGGAGGACCGGATCACCTTCACGGCACCGTCCAAGCCGGACGACTACCCGTACGTGTGCACCTTCCCCGGCCACTGGCGCCGCATGAACGGGATCATGCACGTCGTGGAGGACCTGGATGCGGTTCCGCCGCAGCGGCTGGCCGGTGCGGAGACTGCGGTGGCACCGCAGCCTTCGGCACGGAAGTTCGTGCGCGAGTGGACGGTAGAGGACCTGAAGGTGTCATTGGACAAGATCGGGCCAAACCGAGACTTGGCGCGCGGTCGGCAGCTGTTCGAGCAGCTTGCGTGCGCCAAGTGCCACGAGTTGCAAGGCCAGCAACAGCAACAGATCGCGCCACCGCTGGCACGCATCCGGGCTCGGTTCCGCAAAGGGGAAATCGACAAGCTGTACGTGCTTCAGTCAGTGATAGAGCCGTCGAAGAGCATTGCGGATGAGTACCGGACGACAGTGATTCTGACCACCGAGGGGAAGCTGTACACGGGGATCGTCAAGGAGGAGAGGGATGGCAAGCTCGTGCTGCGCGTGAACCCGCTGGATACCGGCCAGACCGAGCCGGTGGTGTTGGACGAGAAGCAGATCGAGGAACGGATGGAATCGCGTACCAGCCTGATGCCGCAGGGACTGTTGAATACGGCTACGCGCGACGAGATCCTCGATATGCTCTCGTACGTGCTCTACGGCACGGATGGGCCGGTTGAGGCAGGCGGTGAGTGATGGGCGGGCGGAACGGTGCGCTCGCGCGCGGCCAGACGAGCACGCCTGCGCCGCTCACGCTTCAGAAACGCTGCAAGCAGACGGGCTGCGTACGGTGGGTCAGCGGTCATGCCGCCGGTACGCTCGAATTCCGCCCAGATCCGCTCCTCGGGCCAGCGCTGGAACCGGGCACGGTAGGCACCGACGATGACACCGGTGCGATGCTGTCCCCCCCAACAGTGAACGAACACGGGCTCGTTCTTGCGGTTGCGTAGGATCGCCAGCGCCTTGCGCACCGCGGCCAGCTGCTCGGCGATCGGTCGATTGAACGGGATCACGACGCGCACGAACTGCACGCCGTATTCACGGAGTACGGCGCGTTCGAGGAGGTCGTTCGGGTCGGTGGGATCGTCGCGCAGGCAGAGCACCGTGCGGATACCGTAGCGCTGCACGATACGGCGGAGCGGTCCGGGATACTGGTAGCCGCCCGCGTAGACTCGTCCCGGAACCACCTCACGGAAGTGATGAAGCAGCCAGTAGTGGCGATGGTCCCATGCCCAGTAGGCCAGTCCCGCAAGCGCGGCCATGAGCAGAGCTGCGGCTGCGCGGCGGATTCGAGTCGGTAAACGACGCATCGGTTGCCTCCGTGCCCGACGTGCCACGATCACGGCATGGTGCGCAACTGAAGCTGCCGCTCCGTGCGCTCGCGGACGTCGTGGCGAAACGCATCCAGCGGGTAATCCCGCAAGGTAACGCCCACCAGGTCGGCCAGCTGGGCCGTAAAGGGCGGCCAGGCAGTCCAGACGACGCGCCCCTCGCGCAGCGACAGATTGTAGAGATCCACACGCACGACCGCCAGAACAATCTGTGCGGTCATCAGAAGCACCATCCCGAGCTGCGGCAGCAAGCGGTGCTGCTGGCGGGGCCCCCCCGACCCATCCAGAGCTAGCAGCCAGTTGATCCGTTCGATCGGCCGGACATTCCCGTGCGTGAAGCTGCTGACCGGCTGCGGAACCGCTTCGCTAGCGCGACGGCCCAGTGACAGCCGTGCCAGCAGGGTCGCGTAACCGCGAACATCGCCAAGTTCCTCAACCACATACTCATCACATGCGTGCTCGGCCCACCGCTGAAACTGCGTCACGGCCCAGCGCACCAGCGGGTGGAACCAGAACAGAATCCGGCACATCGCCGATGCGAACAGCGCAAGCGAGTGGTTCTGGCACAGGTGGGCCAGCTCATGGACCAGGATCATGCGCAATTCATTCCGCGGAAGCCGGTAGACAGCCGGCGACAGCAGCACCATCGGCCGCTGGAATCGCCAGCAGGCAGCAATCGGTACCGCGGGGGTGATTACCAGGGCCACGTCGCGCAGAACCCAGCGACACCGATCTGACTGCAGCAACCGCTCGATCAAACGGCCGTCAACCACCCGGCCGGACCGGACCAGTTCCACGGTCCTGCGCCAACCATACACAAGTTGCAGGAACCGGACGGCAGCCACCGTGGCCCATGTGCCCAGGGCCAGTTGGTAGAACCGCGATGGGGATAGCCCCACAGCGGCCAGCAGTCGGGCCGGCAGGATACGGGTGCCGGGCAACCGCATCGCGGGGAACGACAACGGCTCCCACGGGCCATGGTAAAAGAGGTAACAGTGTGGTAGCAGGAAACTGGCCAGCGGCACGATCAGCAGGCCGTAGAGGGACAGCTTCCAGACGGTGGCTCGCTGCCAGGCGGTGACACAGAACAGGCGGGCTATGACCGCAGCCAGCGGTACGAGCAAGGCAGCCTGGAGTGAGGCGATCCAGAGGAGCCCGGTTAGTTGTTCGGCTGCTGTGGGCAGGAAGGGATTCATTCCCGTTTTGGCGACCCCTTGGCAAGCCGATCCAATACCGCCCTCAGCTCACGGACCTCTTCGTCGGTGAGCTCCTGGGTCTGGAGCACCGTGCTGATCAACTCCGTGGCCGCCCCCCCGAAAAGCCGCTCGGTCAACTGCGCCACCGTCGTCCGCTGCACGTCCTCTCGGGCTACCGTCGGACGATAGACGTACTGCTTACCGACGGCTTCGTGCGTTAGGTAGCCCTTCTTCTCGAGGTGCCGCATCATGGTGAGCACGGTCGTGTAGGCAAGGTCGGCGGGGAGCCGTTCCACGACGTCGCGAACCGTCGCCTGCCCTAGCTCCCAGACGACGTTCATGATCGACAGCTCACGCCGCCCCAGCGGGGGCAAATCCGAAGCGGATCGCTGTAGTTGCTTTCGTTCTGGATCGCTCACGGATACCTCGTTCCTCTGGTATTGCTAACACGTTAGTATTATCGCATTCATCGCATTGGATGGCAAGAGCAGCTAGAACTGTTCGTCGAGCGGTTCGCCGCCGGCGCGTGTCGTCAGAGCGCGCATGACCGCCGCGTCGATGGAGATCCCGACCGCTCGGGCGCCGCCATCGCCGAACAGAAAGTGCACCGTGCCAGGGTGTCGGCTGGAGAACTCTGCCTCGTCGGCCTTCGGGTCTCCCGGCGAGTGAACGGCGAAACCCACGACCCGCTCTGGGCCCTCAATATCGCGCGGGTCCATGCCCGCCCATGCGCCTGGCAAACGAAAGCTTGCCCGTTCTCCGACGATGACCGTCATCGAGGTGCCGTCCAGCAGGTGGTGGGCGCCGACGGCGCTGTTGAGGAAGAAAGTGCCCTCGGAGACCGGCTGATAGGCGATATCGTCCGGATCCCTTGGCCCGAACACTCCCACATAGCTACTCGGACCCGTCAGGTACATCGTGTACAGTGTCCCGTTCGTTCCCTCGTGCCCACGCCACGGTAGCCTCGGACGATTGTCTCCAAAGCGTACGCCAACGAACGGTACAGGCCCGGCGTACCGGTCCGACGGGCAAATGAAGCTGTCGAACATTCGTTCGCGCGCTGTTCGGTTCGCCGGGGCCCACATGGGCCGGTCGAAGTTCAATCCGTTGTAGATCTGCCGGCCATCCATCTGAGGCAGCAGCATGGCCAGCCAGCCCCAACCGTTGTCGGTTGCCTGGAGCGGGTTTTCCAGAATCCAGCCGCAGGGCCAGATCTGGTGGGTACTGTAGTACGAATGCAACGCGACGCCGATCTGGCGCAGGTTCGACAGGCATCTGGCGGATCGAGCCGCCTCACGGGCACGCTGAACTGCCGGCAGGACGAGACTGACCAGAACGGTCACTATTGCCAACGTGACAAGCAGCTCTAGCAGCGTCAGACCTGGTCGTGCGGTCCGCTGTGCCCGGCCGTCTGACCTACCGATACCCATGGCTGTATGCTCGCGCGATACGCTCGGATGCATCCGCCGATTTACTAACTCTATCATAGTCTCTGCCGTTCGCCCGCGGTAATCAAGCCGAGTTGCGGCGCGACGCGAGTCAGCTTTTCTGCCGGCGCCCTACGTACAGTCGCCCCGATCGACCGGTTGTCTGGAGCGGTCGTTGTCCCCGTTGTCGGCTGGACCGGGGTTTGACGCCGCAGCGTGTTGGGACAGGCGCGATGTCGCATCCGACACACGCACCTTCTCGGCTCGAGCGGGCTCCGGATGGCCGCGTAGGCGTGCCGGCGGGCGTAAGCCGCGGCTGCTCGAGTGGCTGACAGCCGCCGAGGCGTCCGAGAGCCCCGTGCATGCAAAGCCTGTACCACAGCTGGCCACGTCCCCGTCGGCCATGTCGGTGACATCGTCGTAGGGGTGGTCCAGAGGAGCCACTAGGGGGCCTGCATGGCCACGGGTGCGTTTCAGCTGTTGCGCCCACGCTGGGGGAAAGGTCGCTCGCTGTATGTGCTCGCGAGACGGTGGTGCAGCCCCTCGCCGTGTCAGCGGAGCATTTCCCGCGGCGGGAAGCTGATAGATCGGGCCGCCTCCGTGAACGGGCGGGTGAGGAGGCTTTACGCCCCCCGCTCCCGAAGTCGATGGGTAGCGCGGCGGATTCGGGGAGTTTCGTTCTTAGCCGTGCCGCGGGCCCGTCCGCCCGGAGCACGGCGGTCGGATGTTGCTCTGCCGCCGCGGTCCCCGCCCGCGGCGGCAGGGCAACCAAGAATTCTGAGAGGATCCCGCGGGCGCTACGGAATCAACGACCGGCCGGGAGGGCGTAAAGCCTCGCGGCCCGTTTGAAGTAAGGTTCCCGATCGGTTCGTCCCCCGGTTCGCCTGCCTCCAGAACCACGCCGGGCACCGCCCCCCCGATGACACGACGCCGAAGCACCGCCCCACCTGACCCTGTGTGGTGCAAATGCTGAGACGCACCCAACTCCATGTTGTCCGGACACTCCGGCCCAAGCCCCGGTAGGCTCAACGCTTCTTCACGCTGCTTCTGCTCGCTTGCCCGCTGGATACCACCGCTGCAACGCGATCCACTACGACAACACCCCCCCCCCAGCACCCATCATTGCAAACTGGAAACCACCGTAGCCGACTGCCAACTCCGACAACTTGCCATCGGCTGCACCGCCGCAGGAAGGCAGGCGTCGGAAACAATCACGCAACCGACCGCTCGCAATGGCCACCCGGTGATAAAGCGAAGTGTTACGGCCCAACGCCCAACAGCATCCGCGGTGCAATCGCTACGTCTGGCCCGCGGCTCCCCGGACCGCACGCCCGCACCCGTCGCGGCTGCGCTCCCCCGTTCCTCAACTCAGACAAGGTAGCGCCGGCAAGCGGGGCGTCACGTGACGCGCCGGTTGCCTTGGTTTGTCGCAGGCAACCACCACCGTCAGTAAGGAGCAACGTCCCGGGCTGAGGGCCGCGCTCGCTGCACGGAGCGGCTCTTCGGTGCCGCCTAGACGTGCGACGTCCCGGTTCTTGGGCCGTCCCCTCTGACGCTCCATGCCCAGGCGGGGCCTCCCCACCAGCAAAGGAGCCTCCACACCGTCGTCTAGCTCGCGAGACGCAGGATCGAGATCGTGCCGTTGCCGTTGGCTGTTGCCAGGTAGTGACCGTCGCGAGAAAAGCAAACCTCCCGAATCTGGCCTGGGCCCGGAGCAATGATCCACGTCTGCAGCAGCGCCCCCGAATCGGCATCCCAGAGCCTCACCGCGCCATGGCCGCCCCCCGATGCGATCAACCGCCCGTGCGGGCTGAACGCTACGCTGTTGACCCAGACATGCTCCGTGAGCGTGCGCAGCTCTTTACCACTCGCCGCGTGCCAGAGCTTGATCGTGCCATCCTTGCTCCCCGAGCAGATCAAACGCCCGTCGGAACTGAACGCGACGCTCCAGACCAAGTCCTTATGCCCCGCGAGCGTGCGTAGCTCTTTACCGCTCGTCGCGTCCCACAGCTTGATCGTGCTATCCTTGCTCCCCGACGCGATCAGCCGCCCGTCGGGACTGAACGCTACCGCATGGACTCCGTCCTCATGCCCCGTGAGCGTGCGCAACTCCTCACCGCTCGCCGGGTCCCACAGCTTGATCGTGCGGTCCCAGCTACTCGATGCGAGCAGGCGCGCGTCGGGATTGAACACGACGCTCAGCACCCCATCCTCATGTCCCGTCAGCGTGCGTAGCTCCTCACCGCTCGCCGCGTCCCACAGCTTGATCGTCCGGTCGTGACTCCCCGATGCGATCAGCCGCCCGTCCGGACTGAACGCGACGCTGGTGACCCCGAACTCATGCCCCCTGAGCGTGCGCAGCTCTTTACCGCTCGCCACGTCCCACAGCTTGATCGTGTCGTCGGAGCTCCCCGACGCGATCAGCCGCCCGTCTGGACTGAACGCGACGCTCTGGACCCAGTCCTCATGCCCCGTGAGCGTGGGGGTGGGCAGCTCCTCACCGCTCGCCGCGTCCCACAGCTTGATCGTTTCGTCGGAGCTTCCCGATGCGATCACACGCCCGTCGGGACTGAACGCGACGCTCCAGACTCTCCCCCCATGTCCCGTGAGCGTGCGCAGCTCTTTGCCGCTTGCCGCGTCCCATAGCTTGATCGTGCCATCCTCGTCCCCCGCTGCGATCAGCCGCCCGTCGGGACTGAACGCGACGCTCAGGACCCAGTCCTCATGTCCCGTGAGCGTGCGCAGCTCCTCACCGCTCGCCGCGTCCCACAGCCTGATCGTGTAGTCGAGGCTCCCGGATGCGATCAGCCGTCCGTCGGGACTAAACACTACGCTGTTGACCCCGAACTCGTGCCCCGTGAGCGTGCGCAGCTCTTTACCGCTCGCCGCGTCCCATAGCTTGATCGTTTCGTCGGAGCTCCCCGATGCGATCAGCCGCCCGTCGGGACTGAACGCTACACTCCGGACCACGTCCTCGTGCCCCGTGAGCGTCCGTAGCTCTTTACCGCTCGCCGCATCCCACAGCTTGATCGTGTGGTCCCCACTCCCCGACGCGATCAGACGCCCGTCGGGGCTGAACGCTACGCTGTAGACTTCCCCTTCATGGCCCGTGAGGGTGCGCAGCTCCTCACCGCTCGCCGTGTCCCACAGCTTGATCGTGCCGTCCCAGCTACTCGAGACGATCAGCCGCCCGTCGGGGTTGAACGCTACGGCGTTAACCCCGCTCTCGTGCCCCGTGAGCGTGCGTAGCTCTTTACCACTCGCCGCATCCCACAGCTTGATCGTGTGGTCCCCACTCCCCGACGCGATCAGACGCCCGTCGGGGCTGAACGCTACGCTGTTGACCCCGGCCCAGTGTCGCAGACGCGGCGCGCCAAGTGTCTTCACGACGTCCCCGGAGGGTTGATCAGCAGTGCCCGAGCCCGTTGCCATGCCCCCCGCACGCAGCTTCCGGACAAACCGCAAACAACTCTGCCGCACTGCCACGTACCATCCGCTCAAGAGCCGGAAAACAGCAAGCGGTGCATTGACAAACGATCTCTTACCTTCGCGAGCACGTGGTCCGGATGGCCACTCTGCGCGCATCGGCTCTCCCCTGTTCTACCTACAAGTTTCGACGGCTCGGGCCGCAGAACAGGTCACGACACCCGGCCCATCCCGCGCCAACCCGGCCTGTCAGAATCTACAGGCCCTGAGGGAAGCGGAGTCCCCACGTTCTCATGCCGGGCCATCGCTTTGCACGACCCCGCCCCCCAAGTAGGACTAGCGCACCCGAACTACACACGCTACGCCGTTCTCGTTCCACCCACTCCAATTCCTTGGTTACGGCATGATGCCACGCTGCCCCGTCAGGTCTCGGAGTCAACGACACAAACAACCGCTGGCAATCGCTGGCCAATGATACTAAGTTTTCGTGGCCCGACGCGCAACAGCATCCACGATACAATCCGTGCGTCCGGCCCACAGCCCCCCCTGGACCGCACCCGCGCACCGGTCCACAGCGGAGCGTCCCCGTCCGTCAGCTCAGATAGAGCGGTTGCAGTGGCGGAACCGATTGTTCCCGAAAGCTTGCGACCGCCGCATGCTGACGCGATAGCACCCACCACACCAAACGGTTGACTGAGCGGCCGCGCCGCATTCCGGATTCTCCCTGCCGTGACGACTGCACCACGAGCTGCCCGCAGGTCGAGGAAAACTTCTCACCGCACCACGCCCCCATTCAGTCAAACCTCCGGGCTACGGCGCAAGCTCCCGGGCTACTTCCCCGAACCGGGCTCCAACGTGAAGCCTCGCTGCTCCAGGCGTTGTAACCACCCGACACTTCTCCCGCCGCACACCAAGCCCGCCTCCCGGTTCGCCTGTCTCCGGGGCCGGCTAGGCACCGCCTCGGCTAACCCTGTGTGCTAGGAATGCTGATTTGCACCCCGTCCCACTCGTGTGACCCCGCCGAACGGGAGCTAACCCATGTCCGGTTCCGCCCCTGCCGCGCGGCACGACGTCCGATCGTCCCTGTCGCACCCAATCCCATCTGGCCGGTCGTCTCGGCCGGTCTATCCGCTCGCTGCGTGGGGAGCTCCACCGGGGACGGTCTAAGCCCCAGTGTGCGGACGTACCCGACGCAAAACCTGAAAGGCACCCTCTCCGTCTCGTACCCGTTCCGTCGGCGACGGTCTACGATGGGGTAGCGTGCGATGCCCGCCGGAAGGTCCTGCGCGAAATGGTGGAGGGTTGCCGCCATGGCCCGTCTCCACCTGCCGCCTGCCTGCTTGCCTGATTGTCAGCCTCCCGGCCGCTACCGCGACAGGCGACAAAGTCCGCCGCTATCTGCTTGAACCTGCACCTTACGGGCAGGTCCGGCTTGGCGGCGAGCTCCGTCGCCGCAGCGACGTAACGATCGACAACTACTTGCTGAAGCTGGATCTGGACCAGTTCCTCGACCCTGTTTCCTCACCAATTCACTCGCGTGCCTGGCCGCTGGGTCCGAATGGAGCAGGGCCTGTTCAGGGTCCCGCTGTACGGCGTTCTGATGGCAAGCCGTTTGCCAGCGGTCCCACGGAGATCGTCTTCCGCCACTGCAGGCTGGCTGGCCTTCGCACGGACGACTCCGATTCCGAGCTGCACACAGCCGGGCCGAGCAGCATCTCTGGGCCTGAACATCGCGCACGACGAGGGAGATCTGGATTCAGGAGGCGAACGACCGGATTCTCCGAGTATTCCTGATCGAGGCGGGGGACGCCGTCCGAGGCCGTATCCGGACCGGCTCAAACCGTACCCGCCGCTAGTGCCACTGTGCGCGAACTATGGCGGGCGATTGGCCATCGACTGCAATGCGTGCCCCGGTTGGAACGCGGGCCGGATGACTATGTGCGTGACCTGATCGACCTGGACGGTCCCTTCGCGGCGGCAGCATGGGTGCGACTTCACAACAGGATCAGCAACACGGACGACATCTTGCGGACATCGGGTCAGTTGGACATGAACTTCTGCCCTAGAAGGTTCCGCGTTTGGGGCGCAGGGCACCACGACACCATGGTTGCCTCCCGAGAGGTGTCGCCGCATTTGTGGACGCACGACGCGATGACCCGGGGACAAACTGGGCCGGTTCAGGATCCACCTGAACGGTGAGCTGGACGCGGTCAGCGCAAAGACCGAACGCAGACCGTTTCGGGGGCTGCGGATCGGCCGGGCGATCCCGCCACGCGTGGGCTCGCGGCGTGAGACTGCTGAGTTCCGCATCTGGGACCGGGCCCTGTCCCCAGCGGAGATTCGAGAACGATTCGACTGGACGTTCGACGCGGGACCGTATCCCGCGGGCTTAGTGCTGTGCCGAGCCGGCCACGACCGGGGGAAGCTCAGCGGCAAGGCTTCCGTGGTGCCGACGCTTGGATGGCCCGGGGCTGAGAACGCCGGCTGAGGCGCGGGCGCAGGCGGAGTCGTTCGCCCGCACCGCCGGCCTGGCTCACAGCCTGGTGACGTTGCCCGCGGGCGGAAGCCGTTCGAGCGGCACTATCGGGTGTGTCACACCGTGGGAGGCAAGGGGGGACAGATCGGGCCGCCGCTCAGCGGTGTCGGGCTGAAGGGCATCGACTCATTGTTGGGCGGCGTGCTCACGCCCAGTGCTTCGGTGGAAGCAAGGTGCCGCAACTGTCGTGTGCTGACGGCGGACGGTCGCTTGATTCTAGAGCTGCTCGTGTCGGAAACGGATGATGCGGCGGTGATTCGCCAGCCCGGACGGTCAGACCAGCGGATCCTGGAGAAGGACCTCGTGCGCACCGCATACCCGCAGTCCTCGGTCATGCCCGCGGGACTCCTGGAGAACACGTCGGACGACGAGGCGTGGGATCTGATCCGGTGCGTGTTGTGGTTACGTCGAGGCGGCGGGCGCGCAGCAGAAACCCGCCGGCAAGTCAACCGGCGGGCTCCAGGCGCCAGTGGGCGGTGCAGGACTTGAACCTGCGACCTCGTGCGTGTCGGGCACGCGCTCTAGCCAACTGAGCTAACCGCCCTTCCAACCCACTACAAGTCTACCGGCCGCCCACGTCGCTGGCAACCGATCCTGGCAGCGATCCAGCCAGGCGGTTAACCGGGTAGCAACCTTCGTCGATCCCGTGGGCGGGCTCATGTAGCGGCCGGGGTGCCGAACCCCGTTGCCGGCCCGGGGGGCGTTGCGGAGTGTCACCAGTGTACAGGCATTGTGGCAGTACAATTGGGCGTGCGCAAGCGACCGGAGGCCGGCAGGTAGGTCATTGAGACTTGGAGGCGGAACCCGTGGGCGAAGCGTCTGTTGTGCACACGGTCCGGTGCAGGATAGCAGGCGGGGGTGAAGGAGAGTTCCCGGTTGGCACAACCGTGCGCGAAGTCGTCGAGCGGCTAGCGCCTGAGCAGATGGACCGCGTGATCGCGGTGAGGGTTAACGGGCAGGTGACCGACGTCGAGTACCGGCTGCCCGAGACGGCCGAGACCATTGAGATCGAGCTGCTCGGACCCGACAGTGTCGAGGCTTTGGACGTCATGCGGCACTCGGCGGCCCACCTGATGGCCCGTGCGGTCATGCGGCTGTTTCCCGGCGCTAAGCTCGCCTTTGGCCCGACCATCGAGAACGGCTTCTACTACGACTTTGACCTCCCCCAGCCGCTGAAGCAGGAAGATCTGGCGCGGATCGAAGAAGAAATGGCCCGGCTGGCAGCTGCCGGCGAGCGGTTCGAGCGGTTCGAGACGTCCGTGGCCGAGGCACGCAAGCTCTGCAGCGAACTGGATCAGCCCTACAAGGTGGAGCACATCGACGAGGAGCTGTCCAAGTACCCGACCCTGAGCTTCTACCGCTACGGTGAGTTCGTCGACCTGTGCCGCGGACCACACGTGCCGGACGCAACGAAGATCGGGCCGTTCAAGCTGCTTAGCATCGCGGGGGCGTACTGGAAGGGCGACGCCACTCGGAAGATGCTCCAGCGGATCTACGGCACCGCCTGGTTTACCAGAGAACAGCTCGAACAGTACTTGCAGCGACTGGAAGAAGCACGCAAGCGGGATCACCGCGTGCTCGGACGCCAGCTGAAGCTGTTCACGATCAGTGCCGAGGTAGGCAGTGGGCTGGTGCTCTGGATGCCCAAGGGGGCAACCGTACGCGGCATCCTGGAGAGCTTCATCAGGGAGGAACTGGTCAAACGCGGCTACCAGCCGGTCTACACGCCGCACATCGGAAAGCGGGAACTGTACGAACGAAGCGGCCATCTGGCAACCTACGCCGACAAGATGTACGCGCCAATCCAGATCGACGAAGAGATCTACTACTTGAAACCCATGAACTGCCCGCATCACATCCACATTTACAAGGCCGAGCAGCACAGCTATCGCGATCTGCCCGTGCGACTGGCAGAGTTTGGTACGGTTTATCGCTATGAGCAGTCGGGTGAGCTGAGCGGGCTGCTGCGTGTGCGCGGTTTCACCCAGGACGACGCCCATCTGTTCTGCACGCCGGAGCAAGTTGAAGAGGAATTCCGCTCTACGATCGAGTTGGTGCTGCTGGTCTGCCGCGCACTGGGTCTGCACGACTACCGCGTGCGTGTTGGCTTGCGTGATCCAGCCAGTGCCAAGTACGTGGGCGATCCACAGCGCTGGCACGAAGCAGAGCAGGCCATTCAGCGCGTCGTCTCCGAGATGGGGCTGGACTACACGTGTGCCGAGGGGGAGGCTGCATTCTACGGTCCCAAGGTTGACTTCCTCGTCAAGGACTGCCTGGGCCGCGAGTGGCAGTTGGGAACGGTCCAGCTGGATTACAACTTGCCGGAGCGATTCGACCTGGAATACATCGGGCCGGACAACCGCCCCCACCGTCCCGTGATGATTCACCGGGCTCCGTTCGGATCGATGGAACGGTTGATGGGCATTCTGATCGAACACTACGGCGGTGCCTTCCCGCTGTGGTTGGCCCCGGTGCAGATCCGCGTGCTACCGATCAGCGAGAAGGTGGCTCACTATGCGCGCGAGGTCCACGCCAAACTACTGGCGGCTGGTTTCCGGGCCGAGATCGATCTTGGTGCCGAAAAGATTGGCCACAAGATCCGCGACGCGCAGCTGGAGAAGATTCCCTACATGGCGATCGTCGGCAAGCGGGAGGCGGAGCAGGGCACGGTGTCGCTTCGCGAGCGCACGGAAGGAGACCTAGGTCCCGTCACACTCGACGCGCTCATCGAGCGGCTTAAGCGCGAGGTGGCAGAGAGGAAGCTACCGCCGGTGAAGCTGCTGCATGCTGGCCTGGACGAGACGAAGGCCCGACACGAGTACTGAGCTTCGGGGCGATGTTGCAGGTGGCACTGGTGGCTTGCTAGCGGCCCGGGACCTGCCGGCCGTCTGCCCGCGGCCAGTCCCGCTGCCCAGCGCGCGCAACAGCCGGATGGGACCTGCGCGGAACGCCAGGCTGGTTGGCTGCCAGGTGGGGCTCAACCGTACGGGCACATCATTTCGGCCACGACCACGAGCTCTTGTCAACGATGCGAGCAACCGCTCGTCGGGGATGACTTCCAGAAGATTGCGGATCGTTCGGATGGTGTGGGACCCTCCTCCAGCGTCTCCCAGGCAACCAGCCGACGCGTCGTGTTTCGGGCCATCGTGCTTCTCCTGATGTGAGTGGCTTTCTGAAGGGGGCGCCTCTGAGGCAGCCTGCATGCCAACATGTCCCCGCGCCAGGCCATCCTTGGTCGAAAATTCGTGCTTTTCGTTCCGGATCCGCGAACACGGCTCAGGACGCCACTGGGACAGCCCTTCTGCGCGGAAAGTCTCCTCGGCACCGACGCACAAACCCGGTCAGTCAACAGCTTGCGGACTCCCTAACCGCTTCCTCCTATCGCTACGGCGCCACCGAATACGTCCGTACTTGGGTATACTGGGCTTGTGCCGCCGTTCGGCTCTTGGCCGACTACGACAACGGCGCGAGGCCGAACCGGTGGAAGTGGACTCGCCGGATGGTTCGGGCGTTTCCGCAGGGTGGATTGATGGGGACTTGTGTCTGCGGTTGCTTCGGCCGGCGACGCGGCGAGTGGTGTGCGCGGGGGGAACGCGGGAGCCAGCAATGGCCCGGAATCTCGACGCGGTACTTCGGCAACTCGAAGACCCCAGATCGATGGCGCGCGTTGAGGCCTGCGAGGCACTGGGAGCGGTGGGCGATAGGCGTGCGGTCGAACCGCTGATTGCGCGGCTGGAGGATGAGGACGAGTGGGTTCGCGAGGCCGCCTGCAAGGCGTTGGGGAAGATAGGTGACAGGCGGGCGGTTGAGCCGTTGATGGCAAGGCTGAAGGATGAGGACGAGTGGGTTCGCGAAGCTGCGTGTGAGGCGTTAGGGAAGTTGGGCGACAAACGTGCGGTCGAGCCGTTGATTGCGCGGCTGCAGGATGAGGATGAGTGGGTTCGTGGGGCCGCCTGTAACGCGTTGCGCGAACTGGGGGACGAGCGTGCGGTGGAGCCGTTGATGGCGCGATTGGAGGACGGGCAGAGGAGTGTGCGTGAAGCTGCGTGCAAGGCGTTAGGGGAGTTGGGCGACAAGCGCGCGGTCGAGCCGTTGATTGCGCGATTGGAAGACGAACAGCGGTGGGTTCGTGAGGCGGCGTGCAAGGCGTTAGGGGAGTTGGGGGATAAGCGTGCGGTGGAGCCGTTGATTGCGCGGCTGGAAGACGGGCAGAAGTGGGTTCGCGAAGCCGCTTGCCAGGCGTTGGGGAAGATAGGTGACAGGCGGGCGGTTGAGCCGTTGATGGCAAGGCTGGAGGATGAGGACGAGTGGGTTCGCGAGGCCGCGCGCAGGGCATTGCGGGAACTCGAGGATGAGCGTACCTAGCTGCTCGCAGGGGGGATGCTCAGCGATTGCGCGGCTGCAGCACGTACGATCGTCTCGGCTGCACCCCATTCCGTTTGGCTGCCGGGCAAAATAGCCGGCGAACCGACCAGTTCGTCACGTAAAGCAGCTTCGCCCACCGTAGCTCCGCGACCTGATGAGGCCGCTTGGGACAGGACAACGGAGCTTCGAACCGGACCGTCTGAGCAATTCCCCACGGTGGTTGCGCGGCTGGCGCGACGTTCGCGATTAGCATGAAGGGAGACCAGTTTCGTCGAGTTGGGACGACATCGTTCGAGTTGAGATGAATGCACGAAGCGTCCCCGTACGAGTTGTTATCGGGAGCCTGCCACGGCGTGCGCTGAAGCCCCTTGGCACGTCTACCCGTCTTCGTGGGTACACCCCAGGGGAAAGCGCTGACAGCTGCAGGTTGCTGACAGCTTTATGGCCTAGCCTTCTACAAAGTTGCTGGTTTGGGCACGACTTGGCTCCTCGGGAGAAATGTGGCAGCGTCGTCGGATAGTTCGCATGGGACCGAATGGTCGGAGCGGTTGGCGGCACAGCTGGCTGCTCTGGTAAAGCGAACCGCGTCGTTGGGCCGGTGGATTCGCGACACCCATTGCAGCGGTTGGACGTTCGTGCACCCTATCAGACATGCGGACAATTGCTCGGAGTTTCACTCGGCGGTGACGACGCTTCGCAGCTGCCTGCGGTGGTCCAGTGGTTCGGCTGCGGCTCCCCCGCATCGTACTCGGAGCCCGCGGCCCGACAAAAGGACGCCGACGCGGATACGGTCCATTCCAGGGCGCGAAAAATGGCTAGGGCGGGATGACATGGTGCCAGTTGACGACAGGGCGGCGTACCCCCCGCTGAAGAGGTGGTCTGGCCGCTGCCAACGTGGGGCACGCTGTCGGCAACGATCCCTGTGGACAGCCGAGTGTGCACGGCTTCTGAGCTCCCGTGCGTCCATGTTGGCGAGCGACCGGCACACCGGGATCCCGTGGATAGAACGAGGTGTCTGTGCGCTCGTCAAGCGGTCTGCCCCTGTATGGAGCGGCGCGCGGGCTGAGCACTGCGCTCAACCATACTTGGGTTCAGATCGTGCATGTGCCGCGACAGTACGGCACTCAGAAATGCCCCGGCCGCCCCTTTGTCGTTGACTATGCTGCTATCTCGGGTCTCGCGGCGCGCCGGTCCGGTCTTGGCGGCGCGGGTGTATCGCATCCTGCACCAAAGCGCAGTGTATAACCGGCAATTGTGAGGAAATCGAAATGCAGACGCCGCAACCAATAAGGTGTCCACGTGGGATCCAAGTCCTATGTGTGGTAGTCATAGCCATTACTGCGGTGGGCGGCTGTCAGTCCTCTATACCGCTGCACGTAGACCACTTAGATGCAGCGATCCGGGTACTTGAGAACGTAAGAACCGAGCTTGTGCAGGAGTCGAGGGCGTGGCGCGACGAGGTAGCGCGACTGCACGACACACTCGATCGGCACCTCTCTACCGCGCCCTCCCGGTTTCGGATGGCACTCCGAGGTGCTCTCGAGCCGGTGGTCCGGCTTGCTGTGCTCGACGCAGGGAATCAAGGCAAAGTTATGGTAGACTACCTAGAGGAAAAGATCCGAGGATACATTGTCAGCCTACTAGAGACGCTGCGCCGTGACCGGGCGCTGATTCTCGAGGACCTTGAGCGCTATGGGAAGGTTCGTCAAGAAACCTACGAGCGGGTTCTAGAGGACCTTGGAAAGCTGCGCTCGGCGCTTCCTCCAACAGTGGTCGCAGTGTTTCCGTACGCCGTGCGGGTGCGATGGCACAGCGCCGATCCGGCGGGCGGGTACGCCCTAGACCCGCCAGCTTTGGAGTTACATGGTTGGGGAATGAGTGCACGAGCCGAGCCGGCCCTGTCGCTGTGGGTCTTGGACAGGAAGGGACAACGCATTGCGCGCATCGAGCGAGAGGCAATAACGTTTCCCTCGCGGTATGTTGCCCGCATCAACCTGAGGTCGCTGTCGATGACACGGGCGATGTCACGCCTTCTGATCTCGGACGGCCGCGAACAATTCTCCGTAGCGATTGAGCACGATGTGCCGCGCCCAGCACAGCCAGCGGTTGTGGCACAACAGGTTAAGATCAAGGCGGCCATCCATGGGGTCGACGACGAGTGGATCGGGGAGAACGAGGAGATTCGGACCTCGGTAACGAAGAGCTTCCGCGTTGGAAGAGGCGAGTTGATACCTAAGACATTGTTCGCGAAGGTAACATGGGGTGGGGAGTGCAGGTTGGAGGTGTATTTCTATGGCCAGTGCTCAACGAGCGGGGAGGTCACGCTGCAGTTCGATATGCTTCTCTACGAGGGGACGTCAGAGGATACACGAGATCTTGATGGGACCCATAGCTTCTCGGTGACGGTGAAGCCTGATAAGACGGTGTCGAGGCCGCCGGAGGAAGTCTGGAATACAGACGAGGACAGCCCCGACGTAGCACGCATGCAGCTGATTATAGAGTCGAGGTCCATTCGGTAAGACAGATAGGGGAGGCTCTTTCCGAAGCGGGACGAGTCTATCCGTTCGGCTGGGTGGGAGTGAGGGACGAGGTCTGCGGGGTTAGCGAGCAGAGCGGGAGACAGTTGTCGCGTTAGGAAAAGCTGGACTCTGGCGGGTGGCGAACGTCACGTGGCGATGCTTAGTTTGGCTGCGCCAGTTTTGGCGGCGTGCGGTGCGCAGCCAGCGTTAGTGCTGATGGTTACGTGAGCGGCGCGTGTTGGGTGCGATCAGCGAGGGGAAAAATGCGATCTCTCGGTGTGCGCTCCCTGGGGAGGAGTCCCGGGAAATAGGGGGATCGTCACGAATGACCTTGAAGCAGATTGCTGGTCTCGGCAGGGAGTTGGGGCGATTTCTGAGTTGGTTCGATGAGTGTTTCCGAGGATGGTAGGGACGGAGGCTACGCGGGGTGTGCGTTCGAGGCCAGTTGTCGAATCTGGAGCGCAAGAATGCCGAGGTGATCGCGACGAGGTTCAGGGAGGAGCCTCGGACGCAGCAGCGGTTCCTCGAGTCGATCAAGTGGGATGGCCCAAAGTTGCGCGGCCGATGCCAGGAGAGCGTAGCCACGCAATATGCGCGCTCGGATGCCATTGGGTGTGTGGACGAATCGGGCACATCCAAGAGCGGTCGGCACACGGCAGGTGTCGGGCGGCAGTACAACGAGAACCTGGGCAAGGTGGACAACTGCGTCGTCGCAGTGCACATTGGCTACTTGACTCCCGGGTTTCAGGTCATCCTCGATAGCACCGTGTATCTCCCCAAGGAGTGGGCAAGCGCTCCCGGTGGCCGAAAACAGGCGTACATTCTGAACGACGTCCAGTTCCGGACCAAACCGGAGATTGCGTTGGGTCAAATTGACCACATCTTGGGCAACGGCATTCGTGTGTCGGCGTGGACGTTCGACGCGTTGTACGGTCGCGACGGTGGGTTTCTGACAGGCCTGGAAGAGCGTGGGCAGGTGTTTGTCGGGGAGATTCCGGGGGAACTTCCACGGATGGCTGCGCAAGCCGAAGATTCTGCAGATGGCGTTGCTTGCACCGATACTTCTACGTCAGCCAGTTGAGCTGGTTGTTCTGTGCTCGGATTCGGCAGAGGTACGACGAATCCGACGGTGCACACAAGGATCGGATCACCGTCTGGCAAGTCCGAAGCGCGATGAACGTGTGGCTTGACACTGCCACCCTGCCACGAAAGGTCCGGCGCGGGCGATGTGAGGACGAAATCCAGAAGCAGCAGTATTGTCAGCGTCGCAACAGGCAGGCACGACAATCACACACGAAGACCGGCATTGCCAAGTTGAAGGCGATGGGCATCGGTGTCGACAAGATCAAGTCCTGTATCCTCAGGAGTAGTCCCCTGGGCCCACAGTCACCTCTCTCCCCCTTACTCACCGTGGAAGCCGTTCTCAAAGGGGCGCTGTCCACTTAAGCGAGCCTGTTGCGGCGGCCAACGGGGTTTGTCTTCCAGGATCCCACTGACTCAATACAGGCCTTCTCCTCCGCCCACACGAGGCCGTGTCGGCGCTGCGCGCTGGCATGACAGGACTCTGTGAATAGTTGCCGGTCCGCGTGCAGCCCCCCGTCGAACCCCAACGATGGGCTAGAACTGCTCCGCACGGGCTCCATTTCCACGATTTGGAGTGCGTCAGCCGTGCCGTCTACCCACCATCGCGGAGTTCAGACCTCCGTACCCGCCTGCCAGCCCGTACAACCTGCCATCCGCTGGACCGCTGCCGGAAGGCACGTGCAGAACGAATCCTACAACTCACGGCCGGGATGGCGGCCCATCGATCTGGTGGACCTGGCGGCGCGACGCGCAGCAGCGCCCGGGTTAGGATGCGTTCGTCCGGTTGGCAGCCATCCGGACCGCAGAGCCAGACCCGTCGCAGCTGCGCTCCCCGTGCCTCGACTCAGACAAGACTGCTGCGGCACGCGGGGGCGTCGCGCGGCGTGCACAGGAGGCAGGCGTGCAGGTTACCTTGCTCGGGGACAGGCAGCCACCAGCTCAGTAGGCAGGAATGCCCCGGGCTGAGGCCAGCGCGCGCCGTACGGGACCGCTCCGCGGTGTGAGCTAGCGTGCGACAGCCCGACGCTTTGGCCGCCTCATCTGGCGTTCCTCGCCCAGGCAGGGGCTCCCCACCAACAAGAGGACCTCCGTGCCGTCATCTACCTCTCGACACGCAGGATGGAAATGGTGCCGTTGCCGTTGGCCGTTGCCAGGTAGCGACCGTCGTCGGAAAAGCAAACATCTCCAATCACACCTCCGCCCGGTGCGAGCACCCACGTCTGCAGAGGCGTCCCGGAGTCGGCATCCCAGAGCCTTACCGTGCCATCGCCGCCCCCCGATGCGATCAGGCGCCCGTCGGGACTGAACGCTAGGCTGGTGACCTTCCACGCATGCCCCGTGAGTGTACGCAGTTCTTTACCGCTCTCTACGTCCCACAACTTGATCGTGTGGTCCCAGCTTCCCGATGCGATCAGGCGCCCGTCGGGACGGAATGCTACGATCCAGATCACCTCCTCATGCCCCGTGAGCGTGCGCAGCTCTTTGCCGCTCTCTACGTCCCACAGCTTGATCGTGTGGTCCCAGCCACCTGATGCGATCAGATGCCCGTCGGGACTGAACGCTACGCTGGCGACCCCGAACTTATGCCGAGTGAGCGTGCGCAGCTCTTTGCCGCTCTCTACGTCCCACAGCTTGATCGTGCCATCGTCGTTCCCCGAGGCGATCAGACGCCCGTCGGGACTGCGCGCTGTGCTGTTGACCTGCCACTCATACCCCGTGTTATGCCCCGTGAGCGTGCGTAGTTCCTCACCACTCTCCGCGTCCCAGAGCCTGATCGTGCCATCAAGGTTCGTTGATGCGATCAGACGCCCGTCGGAACTGAGCGCTACTCTCTTAACCATGCTCGCATGCCCCGCGACCGTGCGTAGTTCCTCGCCACTCTCCGCGTTCCAGAGCCTGATCGTGTGGTCCCACGCCCCCGATGCGATCAGGCGCCCGTCGGGACTGAACGCTAGGCTGGTGATCTTCCACGCATGCCCCGTGAGTGTACGCAGCACTTTACCGCTCGTCACGTCCCACAGCCTGATCGTGTCATCCCAGCTACCCGATGCGATCACATGCCCGTCGGGACGGAACGCTACGCTCTGGACCCCGTCCTCATGCCCCGTGAGCGTGCGCAGTTCTTTGCCGCTCTCTACGTCCCACAGCTTGATCGTGTGGTCCCAGCCACCTGATGCGATCACATGCCCGTCGGGACGGAACGCTACGCTGTTGACACCCAACTTGTCCCCCGTGAGCGTGCGCAACTCTTTACCGCTCACCGCGTCCCACAGCCTGATGGTGCGGTCCCAGCTACCCGATGCGATCACATGCCCGTCGGGGCTGAACGCTACGCTCTTGACGACGGCCTCATGTCCTCTGAGCGTGCGCAGCTCCTCACCGCTCGCCACGTCCCACAGCTTGATCGTGCCATCGAGGCTCCCCGATGCGATCAGACACCCGTCGGGACTGAACGCTACGCTGTTGACCCCGACCTCATGCCCCCTGAGCGTACACCGCTCCTCACCGCTGGCCGCGTCCCACAGCTTGATCATGCCATCGCCGCCACCCGAGGCGATCAGACGCCCGTCGGGACGGAACGCGACGCTATGGACCCCATACCCATGCCCAGTGAGCGTGCGTAGCTCCTCACCGCTGGCTGCGTCCCACAGCCTGATCGTGTGGTCCCAGCTACCCGATGCGATCAGACGCCCGTCGGGGCTGAACGCTACGCTGTTAACTTCGGCCCAGTGTCGAAGACGCGGGTCGCCGAGTGTCTTCACTGCATTTCCTATGGGTTTATCAGCAGCGCCCGAGCCCGTTGCCATGTGCCATCTCCTCCGAGTGCCACGTTCCTACAAACCGCAAACAACTCGATCCCCTGCCACGTGGCAGATGCTCACTAGCACCAGAGCAGCAACCTGCGCACGCACAGACCACCTCTGCTGGCACCAGCACGTTGTCCCCATAGCCCGTCTCGACGCATCGGCTCTCTCCCGGTCTACACGTTCGGATGGGCTAAGCCGCAGAACAGCTCACCACACCCAGCCCACCCCGCGACCACCCGGCCAGTCAAAATCCCCCGGCCTTGACGAACCCGGACCCACCAACGTTCTCCTGCAGGAGCATCACTTCGCTCGGCCCCGCCCTCCGAGCAGGAGCAACGCACCTGATACACACGCCACACAGGTCTGGTCTCACCCAAACAGTTTCGGCACGGTGCCACGCTATCCCGTCAGGTTCGGAATAAACACACAGCCGACCGCACGTGACTGCTCGGGACGGCCACCCATTACGTGATCGGAATCTCATCGCCCAACGCGCAAGACCCCCAGTCTAGAATCCATACCCCCCGGCCCGAGGCCCACTGGGCCGCA
>JALXBF010000134.1 GCA_026991575.1 Planctomycetota bacterium | reverse complement strand
CGCTTTCGGTCGCTTCCAGTTCGGCGTTCTCACCGTGCGTGAAACGCGCGGTCAGGACGGTCGGCGGGATTGGGCCGCAGGCGATGTTGCTGATCGCTCGCGCTGAGAGCATACCAAAGCCATGCCGCTCCCCCCTGCACTTCGTTCCGGGCCAACTGTTCGTCCGTCGGCTCATCGTCGTGCCACGTCGCGTCGGCTTCGTCGCCACCCTGGTTCGCGTCACGGCGCCAGCTCAACGCCGCCGTCGGCACTTGCCGGAGATCGAGCAGATCGGTCACGGCGGAAGCCTGGACGAACCAGTCGCCGAAGGGCTCTGGCCGTGTTTCGGCGGCTGGCCGGGGCGGAAGCGCGCCGCACGGCCAACCAACCGAGCAGGCCCATTTCCATGAGGTCGGAGCCGTTGACACGATCGTCAATGTGATCGGCGCCGTCTACGGGATCCGCCGGTAGAAGATCGACCGCACCACGGCCAGGCCGGTCTTGGTAGGAGGGGGCAGCACGGAGATGGTCCACGGGCGGGTCTCCCTGCCAACCCCGGGCACCGCTCATCTTCTGCGGCACATACCCGTTGCGGGCCGACCGGTGGAAGCCGAACTGCGCGCCGCCACCGGCGCAGCGCTGCTTGCCGAGTTGGGCGACGAGTTCGGCCCGTTACCTCCGATGACCATCGACAGGGAGGGTAACAGGGCCTTCGCTGGTGGCGTCCATCCGATCGTCCCGACAAAGCCCCAATTCCGCTCGCCTGGCCGGCCGTGCCGGCTGACCTCCGGTGAGCACCCGTCGCGCGCAGGCACCGCCCGGAAGGAGCTGGGCCCACAGCGTGTGCCGAGAAGGCCAATGGATAAGACGTACCCGTGGCACCAACACCATGCCGCGAGAGCCCCCAACCCTCGCCAAGACGCCGCGTCAAAGCACCGCCCCGGCTGCCCCAACGCCCGGTAGGAGCTGAAACGAACTCCAGCGACGTTCCACCGACGGATTGCTGGGTAGAGACCCGATTGGTACACTATCCCCGCGCTTCGTCGATTGTTCCAGGCAGACAGCGATTGTTCACCCGAGGGCATCCATGCGCATTGTTGCGGAGCCGCTGGTCATCGAGGGCGGTCTGCTGTCGTACGACCTCGTGGAACGGATCGATCAGCAGGAGGGGCAACGCTCGGTCAAAGACCTCAGAGAGCCGATCCGCGGCCTCGAGCGCCGCCAGCCCAGGGACCGGCGTACGCAGCGGATGCTGCAGCGCCTGGAAGACATCCCCGACAGGACATCGATTGTTGATTACGCAGCCCACCTGTGGCGGCTCGCGCGCGAACGCTACGCCGAATTCCGCACGCTTTCCCCGAAGGACCGGGCAACAACGCGTGACTATTGGGTCGTGCCATTGCTGCGGTTACTCGATTACGACCCGACGCGGCAGCCGCGTGCCATCCGACTCGACGGCCGCACGTACGACATCTCTCACCGAGCTGACCCGCTTCAAGATTCCCCCCCGGTGCACATCGTCGGCTGGGAAGAGGAACTGGGCGAGCGACCGGTCAGCGGGCGAGGCAGCCGGTCACCGCACAGCCTCGTGCAGGAGTACCTGAACGATTCGGAAGATGTGTGGGGCGTCGTGACAAACGGGCGGCTGCTGCGCATCCTGCGTAGCTCCGGCTACTTCACCCGTCCAACCTACATCCAGTTCGATCTGGAAGTGATCTTCGAACATGAGCTGTTCGACGCATTCATTCTGCTGGTGCGCCTGGCCCATCGCAGCCGACTGCCGCTGCCGGGGCAGCGACCGGCCGACTGCCTGCTGGAAAAGTACTTCACCGAATCGCGTGAGGAGGGCAGCCGTGCGCGCGATCGATTGCGCGATTCGGTCAAGGACGCGTTGGAAATCCTGGCCAACGGATTCATCGAACACCCGCGAAACAGCGCGTTGAGACAGAAGCTGGCCGACGGCACGTACGACGCCGACCGCTTCTACCGGGAGCTGCTCTACCTCGTGTACCGGTTGCTGTTCTTGTTCTGTGCCGAGGAACGCGGGCTGCTGAGCTTGGTGGACCCGTCGCAAAACGGGCGTGTGACCCGCCTGTGGCGTGTGTACCGGGAGAATCTCTCAGTGGCGCGACTGCGGCGGCTGGCCGAGTCGCTGGAGCTGGAAGGCCAGCAGCACCATGACGACCTGTGGCTGGGCTTGCGTACACTGTTCGCGGTTCTTGCGACGGCGGACCTGGCACGAGCATTCCTGTTGTCCCCGCTGGACGGCGAACTTTTCCAGGGCAACCTTCTGCTGGACAAATGCCATCTGAGCAACGCCGTCCTGTTGCGCGCCATCCGGCACCTGTCGCAGTTTGAACCGGAAGAGGAGCGTGTCCCGCGGCGGATTAACTATGCCCGAATGGACGTGGAAGAACTGGGCAGCGTGTACGAGAGCCTGCTCGACTACCGGCCGGTCGTCGAGCTGGACACGCACCCGCCGTTTCAGCTCGCGCCGGGAACGGAGCGCAAGTCGACCGGGTCGTACTACACGCCTGATGAGCTGGTACGGGAGTTGATCCGCACGGCGCTGGAGCCGGTGCTGGAGGAGCGTTTGCGTGAAGCCGGCTGGCGGGACGGTGCGGGCGATGCTCAGGCGGCCCGGGAGGCGATCCTGTCGATTCGCGTGGTCGATCCCGCGTGCGGGTCGGGCCATTTCCTGCTGGCCGCGGCCCGTCGGTTGGGACAGGAGCTGGCTCGCGTGGACACCGGCCAGCGTGAACCGGATGCCGAACAGGTGCGGCGGGCAACGCGCGAGGTGATCCGCCGGTGCATTTACGGGGTGGACCGCAACCCGCTGGCGGTCGACTTGTGCCGCGTCGGGCTCTGGATCGAAGGCCACTGCAGGGGCATGCCCCTGACGTTCCTGGACCACCACATCAAGTGCGGCGATTCGCTGGTGGGTGTGTTCGATCTGGAGGTCTTGAAGCAAGGAATCCCTGACAAGGCGTTCAATCCGGTCACAGGCGATGACAGGAAACTCGCACAGCAATTGAAGAAGAGGAACCGGCAGGAACGGAAGCAGCTCATCGAGAAGGGGCAGCGCCTGCTGGGTTTCGATCTGACCGAGGCCGCGGAAGAGCTAACGCGGCAGGTCCATGCCGTGGAGCAGACACCGGACGATTCGCCCGACGAGGTGCGGCGGAAGCGGGAGTTGTACCAGGATTTGATGCGGTCCGAGGAAGCCGAACGGCTCCGCGTCGCGTGCGACCTGTGGACGGCAGCGTTCTTCCAGCGACGGGATGAGCAAACGCCTCGCGACGCCCTGATCACAACCGAGGTGCTGGTCGCTTATCTTTCGGGGCAGAACCAACGACAGGCCGTCGAGGCCGCCCGTGAATTGAGCCGCCGCTTCCGTTTCTTCCATTGGCCACTGGAGTTTCCGACCGTCTTCGAACGGGGCGGCTTCGACGTCGTCCTGGGCAATCCACCGTGGGAGCGGATCAAGCTGCAAGAGCAGGAATTCTTTGCGACACGTGACGAGCAGATCGCCAGTGCGGCGAACCGTGCGGAGCGGCATCGCCTGATCCAGGACCTACCGGAGCGAGATCCTTTGTTGTGGGAGGAATACCAACAAGCGTTGCATGCATCGGAGTCGACGAGCCGCTTCCTTCGTACGTCCGGGGCTTATCCGTTAACAGGACGCGGCGACATCAACACGTACTCCGTGTTTGCCGAACGGATGCGAAACTTGCTCGCCCCGGGCGGCCACGCCGGCGTTATCGTCCCCACCGGCATAGCAACCGACGATACGAACAAGCACTTCTTCGCTGATCTGGCCGGCAAAGGTGAGCTCGTTAGCCTCGTGGACTTCGAAAACCGACAAGGAATCTTCCCGGAAGTCCACAGGAGCTACCGGTTCTGCCTACTCACGATGGGGCGGTCCGCGCACGGCACTGCGCCCGGCCAACCGAGCTTTAGGTTGGCGTTTTTCTGCACGCGTGTCGAGCACACACGCGACGCGAGCCGGACCTTTACCCTGTCACCCATGGACGTCTCTCTGATTAATCCGAATACAGGTACCATGCCACTCTTTCGTACCAGGCAGGACGCCGAGCTAACGAGGGTAATCTATGAGCGTCTGCCCGTTCTAATGGATGAAGCGAATGGCACTAATCCCTGGATGGTGAGTTTCCTCCGCATGTTCGATATGGCAAACGACTCCCACCTCTTCCGGACCGCCGCTCAGCTCGAGCGGGCGGGGTATCGGCGTGTGGGAAACCGGTACGTGCGCGGGAGCAAGCTCTACCTGCCCCTGTATGAGGCCAAGATGATCTGGCACTACGACCACCGGTTCGGGACCTATGAGGGGCTCTCTGCACGCCGGAACGCACAACTGCCCAATCCAACTCAAGCCGACCACGCGGACCCCGCATTCCTCGTCCAGCCGTGGTACTGGGTCGACGCCGAGGAGGTTGAGCAGCGGCTGGGCGATTGGCGCCGCCGTTGGCTGATGTGCTGGCGAGACATCGCGCGGTG
>JALXBF010000133.1 GCA_026991575.1 Planctomycetota bacterium | reverse complement strand
CCCTGATGGCACTGGACGGTGACAGCTGCCTGGCTTTCCCAGCCCGACCATTCAAGCGATCCGCTTTCCAGACGCTTGCTGTCACCGCCACACCGCCCCGCAAAGGCACGCCCGTGCCACGATTCTGCCAGCAACTACCCGCAGCTATGGTTCTAGCATAGGGTGATGGGAGTTTCCGGAAGTTGCCCGCGAGAGGTCAGGCAGAGTGGAACGCGGCAACACGCCGCCGCTGGTGCGCAGAGCCGCCAATGTGCGTTATCGTCTGGTGCGTGCCCTACTAAGTCAGCGTTATATGTTCGGGAGCGCGCGTGGCTGGGCAGCCGCGCCCGCGGGTGACGCACCTGCTGGATGTCATGGAACTGGCCGCGGTCGTGTCGGCGGGCCGAGCGATCCGGCAGAGCGGCCGGCAAGATGAGGGTCGAGCACAGGGGGCAGTGGGGTGAGCGGTTCGAACGGCAGCAACCAGCTTGTGACCGTTTCGATGGCGATCCGCCTGGTGATGCGCTCGGAGTGGCGCACCGCGGCGCCCAGCAACCGCTCTCCGCAGCACGACGGCGTCATTGCTCGAGACCCAGACGGTCTGCCTTACGTGCCCGGCAAGCTTCTCCGTTCCCTGTGGCGCGAAGCGTGCATGCTGGTCGCCCGCGCACTGGACCGCGGTCGCCACGATGGCCCGTGGTCGCGACTGGCCGCGTGCCTTTTCCACTGCCGAAGCAACGGGACGTCTCGGTGCTTGCCAGACGGGCACATCGTCCTGTCAGGCCAGTCAGTGCTGGAGGTCCGAGCAGCGCGCTACCCTGTAGCGTTGCGGGCAGTCCTGACACATGACGAGATCGCTCGGAGAGCGACGACGTTCATCAAATGGACTGCCGATGGGCAGCCATCAGGACCAGGCAGCTTGGACCGCGGCTGCCGAGGGAGCCTCGAGTACGCGCGAGCAGGCAGCGAGCTCTGGGCCAGTGCCACGCTGCGCGTGCCCGCCACCATCCGCGACCATGCGGTGGCACTCCTCGTCGCGGGCAGTTGGCTGCTGACCCGGCTCGGTTCCGACCGCTCGTCAGGTCAGCATGCTGGGATCTGCCACGTCACCGTCTTTGCCGAGGACGGTTCAGGTCACAACGCTGAGCTGATGTCCATCGACCGGGTGTGCGAGCTTCTCAGAACAGCACCTCCCGACTGGGAACAGGCAGCTTGTGGACCCAAGCAGCCTTTGCTTGTACCTGTGCTGCAGCGGCGCGACCGGAATACGCCCGTCCGAGTTCCGCTGACGGTCACACTCGAGAGCACGGTCGCAGTCTGCTTCGCCAAGGCAGGGGGGATTGACAGATCGCTGGACTATGTCCCCGGCTACTGCCTCTTGCCACACGTCACGCGCGTGCTGCGCTCGCTGGGCATTGCACCATGGGAGCTGTTCCCGGAAGTTGCCGCGGGCCGGATCCGCGTTCTGAACGCCACTGTGGACGTCGCCGGCCAACGCGGACTACCGGCTCCGCTGGCGATTGAAGCGTGCAACGAGAGGGCGGGCTGCGCGAACCTGCCGTGCCGCCTACGCAATGCGTTCGTCGACGACCGGGAGGTGGCGGACTCGGCCAGCGACATCCTCACTGAACCGATCGAACAAGGTTACGTGGCCTACGTCGATAAACGCCGGCTAGAGTACCGCCGCGTGCCCATGACGATCTGCACGGCAGCTTCACTCGGTGTGGATGACGACGAACAAGCCATCGGCCCAACGACCGTCGGCTTTTTCGAAGCAATCGCACCCGGTGCCGGCGGCTCGCGGACCGTGCTGCGGAGCGAGCTGGTTCTGCCCGGCGAACTTGCGGATCGATTGCAGCGCGCACGAACGGACTGGTGGCAGGCGTTCAGCGGCCCAATCTGGCTGGGTCGGTCAAAGCAGCAGGACCATGGGGCGGCGTACGTATCGGCAGATCCACCGGTTGACGGCTTGCCGACCGTCCCAGGCTGCCGACGAAAGCGACTCGCTGTCTGGCTCGTCTCGGACCTGCTCGTTCGCAACGACCGACTCGGCTACGACGCAACACTGGGCGGGCTGCAGCGGGCGCTGGAGCAGGCACTGGGCGTGGAGCTTCGCGCGGTGAAGAGTCGGCTGCGGGTGCGTCGTCACGAGACGTGGCATACCGGCTGGCGGTTGCCCCGGCCGTCTCTGGTGGCGCTGCGCGCGGGTTCGTGCGCCATGTTTGAGGTGACTGCGGGCAAGGTCGATCGGCAGCGCCTGGCGCAGTTGACGATCATGGGGCTAGGGGAGCGAACTGCCGAAGGCTTCGGGGACGTTCGGTTCAACGATCCGATCCTGACGCGGTCGGGCCGGAGCTGGCAATTGACGGAGCGGCTTCCGTCCGGAGCCGACAGTACCCAACAACGGGCTCGGCTGAGTAAGGACAGCGACGGCTACCGCTTTGCCCGTCTAATCGAGCGGGAGGCGTGGCGCTCGCTCGTCGACCGTGCTGCTCGCGCTTTGGCTGCGGACCCGGCCGAGCGCCGCCGCGTTCTTGGCTGGCAGATTGTTGGCCGGCGAAGTGTGCCGGCGATGAGCGAGATCCTGGCGTTTCGCGCAGTGGTTCACCGGGTGAGCACCTTCGACGACGCCGCCCTGGTGCGCGGATGGCTGAAGCGCGTGACTGAGACCCCTCGTAGACGACGAACCTGGCACGCAGCCGAATGCGACGCACTGAAGCGATGCATGGCCCTCTTCCAGGAGCCCGCGACCGTGTGGCAGGTGCTGGGCGGCAAGTGCGACAAGTGGCCGCGGTTGACTGACGACCCGGAAGCGTGTCTGCGAGGGGAGCTATGGGCTTACGCGGTCAAAGCCCTGATCGATGCCTGCGCACGGGCGCAACGCTGTGAGATGGAAGCCGGCGACGACGACGGCGAAGGCGTTTCGAGCCGATGACGTCTGCAGCAGCAGTGCCCAACACCACCCTTGTGCACATCGGCGGCGACTATCCAGAGCGCGAAACCAGTCGACACTCTGCCCGCTCCAGACACCGCACCGCATGCCCGATTCCACGCTGAGAGCACGCAAGGCAGCGGCGCGTTCAGATGCTGGTGAAACGCTGTGCTTCGTGATCGCCGCCGGAGCAGTCCGTGAGGGTCGATGCTGTTAGCCGTTTGGGACGGAGGAGGTTGCAGGGATTAAAAAGGGATGCGTGCTGTTCGAGTGGACACGGGTCGGGCCACGGTTGACGGATATGCTTTTGGTGTGCTCCGCGGTGACGGCCAAGTCAGGCGGCCTTGCGATGGGACTGGCCTACAGCCCGCACCGCGGCACTGTTCTCTGCGCTGAGCAGGACGGTCGGCTGGTCAGTTACGACCAGGCCGCACGGCGCCCGCTGAAGTGCGGCTGTTTACACCGCAGGCAGAACTATGCTGACTGAACGATCCTTCCGGCCAGGGGCAACACCGAACGGTGATCCTTGCAGAGCAGCCGCTAGACCTGTCCCGGGACTGGCGATGCCGAGACCGAGAAGTAGAGCGTGCCGAAGTGCGGTTCCTTCTGTGGGGAAGGTGCGCGTAGTCGGAACGTGGCTGGAGCGCACTGTGGGAGAGGCGTGTCGGAACGCTGTGGCTACCGCTGGGTGAACGGCGGCCGGGGGACCGGATCAGCGTCCGTGCGTGCCCGTACCGCGTGGTTGAGCCGGCACATGGCAACGGGATTGTCTGCAATGAATGCCTCCTGGGATAGGAATGCGTGGGCGGCGGCTGAACGACCTGCCCGGTGCTGCGGGTCGTTCTGGAACGAGCCCCTACAGTCGGCACCCGTGCAGTGGGCCGCAACGCGCCGTATTCCCGGAAGAAAGTGACGGAGGCAACCCGGGGAGCACGCACTGCAGCGCGGGTCCCGCGGTGGCGAGACCCGCGCGTAGGTCGTGCGCGACGACGTCAGATCTGTGAGCAGGGCAGCGGCAAGAGGATCGTGTCGTGGATGTTTGAGACCGTGTCCTTATACTGAGGGTCGGCGCTGAGTTTGATCCAGTCCGGATGACGGATGAACCGCTGCCAGGCCGCATCGCGCGCCGCCAGGTCCTCGAAAGCCACCATGTACTGCAGGTTCGGCAACTGCGGCCCAACGACCGTTTCGGCAAAGAACACGGGCTCGAAGCCGGTCTTCAGAAAGATCGGGATCTCCTTGCCTTCATTGAACATCTCGATCTTCTTCTTGCCTGCCACGAGCGAATGGCTCTCGTACTTGCGCAGCTCAAACACTCCCCGTTTCTTCGGCACCACTACTTGGGGAAAGTCTCGGAACGCCACCATCAACTCCCGCTCCAATCGCACGTAGGCCAGTTGCGACATGGGGGCTGCTAGCACGTCCTTGCCTGCGTCACGGAACTCGGCGTCCTCAACCAGTCGGTCGGTGACCGTTGCCACGGAGGCCAGGTTCGGGTGCGGCAGCAGCAAGCGTAGCGTCAGACTGTCCTCACCGTAGCGCGCGCGGAAGACGCCCACTGGCTGGATCCCCTGGCGGTTCAGTGCCGGAACGAGCGCGTCGGCCACGAAGCGTGTGAGCCGACTTCGACTCCGGCCCGGAAGCATCCGGAACCGCCACCACTCGATGAACTGAGCGGGACGAGCATCGTCGGCATGCAGCCCGAATGGCAGCCCGGCTGCGACGAGGCTGCTGAGCCACAGGAAGTCGCGGCGGTGCATCAACGTCATCCTCCGTTTGGTCCTGCTTCATCGTGGTTGCCGGTGTCACGCCACCCCCCCTATGGTACCCCATCCGGCACGTGCCGCCGTGTGGCGCCCCACAATACCGCGGGAGGACTAACCAGGCGAAGCGCAAGCGGTGTTGCGTGCTTTGGCGGGTGTTTCCTGGTTGAGGTCGCGGGCAATCGAATGGGCGGCGCGACGAGCCGTAGTGACCAGCCCGGGCGACGGGCTCATCGGATGACCTCAGCCTCACCCTGGGCCGGGCCGCTGCGCCACCGCAGAAGCGTGCCCACTTGCTCAAACCCGCGGCGCACAAACCCCAATGCGAGTTGTGGCCCGTCCTCATCGCTCGCGATGGATGTGATGTGGCCCACGGCCTGCTGGTCAGAGGTCAGCTCGATGGGACCGGCACCCGACGCGGGTGGATCGCTGAGCGACAGCAGCACGAGGTAACGGTTAACGTGGCCGTAGGTGTGGATTCGCGCCACGGTCTCCTGTCCCAGATAGCAGCCTTTTGTGAAGCTGATTGCGCGGTCATCCCGGCGGAACTCCTGCGGGAAGTGGTCCGTGTTGACTTCGATCCCTGATTCGGGCCAGAACGAAGCGATCCGAAGCCGTTCGAGCCGGTCGAGGTCAAGCGGGGGGCCGAAGTGCTCGGTGAGCGCACGCATCACCTCCGCACCGGCGTCGACCGGCACGAGCAGCTGGCCGCAGGGGTCGGTTCCTGGGAAGCCGCCCTCCACGTAGGCCACAGCGTGGCCAGTCACACGCTCGGGCAGCTCGCAGCCCAGCCACACAAAGTGCCGGAACCGACGGGTGGCATCGATCAGTTCAATCTTCTCAGTGATCCAGTAGCGGTGCAAATGTTCGATGACATCACTAGCCGGCGTGCGGCCTACATCGAGAAGGATGCCATCGGCCGTGCACATAACGAATGCGAAGGCCAACGTTCGCCCCTGGTCCGTGGTCAGAAATGCTTCACAGCCCCGGCCCGGAGCAAGTGCTTTGATGTCGTTTGTGCAGAAGTTGTGCAGGAAGCGCTGGGCATCAGGACCACGCAGGTGGACGAGCTGCCGTCGGGCTGTGACATCGGCCCACGCGCGCTCGGGAAACTCACAACCGGCCACCGCGAAGCCTCCACCTCATCAGTCCTGGACCGTTACCTGCAAGCAGTTGGCTTCGTGCAGTACGATCACGCTGGCGGCCTGGTCCACGAGCCGCTGAAGCTGTTGCTGCGTGTGTAGCGGGAACATGAACAACTCCTCGACTAGCTCGTCTGCCAGCCCGCTGTGCAGAAACACCCGGGCCCGTTGGCAAGCGGTCGCGTGCATGAAGCCGGTGACGGCGTCCGGAGGCGTTTCGTTTCGCAAGAAACCGAGTACTTCGTCGATTTCGTCCGCCTTACGGACCCGTTCCATGGTTGGCCCGTCGATCTGTTCAACTGCCGACAACAACGCGATGCGGCCACCTTTGCGAACCACGCGCTGGGCCGTGAATGCGGCACGGGCTAGCTCGGCAGCACTCTGGCGGCCGCCGCGACCGAGCGTTGCGAGCACGAGATCGGCCTGGCGCGGTACGCGGAACGAGAGCAGTTCGTCGAGCTTTTGCTGTGCCGCTTCCTGCACTTTGGCCGCATTCCCTGCCAACACGGCAACGATGGAGCCACCGGGGCCTTGGACAAGCTGAACGCTGAACTGGGCTCCCAGCAACCAACCGACCTGGTCGACGTAGTTGCGTGCCCACTTCGGATGGTGGCCAACGCGCCGACCGGTAAAGGAAGAGACAAACCGGCGGAACGAGTCGCGAGTGGACAGCGCCGGAAACACCGCGCTGGCCGTGCCCCGGTAGCCGAGCACGGGATCGTACCGCACGGTCCCGACGAGAATCAGCACATCAGCGTCCACGACCGTGCGGTTCAAGTAGATGCGTTCTCCCTCTTCGGTGCTCGCCAGGTAGCTGAGCTGTTGCTGGTCATCCGGGTTATGGAACAGTACCCGGGCGGGGAAGGAGCCCAACCGGTGTGCCACTTCGCGTGCCCGCCATGGAGCGACCACGGTGATCGCATCGGCTCGGGCGCCGCGTCTGCGGGCAAGCTCGATCAGCGGCAGCAAGACAGCTCGGTACGCCCATGGGGAACCATCCACGGCGATCACGACCCGGTCGCCTTCGTAGATCGCCTGAGCCAGCGGCGGAAAGTCCAGGGGCTGCTCGATTGCCCGCGTGACGGCAGCAGCCAGGTCGGCGATCGGCGGGGAGGGTCGCGGTCGACACTCTGCCACGAGCCGCTCAGTGGCAACGCGGATCTCCCAGTCCACCGGACCACTGCGGAGGTCGATCGAACGGCAATTTGTGGCTCCAGGGGGCTGTGACATGGCTCTGTGGGTGGGGATCACCCAATTCTAGGAAGGCTGCTCCCCGCTGTCGTCCTGCTCGTCCAATCGTACAGCTTCGTCCGAGAAGATCTCCTCGATTCCTTCAAACAGCGACTCTCGCACTCGGTCGATGTCTTCATCACGCAGGGGCCCGAGCCGTTCCACGAGTCGCTCGACGGGTTCGGGCGAGCCGGCAGACTGTGGGGTCGGTTCGGTGTTGGCGGGCGGCTGGGATTCCGTAGGGGAAACGGTGGAACGTTGCGATGTTTCTGGCTCGGCCGGTTCTGCCTGTTGCTCCGCGGGCTGGGATGCTTCGGCGGTCGACGTGTCAGCGGCCTGGCTGGAGGCCTCGTCGCCGGCGGCTGCGGCCTTCTGATCGCGCCGGGTTCCGGAGCGGCTGCGCGAGGAGCTGCTCGCGGTGGAGCGGCGTGAACGAGTTCTGGTGCTCGTCTTGGCCTTTTCCGGCTGGGCACTGCTGGATTCCGCATGATCGCCGGCGGCAACTGCTGTTGCGGCTGAGCCGGTGGTTGCTTCGGCCCTTGTGCTCTGGGTGCGCTTCTGCTGAGAGCGACTGCGGGGCTTACCGTCGGTTTCGGCAAGGAGCTTCTTGACGTAGTGTTCGATCGTCTCGGGGCTGACGGTACGCGGAGTCCAGTAGTCTGGCGGGATCTCGGCGTCCTGGCGGTCGAAGCACTGCACCTCCAGGTGATCCATGGGAACGTCGGTCTGGGCAACGACTTCGATGGTGACCCCGGTTTCTTCGTGCAATTGCTGGAGCTGGCGGCGGAAGTGGTTGGAGAGGTAGTTGGCGGTCTTAGCGGCGGCAACGACGCGGATTCGCCGCACTTCGGGCCGGCGGCTGCGGATAAGCAGTTCGCGGTAGGCCTGAATGGCAAGCGTTTCTTCGTTCTTGATATGGCCGAGTCCATGGCAGAGTGGGCAGGGATCGAAGAGGCTGCGTTGCAATGATGGCCGGATCCGCTGGCGTGTCATCTCGATCGTGCCGAACGCCGACATGCGGAGCACCTTGATCTTCGCGCGGTCCCGGCGGACCGCCTCGCGCAGAGCCCGCTCCACCTGCCGGCGGTGTTTCTCCTCGCGCATGTCGATGAAGTCGTTGACGATCATGCCGCCCAGGTCACGCAGGCGCAGCTGCCGGGCGATCTCGCGGGCAGCCACCAGGTTCACGCGCAGCGCGGTCTGTTCGGCGTCGTCCTGGACCCGCACGTTGCCGCTGTTGACGTCGATCGCGACCAGCGCCTCGGTCGGCTCAATGACGATCGAGCCGCCGCCAGGTAGCGGAACCTGACGCTGATGGATCTTCTCGATTTCGGCTTCGATGCCAAACTTGTGGAACAATGGCTCGGGGTCGGAGTAGAGGCGGAAGCGATTGCTGTAGCGCGGCATCACTCCCGAGATGAACTCCTTGGCCCGCTCGTACGCGTCCGGATCGTCGATGAGTACCAGGTCGATATCCGCGGTGAACATGTCGCGAATGGTCCGGATCACCATATCGCTTTCCTGGTAGATGAGGGCCGGGGCACGTTGTTTCTTGATTCTCCGCTGGACGACGGTCCAGACCCGCTTCAGATAGTTCAGGTCACGCTCGAGTTCTTTCTTGCTGCGGTCCGCGCCGGCGGTGCGCACAATGAAGCCGAGGTTCTTGGGGGGGTTGAGCTGCCGGAGCAGGTCGCGGAGGCGGCGGCGAAGCGCATCGTCGGTGATCTTCTTGGAGACGCCCAGCCGATGCAGGCAGGGCATGAGCACGAGGTAGCGGCCGGGGATGCTGATGTAGGTGCTTAAGGTCGGCCCCTTGTGCCCAACGCTCTCTTTGGTCACCTGGACCACGACTTCCTGGCCCTTGCGGAAGACCGTCTGGATGGGGGGTTTGAGCCGACCGCGGCGGCCGTTGTTGGAGCTGCCGGTACGCTGCTTCGGGAAGTACTGGGGATCGACGTCGGAGATATGCAGGAAGCCGTTACGGCCCACGCCGAAGTCAACGAAGGCTGCCTGGATGCCGGGTTCGATGTTGACGATGCGGCCCTTGTAGATATTGCCAACGTAGCTCTCTTTCGTGGTACGCTCGACGTAAAGCTCCTCCAGCACACCGCCTTCCAGAATGGCCACCCGACATTCCTCAGGCGGCACCACGTTGATGAGCATGATCGTTTTCATAGGTTGCTTCCGGGCTGCTCAGTACGGTCCGTTTCGTCTTCCAGGATGACCCGGGTCCGCGTCACGATCAGCCCCTCACGCAACAGACCCTCCAAATCAAGCCACTTTAGCACGTCCAGCGGCCGAGCCGTGGCAGGTTGGTCTGTGGCGATGCGGAATGTCAGCTCGTTGCCAGTCAGCGTCACCTGCTGTAGTGCCGGGCGGAGATTGACGGTGCGGGCCACACCCTTCTGCTCACGGACCACCTCCACCGGCGCACCGGCTTCCCAGGCGGCTACTCGTGCGGCGGTTGCTTCAAGCCGCTCTGGCGGCACCGTCAAGCGGTATTCGGTGGCGATGACGCGGGCGCGCTGGTACGGTTCGACTTGTTGTACCCGGACCACACGGAGCCCTTCGGGCAACTCGGCCTGGAGCGAAGCGGCCAGTGTTTCGGCGGCGACCGGCTCCTGCAGGTCCACCTGAAAGACCTCCTCGTCGGCTTCGAAGCCGAGTGCTAGCGACAGGGGGAAGGAGAGCCGGACCTTGGTGCGAAAGCCTTCCCGCGGCCTGATCCGGAAGCCGCACCGCCGCAGCGCTCGTTCGAAGACCCGCATCAGTTCCTGGTGGCCGACAAACCGCATCAGACCCTTCTTGGCGAAACGGATACGGTACCGGTAATGGCTGGCCTGCGGCGCGCTCACTCGAAGAGCTCCGGTAACTTCTCGCGGGCGATGCCCCGCAGGTACGCCTCCACGTCACGCGCATTTTCCATGAGCATCACACGCCGTGTGATCTTCTCGCATTCCTCCACCGACACGGATCGGATGGTCTGCTTCAGTTCCGGAAGGCTGTGCGGCGCGGCACTCATGCTGCGCACGCCGAGTCCGATGAGCAACATCGTGTACAGTGGATCACCACACATCTCGCCGCAGATATTGATCGGGATCCCGCGCCGCCGCGACACGATGATCGTGCGGCGGATCAACCGCAGGACGGCCGGGTCGACCGGACTGTACAGGTTTGCCACCTTTTCGTTGCCTCGGTCCACCGCGAGCACGTACTGGGTCAGGTCGTTGGTCCCGAGTGAGAAAAAGTCCACCTCGCGCGCATAATAGTCCGCCATGATCGCTGTGGACGGCACCTCGACCATGATGCCAACCTTGATGTCGCGTCGGTAGGGCACACCCTGCTCGGCCAAGTCCTCCATGACTTCGGCAAGCACCAGCTTGGCCTGACGCAGCTCCAGCAACGTGCTCACCATCGGGAACATCAAGCTCACCGGCCCTTCCATACTTGCCCGCAGGATTGCGCGGAGCTGGGTCTTGAACAGCTCCAACCGGCGCAGGCACAAGCGGATACTGCGCAGCCCAAGGAACGGGTTCCGCTCACGCTGCTCGTCCGTGCTGCCCGGGAGCTTGTCCGCGCCGAGGTCCAGGGTGCGGATCACAACCGGCCGGCCACCAACCGCCCGGATCACCTCGCAATACGCCTCGTAGTGGTCTTCCTCGGTCGGGGGGGTATCCCGTTCCAAGAACAGAAACTCGGTGCGGTACAGGCCGATGCCCTCCGCACCCTGTCGCAGGCTGTAGTGCACTTCCCGTGGAAACTCAATGTTGCCCAACAGGGCGATCCGAGTGCCGTCCTTGGTCTCTGCGGGCAATGAGCGCAGGGTGGCGAGCGATTCGGTAAAGAGCTTGAACCGACGCAGCGCTCTTTCGTAGCGTTCCAGCGTGGGCTGGTCCGGGTTGATCACCACCACACCCTGGTTGCCGTCGATGATCACCTGATCACCGGGAAGCACATGGGCCAACAGCCCCTCGACGCCAACCACCGCAGGAATCTCAAGACTGCCGGCCACGATGGCCGTGTGGCTGGTACGGCCACCAAGCTCGGTGGCAAAGCCGAGCACGCGGGACGTATCGAGCCGGGCGGTTTCTGCTGGTGAGAGGTCGGCGGCGAGGATGACGACCGGCTGTTCAAGGTGCTTCAGTTCCTGGCGCTGTGAGCCGATGAGGTGGCGAAGCAGTTCATTGCCAATGTCGCGCAGGTCACCGACACGGGATGTAAGCGGCGTCTTGAGCTGCTGCAGCACTTCGATGAACCGCTGGATCGTGTGGCTGACGGCATACTCTGCCGTGTAGCGCTCGTCTCGGATCAGGCGCTCGACCCGGTTGGAAAAGCCCGGGTCGCGGAGCATGACGATGTGGGCGGCGAAGATGCTGGCACTTTCAGGGCCGAGCTTGGCCGTGACCAGTTCTTTCTGGCGGTTCACCTCATGCACCGCCGCCTCAACCGCTTGCCGGAACCGTTCCAGCTCACGGTCGACCTCCGCTTCGGATACGCGGCGCGGGGGGATCCGCAGGCCCGTGACGTCCAGGATCATCGCAGGCCCGATGGTGACGCCGGGCGATACCGGAATGCCCCGCAGTACCCGCATCTGTTTGTTCATCGTTGATCCTGGTTTGTTCACCGTCGGCTGGAGCGGGGCGCAGGGACGGGGGAGTTGAGCCGGTGCCGGCCAGCAGGGCAGGGGACGCTGGCGGTTGCGAGCCAGCCGAGCAGCTCCAAACTTACCGGTTCCGCGGGCCAAACACTGGCATGCAAGCGAGCGTTACCGGCTTAGAGCTCGTCGTTGGCTGAGCCGGGTGAAGCACCCAGCACCTCGTGCCAGACGCGCGCAATATGATCGGCTGCCTCTTCCGCGTCGGCACCGATGACGACCAGTTCGACCGTCGTCCCTGGTGCCGCTCCGAGCGTGAGCAGGTCCAGCACGCTCTTGCCGTCCACTTCCCGCCCACCGTAGCAGAACCGCACGTCCGAGGCATACGCCGCCGCCGCCTGGGCCACGGCAGCTGCCGGACGAATATGCAGTCCGGCTGGATCGTGCACACGTAATTGCCTCCGTACCGTGCGGTCCGGCATGCGGATTGGGCGCGGTTCGTTCACGTTGCTTCGCTGCATTTCCCCATGTTCAGCCCGGGAATTCCTGTTCGTCCGCTTCCTCGATCAGCTCCAGAATCTCTTCCTTCGACTTCGCCTGCCTCAGGAAACGGCGGAACATTTCGTTGCGGAGTTGCCGCGATGCCCGGTCCAGCGCGCGCAGGTGATCACCGGGACGGTCAACCGGCGATACGACAAGGAAAATAATGTACACCGGCTCACCATCAATCGCATCAAACTCAACCCCTTCCTCACTGATCGCCACCGTGCCCACCGGCCGCTTCACCGCCGAATGACGGGTGTGCGGCAGGGCCACGCCGTGGCCAATGCCCGTCGAGCCGAGCTCCTCCCGTCGCATGATCGCCTGCACAACGCTGTTGACCTCTTTCGCCGGGATCGAGCCCGCCGCCTGCAGACTCTCGATGATCTCTCGAACCGCCGCCTCCTTCGTGGAAGCTTTCAAGCGAGGAATAATCGCGTCCGGTACCACGAAGTCGGACAGCTTCATCCAAGACTCTCCTGCTACATACGTGTCATTACTCTTCATGGTCACGCCACTTGCCGATTGCTCTGCCTGCGCTGCGCGCGCGACGGGCCATCACAACTGACCGTGCTGCCAATCGCGCAACTTGGTCTTGTACCGCCGCAGCCGCTCCTCAGCCACCTTCACCGCCTGGTCCGCCGCTACCTTCGGATCCGGGTGCCGCTCACTGACCACAAACAGATGCTTGTGATCCGCATGCACAATCACTTCAACCTTTGTGTCCGCCCGCTCGTGATCAAAAACCACCTCAATCTTGGTCACCTTCTGGTACAGGCGCAACAGCCGCTGGATCCGCTCCTCGACGCGCGTGCGCAAGTCCTCGCGAAGCGTTCCGTGACGGGCTGTGATCAAAATGTTCACGCGTGCCACTCCTCTAACACGGGCCTGCTCAGCCAATCGCCAACGAACCACTCTGCCTAACCTTAGCACCGCCGCCACGCCCCGACACACCAGCTCTCGACGCCGCGGCAACGCGAATTCTATCCCCCACGTCACCACCGCGGCAGCCGGCCAAACACCGCCACCAGCCAAGGCTCAACCATGGCCCAGCAGCGCCGGCAGCACCATCGTGCCAACCCCGGCCAAGAGCAACAAGGTCAGCCGAAACCGATTGTGCCCATGAAACTGAAGCTCAGGCAGCAGGTCCGCCAGCGCAATTACCAGAAACGAACCGGCCGATACCGCCAGCACAATCCCCGTGAATGCAGCCTGCCGTACGAGCGGCAGCGCCAGAGCGCGCACCAGATAGAACCCGACCACGCCAACCGGCACCACCGACGCGTACGCCAGATTCACCAAATGAACCGTTGCTCGTGACCGGCCACCGCACAACAGCAACGTCGCAATCGTCATCGAATCGGCCGGTTTGTGCACCAAAAGAGCCAGGAACACCGAGAAAGCCTCCGCGCTGCGCGCATCGCCGGCAGCCGCTGCAGCGCTGGCCAACGCAATACCAGCCGAAAGCGTGTGCAACGTCAGACCCGCCACAGCAGTCGTCGCCAGCACCGCTGGTCGCTCCCCAGAAAAGTCCGGCGTCCAACGGGCCAACGCCTGGGCTGGTGAAAACCGCCGGCCTTCACCCCCTTCGTAGCCAAGTTCCGATGCACCGAACTCATGGCGATGAAACGCCAGAAACCGCTCCACCACCACCAGGCCCAGAACTCCGACCAACGCCCACATGCTGGCAGCCGACCCTACCGCCTCGTATGCCTCGGGTAACATGTGGCCTAACGCGGCTCCGAGCATCACGCCCGCGCTGAAACTCAAATACCCCTGCAGCCGCATATGGGTCGTGCGCCGCAGCAGCGGCA
Source organism: Planctomycetota bacterium (assembly GCA_026991575.1). Taxonomy (GTDB): domain Bacteria; phylum Planctomycetota; class Planctomycetia; order JALXBF01; family JALXBF01; genus JALXBF01. The sequence continues at coordinate 33,278 of JALXBF010000133.1, read as the reverse complement.
CCCAGCCACCAACTAACGACGCGATCGCAATCGCAACACAATAGCCCGCCAGCACCAGCGCGGACTCAGCACTTCGGATGGTCATGGTCGTGACTCCCCCCTGGCCTCCCCGACCGGCACAAGCACCCGATACAACACCCAGTCACGGCCCCACGCCAGCCGCTGAAACCGGTCGGGCATACCGTCTGCCCAGCTTCGTTCTATTGGAAATCCCTCCCGATCGTGGACATAGTGCAGGCCACCGCGCACGTTCACCGTCGTGACAAACAACAGCTCCACGCCGGCCGCCGATAGGTTCGCCAACCACGCGGCACGATCCGGTTCACGCCGGTCCCAGTCAGGACGGGTACCATCGGCCAGGGGCTCGCCCCGCTCCGCAACCAATCGGTGAAATCGATGCATCAAGAAACCACGCCATCGGTTCACGTTCACATACACGACACGATTGCGAAATCCTATGCCGTACAAGTAGTACCGCAGGTTGGTGCCCGCGTACGCCACCGTGCGTCCCTCCGGCGGACTGGCCCGTTCCAAGGCCCACCATCCATCCGTATGATCCCAGACCGGATAGAACCGCAGCGGACGTGATGACCGGACGAAACGAACCAGTGGATCGGGCAGCAGAGCGATCGCCAGACCGACGGCAACGACACTAGCGCCAGCCACCGTCAAATGCCAACGCCCCACGCCCCAGGCCAACACAAGCAGCACGGCGATAACCCCGGCCGTAGCCACCGGCCCAGTCATTAACCAGCCGACCGTGATCAGTGGCGGGAACGGCGGGAAGAGCACCAGATCGGGCCTGCCCAGCACCTGCCATACGTCCAGCTGGGGCAGCGCCGTCTGCAGGATGCTTGCCCAGGCCACCACTGGTGCCAACCACCGCCAGCGATCCAGCAGCGCGGCAAGCGGCAAGTACGCCAATCCCAGCGGCCCGAGCAGGAAGCGCTCCTGCGTCTGATACGGATTCACGAACCAGAACAGCAACGCGGCGACAATCCAGTGCGCCAGCCATTCCGCCTGGCGTCTCCGCATCAGCATCCACATCCAGGCCGCCAGCAAGACTGGCAGCAACCACCACCGCACCAGACGCGCCAGGATCGCCACCGCGGCCACCCAGTTGCCCGGATCGATGTGATAGCGGCTTGTGGCAAGCGCCGCACGGTCGTACCAGCCCTGGAAGATGACTGTGCCGAACAGCGCTACGTGCGTGGGGTAAACCGGGTTGCCCGTCAGCAACCAGTTGCGCGCGAACCAGTACGCGCACGGGACTGCCAGCGCTAACAAAAACAGGCACGCCCGCGTGAACCGGGCCCCGGGGCGGACGAACAGTTGCCAGAGGGTGGCGGCAGCCAACGGTCCCGTGAACAGCAGTGCAATCAGCTTCGACCCGGTTGCCAGCCCAAGTGCCAAGCCACCCGTTACCAGGAACACGAACCGGCGATACCGGCGCCAGGCCAGCAGAAGGGCAACCGCACTGAGGTACAACCCCGCCACGGCAACGTCCGCGATAGCTATGGCACTGAAGAAGAGCCCGTGGGGCGCGAGCGACCAGGCTAGCGCGGCCGTCGCCGCGGCGTCGCTGCGGTGGCCAAGCAATCTGGCGGCACCGTACAGTGCGATGGCACCCAGCAACAGAAAGGGCCACTGACCGGCTTTGGCCAGGTACTCATTGCCAGTGGCCAGGATAAGCCAGGCGTACCAGAGCGAAATGTTCGCCGGAAAGTAGGTCGCAGCCTGCTCGCCGAACGGGGTCGGGACCAACACGATCCGGCCCTGTTGAACCCACTCGATGGCGAACGGCAGGTGGTAAATCGGGGCGTCGCTGGCCACGTACACCGGCTCACAGACGGCCTTGCACAAATAAAAGACCGCGATCACGGCCCCAGCAGCTACGGCTACCGCCACGCTCGGCGCAAGGCGAGCCGACCGACCCCGAGGACGTCGGCCCGCCGGGTGCTTGAGCCGGTAGGCCACGGCGGCCGCGGCTGCCCAGAACCAGGCGGCAGTCAGTGCAAGGCGGTAGTCAAAGCACACGCCGGTGATGGTTGCCAGCTGGGGAACCAGCACGATCCAGCAGAGCGTCCAGACGGCGCCGACCGCCGTCCGTAGCGGCCAACAGGCAAGCGGACAGAGGCGCCGGGCAAGCAGCCAGGCCCCGATCAGAAGCGGCAGAAGTAGAGCTGACGCCTGGCACCAGACAGAGAGTGTTCCGGCCATTTCTCGACTGCGTGTACGAAGCGGGCTCCCGCGCTGCACTAATCCTAACGAGGGGCCAGAGCCTGCTCCTGAGGAGTGAACCTCATGCGGCTAACGCTTAGAACGCTCCTGGCGTACATCGACGACACGCTCGACGCCCAGACCGCGCGGGATATCGGTCAGAAGGTCGACGAGAGCGACTTTGCCCAGGATCTCATCGAACGGATCCGCCGCGTGATCCGAACCCGGCGGCTGTCTGCACCGCGACCACTGAGCACGACAGTCGACGCGAACGTCGTTGCGGAATACTTGGACAACGTACTCGAGAAGGAAACAGTTGCCGCATTTGAGGCGGAATGCCTTCGCTCTGACCGAGAGCTGGCCGAGGTGGCCGCCTGCCATCAGATCCTGACCATGCTGGGGCAGCCGGCTCATGTCAGCGAAGAGACGAAGTTGCGCCTGACCAGGCTTGTCCTCAACGAGCTAGAGCTTCGTGAGGAGGCCGAGCGGCTGCCGAGCGTTAGTCCCCCGATGACCTTCCAGCAGCCGCGGCTGTTGCCCTGGGTCCTCATCACTGGCATGCTGCTCGTGGCGGCGTTTTTTGTGGGCAAGGTAGCCTACGACCGGTTCTACGGAACGGCTCGTCCACCGGAAGCGATAGCGCAGGCTCAGAAGGTCGACCGGGAGGCCGTGGCCGATTCCGGCCGTGCGGCCGCGTCGGCCAAGAAGACGGAGACGCCTGAGTCGGCGGCGGCGGCGGCGAAGACCGAACCAACGCCTCCGTCCGTGGACGAGGAAGCGGACGAGGGCGACGCTAAGCGGCAGGCCAGGCAGCCGGCCGGTTCTGACTCCCCCATGCAGCCCACGGTCGGCGGCGACGAACCGGCCAGGCCAGCCGGTGAACCCGAAGCCGGCGACGTGTCGGAGGCCCGTGCCGATGCTGCCGAAAGCGCGCGCGCCGGCGCAGCGACCGCTCCTGCGGCCACCCCTTCCGCTGCGTCCCGCTCGGAGCGGGCGTTTGCCATGCTGGCCGGCAGCACGCACATCGCCGTCGTTTACGACGAGACGGTGGGCGACTGGGTTGCCGTTTCTCGAGAAAGCCCCGTGCCACCAACCACGCCCATGGTCAACCTGGAGGGCGTGCGAACGCGGCTGGTCGTCAGGCCCTGGATCGCCGATGCCGTCGACCTGACCGGCTGGATATGGGGAACGTCGCCCGGGGGAGCGCTACCAGCCGGTGTCCGCACGCTTGACCTTGGCTTCGGTCAGGTCCTGCTACGGGCTGAGTCGGTGCCGGCCAAATTGTTGGTCACCACCCCTGCTGGCGTGGCGTTCCTGATTGACGCCCGGGCGACCGATACCCGACTGGCGATGCGGTTCCAACCGGTCTACGTGCCCGGAGGCCCGCATGCCCTGGAGGCCGTGTTCGTGCCGGTCAGCGGCAGTGTCGTGCTGACGGTACTGGAACCGAACGTCGAACCGGCGGCCGACGCGCAGCAGGGACACAAGCCGGATGCTGACGGTGGAGGGGCGCAGCAGCAAGAGGCGGAGCAGACGCTCGAGATCTCGGTGAGCTATGAGGCGAAGGAGACTGTCAAGTTAGATCCGGGCAAGGACGTTATCTACCGCTCCGACCGTGGAACCATCGTGCTACGTGATCGGCTCGGGGAGGGTGAGCCGGAATGGATCAGTGGCCGAGCACTGCCTGCCGCACAGCGACGTTCTCTGCGGCAGTTTCTCAAGCAGTTGCCTCGCGAAGGGCGACTACCGCCGCGACTGCTGGAGATCCTGCACGACGCGGAGCAAGATGAGAATGTCCGTGCGCTGGCCCTTCGTTCGCTCGTGGCACTCGGACGACTGGATCCGGTCGTGCGCATGCTGAACAGCACCGAGTCGGTCTTCCTGCGGCTGGAGGCAATCCGCTGGCTCCGCTGGTACCTGGCGCTTGGTCCGGCCGAGTACGCCCACCTTGCAGAAAGTGTCTATCGGGTGTTCGTCGGACGGCCGCCTGCGGACCAGGCGGACGGACAGGGAAAGCCCACGGGAGCCCTGGATCAGCTTCGTGTCGGCAAGGCTGGTGCGGTTGTCATGTTGCTCAATGGCGTCCCGGACGCGGCGGCTCGGGACCGGGAGCTGTACGCCGCGCTGATTGAGCTGCTTCAACCCGACGTTGACCTCTCCGTGCGGCAATTAGCCATCATGACCCTGAAGGAACTCACCGGCGAAGACCACGGTTACAACCCGGACATGCCCCAGGAGCGCGCCCTGCAGGCCTGGGTGCGTGATCTGGAACGCGGCCTACTGCCACCTCGGAGGCTCTGGCGCCGGAAGTGACCGGCTCGCGACTGGCGGCGTAGCGGCAGGGGGGGCTGGGCCGGGCGGGCCAGAAGTAAGGACCGGCTCTGCAAGGGGCCTGGGTCCCGCGCAAGCGGCTCGACGGGCACTAGCGGCGGCGCCAGCCGCCTGCCGATGGCTGAACGCGTCGAGCAGTCTGGAGCGGGGGCCGCAGACTTGCTATGACCAGCACCTCGCCGGCTGGGCGAGTGAGCGCAGGGAGCGAACCGGTCGGCGGTGAAGTTTGCAGCGAGGGGTGGATGCCCAGACTCATGACCACCGTGCGCGCAGCCCGCCACGGAATAGCGACTTGCCAGCGGACCGACTGAACCTCGGGCACGTGCACGCTGACCGGTTGGGCGCCACCCGGCACCTGAAGCGTGGTGTTCACCGAGGTGATCCTACGCACAGAGCGCAGCTCCGCCCGGCACAGGAGGTCCACGCCTGTCAGGTCGTCGCGCCACACGGGCAAGAGCACCAGCTTCAACCCCTGCTCCACCTGGTCCATGACCGGCGCGTAGCCGGGCAGTGTGGCGGACCTGTCGGGTTGGATCCCTTTCACATATGGGACGGGTAGTGTGTACTCGATCACGGCCGGTACCCCGTGGCGAAGCTGGTAACTGCCCGCGACGATGTCGGCCGTCCGCCGACGCTGCGCGGCTAGCTCCGCGCGGAGCACGTTGCTCTGCCCCGTCGTCATCTGCCACAACATCTGCCCGTCCGGTCCGGTGCGTGGCAGGCCAATATCGCGCAGCAGGCTCCGCCGCCAGGACGGGTCGACCGCATCGGTAATCTGAAGGTGCACGACAACGTGGTCAGCAGGCGATCGATTCAGTTGACTGACCAGGCGTTCCACAACGCGCTGTACGGCGGGCGTGCCACGAACCAGGAGCTTGTCGCCGTCGACCACAACTTTCGCCGAACGCGCACTGGAGAGTTCCAGTGCCGCAAATTCATGAACCCACACGGCAAGCAGATCCCTGTCGGCCGTGGCATCCAGCCGTTGCACCGCCGGTCCGATGTCATGCTTGCGCCACACGACCGGTGCCCCCCGCGCTGCTGCCGCCGGGGGCCCGCCAGAACCATCGTCGCGGAACGAGGTGTAGTGGAACCGAGGGGAGACGGCTGCGGGGGGTTCCTGGCGAGCACCACTCCAGCGGAAGTGCGGCGCGTACGCCCTGGTTCCCTTCGGCGGAGCTGGCTTCCAGACGGTGGGCCGTCCACTGCCTGCTGCCGCTGTCGCGGCCGTCCAGAGCGAGCAGGATAGAGCGACCGCCGAAACGGTCAAAGCCGCTAGCTGGCCGAGCTGCTTTGCCCAGGAAAGGAACGCCATACGTGCCTCCGTGCCGTCTGCAACGTGGCCTGTGCAGCCGCGACATGTTCTTTCTTGCTGCTGCACAGCGGGAGGATACCTACCGAAGGCACGCCCGTCCAGAGCAGCTTGCGCGCTCCTGACCACGGAGCCCAGAGAGACAAGCTCATGCGGCCGGTCGCAACGAGCCGGCGCCGAGTTCTGAAATCCCAATCGGCTCGGCCCAATCGGAAAACTGCTCCGAGTGTGACAGCAAGATGAACTGACGCTCGGAGCTGAGCTGTTGCCAGCACACGGCTATCGCCTCGAGGCGTTCCCGATCGCAGTTCACGAACGGATCATCGAAAAGAAAAGGCAAATCCAGGCTGCCGGCCAGCGCAAGGTACACACTCAAACACAGCTGATCCCGGGCACCGTGACTCAGGTGGGCCGGATAGTACACGCGATCGGGACCTTCTTTGATCTGAATCCGAAACGCTTCGTCCAGCACGACACGACGCTCGGGATGACAACTGAACCGAGCAAAATACCGACTGATCGCCTCCTCCAGCTCGCGTCGCTTTGCTGCCTGGAGTTCTTCGAGTCGATCGCTCGTCTCGCGAAATGCTGCTACCACCGCCGCACACTGATCCTGCAAGGCAGCCAACTCCCGTTCCGCGGCCCGGATCCGGTCGTTCAGGGCGTTGCGCCGGGCCGTGACGTCGGCAAGCTCCTGGCGTAATCGGTCCAGCTCTGCTTGCTGCTCGGCCATGTCCGTGTCCACCCCGGCGACAAGCTCCTCGAGCTCGCGGACGCGACGCTCGGCAAAGTCGAGCGGCTGCTGGAGCGCTTCCGCCAGAAACGGGAACTGCTCCAGCAGTGCTCGCGACCGTGCGCGAAGGTGCTCAACGGTTTCCTCAAGCGCTTCCAGTTGCTGGGGTAAGTTCTCGTCTGCCGTCAGTTTCGCTTCGTCAGCAAGTCGCTCCAGCTCCTGCGACCAGGCCCGCCACTGTTGCAGTCGTTCACAATGGTCGGCAAAGACGGCGACGCTGTTGCCGTACTCGTTCAGCAACCGCTCCAGCCGGTCAGCCTCCCCGGGGCACTCTGCGAGGCACTCTTGCAGGCGCGCCTGGGTTTCGGCGATCCGCTCGTCGAGCTGATGCAGCTCCCGCTCGGCCTCCGCGACCAGCTCACGTGTCGCCTCGTACTCCTCCAGCTGCTTGCGCAGGTCGGCCTCGTCAGTTGTCTCGTCGAATGGGGCCACGGCCTCAGCAAGCTGAGCCCGTCTGCGACGTAGCTCCTCGACGGCGTCATCCGCGTCGAATTGCTCCGGCGGATCTGACGCCGGGTCTGAACCAGCACGGTCGAACCCGAGATTCACCCAGCTCCACCACACTTCTCGGCGCCACTGAACGGTCGCCGCCAGTTCGGTGTCTGCCTTCTCGGTCGCTTTTCCGACAAGGTCCTCCAGGGTCGCGTCATCGATGGTGGCCAGCGCTGAAATGACACCATCCAGGTCGTCGTCCGGGCTAATCAAACCTGCCTCGAAGAGGACTGCACCGGCGGACTGGTCGAGTAGTTCGGCCGCATGAGTCCTGACCCGCCCGTCCCCGAAAATGCCGACGGCGTCCTGCCGTTCTGCTTCCAGTCGTTCAAGCTCCTGCCTGCACTGGCCGGCTTCTTCGGTCAGGGCCTCGATGCGCTGGCGGGCTGCCGCAGCTTCTTCCGCGGCGCTGGCCGCCGTCTCTTCCAGTTCACGGCGTACCGAGGCGGCATGTTCCTCTGTGGCAGCCAACGACTTCCGCCGTGCGATCGACTGGCGAAGCTGTTCGATCTGCTGCACCATGCGGCGGTAATCTTCCCAGCTAGCACGCACTTCGGTCTCCAGTTCCCGAGTTGGCCGGAACCTTTCGCCGAGCATGGCGGTTATCGATGCGATCTCCCGTTCAACGGTTCGCCGCTGCTGGCGCAGCTCGGCCGTCTGCTCTTCGAGCATCGCGATCCTGGGTACGGGAAAGGCGCCGGCCGAGGCCCGGGTCAGGGCAAGGGCAATTGCGGCGCAGGACCAGTCGATCAGGTCGCGGCCGACGCACGCGATGGCCAGTGTCGTCAGCGACCCGGCAGCCAGCAATCCTCGACGCCACTTCAACCGAGACCGCGCGACGCGGAGCTGGACGTCCAGCCGCTGCTGGCTGCGATCGATCTGTTCCCGCTCCTGGTGCAGGGCCCTCAGCCGGTCCCAGAGTTTAGGCAGTTCTGGAGGCGCCTCGCAGAGCAGGGGAAACCGCCTCTTCAGTTCCTGCTCCAGTTCGCTGAGGTGACGCCGTTCCTGGTCGCGTTCCTCTTGAGCCGAGCGGAGCGCCGCCTCGTTGTCTTGTAGCATTTGCATTGCCCGTTCGTGGGCCTCTTGCGCGCGGTGAAGGGCATCTTGCCACTTGGCCAGCTGGCAGGTGAGCTCTTCCAGGTGTGTCTTCAGCTGCTGGCGCCGCTCGTCCAGTGCAGCGATGCGGCGGGCCGCGTCCCGGTACTTGCGCAGGCTCTTCAGCAGGGTTTCGCGTTGCTGCTGCTCCATCCGATCGCGTTCGGTGGCCTGGGCAGCCAGTTCGCGGTGCAAGGCCTCGAGCCGCCGTAGCTCGGCGGAGAGCTCGCGAAGGCGGCTCAGCTGTTCGGGCAACTCCGGACGCCCGGCCACATCGCTGAGCCGCTCACACTCGCGGCGAAGCTGCTCCAGCTCCGCTGCTAGCGAACGTCGTTGTTGCTGGAGCCGCTCCAGCTCAACTTCGAGCGCTTCGCGTTCCTGTCGCCAGCTCGCATAGCGGTCGACCGCATGGGCGAGCGTGGCTGGGTCCTCGTGGCTTAACCCCAATTCGTCCAGTAGTTCTGCCAGTTGGCAGGCCAGGTGCCCACCGTCGGGCTGCTGGGCCAGGTGCGCGCGTAGCGGCGCGGCTTTTTCCAAGCGCGCAACCTCGGCGACCAGCGCTTGCTGAAGCTCCAACCAGCGGCGCCACCCGGGTAGTTGTTCGGCCGCGGTGCGGGACGCCTGCAGCCGAGCAAGCCGGTCACTCAGCTCGTTCACCCGGGCCTGCAACTGCTGGTGCTGCTCGTCTAACTCAGACAGCTCGCGCCGCAGCTGCCCCAGCTCGCCTTCCAGCTCCTCGATGCGCCCCTGGTTGCGGCCGTTACGACCACCGCGACTGCCGAGGCTGATGCCGAAATCGCGCGTCCGACACGTGAGCTGGCGGAATTGCTGGAAGAGCACCTCACGTCTGGCTTCCAGTTCCCGGGCTGCGTTGCCGTACACGTGCTGCCAGAGCCGTTCGTCGATCTGGGCTCGCAGGAGCACGGCCGAGTGCTGGTTGATGCAGAAGAGTGCGTCGAACAGTTCGGGATTGTCCAGCCCAAACCACTCGCGGAGCAGCGTCGCGTAGGGGTGTTCCGGTTCGGGGCGCGTCTTCTGCCGGTGCTTGACACCGTCGAGTACAGGCTCCGCCTTCTGGTTCTCAAGCCGGTAAACCCAAACCGTGTCGCGCCGGAAATCGCGTCGCAGGCGCCAGACGGTGGTCCCGACGGTAAACTCCAGTTCACCCCAGAACTGCTTCGGCTTGGACCAGTGCCAGTACTTGCGTCGAAATGTCTCGCGCTTCTTGCCCGGCGGTGACCCGAACAGTGTGTAGTGCAGGCCCTTGACGAAGGTCGTCTTGCCCCGCTCGTTATTGGCGGTGAATACCCGCGATCGCCCCCCCAACTCGAACCGAGTAGGCCGCTCGTAGCGGCCGAACCCGGCGAGCGTCAGGCGGTGGTAGCGAACGATGTGTGCAGCATCCTCGGCGCGCTCGGTCACCGGATCTGTTCGCCAGCGATTCGGGTCATCGGCATGCGCCTCTCGGGCAAGTGGGGCCGGCACTGGCGACGGCAGGAGACTCCTGCTAACGGTATCGGTCGATGACCGATCGGCACTTTCGTCAAAATCCGTGTAACCGGCCCACCGCGACCTGCACCCTGCGGCCGTCCACTGGCAGCAGGCCTTTGGGGTTCCTGTGGGCGGTCGCCCCGGACGGGTGCATGGATCGGCAGGCGAGACTGCATGCGATCGCGTGGACAATTGGGCAAACTCCAGTAGGATTAAGCAGGACAGCGGCAAGTGGCCTTGGTGAGGTGAGCGATGTCGATGACAACGAAGCGCATCCTGGTAGTGGATGACGATCCGGAGATCGTCGGCGCAATCCGTACCGTGCTAGAAGGACGAGGCTATGAGGTTTTCTGCGCCGCGAACGGTTACCAGGGACAGGTCATCGCCGAACAGCATCCGCCCGACTTGATCATCCTGGACATGATGATGCCCAAGCGGGGCGGGTTCCCGGTGTTGGAGAGCATGGCGCGGCGCCCCGATGCCCCCCCAATCATCATGATCACGGCTAACGAAGGCAGCCGCCACAAGGCGTATGCCGAGATGCTTGGGGTGCGCGACTACATTCGCAAACCGTTTGCCATGGAGCGGTTGCTCGAAAGCATCGACCGCATCTTCGCCGAACAAGACCAACCAACTGAGTCGGCCTCCGATGCGGAGCAGGACCCGGCGGAGGCCGACGAGGCTGGGGCCGAGGAGACCCCCAAGAAGAAGCGGACGACCCGGCGGCGCAAGAAAACGACCGACGACAGCTAGACGGTCAGCTCGGCTAGCACCTTGCGGTTGAGCTCCACACCGATGCCCGCTCGATCCGGCATCCGCAAGCTGCCGTTCTTGATCGGCAGCGGTTCAGTGAGCAGTTGGTAGCGGTCGCGTAGCGGGTGGAAGTCGGCCGGGTATTCCTGCTCCACGATGCACATCGGCGCGGAGACCCAGAAGTGATAGTGGGCAGCCGTGCCGATGGTGGGCTGGGTGTTGTGGCAGCGGATCGGTCGGTTGAAGGCAATCGCCAGGGTGCCGATCTTGCGTAGCTCGGTCAAACCGCCGCACTTGACCACGTCGGGCTGAATCACATCAATGCGCCCGCGCAGGATCAGGTCCTTGTGCTGCCAGACCGTGTACTCCTGTTCGCCGGCCCCGACGGGGATCTCCAGCGCGTCGCAAAGACGAGCGTAACCGTCGTAGTCGTAGGCAGCGATCGGCTCTTCGAACAGCACGCAGCCCAGCTCCTCGAGTGCCCGACCAACGGCCAGCGCACGATCCACGGTGTACGCGTTGTTGACGTCGACCATCAGGGCCATCCCGGGCAGTGCTTCGCGTACCGCGCGGGCGACCTCCAGCGTGTCGTCTCGTCCCTGGTTGAATGCCCATCGCTCATACGGGTGGATCTTTGCGGCACGGAAGCCACGTTCGTACCAACCTCTTAGGAACTCGACCTCCTGCTCGGGCGTGCGGCGCATCCGCATGGCGCTGGCATAGAGCGGGACTTGGTCACGTAGCTTGCCACCCAACAGCATGTAGCACGGCAGGTCCAGAGCCTTGCCCATGATGTCCCACAGGGCGATGTCCACGCCAGCAATCGCCTCAAGGTACACCCCCATGGGCCCAAGCTTGTAACGGCCGAAGAACACCGACCGCCAGATGCGTTCCACGTCGAACGGATTGCGACCGATCACACGCGGGGCAATGGCGTGCTCTATCAGCCGCGCGAAGACCGACCCGTGCACCATCGGACTGCACTCGCCCCAACCGCGTATGCCCCGATCCGTCACGACCTCGACGACCGTGTGACCGGTGCGCAGCACGTATGTCTTGATCTGCTTGACCTTCAGCCGCCTCGCCAGGCCATTGTCGCCGATGGCTTCGGCCGGATCATGCAGAGCTGCCAGCGCGGCAGCGGCTGCACCCTGGCCGATAAAACGCAGCATCTGGCGGCGTGTCATCGTCCGCTGCATGGCTACACCTCTCGTCCCAATCGGCCCCTGGGATTTCTTGCAGCTGTCGGTGTCCCCTGCGGGCCAGAGCGCCCGTCCGCGCGGCCAGGGGACCAACTGCGCAGCTGCCCGATCTTACCTAAACAGGCACGGGGCTCGCCCAACGCCGACCGGGCCTGACCTGCCATCGGGCTGGCTCAAACGTTCGGTGACCGATGCACCCCGGTATGGCGTTCGTTGCGTTGCCCGCAGTAGGATGACTAGTTGGGCACTGGCCGAAGCACTGACCAATCGACTGACGGAAAGTGGTGTGAGATCCCTCCGATGTCCTACCGCCTGAACCTGGTCCTGGTGACTCTCCTGGTTTGCCGTGTTCCGAGCAGCATCGCTACGGGGCAAGACCTGCCACAGCAGCAGCAGCAAGGCCGGCTTCCGACGGCCCAGGAGTTGGCGCAGCAGTTGAAACCGATCCCGCCGCGTACCCCGGCACAGCAGCGGCGTGCGATGCAGGTGGCCGACGGACTTGTCGTCGAGCTTGTGGCCGCCGAGCCGAACGTCGTCGACCCCGTTGACCTTGCGTTCGACGCCGCAGGGCGACTCTTTGTCGTCGAGATGCGCGACTATCCATTCGGGGCAGATGACCCTGAGGAGGCTGGCCGTATCCGACTGCTCCGCGATCGCGACGGCGACGGCCTGTATGAGACTGCCACGGTCTTCGCCGACCGGCTGCACTGGCCGACGTCCGTGCAGCCCTGGCGCGATGGCATCCTCGTGCTGGCCCCCCCGGACCTCTGGTTCCTCGCAGACCGCGACGGAGATGACCGTGCCGAGGTTCGTGAGCGAGTGCTGACAGGCCTTGGTACGCAGAATGTCCAAGCGCTCGCCAACGGGCTGCTCTGGTCGGTCGACTGCCGGCTGTACTTCGCCAACGGCCGAAACGGGGGCCAGGTGCGTGCACAGCGGTGGTTCCGGTTCCGGGAACCGATTGGCTTGGGGGGCAACGACGTGCGCATGATGCCCCCGGACGTGTTCGAGCTCACCACCGGCGGCGGCCAGTTTGGCCACAGCGTCGACGATTACGGGCGACGCTTCGTGTGCAACAACTCAGATCACGCGCGGTTCGTGGTCTTGGAGCGCGCTTATCTAGCAAGGAACCAATACCTGCGTGTAACCCGTGCGGTCGATTCGATCGCTGTCGAAGGGGCGTCGGCCGTTGTTTATCGGATCAGTCCCCCTGAGGCCTGGCGCGTCATCCGCACGCGGCTCCGTGTTGCTGGCCTCGTGCCCGGCCCGATCGAACACGGTGGCAAAGCAGTCGGCTACTTCACCTCGGCAACCGGCATCACCGTCTACCGTGGCGACGCCCTCGGTGACGGCTTCTATGGGAACCTGTTCGTCGGTGACGTTGCGGGCAATCTCGTCCACCGCAAGCGGCTGGAGCCGTTCGGTACCACGTTCCGGGCACGGCGGGTCGAGCAGGGACGCGAGTTCCTTGCCTGTGAGGACCTTTGGTTCCGACCGGTCAACTTCGCCAACGGTCCGGACGGCGCGTTGTACATCTGCGACATGTACCGCGAGGTCGTCGAACACCCGGCCTCGATCCCCGAGTTCATGAAGCGCCACATGAACCTGACCAGTGGTCGAGATCGCGGCCGGATCTGGCGGGTGCGGGCACGAGCCAGGCCGTCCGCTACGGGGGGAGCTGTGCGGTTGGACCGAGCAAGCAATCGCGAGCTGGTCGAGCTGCTGGCATCACCGCGGGGCTGGGTGCGCGACACGGCTCAACGATTGCTCTTCGAGCGCAACGCGCGCGACGTCGCCGGTCCGTTGCGTAGCCTGTGCCTGAGTGACGCTCAGCCGCCCGCCGCGCGCGTCGCGGCGCTGTGGCTGCTGGTCCGTTTTGACGCAGCCGACGAGAGCCTGCTGGCGAAACTAGCGCGATGTCCCGTGCCCGAAGTGCGGGAACAAGCCGTGCGGGCCGCTCTGCAGCTACCCGTCTCGCCGGCCATCGCAAAGCTGTTCGTGGACGCGGCACGTGATCGCGCACCGCGCGTCCGTTTATACGCCGCCTACGGCCTTGGCCAGGTCGATTCGCAACCGGCCATCCGGGCGTTGGCCGCCCTGCTCGCCGACGGGTCAGCGGACAGCTGGCTGAGAACGGCCACGCTTTCGTCCTGCTCACCGACCGAACAGCTCACAACCACGGGGCTGAGCAGAGCGGCGTCTGTGCTAACCGTGCTCGTGCGCTCTGGGAACGCAAGCGAAGCTGCCGTTGCGTCCACGCGGCAGCTGGCCGAGATGCTTGCTGCGGCCAACCGCAGCAAGGAAGCGGCCCGGCTGCTGGCCGAGCTGGCCGACCGGGCCCCTGACGCGTTATCCTACGCGCTGGCGGTAGGTTTGGCCGACGGTGCCGCCCGCCGCGGCCGTACGCTGGACCGGTTCCTGGAAAGCACGGCCGGGGGCAAGCGGGCGCTAGCTGTGTGGGAGCAGCTCCTGGAGTTGGCAGCTGACAGCGTGCTGAAGGGCCGGGGCCGTGGGCTAGAGGTCACGCTGTTGGCTCATGCACCCTCGGAGCGGCTTGCGGACGTAGTAGAGGCAATCTTCCAGCCTCAGGTGCCGTCCGTGATTCAGCAGCATTTCGTGCGGGTGGCTGGCCAGGTGCGTCGGGACCGTTGGTATGCAGCGGTGCTGCCGTTGTGGCGCGGACTGACGCCGGCCGTGAGGCGTGCCCTGGCTGAGAGTTTACTGGCGCGGCGCGAAGGGGCCCTGGCACTGCTGGACGGAATAGCCTCCGGCCAACTTACGATTCACGACCTTGACCCCGACGTGCGCAACCGGCTGCGGTCTGCTCGAGACGCGGTGGTGCGTGCGCGGGCTAAGCAGGTGCTCGGGGCAGCCCTGACCAGCTCGGACCGCGCTGCGTTGGTGAAGCGCTACGTGGCGGCCGGCGCGATCGGCAAAGGAGACGCTCGCCGTGGCGCGGACCTGTACAAGCAACACTGCGAAAAGTGTCACGCGGTGCGGGGCGAAGGCGGGGCGGTCGGCCCGGACCTCAACACCGTGCGAAACCGTGATCCTGAAGCGTTGCTGATCGCGATTCTCGATCCGAACCGTGAGGTCGCGCCCGAATTCCTGACCTACAACGTGCTCCTGCGCGATGGGCGTGTGCTGAACGGCAGGATCGTCTCTGAGAGTGCCACGGCAATCACCCTGGGTAAAGCGGACGGGTCGACCGAGACAGTGCTCAGAAGCAACATTGAGCAGATTGCTGCCTCGGGTCAGTCTCTGATGCCCGAGGGGTTCGAAGAACAGCTTCGACCAAAGGACATCGCGGATCTGATCGCCTACCTGCTGTCTGGGCCTGCTGAGGATGTTGCCCGGTAAGTTTTCCTGCTTGGCCCTGGATGCGGTCGGTACCGTGCTGCGTCCGCAGCCGGCTGCGGCGGTTGCCTATCACCGCGTGGGCCAGGAGTTCGGTGCACGGCTGAGCGTGGAGGAGGCAGCTCGGAGATTGCGCGCCGCGTACCTGGCCGAGGAAGGCCACGACCTCGGCAGCGGCTTGCTGCGCACCGATGAAGACCGCGAACACGCGCGCTGGCGGCGAATCGTCCACAGCGTCTTTGCTGAGCTGCCCGAGACAGCGCGCAACGCCTGCTTCGAGCGGCTCTTTGGGCATTTCGCCCGTGCCGACGCATGGCAGCTCTACGACGACGCCCGGCAGCTTCTGCAGGCCGCCACGGCGCTCGGCATGCCTGTTGTGCTGGCTTCCAATTTTGACCGCAGGCTGTTGGCTGTCTGTCGCGGATTGCGGCTCGATGAGCAGCTGCGTGGCTGCGTGGTGTCGTCGCTGGTGGGCTACCGCAAGCCGCACCAACGGTTCTTTGATGCGCTCGTTGAGACCTGTCGCTGTCCGGCGGACCGCGTACTGTACGTGGGGGACAGCTACGTGAACGACCTGCTCGGTGCGCGTGCCGCAGGGCTGACGGCGGTCCTGGTGGATCGATCTGATCGGTTCCAGAAAGAGTGTCCCGGGTGGACGGTTTCCTCGTTGACGACCCTATTAGAATGCCTTCACGACTAGTGCCCTCACCGAAGCCACGGCTTGCTCCGCGTCCATTCGGCGGTCGGGAACGCCGCACGGCCACAGTGCCCGGTACCGCAGACAGCGGGTGAGTTTCCCTATAGCCGCCGTGTTCCCCGCGGGCACTGGTGCAACAGCTTGCCTGATGCTGGAGGTTGTGGTCCTCGCCGAGTGAGCGACGTCGATGGCCACTCGAGTCGTCGGGGCATTACAGCAGTACCCGGCCCGGTTCGCGTTCATCGCCTACATGTTGGTCATCGCCCTGGGCACGGTGCTGTTGATGATGCCCTGGAGCGTCAACGACAGCAGCCGGCCGGTCAGCCTGGTGGACGCGCTGTTTACTGCCACAAGTGCGCTCTGCGTCACAGGGCTGACTGTCCGATCAACCGGGCACGACTACTCCTTTGCGGGCCAACTGGTGATTCTCGGCCTCATTCAGCTCGGTGGCATCGGAATCGTGACCGTAACGACCTTTGTGACCCTGGCCACCGGTCGTGGCGACACGATGCACCAGCGCGTGGCGGCTGCCGAAGCGCTGGGCTCGGAGCCCGGCCGTCACCTGGCTGGCCTGCTCGGCCGCATCCTGGCCCTGATCCTTGGCTTTGAGTTCGCCGGGTTCTTATCGCTTGCCGGTCATGCGCTGGTGATGGGAACGGGGCCCGATGAGGGACTCTGGGGGGCTCTGTTCCATTCGATTTCCGCTTTTTGCAATGCCGGCTTCTCGCTGTATGACGACAGCCTCGAACGCTTTCGCGGCGATCTGTGGTACAGCGGCACGATCATGGTTTTGGTTGTTTTCGGCGGACTTGGGTTCCCGGTGCTGGCCGATCTTGGCCGTGCGGCGGTACGGGCATACCGGCGAGAGCCGTGGCGACTGTCACTGCACAGTAAACTGATGCTGGCGGGCACGGGGGCACTGTTGGCGATAAGCTGGCTTGCGTTCCTGGCGT
This sequence comes from Planctomycetota bacterium, assembly GCA_026991575.1. Classification (GTDB taxonomy): domain Bacteria; phylum Planctomycetota; class Planctomycetia; order JALXBF01; family JALXBF01; genus JALXBF01. The sequence goes on along the minus strand of JALXBF010000133.1, from coordinate 16,582 downwards.
TGGAGTGGCACAACACGCTCCAGGCCGACACGCTGCCCGTGAAACTGCTCGCGGCCCTGTTTCAAGCGGTCACCTGCCGGACAGCCGGTTTCAACACGGTGCCCACCGACGAGCTGCGCAGCGCGTCGCTGTGGATCTCGACCATGTTGATGTCGGTGGGGGCGGGGCCGTGCTCGACAGCGGGGGGGTTCAAGGTATCGACCCTGATGGTGCTGGTCCTGGTCGCCTGGCGCCGGCTGGGCGGGCACGAGCATGTGTTCGCTTTTCGCCGCACCATCAGTTCGGAAACCGTGAATCGAGCGATCGCGACCAGCTTGCTGTTTGCCGTGATCGGTATGGTGATGTTGGCGGCCGTGCTGATTGCCGAGCAGGCAAGCCTGTCGCCCTCCGAAGAGCATGCCTTCTTCCTGGACGCCTTCTTTGAAACGATCTCCGCGCTCGGCACGGTTGGCCTCAGCACCGGCGTAACGCCCTCACTAAGCACGCCGGCCAAGTTGCTGCTGATCGTCGCGATGCTGATCGGGCGGCTGGGCCCAATCACGGTGTTCGTCGCCCTTTCGCACCGTCCGCAGCGAAGGTTTGTGGAGTACCCTGTAGAACCCGTCTACATCGGATAACAGCCATGCAAGCACGCCACGTGATCTGCCTGGGGCTCGGAACGTTTGGTGCTGCCGTTGCTGAGCGGTTAGCCGTGGACAAGGTACGGGTAACCGGCGTGGACTCGGACGAAGAGCGCGTTGCCGAGCTCCAGGACACGCTCTACGAAGCACTGGTCGCGGACGCGACCGACCGCAGGACGCTGGAACAGCTGCCCGTGGACAAGGCCGATGCCGTGGTGGTGAGTCTGGGTGAGGACTTCACGGCCAGCATCCTCGCGTGCCTGCATCTGAAGGAGATGAAGGCCCGACGTGTGATCTGCAAGGCAATCAGCCGGGATCACGAGAAGATTCTGAAACGGCTGGGCGTGGACAAGACGGTCTTTCCCGAAGTGGAACGTGCCCGCAGCCTGGCCGACGAGATCGCCTGGCCAAATGTCCTGCAACAGCTCATGCTCGGAGCTGGCCACATGCTTGCGCAGATCACCGTGCCGAAGTCGCTCGAGGGTAAGACCCTCCAGCAGGCCGACCTCCGTCGGCGGTACGGGATCAACGTCATCGCCGTGAAAGACACCGTCTTCGATACCGACTTTCGCTTCAACCCCGATCCCCAGACGGAGCTGCGCGAGGAGCAGGTATTGCTGGTGGTCGGAACCCCGGAAGCAATCGAGAAGTTCAGGGTAACAGACTAGGGGGAGCGCTCGTGGCCGCACGAATTCTGGACGGCAAAGAGGTGGCGGCGGCAGTGCGCCGTCAGGTCGCCGCCGATGCGGCGCGCATCCGGCAACAGCATGGCCGGCCACCCGGTCTGGCGGCCGTGCTGGTGGGCGATGACCCGGCCAGCCACGTGTATGTGCGGAACAAGCGGCGAGCATGCGAAAAGGTGGGCATTGCCAGTTGGTTGCATCAGTTGCCCGGGACGGCGACAACCGCAGATGTGCTTGCCCTGATCGGTCGGCTGAACCGTGCAGACGACGTAGACGGCATCCTGGTTCAACTTCCGCTGCCCAACGGCATTGACCAACGGGCAGTGATCGATGCCATTGACCCGGCCAAAGACGTGGATGGCTTTCATCCGCACAATTACGGCCTGCTGGCCGCCGGCCGACCGCGCTTTGTACCGTGCACCCCGCTGGGCATCCAGCGGCTGCTCCAGTACTACGACATCCCAATTGCCGGACGGCACGTGGTCATCGTCGGTCGCAGCAATCTCGTGGGTCGGCCACTGGCGCTGCTGCTGCTGCGCAAAGGTGAAGGGGGAGATGCCACGGTGACGGTCTGCCACAGCCGCACGCGCGAGCTGGCCAGGATCACGCGGGCAGCCGACATCGTCGTGGTGGCCATCGGCCGAGCGGGCTTCCTGCGGGCGGACATGGTGTCGCCCGGGGCAGTAGTCATCGACGTAGGCATCAACCGTTTCGATGGTCGGCTTGTGGGGGATGTGGCATACGAGGAAGTGGCGGCCGTGGCGGGTGCGATCACGCCCGTGCCCGGCGGGGTCGGGCCGATGACGGTCGCGATGTTGTTGGCCAACACGGTCATGGCTGCGGAGTGGCGGTTGAACGGCCGATAAAATGGTTGAGAGGCTGGCGCGGGGAATGCGGCAACTGGTTTCTGTGCAAGGTGTTCGATAGGGCCAACCCCCCGGCCCGGCGCACACCGACCCGGGGGCGCCTGAAAGAGGCACGTCGCGATGAGCTACGGTGGAGAAGCACGAAGCGGATTCAAGACGGAGCGCGGCCGCGACTGGCCCAGTATCCGTCAGTATTCTGTGTTCCTGGAGAACCGTGTCGGCCAACTGCACGACCTGGTCCGACGCTTCGAGGGAAGCAAGGTGCGTATCGTCGCGCTGAGCATCATCGACTCGGTGGACTGCGCCATCGTGCGCATGGTGCTCAGTCATCCGGAGCAGGGCAGGGAGATTCTGGAGCGCGCCGGCTATCCGATCGCCGAAAGTGACCTCATCGCCGTCGCGTTACCACGCAGTCACCAGCCATTGGGCGAGATCTGCACGGCGCTGCTGCGAGCGGAGATCAACATCCACTACGCCTACCCGCTCATCTTCCACCCCCATGGCCGCGCGGCTATCGCCCTGCACGTGGACGACCACGAAATGGCCGTAGACGTGCTGAGGCGAGAGGGCTTCGAAGTGCTGACCGAGGCAGATCTCCTATCAGGGCCGGTCCTCTAGTCGGGGAGCGATCGCATGAACGACGCTCGCGCCGCAGCGATCGAGCTTCTGGCCCGAGCCCTCCATCTGGCAATCCAGTCGCATCATGGGCAGCAGCGCGGTGAACCGGACGGGACCGTGCCGTATGTGCTCCACCCATTCCGGGTGGCCGAGCTGGTGCGCCGGACCGTGGGCGACGACGACCCGGAACTCATCGCCGCCGCGCTATTGCATGATGTCATCGAGGACTCTGGCGCGCGGTTCGACGAAGTCGAGCGAGCATGTGGTCCGCGCGTTGCACGGATCGTTGCCGAACTGACCAACGATAGCCGTCTCCCCAAGAGCCGGCGGCATGAGGAGATGTTCCAGCGACTGGCTTCCGCGTCGACCGAGGCTCGACTGATCAAGCTTGCGGATCGTATCGATAACCTCAGACACCTGGGCGCGTCCTTCGATAGGGCGCGGCGAGAGCGATTCGTCGAGGAAAGCCGACGGGTGCTCGCCGTGCTCGAAGGCACCTGTCCAGAGCTGGAGCGGGAACTCGACGAACTGCTCCGTACCATGACGGCCACTGCCACCGACGAGCCTGAGCACCAGTGATCACCGCACCGCATGCCGGCTTGCCGGACGGTGCGCACGGGCTGAGTAAGGGGGGCGCGGAAAAGCGCCGTGCGAACGCGGTGCCGAGACGGCCAACATGCCCGGCTGACGCCCAGGTTGGCTACCGCCCGCCAATGGCTTCTACGCCGCCGCAAACCGAAGCGCTACCGAAAGCAACGCCGCCCGAGCGGGTTGCAGCCACAGGCTATGTACGTCCGGCGAGCCTGCCGACCCACCCCTGAGTAACTTTGCAAACCGACGCAGCCCGCCGGGACCTCATCGCTTGAGCTGCCGGCACAAGGTTACCACTTGCGGCAGCAACTCACCCGCTTTACCCGACAGTGCCACGTCGGCAACGTCACTGACCGGGGTCCGGTCAAGGTTGAACTCCAGGACCCGGGCCCCTGAAGCACGAGCCATGTCAACCAGGCTGGCCGCCGGGTACACCTGGGCGCTCGTGCCGACGACCAGAAGACAATCGCATCGACGGACTGTCTCGGTTGCTGCTTTCCAGGCCTCTTCCGGAAGCGGCTCACCGAACCAGACCACGTTCGGTCGCAGCAGGCCACTGCACCGCTCACACCGTGGCAACGGATCAAGCGACTCGCCGACTTTGTCGAACGTGGCACCGCAATCGACGCACCGCACCTCATGCAGGTTGCCATGCAGTTCGATGACGCGTTTGCTGCCTGCCTTCTGGTGCAACCGGTCCACGTTCTGGGTAATGATGACGAAATCAGGGAACAGCTCCTGCAGCTCGGCCAGTGCGTAGTGACCCCGGTTGGGTTCGATCTCCCAGAGCTGGTTACGGCGCGCGTTGTAGAACTCCCAGACCTTCCGCGGATCTCGCTCGAAGCCTTGAGGTGTTGCCACCTCCTCGATGCTGTACTGCTGCCAGAGGCCGCCCAGGTCCCGGTACGTGGGGATGCCGCTTTCAGCGGAGATACCCGCTCCCGTGAACGCGGCAGGTCGCTGGGAGGCTGCCAGCAACTCGGCCGCATGACGCAGTTGGGCTTCGTCGGCCACGATTTCTCCCCGTCGACAGAGCACTGCAATTGACTCTCTTGGATTCGTCGCAACGATTCTAGACGAACCGACCAGAGCTAGGAAACCACAGCGTGGAGCGCGCGAAGCGATGAATCGAGACGAGGCGTGGCAGCTGGTCTGTGAGTACACGAAGAGTGAGAGCCTGCGGCGACACATGTTGGCGGTCGAGGCGGCTATGCGCGCCTATGCACGCAAGTTCGGTGAGGATGAGGAGAAGTGGGGCATCGTGGGGCTCTTGCACGACTTCGACTACGAGCGTTGGCCTAACCCGCCCGACCACCCGCTGAAAGGTGCAGAGATCCTTCGCCAGCGCGGCTACCCCGAGGACGTAATCTATGCCATCAAGTCCCATGCCGACTATCTGGACTGTCCGCGGATCTCGCTGATGGACAAGGCACTGTACGCCTGTGATGAGCTGGCTGGTTTCATCACGGCGGTCGCGTTGATGCGGCCCAACGGAATTCTCGACCTGACGGCCAAGAGCGTGATCAAGAAGTTGAAGCAGAAGTCGTTCGCGGCCGGCGTGAACCGCGACGACATCCGGCGTGGAGCCGAGGCGTTGGGGGTCGACTTGAAGGAACACATCCAGTTCGTGATCGATGCAATGAAGCCGATCGCCGAGCAACTTGGGCTTACCGGCCGCCAAGGCCCCGGATCGGAGGGCGAGCACACACCGTCGACCGCTTCGAAATAGTCCCCCCAATCGCCATCGCTGCGGTCACGAACCAACAGAAGTCCAGTCCGGCATCGTGCCCGGTGCGCCCTGCCGCAGCCGAGCCGAAACCGCAACCGGATCGGGCGGGAAACGTGGCGGACGGGAAAGGTGGTACAGCAAGCCTACCAGCTAACGCGGCCCGGGTCCGCGGCCGCGAGTTCGGGTTGATCGTTCGTAGCTTGGCCTGCAGCAGGCCGGACCGGTATCAGTGCTTGCGGCCTGCGGGGGGAAAGCCGTAAGCCCAGCTGCTGCTACGGGCTAGTTTCGCGCTCCGACCGCCGAATGCTTGCCTGACGCCGGTTCCACCACAGAATGCAACCGGTCAGGACTAGTCCGTAGGGAGCCCACAGGAAATGTCGGAAGGGGGGCGGTACCACGAACAGGGCGAGGATGTACAACGCCACTAGCCCCCAGCAAGCCGCAGCCGCCTTGAGCGCGAAGGCACGTTCCCGTGGCCCGGAGGTGTTTGCGATCGCCAGGTAGGTCCCGATCGCTCCTCCGGCTACGCCCACTGCCGTCCCGAGCACGGCGCCCACCCAGCCGAAGATCTGCCCCTGCAGACCTGGTTCCATGACGGTTCTCCCGGGGCGGGCAACCAGGAAGATGACTCACGCTTATTGTAGCCTGCCTTCCGTGCAGGCCGATCGGCGACACCTCTTGCCGCGCTGTCTGCGGGCGCGGCGTGTGCGGAGGATGGAGTGGACGCAACGGATCGCCCTTCACAGCGAGCGGCGCCGCGGCAAGACTAGGGGGCGAGCGATTTCGTGGAGTGCAACCGATGCGGCTATTCTTTTCGGCAGGCGATCCAAGCGGCGACATTCACACCGCGCGTGTGCTGCGGGCCATCCGAAGGCTCAATCCGCAGACGACCTTCTTCGGACTGGGGGGGCCGGCCATGGAGGCGGCTGGTTGCGACCTGCTGTACCGGCTGGTTGATCGGCCGGTGATCGGGGTGTTGGAAGCCGTACGGAGTGTGCCGTTTTTCTGGGGCCTTTACCAGCGGGTCCGCGACGTGCTGCGCACGACCCGGCCGGATGCGGTTGTGCTGGTTGACTACCCCGGTTTCAATTGGTGGGTGGCACGAGCGGCGCGGGCTGCGGGCGTGCCGGTTCTGTACTTCCTGGCGCCTCAGCTGTGGGCCTGGGGCTCGTGGCGCGTGCGCAAGATGCGTCGGCTCGTCGACCGTGTGCTCTGCGCGTATCCGTTTGAAGAGCCATGGTACCGTCAACGCGGGGTCGACGCTCGCTATGTGGGACACCCGTACTTTGATGAGCTGGCGAACGTTCAGCCGTTGGCCCCGCCGGCACCCGGGGTACGCCGTGTCGTGCTGCTGCCGGGAAGCCGCGGCAGTGAGGTGCGTCGGATGACCCGGCCCATGATCCGGACCGCGGCCGCGGTGCGGAAGCGAGTTGCTGACGTTGAATTCGTGGCAGCATGCCGTACGGCCGAACATGCCGCTTGGGTGCGCGCACAGGCGCGCAAGGCAGGGGTGCCGCTACAGTGCGTGGTCGGTCAGACCCCTCAGGCGATTGCCTCCGCACACTGCTGCGTGGCAAAGTCCGGCTCGATCACCATGGAGCTGCTCTGGTTCGCTAAGCCGGCGGTGATCTATTACCGCGTGCCGCGCGCAGAGTATGGCATCTACCGATTCGGCCTGGCGACCGGCATTGCCAGGGTGCGCTACATCTCGCTGCCGAACATCGCAGCCGGACGCATGGTCTATCCGGAGTTGGTCAGCTGGGCAGAGGCGACCGACTGGATGCTCGCGCACCTGATTCCCTGGCTTACCGATCCTGCAGCTCATGACGCCATTTGCCGCGAGATCCGGCGGATCCGGGCACTGTTCGCGCGGCGCGGCGCAACCATGGCAACGGCCCGCGAAATCCTTGAATTTGCCGGCCGCCGCGCCGCTGGTCGGCTTGCAGCATGAGCCGCGGCGTGTGCCGTTGCCAACTGCCCGTCCCGGTTCCCCCTTCGCCCGCGCGCCCCATATCTTTAAACCAAGGCGTCCTTCCGGTACACTGTGCTACTGCTGCGCGAGCGGCATCGATCCAGGAGACCGCCGATGATCGGCTCGGTACCTTCGTACCACGACTTCGAAAAGAAGGCCAAGAAAGTACTCGGCCGTTGTGCGGATTGCGGCTACAGCGGGCCGATGGAGCACGGCATGACCGGCTACGAATGCGCCCGATGCCACGGCATGAAGCTCATGCTGAAGCTCGTGGACGGTCGCTACTGGTTGCAGTTTACCGACCGCTTCGTTACGCTGCCCGAGGAACCGCAGCAGTCTGCTTCCTCGGGTGAAGCGGCCGATTCGGGCTCGTCGGCACCATGAACCGGAACTCCAGGAGGAGCTCGGCGCGATGGCTACAGCGTTGCGAATCGACCCGGATAAATGTACTGGTTGTATGCAGTGCGAGCTGGCATGCTCCTGGGTGCAAACGGGGCGGTTCAATCCAGCTGCGTCCCTGATCAAGGTACACATCTTTGACGAGCAAGCCGCCTACACGCCGTACACCTGCTTCCAGTGCAACGAAGCGTGGTGCATGACGGTCTGCCCGGTGAATGCGATTGCGATCAACCCTGTTACCGGAGCAAAGGTTGTTCTGGAGCAGGTCTGTGTCGGCTGTGCGTTGTGCGTGATCGCATGTCCGTTTGGGACGGCGTTCTTGCGGCCTGACCACAAAGCGACCAAGTGTGACCTGTGCGGTGGCGAGCCGGCCTGTGCACTGGCGTGCCCCACGGAGTGCATCACGGTGGGTGAAACGTCCAACGGCGAAGAGTGGACCGGCCGGCTAGCCGAGCAAGTCTCGGCGCGTTTCCGGGAGATGCTCGAAGGCGTAGCCTGAGAAGCTCAGGAGCGGATCGCCATGGGTGGTTGGGCCGGGCGGCTACTGCGCGTCAACCTCTCAGACGGTTCCTGCACGGTGGAACCGCTCCGCATGGATTGGGCCCGCGCGTTCATCGGCGGTCGGGGCTTGGGCGCCCGATACTTCTGTGCCGAAGTTGACCCGACAATCGATCCATTCAGCCCGCACAACAAACTTATCTTCGCCACGGGTCCGCTGACGGGGACCAGCGCCTCCTGCGGCGCCCGCTACATGGTGATCACCAAGGCCCCGCTCAACGGCACGATCACAACGTCCAATTCCGGCGGCCACTGGGGACCGGCCCTGAAGTTCGCCGGCTACGATCTGCTAATCATCGAGGGACAGGCCCAGCGGCCCGTGTACCTGCTGATCGTCGACGACCAGGTCCAAGTCCGATCCGCGGAGCATCTCTGGGGCAAGGGGGTCTGGGAAACTGAGGAGCGAATCCGGGAGGAGGTGGGCCTGCCAGGGGTCCGGATCGCAAGCATTGGCCAGGCGGGCGAGAACCTTGTTCGTTTCGCCGCCATTATGAACGACCTCCACCGCGCCGCTGGACGCAACGGGGTCGGTGCGGTCATGGGCGCAAAGCGGCTGAAGGCGATTGCGGTTTGGGGCACACGGGGGGTGCCCATTGCTCGGCCGGCCGAGTTCCTTGCCGCCCAGTGGCGTTTCCGCCAGAAGCTGCGTGCCAGCCCGGTGACCGGCGAGGGGCTGCCTGGTTTCGGGACAGCTGTGCTGGTGCACGTGATCAATGAATCCGGCGCGCTGCCGGTAAAGAACTGGCAATTCGCGCACATGGCTCCCGACGAGACCGGCAGTGACGCGGAGCGCATCAGCGGCGAGACCCTGAAGGCACGCTACACGTTGCGGAACAAAGCATGCTTTGCCTGCACGATTGCCTGCGGCCGCGTGACCCGCGTCTCAGAGGATGGCCGGGTTCGTCACGCCGTGTTGACGTCGCCCCGGAACTGGCGGGCTGCCGAGGAGGGGCCCGAGTACGAGAACATCTGGGCGCTGGGTGCCGATACGAACGTCGACGACATGGACGCGGTGCTCAAGGCCAGTTTCCTGTGCAACGACTACGGCATGGACCCGATCAGCTTCGGCGCGACACTGGCGGCGGCCATGGAGTTATACGAGCGCGGCTACCTGGACGATTCCGTCACCGGGCGCCCGCTCTGCTTCGGCGATGCCGATGCACTGGTGGCATTCACTGAGGCAACTGCCTTGCGCCGCGGGTTCGGCGACCAGCTTGCCGAGGGAGCTAAACGCTTGTGTGAACGGTACGGACATCCAGAGCTGTTTATGGGCAGCAAGGGAATGGAGTTCCCCGCCTACGACGCTCGCGCCATTCAGGGCATGGGGCTCGGCTACGCTACCTCAAATCGAGGCGGCTGCCACCTGAAGGGATACTCGGTGAAGGCTGAAATCCTTGGCGTCCCCGAGAAACTGAATCCTCGCACCACGGCCGGCAAGGCAGCGTTGCAGAAAAAGCTTCAAGACGCAACCAGCAGCATCGACGCCAGCGGTATCTGCCTGTTCGTGTCGTTCGGGGCCGAGCTGGAAGACCTTGTGCCCATGCTCGCCGCAGCCACCGGCGTGGACTACACGCTGGAGGAAGTGATTCGGGCCGGCGAGCGAATCTTCAACCTGGAACGGCTCTGGCTGCTGCGCGCCGGCTTCACTGGCGCCGATGACACCCTGCCGGACCGCCTGCTGCGCGCGCCGATTCCGGCCGGGCCGAGCAGAGGGCAGGTCAACCGATTGCACGAGATGCTGCCGGAGTACTACCGGCTACGCGGCTGGGACGAAACCGGCACGCCAACCAGCGCGAAGGTGAGTGAACTGAATCTGGAAGAAGTCTTTGGCTAACGGGAGAGGACAGCATCATGGCCAAGCGTCATGTTATCGTGGGAGCCGGGCCTGCCGGCATGCACGCGATCGAGACGATCCGGCGGTTCGAGCCCGAAGGATCGGAGATCCATCTGGTCTGCGACGAACCCCCATACGCTCGCATGGTGCTGCCCTACTACATCTGTGGCGATGTCCCCGAGAGCCACGTTTACACTGGGGGTGACGATGTGTTCCAGAAGTTCGGCGTGACGCCGCACATCGGCGTGCGGGCCGAGCGGATCGATCCGGACGGCAAGACGGTCACGCTGTCCGACGGCACGACGCTCCACTTCGACACGCTGTTGATCGCCACCGGTTCGTCGCCCGTTCGACCGCCTATCGAAGGGCTTGATCTGCCTGGCGTGACCAACCTCTGGACCATCGAGGATGCACGCCGCCTGATCGAGCACACCGGCCAAGGCAAGCGAGTGGTGTTTATCGGAGCCGGGTTCGTGGGCATGATCGTGCTCAACGCCCTGTACAAACGGGGCTGTTCGCTAACGGTCATCGAGATGATGGACCAGATCCTGCCGCGCATGCTCGATGCCGAAGCCGCCCGGCTCGCCACCGACTGGTTAGCAAAACGCGGCGTCGACGTACGCTGTGGCACCCAGGCAGCACGGATTCTGCAACATGACGGTGCGCTTGCCGTGGAGCTAACAGCAGGCGATCGGATCCCGGCCGACTGCGTCGTGATCGCCGCCGGCGTTCGGCCCAACGTGGCCTTTGTCCGTGGCAGCGGCGTTGAAGTTGACGAGGGCATTGTGGTTAACGAGCGGCTGCAAACCAATTACCCGTTCATTTACGCCGCGGGCGATTGCGCTCAGGGACCGAGTGTGCTGGGAGGCAAGGAGGTACATGCAATCCAACCCACGGCAATCGACCACGGCCGCGTGGCCGGAGCCAACATGGCTGGCCAGGACGTCCGCTACGACGGGTCGCTGTCAATGAACGTGCTGGACGTTTGCGGCCTTCAAATCGCCAGCTTCGGCCGCTGGGATGGTGAGGACGACATCGTGCGGCTCGCGAATCCAGCGCGACCTCTGTATCGAAAGTACGTCTTTGACGGCGACCGCATGGTAGGCGGCATCCTCATGGGACCAACCGGCGACATCATGAATTTGACCGACATCGGTATGGTCAAAGGGCTCGTGCAAACCGGTATCGCCATGGGTGAGTGGAAGACCTACCTGAAGGAGACTCATCCGCTGGACCTGCGCCGTCCTTACGTCGCCTTGGGAGTGGCAACAAGACTGCTCAAGCGGACGTTGCTGCCGTTGCCGTCGGACGATCCACGTGTGCGGCCCCTGCCGGCTGAGCCAGACGTCGAGACGGATAAGGGCCCCCACCACAAGGTATTCGTGGAGGCCTACCGGAAAGTATTCGGGCACAGCTAGCGACCGCTTCCACAGGCGCGCGACTCAGTCAAAACAACAGGAGGCCCGCTGTGCAGGTGAAGGTGAAGCTGTTTGCCTCGCTACGGAAGTATCTGCCCGAAGGGGCCGCGGGCAGCCAGGCCACACTGGAACTGCCCGAAGGGGCGACCGTGCGCGACGTGCTGAAGCAGTTGCAGGTCCCCGAGGAGATGGCTCGCATTGTGATGATCGATGGCGAGCACTGCCCACAATTGGACCAGCCGCTTAGCGAAGGCCAGACGCTGTCGATCTTCCCGCCAATGGCCGGCGGGCAAGGGGAGGAGGACACCCGCAGTGCGAGAGACTGCTGCTGAGCCCGCCAACCGGCAGCCGCCGCCTGACGTACGCGTTCGCCGCACGAGACCGTGGTGCCGCTCCCACAGGGATTCCTCCGGGCAGGTCAATGGTCCGGCGCTCCTGCGTAGCGTGGCGCGCGCATCGCCAACATCATGAGCCTGCCGCGTGGGTCCGCGCCGAAGGCCGTTTGCTGTCGCAGCTGAAGCCGGATTGGCATTGACGCTTGCCGGCTCGCGACCATAATCGCACTGACCACAAGCGACTACGCTCGCAAGCGGGCATTGATAGGGAGCAGCGTTTATGCAGGGACGCATCAGCGGCAGGCAGCTTGCTCGGCTCTTCCTCGCCGTATCGTTCTTATCGGCAGCTTTCCTGCCCGGCTGCACGACACATCGAACGATTCGTCTCAGTGATGAAGCATTGCCGCCGCCCCCGTACCCGGAGGCTCCCTCCGACGAAACGCTCATCCGTGGCCAGGACCCGGAGTACGGTTTCCAGAGCTTGGACGCACCGGACCCAGGCCTACTGGAGTGGCCAGCCAGGCAAGCGCCCGATCGACCGGGCGCGGCGACGCTGCCGTCACCGCCGGCTGATTCGGCCACTGTGCCGCCACCGCCATCTGGTCCGCCGCTCGCTGCAGGCCCCACTGGACCGAACTACAGCAGTGAAGAGCCGCCGTGGCACCACTGGCTCGGTGGACTGCTGCGGCCCGCCGTATCGGCTTGCGGCCCGGTCATCAGTTACGACGGCCGCTGCGCGCCGGGGACATTTCCGATCGAATATGTGCCGTTTGCAAACACGTGGGCCTTTGCCTACTACGACGGCTTCGAGTTGCCGGCGAACGACTTCCGCAATGCGGGTCGCTTTGGGATTAACTGGGCATCGCCTCTGGTCAGCGATTACGTCGGTTTAGGGGTTCAGGCGGGGGCATCGGGATCGGTAACAGAGGATCAGGAGCAGATCTTCGTCACGGCCGGTGTCTTCTACCGCGGCGACATGCAGCTGGGTGCCGCCTGGAACGTCGGCGCCGTTGCCGACTTCCTGCACGACGGTTTCTACGACGTGCAGGTCGTTCAAGTGCGGGGCAAGGTGTCATACACGGTGGACTTTCGCAACGAGCTGGGAGTTTGGGGAAGTGGCGGGGTTTCGGACGACGACATCAACGCGGCAACGCGTGCGGAGACTGCCAATCAGGTGAACATTTTCTGGCGTCACCTTTGGAACGTCGGCCTGGATAGCGAACTGTGGGTCGGCTGGCGGGACGGTCAAAGCGACGCCGATGAAAGCAATAGTCAGTCGGGTGCGGCAATCGGCGCGCGGCTGGTTTACCCCGTGACAGACGCGTGGACCGTCGCCGTGGGCGGTCACAGCGCGTTCGAGTCGGATACCTGGAACGTGTGGGCCGGGGTCCAGTGGAATCTCGGCGGGCGGGCGCGGCAACGCTTCCTCGGTCAGAACCGGCACGCGCCCCTGTTTCCGGTGGCGGACAACAGCACGATGACGCTCGCCATCGAGCCCAAGTGATTCTGCTTGCCCCAGAACCGCCGCGGCCGGCTGCGTGCCCCCCAACAGCAGACCGCCGTTGGAGGCTTAGGATGCGCTTGCTCAAACGGCTCGCCCCGATCGCAGCCATGTTGGCCCTTCTGCTGATCGGCTATGTCATCTTCCTATCGGCTCGTGCCACACCGCCGCAACCCATCGACCCGGAACTGCTCGCCGGCCCGGCCCCCGCACCGGAGCCTGTAGCGGAAGGCCAGGCGCAGCAGAACAGTGAGTCTGACACGCACCAGATTGTCGGGACACTTCAGCCGGCCGACGCTCCGGTTGCCGTTGTCCCCGTCCACACCGCGTCTGTCGGCGCCGAGCAGCCGGACCAAACCGAGCCGGCCAGTCAGCCAGCCGTTCAGACGCCGCCAGACGAACCGTGGGTGCGGCTGGCCGCAGACCGGTATGTCGCCGTGTTCAGGGTGCGACACAGGGACGTGCACACGCTTATCGAGCTGCTGGAGTTGGTGCCGGCTGAGCTCAAGGCGGACCAGGCAACCGGGACATTGATAGCCGCCGGCTCGGGCGACGCCCTACGAGCTATCGCTTACCTGGTCGAACAGTTGGATGTGCCGTCCGTTGAGCATGAGCTTGCCGAGACGGGCGAACAGCCTGCTGAGCCTCGAGCCAGGGCGCTGTCCGTAGCGCCGGCCCCCCCTGTGGCGATCGCCACGCCTGCGCCGGCGCCCGTAGCACAACAACAGCGCCTCGAGCAGCATGCCGCCGAGGACCGGCAGCAGACCGACGACACTCCGCGGGCCGTGCCGGCAGTGGCACATCAGGAGGATGAAGACCGCACTATGCCTGTGCGGGTCGTGCTCAGGACGTACCGCGTAGCCGCCGGCTTCCTCGACAAACCCGAACTGGCAAACCTGGCCAGTGCCAACGCATGTGTTGCCGCCATTCGTAACTGGCTCGGAGCTGCCGGGGCGCAGGCATTCGCGATCAGCGAGATCGATGGTTGTGTCGAAGCACTCACCGGCCTCGGGCTGCTCGCCAGCGTCCAGGCTCGTGACGTAGCGCTCCAGGACGGCAACGACGCGGTCCAGCTGGCCGTTGCTCCGGACGGCACCATCTCTCCAGCCGGCGATTTGGAGAAGAACAACGGGGTCATCGTGCGCATGGATACCAAGCAACTGAGCCTTCGGATCCGGGACGAGGAAGAGCTTGCCCTTGGCAGTCCGGACCACAGCTATCTGGCTTATGTCGGAGGGCCTGGCGACCGAACGGACGAAAACGCCACGGGGCTGATCGTCGTCGTCGCGCCTGCCCCAGTCGTGTCGGCCGACGTCAAAGCAGACGAAAAAGTTACCCCTTCCGGGTATCGCCGCTGAGCGAGCTGCCGCCGCCTACGTCCGTAAGGAAACACCTCCGCTAGTCCGGAGCCCTGTCCGGCGGGACAGCCACGCCAGCCGCGCCGCCCCGCCGGAGTCCATAGGAACCCGGAAACGGCGTGTCCGGCCCGCGCGACCGTGGCGTTCTCATCATCGAGGGCCAGCCCCCGTTGAGAACTGGGGAGAACGAACGGCTGTTTCGCGGCCTTGGTGCGGTTACATGGCAGCATCGGATTTCGGTGCGCGATTGAGCGTACGAGGCCCGGTCGAAACGGCTCGCGATCTCATCAACCGGCGCCTTGGCACCGGATCGACCACGTTCCGCATGGCTTTGCCACGGATTGTCGTCGTGTTGCGACTGTGAGGTTGAAGCAGCGGACCGCCGGTGGGTGGGACGGAGGCCGTGGGCGCTGGTGTCTGCTCATCGGGGTCAGAAAGCTCAGCGCGGCCGTCGGGACCGCTGCGGCACTGTGCTGGAGGTACGAAGGTTTGACGGACCACCGCGGGACGGGAGCCCGGACCGCCAGCCCGAACTCCTCCGGGCTGACGCCCCGCAGTGCGCCGCTGCAGCCAGGCTGTGTCGGGCCCCCGCATCCGCGCGGTGCTCACGCAACGAGCGCGACGGACCGCGTTCCGTACACGCCGGCAGAGTGCGTCGGGCTCAGCTCCTAGTGGGCGTCGAGCAGCGGGGGCTGGGGCACGGCCCCGCTAACGATCCACGAGCCCGAGCACACGGTTGGGACAGGCAAGTAACTGTTGCCGCGCTCGGAGCTCGCTGGACGAAGCCGGCAGATCACATGACGTCAGCACGCACCGCTCCCCGGGCAGCAATCATCTGACGTGCGACTGTGCCATACCGTGTACCATTAGTCGCATCAGTGTAAGAGGAGCTGGCTGCATCGTCTTGTTGCGAGGCTAGAAGCGATGAACGGGTCGGGCGAACCGCTGCAGCGGGCATGGCAATTCGCCCAGCAACAGGTCCTCCGCCTGGTCGAACGCCTGCCCGGCTACTATCCCATGTACACGGTGGACGGTCGGTGGGGGCAGGAACCGGAAGCATGGACGCGGTGGTGTGAGGGGTTCCTGCCCGGAATGATGTGGTTGTTTGTCGCGGGCGGGGCCGGGGAGCGCTGGCGCGAGCTGGCCATCCGCTACACTGAACCGCTCAGTGAGCGTCAGTACGACGACACCGTCCACGACCTCGGGTTCATCTTCATTCCAACTTTCGTGCGCTGGGCCCAGTTGGACCAGCGGCGCATGCCGGACTGTGCCGTGGTAGCCGGCATCACCCTGGCCAGCAGGTACCGGTCTCAGGGGGGCTACATCCCCTCGTTCATCGGAGCTCACTCGCTGTTCATCGACATCATGATGAATGTACCAATTGTCTTTGCAGCAGCACGGTGGCTGCGGTCCGAGGGACGGTTGCCCCGAGGAGCGGAACGCACGTTCGTCGCCGGTATGGATCCGACCGCGGCTGCTGACGAGCTGTGGCGGCGGGCGCTACAACACTGCCGCACCTCGGCTCGCTATCTCGTGCGTGACGATGGATCCACCGCACACGAAGCGGTGTTTAACCCGGAAACCGGTCAATTCGTGCGGCACAGCACGCACCAAGGCGCCGCTGAGGACAGTTGCTGGAGCCGGGGGCAGGCGTGGGCTCTGTACGGCTTTGCCCGCTGCTACCGACTCAGCGAGCAGTCAGAGTTCCTGGACGTAGCCTGTCGCTGCGCGGACTACTTCTTGAACCATCTGCCCCCTGATCAGGTTCCGCCGTGGGATTTCGCAGTGGTAGACCGACCGGACGAGCCAAAGGACAGTAGCGCTGCAGCCATCGCGGCCAGTGGGCTGTACACCCTGGCCAATCTCGTCGCTGGAGACTTGGCAGCACGCTACCGGACGGCAGCCGCGCAACTGACGGCCGCGCTGTGCGCTCCCCAATACCTGGCGGTCGAGGACCCGGCTTGGGAAGGTATCCTCAAACACGGTGTCTACCACTTGCCGAAGGGCTTGGGGGTTGACGAGTCGGTTGCCTGGGGGGAGTACTACTTCGTAGAAGCCTTGTACAAGCAGCTTCTTGGCCAGGACCTCGAGCCTTAAGGC
>JALXBF010000132.1 GCA_026991575.1 Planctomycetota bacterium | reverse complement strand
CCTCTCGCTTCTTCAATAACGCTCCAGCACGGTCCAACAACCGCAGCGACCCGCAAGCTACCAGCGCGGTCGCTCCGGACCGACAAGAGCAGAACACGACGCCTGGGGCTGAGCCCGCTCAGCCCCGGGCTTTTTGATCCAGCAGCCAGGAGCACACCATGGTCGCTATCGACGGGTTAGTCAGCGGTCTGGACACCACGACGATTATCGACGCCCTGCTGCAGAGCTATCAGGTTAAGATCGACCTACTCGTCCGCCAGAAGCAGGAAGCACTGGACCAGCAGGAAGCGTTCAAGTCGATCGAGGCCAACCTGCTGACGCTTCAAGGGGCGCTCGTGCCGCTGGCTTCGTCCATCAAGAGCGTCTTCGACCAAAAGACGGCAACCGTCAGCGACGAGGATGCCCTAACCGCGGCCGCCAGCCGCACGGCCACACCGGGAACCTACACGCTGACCATCCTGCAACTGGCCCAGGCCCACCAGATAGCAACCCAGGGCTTCAGTTCGCCGACCGCTAAGATCACCCAGGGTACGCTGACGATTCAGGTAGGCAATGGTGCAGCCACCACGATCACCATCGACTCGACCAATGACACACTCCAGGGGCTGGCCGACGCGATCAACTCTGCCGGCATCGGCGTCACCGCCACGGTAATTCATGATGGCTCGCCAGAGTACAGCGCTCCATACCGGTTGCTGCTGACGGCAGACGAACCTGGCGCGGCGAACCAGATCAAGATCACCAACGCACTGGCAGCAGACACCGGTACGGCGATTAAACCGGTCTTCTCCGGCACGTACATCGGCGACGCGGTAACCGATCCGGGTTTTGCGGGAACGTCCACCGTGACGTCCAACCGGGGCGCCGGCAACTACACTGGCAACGACAACGACACGTATACCTTCACGGTCCAGACTGGCGGTACCGTCGGGACCGACACGATTGTCATCAGCTACAGCGACGGGTCCGGCACGAACTCCGGCACCCTCACCGTGAACCCTTCAGATGTGGATACGTTCCTGAACGTTGCCGAGGGGGTGCAAGTGAAGTTCTCGGCCGGTACGCTTGTAGCCGGTGACACTTTCACCATCGACGTCTACGTCACGGAGCTACAGCAAGCCCAGAATGCCAGGATCGCCCTCGGTTCCGGTGCCGGCGCGCTGGTCGCCGAAAGCAGCACGAACACGTTCGACCAGTTGATTCCCGGCGTGACGCTCGACGTGCAGAAGGCCGATCCGGCAAAGCCGATTACGGTAACCGTCTCGCGGGATGTGGACGCGGCAGTGGATGCCGTCCAGGCGTTTGTCGACGCATTCAACGAGACCATGGACTTCATCGATGAGCAGCTCTACTACGATCCGGAAACCGGTGAGGAAGGCCCGCTATTGGGTGAGTTCAGTGCGGTCCAGATTCAAGAAGCCATCCGGACGGCCGTGGTTCAGCCGGTCCAGGGGCTGCTCACCGGCGTTCGCACGCTCAGCGCTGTCGGGCTCCGTCTGGAGGACAACGGCAAGCTATCGCTGGACGCAGGCAAACTGCGCGATGCCCTGCTCGGACAGCTCGACAACGTCACACCGGAGGACGTGAAGCGGTTGTTCGCCATCTACGGTGAGTCCAGTAACCCGGGCATCCGCTTCGTCACCGGTAGCATCTACACGAAAGCGTCCAGCACGCCGTATCAGGTGGACATCATCCAGGCAGCTGAACGGGCCAGCATTACCGCCACGAACGCCGTCACAGGCACAATCACCATCAACGCCACGAACAACACGTTCCAGATCCGCGTTGACAAACGGGACTCCGCCGTGCTGACGATCCCCGATGGCACCTACACGCTGGAACAGATTGCGTTGGTCCTGGAGGACCTCATCAACTCCGATGAGAACATCTCACCTGCGTCCGTTGAGGTAACCGTCAGCGGCAACCAACTGGTCATCACCTCAACAAGCTACGGGTATGAATCGGAGGTGACTGTGCTGGGGGGTACCGCCCTTGCGTCGCTCGGTTTCAGCGGCAGCGAAACCGACAGGGGCCGCGACGTGGCCGGCTCGTTCATCGTCAACGGCCAGACCGAACCGGCGGTCGGCCGCGGCCAGATCCTGACCGGACTGGGTGACAACGAGTACACTGCCGACCTGCAGCTCCGGGTTACGTTGACACCTTCCCAGGTTCAACCCGGCATCGACGGGACCATTCACGTAACCAGCGGCATTGCGAACGAGCTAGCCAAGGTGCTGGGCGAACTGCTCGATCCGGTAGACGGCCGCCTCAAGCGGCTCAACCAGCGATTCACGGACGAGATCGACGCAATCGACGATGCCATTCGCCGCCAGGAGGAGCGTCGCGACCTGGAACGTGACGCGCTCGTGCGCAAGTTCGCACTGCTGGAAACCACCTTGTCCGACCTGCAAAACCTCACCGCGATGCTAGCAGCCCAGCTGCAAGCCGTATCGCTCGGCTAAGCGTCACGCAACTGTGGAGATTGCCGATGCCGTCCTACCGAAAGTACAAGGAGAACCAGCTACGCAACTGGACTCGGATCGAAATGCTCCTGGCCCTCTACGACGGAGCAATCGATCGCATCGCCCAAGCCCGCCAGCTTCTCGCCGACGGTAAACGGCTCGAAGCCGAGCGGTTGCTGCTGCGCGCGGAACGAATCGTCGTCGAACTCATGGCCGGTCTCGCGGTTGACGGCAGCGAGCTGACCAAGAACCTCCGCAAGCTCTACCTGTTCGTGCTCGATGCGCTGACACAGGAAAACGACCTGCAGCTACAAGGCGCCGAACGCGTGTTGCGCACCCTGCGCGACGCATGGGCACAGATCGCACCGGAGGCGATTCAGCTCGAGCGCAACGGCCAGATTCCGCCCGCAACGGATATCACACAGCTGGAACTGTCCGCCTGACCGAGTTCAAGCCACGTACTCAGCTTGCCATGCCGCAGCGCCAGCCGTGCGCGGCCAGGCGGCGCGAAGGCAGCGTCGGACCCGTCAAAGGTTGGTCCAATACCATCCGCGCCGCCCAGCTGTCTTCTGCTCTCCCCCAGGCCGGCGAACGATCCAGACATCGTGCGGCGACGCCCCGTCTGGCCATCGGCGCCCGGAACATGAGAGACAAACCACACGCCCGCGGTCTGCGCGGCCGAAAATGACGTGCCCCCCGCGTACCGGCCGCTTGTTCACTGGACGAGGCGAGGGATGTAGCACGGCCCGGGTGTGCGACAGAGTGTCTGCCAGAGCGGCGCGCGTCGGCAGCTTACTGCAGGAAGTTGAGCAAGCTGATGTTCAGCAGACGAGCGGTCGCGCCCAGCGTCAGCTGCAGCGATGCCTCCTCGGCTTTCAAGTTCAGGACGACTTCGGAAATGTCCGCCGCGACCGCTTCCTGACGAAGCCGTTCCAATTCGATCTTTGTGGCCTCCGCCCGGTTGCGAGCCCCGTCCAACAGCTCCAGCAGTGAGCTCTGCTCACCAACCACCTCCAGCACGCGGTTGTACAGGCGATCAAGTTCCTCAAGGTGGCGTGCAAACAACACGCCGTTGTCGCCCGGCGTGCGATCGGCTGCGGCACGCAGGTCCTGGGCTAGGGTGCTCAGCAGCTGGAACACGTCGTAGCGGCCCTGGTGGTCGATCAACTCCGTGCCTGTTCGACGCACCTGCGTCGTGTCCACGAAGATAACCTCTCCGGTGTTGCCATCGGTGACGGTCTGGTTGGCACTGAATGTAATCGGCACGGTCGTGGTGCCCCCGTCGATCGTCAGTGCGCCGTCGGCGGTGATGTCCACATCACCGCTGAAGCCGGGCGTGATCGCACTCATGTCCACGTACACGACTTCACCGTTCGGGCCTTCAACCCGGAGGTCCGTGTCGGTGTTGGTCCAGGAGATCTCCGGGCCACCGTTGAGCGAAACCGTGCCGGACGTGCCCGTGCCACTGGTATCCACGATCGTTAGGACGTTCGCCCCTGCGGGGCCCAGGATCGTGTCACCCGTTGCAGAGCTTGCACCAGGAGCTACCCCGGATCCCGGGGCGTAGGAGGTAGCCGTGTGCAGGACCTGCAGCACCGTCCGGCCGGTGGCATTGTCCGTGCCCTGTCCGGGCCGAGCCCCCGTCTGGCCCAAGTACGCGGACCGGCCGCTCTCGCGCGCCATGAAGACTGCTGCTCCCGGCGGCATGGCCGAGACCGTACGGCCCAGGCCGACAACGAACTCCAATCCCACGCTGCTGCCCCGGTAAGCCACCTCCAGCGGTCGGCCAGCCAGATCGCTTTGGGTGACGACAAAGGGTTGCTGGTCCAAGGCTGTACCGGCAAAGAGGTAGCGGCCCCGGACCTTGGTGTTCGCCAGGTCCAGCAGACGGTTCAGCAGGCTGTCAACGCGGTCGGCCAACGTCTCGTATTGCGATCGGTCCAGCGTTGCCTGGTTTGCTTCCAGGATCGTCTCACGCACGTTGCGCAGCAGGTCGGCCACGTCGCGAAGCGTGTCGACCGTGAGGTTCAGCGTGGTGCGTGCTTCCTCAAGGTTCGCCAGATGTGC
>JALXBF010000131.1 GCA_026991575.1 Planctomycetota bacterium | reverse complement strand
GTGACCGCCTTCACGTCTCTGCTGGAGGAAATCGGGGCCGAACCGGTGGGCATCCGCGAAGAGCTTGACATCTACTTCAGCCATCCGGCGCGCGATTTCGCCAAGACCGACGAGGCCCTCCGAGTGCGGAAGATCGGCCACGAGGCCAGTCTGACGTACAAGGGGCCGAAGATCGATGCGCAGTCGAAGACCAGACGGGAGATTGAATTGGCCCTGGCCGGGCAGCAGCCCGAACAGACTGCTACCGCACTGCTTGAGGCACTCGGTTTCCGGCCGGTGATGGAGGTGCGCAAGGAGCGCCGGCTGTTCCGGCTAACCTGGGAGGGCTACCCGGTGCTGCTTTCCATTGACATCGTGCAGGGGCTGGGAACGTACACGGAACTGGAGGCGCATGTGGCCGAGGCAGAGGTAGCCCGCGCTCGGGATGCGCTTCTGAGGCTGGCTGCCGCCCTTCGCCTTACGAGTACCGAGCGCCGCTCGTACCTGGAGCTGTTGCTGGCCCGTCGGACCGTTTGAGGTTGATCCAACGAACGACGGTCCTGTCGGCCATGGCGACTGACGATGGTGTGCTCGAGGCCCCACCAGGGGAACGACGCCGGCCGGGTATTCCTGCTGCCTGTGCGCCTGCCGTGAGCGCGTACGTACGTTGAGCAGCCCTGCGGTGCCCCAACTTTCGCAACGCCAGTCCATAGGGTACCGCCGACGTTGTCCGAGCTCACCCGGTCCAGCCCACGGCCCAGCACGCCGGAACCCGCCCGGACGCCCGGTCATCCCGCGCCGCGGGGATACAGCTACGCACCAGCTCCGACCGGCTTCGGAGCGCGCGCTTTGGACTGTACCAGAAGACTGGCCCCCGGCAGGTAGAACAGCGCGGGCGAGGCCACGAAGACGGTACTGTACGTACCGGTAATCGTGCCCACAACCATCGCGTATGCAAAGCCATGGATACCCGGCCCGCCAACCACGTAGAGGATAATGGCGACCAGCAAGGTGGTGAAGCTGGTCAGGATGGTGCGCCCTAACGTCTGGTTAATGGCCTTGTTGACCATGTCCTCGGTGATGTACGGCGATCGTCCTCGAAGCTCGCGCACGCGATCGAAGATGACGATCGTATCGTTGACCGAATACCCGACGATGGTCAGGAACGCGGCAATCATGGCCAGGTCGATCTTGAACGGATCAAGCAGGAGCAGACGTTCCAACAGCGGAACGTGAGCCAGGTAACCGGCCAGTGCCACGAAGCCCAGCGTGACGAGGACATCGTGGATCAGCGCAAGCACGGCAGCCAGTCCGAAGGTGATGTTGCGGAAGCGCAGCCAGAGGTAAGCGATAATAGCCGCCCAGCTGATTACGATTGCCAGCGTCGCCTGCAGCTTGGCTTCGTTTGCGACCTGCGAATCGAACCGCTCAACCCGCTCGAACGCGACGTCCGCTTCGATCGCCTCTGCCAACGCCGGCAGGATCTCGGACAGTTCCAGATCCGACCAGATGGAGATGACCGTGAGCGTGTCGCCTGCAACTTTGCTGCGCAGCTCCTCAGGAATCGGGCCTGTCTCTAGCACCCTCAGCTCGTAATGAAGCGGCGGGTTATCGATGTCGCGCTCTTGCAGGATGCGATCCAGGTGGCGGCGTACGACCGAGATCGGTACCTCTCCGAAGCTCGCCAGTCGCAGGATCGCATGGTGTTTAAACTTCGGATTCCGCGGCCGGTCGGGCTCAGAACTGCCGGTTGTACCGGCGGCAGAGCTGTCCTCTGTTTCCTGCTTTTCGTTGCCGGACTGTTCGCCGGATGCAGCCCCGTCGCCCTGCTGCTCTTGTTCGCCCTGAACCCGGTAGTCCACCACTTCGATCCGGGCCAACTTGTCCCCAAACGCCTCCAGCACCGCCTGCTTCACAGCATTGGTGTCCGTGTTGGTCGTGCGCAGCAAGAAGCGGTCAGCTTCTTCGGTAGCCGGCTGGTCGGGTGACCGCAGCACCTCGACGCGGACGTCCGTCAGTTCGGGGCGTGATTCCGCGATGCGGCGTACCTCGGCCGTCGCCATCGGCTCTTTGAGCTTGAAGCCGATCGCCGAGCCTCCCGTGAATTCAATATCCAGCAGGTCACGGCCACGGGCCGCCGTAGCTACCAGACCGATGGCAATCAACGTCAGCGACACCGCATAGCCGAAACGGCGGTAGGCCAGAAAGTCGATCTGCGGCAGCTTGAACAGCCGCGGCATCGAGAGTTTCCGCAGAATGCGATACTCGATGGCCAGGTCGAAGAAAAGCCTGGAAACATAGATAGCCGTGAACAGGTTGGCCAGTAGGCCGATCATGAGCGTCAGGCCGAAACCCCGGACGTGGTCGGTACCGATGACATACAGGATCCAGGCGGTGATGATTGTCGTGACGTTGGCGTCGAGGATCGTGATGAATGCCCGGCCAAAGCCGTTACGGACTGCTGAGGCAATCGTCGCGCCGCGCTCGCGTTCCTCACGGATTCGCTCGAAAATCAGGATGTTCGCATCCACGGCCATACCAACGGTCAACGCCAGTCCGGCGAGGCCGGGCAGCGTAAACGTTGCCTTGATCCAGCCGAGCACGCCTAGGATGATCAGTAGATTCAGGAACAGGCCAACCACCGCGATGAGTCCGATCAGGCGGTAGTAGATGACCATGAAGATCGGCACGACGATCATGGCAATTGCGATCGCCCGTTTGCCCATCGCAATGGTGTCAGCACCGAGGGTCGGCCCGATCGTGTCCTCGCTGATCGGCTCGGGGATCAACGTCGCAGGCAACTGGCCGGCGTCCAGAATGGCGATCAGGTTATCGACTTCGCGATCGGTAAACTGCCCCGTGATCTGACCGCGCGACGTGATCTTGGTTCGGATCACGGGCGCAGACATCACCTTGCCGTCCAGGATAATTGCCAGGGCCCACTCATTACCCTGAGGGTCAGGGCGATACTTTCCGGTCAGCAGGCCGAACCGGTACGCTCCATCGGCATCCAGTTCAAAGCCCACGGCAGGCCGGAAGTTTTCGTCCTCGGTGCGGTACACGCGGACGAGATCCTCGCCGGTGACTCGCATGGTTGGGTCGGGAATCCTGGTCAGCACATAGAGCTCGTCTCCTTCGCGATGGACCACCGCGCGTGGCGGCGGTGAGAAGTTCTCCGGGTCGTGCACCGGGAGCCACTCCAGATTAGGCGAGCCGGTCTCTGGAAACAGCTCTTGCGCTCTACGGATCTGATCTGGGTGTGTCTCGCGATCGGTAGCCAGGATGCGGAACTCCAGCCGCCCCAGTGCCGTAATCCGCTGCTTAACGTCCTCGACCGTCTGCGGATCAGCCTGGGGCAGTACGATCTCGATCCGGTTGACGCCGATCGGCCGGATGGCGATATCGAGCGTGCCGGTCGGGTTGATGCGCTTCTGGAGCGCGGCGACCAGGTGGTCCATGTCGATGGCCGCCTGCTCGAGCCGCTCCTTCTTGATCTCATACACCAGGATCGTCCCACCCGATAGGTCGATACCCAGCTTCAACTTCCCCCGGCGTGGCCCGGGGCCATCCGGGTCATAGGGCGGCCACGCGCCGAGGAACGCCAGGATGGTGACGATCGCTACGACGAGGATTCGGCCAGCATACTTCTGCATGGATCACCTGCCACCGCTTGCACGAAGCCAACCTCTGGCAAACCAGCTTCTGGGTGCAGTTTGACGCAATTCTACGATTGCTTCAAGCCTGGTCCGCGACGACGCCAGCCGGCCCTGACAGGCGCTACAGCAGCGGGCCAGTCCGCCGCGGTGCACGAAGGCGGACACGACGGGCAGCCGATCGATCGCTCGGCTTCGAACGGGGCCCTTGCGGCCAAGGACTGCCCGGCTCGTCCGCACATGGGACGGGTGCTGAGAACTAGGGAACGCTGCGGTCCACAGCGCGAACCGGTTCGCACACAGCGTGCCCGGTCACGCACCTGGCTCGGTCGGCTCGGCAATACCCCTATCGCTTCCCCGCCTTCGAATCCTTTTTCTCCGGCTCCTTGGTCTCGTCCTTGGGCGTTTCCACCCAGGCGATGCTAGACTTGGTGACACGGAGTTTCGTTCCGGTGTTCTCGTCCACTCTGATCTCAACCTCGTCCTCCTCTTCCTTAACCCTAGTCACAACCCCCTTGATGCCCCCGACGGTGACGACCCGAACATTCTTACGGAGCGATTCCAGCATGCGCCGTCGCTCCTGCTGCCGCTTGCGTTCCGGCCGCAAGATCAGCAGATAGAAGAGCACCACGATCGGGCCGAACATAATCAGCATGGTCAGCCACGCAGGCGGTGGTGCCCCTTCGGCGCCCTGATTCGCTTGCGCGACGTTCGTAAGCCAGTCAACCAGCATCGCCATCGGGGACTTCCGGCAGAGACGCCACGGAATCGAAGCGGTTCCTGTTGTCCAAGCTTTCGATTATAGGCAGCCGGCTCACGCGCCCAAGCCGTCCGCAGGCGGCTGACGAAGGAGTCACCGACCACAGTGGGCGGCGCGTGCTGCCGGGGGGAGCCTATGAGCTGGCTCAGCTGGTCAGAGTCACTCCAGTTCTTCGGTTAGGAGCTCCGCGTAACGGCCTGCGCGGATCGCAGCCCGAATGCGGTCCATGAGCCGGTTGAAGTAGTAGAGGTTGTGCAGCGACAGGAGAATGGGCCCGAGCATTTCCTCGGCCAGGAACAGATGCCGCAGGTATGCGCGGCTGTAGTACCGGCAGGTCGGACACGGACAATCCGGGTCGAGCGGCTCCGCGGAATCCCGGTGTTCGGCGTTGCGGATCCTTACGGTGCCTTGACCGGTGAATGCCATGCCGTTGCGGCCGTTTCTGGTGGGCAGAACGCAATCGAAAAAGTCGATGCCGCACGCTACGGCACGCAGCACATCGCGGGGCATTCCTACGCCCATCAGGTACCGTGGCCGGTCCGCAGGCAACAGCGGCGCCGTCACCGACAGGATCGCGATCATCTGCTCGTGGCCCTCTCCCACGCTCAGCCCGCCTACGGCATAGCCCGGGAAGTCGAGCTCGACAAGTTCACGGGCCGACCGCTCACGTAGCTCTGGATAGACCCCTCCCTGAATGATCCCGAACAGCGCCTGGTCCGGCCGACGATGCACCTGACGACACCGGCGGGCCCAGCGGGTTGTGCGCACGACGGCGGCCTCAGCCGTTGCGAAGTCCACGTTGGCCGGCGGGCAATGGTCCAGGCACATGATGATGTCGGCGCCCAGTTGCTCCTGGATCGCAATTGCCCGCTCGGGTGTCCACTCGATGAGAGCCCCGTCGAGATGGGACCGAAACTGCACACCGTCATCACCGATGTGGACCAGGTGCGCCAGGCTGAAGAGCTGAAAGCCCCCGCTATCGGTGACGATGGGCCGTTCCCAGTGCATGAAGCGGTGCAGGCCACCAAGCCGTTGCACCAGCGCCGCGCCGGGCCGTAGTGCCAGGTGGTAAGAGTTGACCAACAACCCCTGGACGCCCGCGTCGCGAAGCTGTTCGGGCAACAGCCCACGCACCGTGGCACGGGTCGCCACGGGGAAGTAAGCGGGCGTCTCAAACGAGCCGTGCGGCGTGATCACCCGGCCAACTCGGGCCGCCGTCGACCGGTCGCTGGCCAGCAGCTCAAACCGTAGCGCACTCACCCCGGTCACTTGCCCGTTTTCAATGCGAGCCCGTATCGGGCCAACTCTTCCTGGAGTTCCCTCAGCGATGTCGTGCCGAAGTTCTTGACGGCCAGGAGTTGCTGTGGCGTGTACTCGATCAGCTGGCCGACGGTCTCGATGTTGAGTTTCTCCAGGCAGCGGCGAACGCGGCCAGAGACGTTCAGCTCACTGACCGGCTTGCTCAGAAGCTGCGGATCAATCTGTGGCTCCTGTTCCCGTCGAACCTCCTTCCGCGCCGGCGCCATGCCCAACGACAATCCCAGCCGCTGCAGTTGCTCTTTGATCTCAGCCAGCGATGTGTCGCCGAAGTTCTTCGCCTTCATGAGGTCTTGCTCGCTGAGCGCGACCAGGTCCCCGATCGTCTCAACCCCCAGGTCCTCCAGACAGTGCCGCGCTCGAGCGGACAATTCCAGTTCGTGCACTGGCCGATTGAGCAGTTGCTGGGTGCGGTCCAGCCGACGCTTCGTCTCGGGAGTTTCTTCGGTCTCGGCCGATTCGGCCGCAACGGCGTCCCGGAAGAAGAGCCGAGCTCGTCCATTGGTCGGATAGATGTTTAGCACACGGCGGAAACAGCGGGCGGCCCGGGCGTACTCACCTTTGTCCTCATAGAGGATCCCCAGGTTAATCAGCGCGCCCATGTGAACCGGCGCACGCGAGACGCACCGCTCGTAGAGCTCCTGGGCAAGTTCGTCGTTGCCGTAGAGGTCGTGGATATAAGCGGCGTGGAAGAGAGCTTCGGGGTGATGCGGATCAAGCGTCAGCGCATGCTCCAGCTCCTTGAGCGCCTCCATTCGATCACCCTCATCTGCAAGCAGACATCCTTTCTGGTAGTGGTACTCGGCCAGCTCCCCTGCTGCGTTTTCCACCGACTTAAGCAGCTTCCATGCCTGGTCCCGGTCACCGGCCAGGCGGTGGGCACCGGCAGCGTAGAGCTTCATCGTCATCAACTTGGTTTGCTCGCGTTGGTCGGCCTTTGAGCCTGCCGACTTGGCAAGCACCTTCACGGCGGCCTCAAAGGCCGCGGCGGCCTCATGGTACTGCTCTCGGGCCATGTAGGCCTTGCCCAGGTATTCCAGGGCAAACGGGTCGTCTCCCACGTCAATGAGGTAAAACTGGGCGGTGGCACTTCGGCCGAGCAGGTACTCGACGATACCAAGTCGTTTCTTGATGTCCTGTTTGGCTGCGCCGCTGGCGCTCTTAAGCTTGTCCTTGAGAATCTGAGACGCTTCGCGTAGGGCACGCACCGCCGACAAGTCATTGGCCAGCAGCTCACGGATGATGTCAACCTGCTCGGGGCCAAACTCTTCGCTTTCCAGCACCAGGCTGCGAACGTCGGTGATCATGCCGGTCTCCCGATTCATCGGCTGGCTCCGTCGCATCCACTCCGTAAATGACGCGGAATTATAGCTGTGGCAAGGAATACGCGCAAGTGACCGGAGGAATCTGGGGAAGGAACGCCACCGCCGCGGCAATCGGGCCCATGTCGGTGCCTACGAAGACAGCGCGCAACGGGCCGCCGGCCCGAAGGCACTCAGTAGCATAGCACAGCGGGTTAACCGACCCGTTACCATGTCAGCCGACCGAGGGGGAACGTCCGCACCGAGCGTACCATCAGCGGCGTGTGATGATGGGAGCGACCCGATCACCCCGTCGAAAGACGAAGTCGCGGTAGGCCTGCAAGATCACGCCCACCGACTGTTGTGCCGACACTTCGCGGATTTCGATCATGCCCAGGTACTCCGGCCGGGGCTCGGTCCGGAACACATGCAGCCGTACCCCCGGGCGTAATCCCTGGTTCGAGCCAATGTCCACCACCACCTCGAACTGCTCGTCCCGCACCTCCACGATCCTGCCTTCTGGCACCGAACCGTCCGCTGCGACGACGACGGTAGGACGTCCCTGTTTGGCGTCGATCTGGCTTTCCAGGTAGGCCACCCTCGAAACCAGTGCCCGGTTCTCGGTCAATAGCCGCTGGACCGACTCCTCCGTGCGCGCCACGGCCTGCTTGCGCGAGGCCACCAACTGCTTCATTCCCTCCATGTCGTGCTGCATGAGCTGCAACACGGCGCGAACATGCTCCAGGAACGACAGCTCCTCAACGCCGGGCTTGTCGTCACGCAGCAGCTCGCGCAGCTCGTTGTTCGGCCGCTTCTCCAGGTCCTCGGCGGTCAGCATCACGACCGGCTGGTCCTTGAGTTCTTCGCGCAGGGTTGCCTCGCCAAGCGGCAGTTCGTTCAACGGTCGTAGCTGCTCAACGAGCCGATCGATCTCCGCGCGCGCCCGCTGGGCTTCCGTTTCCAACTGCCGCACTTGACGCGACAGCGAAAGCCGCTGATTCTCGTAGAAACTGGCCAGAGCTTGATACGTGTGCTGACGATCCGTCCGCAGTGCCTCGACCATGAGCCGGGCGTCGTTGAGAATTGGGATCATGTTGCGGATCTGGCGGATCCCCATCGCGCCGTCCGAGCGTGACAGTCTGGAAGCTGCCTGCAGTAGCCGGTTGAACGCTGCTTCGATCCGATTTGCCGCTTCGGTTAGCTCGGTGTGAATCTGCTCGAGCTCCTGGCGGATCGCCTCGACCTCCTGCAGCTGCGCCACCTGGGGATCCGCCACGGCGTCGCGCCAGCGCTGCATAGCGTCGATCAGCCGCTGATGCGCATCCGAAGCGGCGTAAGCATCCACGGCCTCGCGCAACGCAGCCTGCGCGTCGACCAGCTCCTGCAGCGCATCCTCTTTGCCATCACGCAACTCGGCTGCCTGCTTCTCCAACGTGGCGATCTGATCCTGCTGCTGACGGATCCGCTCAGCCCAGTTGCGCCGCAGCTCCAGGACCATCGCGCTGAGCAGAAGGTAGACGATGGCGAGCAAGCCGCAAAAGACAGCGAGGATTTTGCCCGCTGTGGTCATTCGCTCTTTCTCCACAAAACCCTGTCGGGTCCAGCCGTCACCACGGCGTGACGGAAACCACTTGGCGCCGGCAGGGACCGGCTCGCGCCTTGCGTGGGCTACCCTCGCGGCAACAGATGACGTCCTGACGGGCCGTTCGGGAAGCGCACCAACCATTGCCCCGGGCATGCCCGGCCCGGTACCCCCCGGATAGACCGCAGCAAAGCTGACAAACTAATCGTAGCCGCGATCGCGGCTGTTTGCCAGAGCGGTTCTGGCGGCGGTCGCGCGCGGCAGACCGAGCCTGCAAGCTGGTCGCCGTCAGGGCCTTCACAGGCTGGCGTGTGCCCGGCCAAGCGCCGCGACCATCGCCGGGAAGCCCAGGGTCGCACAGGAACGTCCGCCACCGGGCCCCTGAACCGACCCTGCGAACCGGCATTGCGTCTGCCGGCATCGGGCATATAATCCTAGCGGTCCGAAACTTCCAATCACTTGTACCGGTGCTCAGAGCCGTCGCCTGTCGGTCCTCTCGGTTCATCCGCTGGCCAACTGCTCCGCCGGAGCTACCTTTGAAAAGGGATGCTCTCGCTCGAGCGGCCAGCAAGGCGTGTTTCGATAGGACAGCTCAGATGGAACGAAACACCATGAGCCACAAGCTGCCTGGAGGGACAAACGCGGCTCGTGCCGCACGGACCCCGGTGAGCAAAGAGCAGCTCATTGCGGAGATGCATGAAACAGTGGACAAGCTCCTGAAGGACGGTGCGAGCCGCGGCGACATCAAGATCCTGCACCGAGCCCTGAAGGAGCTGCGGTACGCGTTTAAAGTGTTCGCGCCCTTCCGTGCCCGGCGCAAGGTGACCGTCTTCGGTTCGGCCCGCTGCCCCGCCGATTGCCCCACGTACCGGCAGGCGGTCCTCTTCGGACGCGCTATGGCTGAGCACGGCTGGATGGTCGTCACCGGGGCGTCCACGGGCATCATGGAGGCTGGCCACGCCGGCGCGGGTCGCGATGCATCGCTTGGCGTCAACATCCTGCTGCCCTTCGAACAGAACGCCAACTACATCATCGCCGGCGACCGCAAGCTGGTCCACTTGAAGTACTTCTTCACCCGCAAGCTGATCTTTGTCAAGGAATCGCACGCGGTGGCGCTGTTCCCGGGTGGCTTTGGTACGCTGGACGAAGCCTTCGAGGTCCTGACGCTGGTCCAGACCGGAAAACGCGATCTCATCCCGCTCGTCTTCGTCGATGAACCGGGCGGCGACTACTGGCGTGAGTGGCTGCGGTACGTACAACACTGCTTGCTGGATCGCAAGTACATCTCGCCGGAAGACCTCCACCTGTTCCTGGTCACAGACAGCGTCGATGAGGCCGTGCAGGAGATCCTCCGGTTCTACTCGGTGTACCACAGCATGCGCTACGTGGGCGAACGGCTCGTGTTGAGGCTCCAGCAGCCGATCTCACCAGATTTGCTCGAACAGCTGAACGAGCGGTACAAGGACATTCTTGTGTCTGGCAAGATCGAGCAGACAGGTCCGTTGCCGGAGGAGGCCGACGACCCGTATCTCAGCCACCTGACACGCCTGGTGTTGCACTTCAACCGCCGCAACTTCGGCCGCCTGCGGTGCCTGATCAACGACATCAATGCCTCACGCACCCAGCCCGTTGAAACCACCACCCCGCCCGAGCAAGATAGAGAGCTATGATGTCGCGCAGCAGACTGGGAGCGGACCGCGATGGGCTTGATGGACCGTGACTACTACCGGAATGAGCCGGTGGTGCGGAGTGGCCTGCCGGCCGGTTATACCTACCCCGCCACCGTGGCCCTGATCGTTATCCACGTAGCCGGGTTTGTACTCACCGTGCTGCAGGGTGGCGGCCTTGCCGAGCTCCTGGTGCTGCTGCCTGCCGAGGTGCGTGCGGGACAGCTCTGGCGGTTGATCACGTACCCGGTTGTGCCAGCTGGGGGCGCATGGGCACTGCTGTGGAACATGTTGTTTCTGTGGTGGTTTGGCCGTGAGGTCGAATCGCTTTACGGCAGCGCAAACCTGGTCGCCACGTACGTGACGGCCGCCCTTGTGGCGGGCCTTGCGGCACTGCTGGTGTCGCTTTCACCCGCAGTGCCCGACGTACCGCTGGCCGGCGCGTCCACGGCTATTCTGTCTGTGCTGGTCATTTACGCCATGTGGTACCCGCGGCACCGGATCTACTTTTTCGGGCTTTTCCCCATTGAGATCCGGTGGCTGGTCGCCATCTACGTCGGCATCGACCTGCTCAACGTGGCTGCTGCCCGAGAGGCGCTGTTGCCCGTCGCGCTGGCTCGCTTGGCAGCAGCCGGTTGGGGCGCATTGGTCAAGGCGCAAGACCTGCGGCTTGCCGACTGGGCCCGCAGCCTGTGGCGTGGCATGAGCCGGCCGAGGCCGCGGCTCCGCGTCGTGCCACCGCCGCCGCCCGCCGAAGAGCTCGAAGAAGAACTCGACCGGTTACTCGCCAAAGTTCAGGAAAAAGGCATCGACGGTTTAACCAGCGCCGAACGACATCGCCTGGAACAGCTCAGCCGCGAGCTGAAGCAACGGCGTGCCCTGTAGCCAGCACACGATAAGAGGACAACCCGGTGGGTCTGCGCAAGCAACGAGAGCTCATCTTCCAGGGACGACGGATCACAGTCGTGCGCGACCGGTTCGAGGCAGAGGGAGGAAGGAGCTACGAGCGGGAGATCGTCCTGACACGGGGCGCCGTCGTCATACTGCCGCTGTTCGAAGACAATCGGATCTGCTTGATCCGTAACCGTCGCGAAGCAGTCGGCGAAGAACTCTGGGAACTGCCGGCCGGTACGCTCGAGCCCGGCGAACAGCCGCTGGCGGCGGCAGCCCGGGAGCTTGAGGAGGAAATCGGCTACCGCGCACGGTGCTGGGAAAAGCTGCTGGAGTTCTACCCGTCGCCCGGCATCCTCTCGGAACGAATGCACCTCTACGTGGCGTGGGAAATGGCGCGAACCGAGCAACGCCTGGACGCCGGTGAGCAAATCGTGCCTGAGATCGTTCCGTTCTCAGAAGCATTACGCTGGATCGAGACCGGTCAAATCCAGGACGGCAAGACCATCGTCGGGCTGCTTTACTGGGAGCGCCGCCGGGTCAGCGGACGCTAGGCGACACAAGTCGCGCCCCGCGTCCGGCTCCGTGCCCCCCTCTGTCTCAGACGCACCGCTCCGTCACGTATCTGGGGCTTTCTGGACCTGCGGTAGTCGGCGGCGATAGTTGCCAGGCAGACTTGATGGCTCCGCGCACGAGGGGGACTCGAGTCGACACGGAGCGGGGGGCTTGGGTTCCAACGGAGCAGGTGTCGCTAGGAGGAATCCTGCCCAGCCGAAATGACCGCCTCGACGGACTCCGCCTGAGGCAAGATCGTCACCAATCGGGTCATCTCGAACAGCTCCTTCACCGGGCCGTGTAGGCCAACGAGGACGGTTTGGATCCCGCGTTCCGCTGCGCGCTTGCTCACACGGAGAATCGTCTCCAGGAAAACGGTGCCCAGGAATTCAGTTTGACTGAGATCGAACACAACGCCCTTCGGCTGAGCCATCTCAGCCAGTGCGCTCAGGATACGCCGCTCGGCGGCACGCAGCTCATCGGCGTCGAAGTTCGAGCACTCCCGCGGCAGCGCCACAACCAGGTGGCCACTTTGTTCGCTGATGACGATCAGGGACAACGGACCTCACCACGCCGCGCATAATGGGATCACATGCCTATTCTAGCTGAATTGGGAGGCAACACCATGCTGTTCGGTTCGATTCTTGCGACTGTGTTCCTGATGCTCCCGCCGGGTCAGGCCTCTGCCGACAGCGGCTCTCATGAGCAGTTGCGGCTGTGGCCCAATGGCTTGCCGCCCGGTGCCAGGCCAGTTCCAGCCGAGCGCGCTGCGGAGCTGAAGACCCAGAGCAATAGCGAATGGATCCGTTACGTGGATGATCCAACGCTGACCGTCTATCCACCACAGCGACATCAAGCGAACGGGACCGCGGTCATTGTCTGTCCCGGTGGAGGGTACAACGGCCTGGCATGGCGCAAGGAAGGGCTGGAGATAGCCGAATGGCTCAACACGCTGGGGATCACGGCGTTCGTGTTGAAGTACCGGGTGCCGCGGCGTGACCCTGAGAGGCCATGGTTTGAGCCGTTGCAGGATGCACAGCGGGCGATTCGGTACGTACGGGCCCACGCTGCCCGGTGGCAGCTCCGACCGGACCGCATCGGCATCCTTGGCTTTTCGGCAGGAGGTCATCTGGCGGCCATGGCCAGCATGCACTGGCAACGGCCGACCTATCCGGCGCAGGATGAACTGGACCGGCACAGCGCCCGGCCGGACTTTACGATTCTGGTTTATGCCGCCTACCTGGGAGCCAAGGACGATCCCCGGCGGCTAAGTCGGCTGGTCCGTGTCACGCCCCGGACGCCACCTACTTTCATGGTGGTCACCTGGGACGACAAGTTGCGTGGGCTTCATGCCGGGCTGCTGCTGGCCGAGTACAAGAAGGCGGGCGTGCCGGCCGAATGTCATGTGTTCGCTTACGGGGGCCATGGCTACGCGCTTCGCCCCTCGCCACACCCGGTGGCTGCGACGTGGCCGAAGCTCTGTGCCGCCTGGCTCCGCGAGATGGGCCTGATCCCCGTCGGGGCCAGTCCGGCCCGCTGAGGGCGTTCGGTATAATTCGGCACCTTCCTGCCGCGCTGGTGCACCGCGTCCCCTTGTGCCATCCTTCCGTCTGTCAGCCCGATCGTCCTACTGGGGGTATGTGGTGTCCGAGCAACGTGCCGGTGCGCGGCATGCAACTCGAGTCCGCCTGAGCCGCATCCTTGAGTTTGTCGCTGCGTCTGCCATCGTCGCCATCGCCCTGGTACTGGCCTATGCCGTGCGGCGGTGGGAGCCGGCCGGTGAAGCCGCTGAGGAGGCAGACGATGGCGGGGAACGCATCGCGATCCGGAACGATGGTCAGACGATACGAATCAGCCTGACCCCCGATCTCGTTGATCTAGCCGGCATCGAAACCACGGATGTGGTGCAGGTGACGCGCGCCGACTACGTGGTCGCGCCGGCCAGTCTTCAATTCGCCCGGGGCCGCCACTACAGAGCCGTGGCTCGGTTTGACGGACGTGTCGCCCACGTTGCCTGCAGCGTGGGACAAGCGGTCAAGCCCGGTCATGTGTTATGCGTGGTTGAGTCCGACGCGGTTACCGAGGCGAAAGCCGCCCTGCTGAAGGCGCTGGCCCAGTACGAAGCGGCCTCCGAGACGTACGACCGGCTGGTTACGCTCCGCGAGACGAAGCTGGTTCGCCAACAAGATCTCATCGACGCCCGCAAGGCACTCGAGCAGGCCAGGGTGGCCGTTTCATCGGCTCGCCAGTTGTTGGTCAGTTGGGGACTGGCCTCCGGCGACATCGACGCGGCAGTGGCCCAGCGGGACCTGTCCCCGTCGATTCCGCTCCGCAGCCCGATCCGCGGCCGCGTCCTGCAGGTCCACGTCGTCCCGGGCCAGAATGTCAAGTCTGGCCAGTTGCTAGCCGAAGTTGCCGACGCAGCCGTGCTGTGGGCGGAAATCCTGGTGGACGAGCCACAGGCAGGCCGAGTAGCGGAAGGACAACCGGTTAGCTTCCGCAGCGCATCGGCCGAGATGGCACCGGCCAGCGGGCGGATCTTCTTTGTGACTCCTCAGGTTGACCCACGAACGCGCAAGGTTACCGTCTGGGCCGAGCTAGACAACGCGGCCGGCCTGTACCGCGCGGGTATGTTCGGCACGGTGCGGATCGAGGTAGCGGCGCCCCGCCCGCGGCTGTACGTCCCGGTCGACGCCGTGCAACGGTCCGGCGGCCTGGTTTGCGTGTTCGTCGAAATCGCGGAAGGGAGCTATGAATTGCGCCGGGTCCAGACCGGTGCACGGGAGGGCGAGCAGGTAGAGGTGCGTTATGGATTGAACGGGAACGAACGGGTCGTTGCAAAGGGGGGATTCTTCTTGCTGGCCGAAGTGGCCCGCCGTTACCCTGAGGTGGTCACGGCCAAGCCGCGGGCGACGGGTGAGCCGCCGTAACCTCCGGTCATCGTAGCCGACGCCATGCTAGCACGAGTTGTTGACATCGCGCTGAGCCACCGGCTGGTCGTCGTCGCCGTCTGGCTTTTCGTGGCCGCAGCCGGCGTTTGGTCGCTGGCGCACTTGCCGCTGGACGCGTTTCCGGACACAACACCGGTGCTGGTCCAGGTCTACACGATCGCGCCGACGCTGAGTCCTGAGGAGGTGGAGGCTCAGCTGACCTACCCGATCGAACAGCAACTGGCCGGCTTGCCGGGGCTAAAAGAGATCCGCTCTCAGTCCAAATTCGGCTACTCCCGGGTGCAGGTCGTCTTCGAAGACGGTACGGACATGCTCGATGCACGCCAGCTGGTAAGCGAGCGGATAGCGGGTGTCGAGCTCCCGGAAGTTCCCGGCCTGATCGGCCCGATGCTGGGCCCGATCACCACAGGCTTGGGCGAGGTCTATCAGTATGCGCTGGTTAGCCCGGTGCGTGACGCGCGCGAACTGCGCACGCTGCATGACTGGGTGGTGAAGCCTCAGCTTCGCACCGTCCCGGGCATCGCCGAGGTGAACAGCTTCGGCGGCTACGAACTGCAGTACCAGGTGCTGATCGATCCGGAGAAGTTGGCTTGGTACGAGCTGACACTAAGCGATGTCATCGACGCGCTGGCTCGCAACAACGTCACGGCTGGTGGCGGATACATCGAGCGTGCCGGTGGCATGGTTATCCTGCACGGCTTCGGGCTCGTGCAAACCGTGGAGGAAATCGGCGCAATTGTCCTGGCAAGCCACAACGGCGTGCCGGTCCGTGTGCGCGATGTGGCAGAAGTGAAACTTGGGCATCAGGTGCGCCGTGGTGCGGTGACGCTGGATGGCAAGGGGGAGGTCGTGCTGGGCGTCGCGTTCATGCTCATGGGCGAAAACAGCCGTGCTGTGACCGAGCGGGTGCGTGAGCGGATGAAGGCGATCCGGTTGAGTTTGCCGCCGGACGTAGAGGTCGTGGAGCTTTATGCCCGTACCGAACTGGTAGATCAGGTCCTCCGCACCGCCAGCCACAACCTGCTCAACGGCGCCATCCTGGTGGTCGCTGCGCTGTTCGTGCTCGGTGGCAACCTGCGTGCCGGGCTCATCGTCGCGCTGGCCATCCCGCTGTCGTTCCTGTTTGCCGGCAGCCTGATGCTGCAGCTCGGCATCGCCGGCAGTTTGATGAGCTTAGGCGCGATCGACTTCGGCATTCTGGTCGACAGCAGCGTGATCGTTGTCGAGAACACGGTGCGGCGATTCCACCTTGTGCGGCGCGCGGTACCAGCAGTGGATCTTGTTCGCGAAGCGACCGTGGAAGTGTTACGGCCGGCGCTGTTCGGTCAAGCGATCATCATGCTTGTCTACGTGCCTATCCTTGCTCTCACCGGCACGGAAGGCAAGCTGTTCCGACCGATGGCCGCCGTCGTGCTCCTGTGCCTGCTGGGTGTGCTGCTTGCCTCGGTGACGCTCATGCCGGTGCTCTGCAGCTGGTTTCTCGGTGGATTGGCCAGTCGCGAGCGTGAGCCCCTGGTGACGCGCGTGCTCCAGGCAGTGTACGAGCCGTTCGTCCGCTTCGCGCTCCGCCATCCGTGGCCGATCGTCGCGGCAGCGGGGGGCGCAGCGCTGGTCGCCGCGGCTGTCGCGCCGCGACTGGGCGCGGAGTTCATCCCGAGACTGCGCGAGCAGTCGATCATCGTCAACACGGTGCGCTGGCCCGGTGTGTCGTTGAGCGAGTCAGTCCGCCAGTGCCTGCGGATCGAACAGCGCATCCTGCAGGAGTTCCCTGATGAGGTTGCACACGTCTGGAGCCGGACCGGCATGGGTGAGGCAGCTACTGACCCGATGGGCATCGAGCAGACCGACACCTACATCGCGCTGCGGCCCCGGGCCCAGTGGCGTCGGGCACGGTCACAGGACGAACTGGAGGCGCAGCTCCGCGAGCTCTTCCGCGACCTTCCCGGAACCGAAGTGGCGCTCACCCAGCCAATCGAAATGCTCATGGAGGATCTGATGGTGGGCGTGCGGTCGGACGTGGCCGTGAAAGTCAAAGGAGAGGACCTTCAGCGGCTCGTCGCATACGCGCATCAGGTGGAACAAGTGCTGGAGAAGATCCCGGGCGCCGCGGACGTGGCTGTGCAGCAGGTCACCGGCCAGCCCACGTTGCGCATGGTCGCCGACGAAGATGCGCTGGCCCGTTACGGCATCGCCCGCGAAACGGTGCTGCAGTACATCGAGGCGGGCGGCGGGTTGCCGGTCACCGAGGTGCGCATCGGTGACCGCCGCTTTCCGCTGGTAGTCCGCCTCGTACCGCGCTATCGCCGTGATCCCGAACAGCTCTTGAACATCACCGTCATCACCGACAGTGGCCAGCGTTTGCCGCTGAAGCAGCTTGTGCATGCGCGAATTGAGCCGCGGCCGTCGGTGATCGAACGTGAGTGGGGGCGACGCCGCGTGGCTGTCATGTGCAATGTCGCCGGCAGAGACATCGAATCGTTCGTCCGGGACGCGCAAGCCCGCGTGGCCGAGATCCAACAGAGCTGGCTGCCGGGCTATTACGTGGAATGGGGCGGCGAATTCGAGCATTTGCAAAGCGCCCGCAGACGGCTGAACCTGGCAGTTCCCGTCGTGCTGCTGCTGGTCTTCAGCCTGCTCTATACCTGCTTCGACTCGCTGCGCGACGCGCTGGTGGTGTTCACCGGAGTGCCGTTTGCCGCCGTCGGCGCCGTAGCAGCCCTGTGGCTGCGCGGCATGCCGTTCTCGGTCTCGGCCATCATTGGAATGATCGCCGTCAGTGGCATCGCTGTCCTGAACGGCGTCGTGCTCGTGTCCACCATCCGTCAGTTCCATCAAACGGGCGAACCCGTGGCCGAGACGATCCGCCGTGCCGCGCTGGCGCGACTCCGCCCAGTCCTCATGACCGCAGTCACCGATGCCGCCGGCTTCCTCCCCATGGTCATGGCCACCGGTGTCGGGGCCGAAGTGCAACGCCCGCTAGCTACGGTTGTCGTCGGCGGCGTCATTACCTCCACACTGCTGACACTCCTGGTCCTGCCCATCCTCTACCTCTGGTTCGGCTCCCTAGCCGTGGCACGCCGTTCCGGGTAAAGAGCCCCTTTCGCCCCTGTCGATCTCTACACGGGGGAGCATACCACGGCAGAACGACGGTTTACCGGAGCTGGCCATGCGTTTCCCGACACTGTTCAGGCGGTTCAGCCCGTTCGGCTGGGCGCTGCTAACGATCGTCGCGGCGGAGACCATCGGCACCGCCAACGCCCAGCAGGGCGGGGAAGCGGAGCCGGCTGCGCTACAGGCCACCTACGAGCAACTCTTAGCGATCGCCCGGCAGCACCGCCCGGAGTTCGCTGCCGCACGACGCGCCGTGGAAGCCGCCCAGGGCAGAGCGGTCCAGGCAGGACTGTACCCTAATCCGGTCCTTTCTTATCAGGGTGAAGAAATCGGCGCAGGCGGCGAAGCCGGTCAGCAGGGCGGTGCTCTGAGCCAGGTGTTCGTCACCGCTGGTAAGCTCACGCTCGCCCAGCTCGTTGCGCTGGTCGACGTGGAGCTGGCCCGCATCGAGCTGCGCCGGCTCGACTGGATGATCGGCCGACAGGTCGGCCTGGCGCTCACCGACTACGCGGAAGCCATCAACGAAGTGCACCTGCTTGAGGCCCTGGTCGAGCTGGCTGAGCGTCAGGTAAACGTCGTCCAGGAGTTGCTCGGCCAGGGTATGGCGACACGGATCGATCTGGTACAAGCCGAGATCGAAAGAGACCGCGTTAAGGCTCAGTTGGCCGCGGCACGCATTCGGCTGACACAATCGCGGCACCGGCTGGCCGCCACGGTGGGTGTCCCACTGGAGGAATTGAGCCTGCCGGCACGGATCGAGCTCGGCGGACCGCCCGTGCGCGACCCCGGTACATTGTGGCGGCAGCTCGTGTTAGAGAGCCCTGAGCTGGCGCGGGCCGAGACACTCCGCGAGCGCGCCGAGGCGATGTTAGCGCTGCAGCGAGCACTGGTCTACCCGGACGTGGAAGTGGGTGCCGGCATGGCCCATGACTACGACGCTAACGACACGCTGGTCAACGTGAGTGTGGCCGTGGCGTTGCCGATTTTCAACCGGAACCAGGGGAACATCGCGGCGGCGCGGGCCGTCCTAGCTGCCGCCGAGCAGCTCATCAAGGCAACCGAGACCGGGCTGCGCAGCGCGTTCGCGCAGGAATGGGCCTCGTTCCGTGGGGCCGCCGCCCAGGCCGAGCGGTATCGCAGTGAGATCGTACCTGCCGCCGAAGAGAACCTGCGCATGATGCGGGAGGCGTACCAGCAGGGCCAAGTCGACTTCCTCGCCCTGCTCGTCGCGCAACGCACCCTCTTCGACACACGCCTGCAACTGCTCCGCTTCGATGCCGCCGCAACTCGCAGCTACTACCGACTGCGAACGCTCATGTCCAACATGGTGAACGTGAGTATGGTCGAGCAGTAGCGGGACAAGGGAACGTCCGGACAATGTCACCATCGGGCATCCCACCGTACGATGCAGTGGACCTGGCAACCAGGACAGCGTGCCGTCCGGACGTTCGATGGACTGGGATTCTCTGAACTGTGCCATTGTCCGCTGCCGCCGCTGCCCTCGGCTCATCGCGCATTGCCGCAACATCGCGCGGCGAAAGCGAGCAGCGTATCGCGACGAAGAGTACTGGGGCAAGCCCGTGCCGAACTTCGGCTGCCCCACCGCACGGCTACTCGTCGTCGGGCTCGCGCCGGGGGCGCACGGAGCCAACCGAACTGGCCGCATGTTTACCGGCGACCGCAGCGGTGATTGGCTGTACGCGGCACTGTACCGCCACGGTTTCGCCAATCAACCACAAGCACGGCGACGGGATGATGGTCTTCGGCTGCTCGACTGCGCAATCACTGCAGCCTGCCACTGCGCGCCGCCGGGAAACCGGCCAACGACCGCGGAGCTGGCAGCGTGTTCCACATGGCTTACGCATACGCTTGACCTGGTGCCCGCCCGAGTGATCGTCGCCCTGGGCCGAATCGCCTGGCATGCCATCCTGCGCGAAGCGACCTCTCGCGGCTGGCTGCCTGCCCGGCCCCGGCCCACTTTCCGCCACGGTGCCGAAGTAACGCTGGCCGAAGGGCGAACGCTCCTGGCCAGTTATCACCCGAGCCAGCAGAATACGTTCACAGGACGCCTCACCGAACCAATGTTCGATGCCGTCTTCCGACGGGCTCGCCAGTTGCTGCGCTAGCGGCGCCGTCGGCAGGCCCATTCGGGTGCAGAGCGTGCCGGAAAGGTGTGCCCGCTTCGTCAGCGGCTGCAGTCGCGCGTTGCCTGATGTTGCCGACTCCGTTGTAGCCGAACGGCCATGCTTCGCTACCGACCGCGCTCGTTGTTGGCCCAGTTCCTAGTGCCCACGCTTGTGGTGGTCGTGGGCATCGGGTTCGTGGTTCCGGCCGTACAGGCGATGCTCGCCGCGCGGCGTCAGGGGGCGCGTCAGCTCGCTCACCTGCAAGCGATTGCTGAAGGGCTGCGCGGCCTGCCGTTCCCACTCAGTGCCAGTGTCCTCGAACGCCTTAAGGCGCTGACCGGCGCCGATTTCGCGGTCGCTGACCGCGACGGCCGGGTGCAGTTGTCGACGGTGCCAGTCGAGCGGCTCCAGATGGGCCGGCTGCCGTCGTTGGAGCAGGCATCGGTCACCGACATCGCGGAACTTCCTCGCGTTGAGCTTGCAGGCCGGTCCTACCTGGCAGCCGTGTTGCTTACCCCCCCGGCCGAGCCGGGCCAACGGCTCGTTGTGCTATACCCTCGGTCCGAGTGGCAGCTGGCCCGCTGGCGCGCGGCACGTGTCCCGCTGCTGCTGGGTGGCAGCGTGGCCCTGATCGCTGCGGTGTGGGTGCTCTGGCACGCCTGGCGGCTCTCGCACGCACTCGGCGCGATCCGCGCCAGCGTCCGACTGCTGCCCCAGGCCGTGCGCGACCCATCGCACGCGGAGCAGGAACCGATGGCCATCAGCAGCGAAGTCGACGCGCTGCGGCTGGTAATTCAGGAAGCAGCTCAGGAACTGGGCCGCTTGGAACAGGAGATCGCCGAGCGGGAGCGTGAGCGGGTCGTGGCGCAGGTGGCAAGCGGCCTGGCCCACCACGTGCGCAACTCGCTGGCCGCCGCCCGCTTGCTCCTGGCTCTGCATCGCGAAGACTGTCCGGCAAGCGGCGACGGTGCGCCGGAACTGGAACAGATGGGAATCGAGCTACAGCTCGCTGAGCACCAACTCCGGGGCCTGCTCTACCTGGCTCGCGGCCTGGGCCGATCCGAAGGCCAGGCGAATCTGAACGAGACGGTGCAGACGGCAGTCGCATTGGTCAGTCCGAGGTGCGACCACCAAGGGATCGTGCTGGAGGTTGAGAACATCGATGGCGGACTTCTCGTCCGTGCCTCGGCAGAGGCGGTGCAGACGGCGCTGATCAGCCTGCTGCTCAACGCACTCGACGCCGTGCCCGGCGATCGAGGCCGGATCGTTGTTCGGGTGGTACGGGACGGAGCGTATGGCTGCGTGGAGGTGGCCGACAATGGTCCGGGGGTGGACGAGGCGATGCGCAAGCGGTTGTTCGAACCGTGCGCCACCGACAAGCCCGGCGGCCTCGGTCTCGGCCTGACCATCGCTCGCCAGATCTGCCGCTCTGCAGGGGGGGACATCGTCTACCGACGTGAACCGGCCGCGACCGTCTTCACGTTACGGCTGCCGCTCGCTGGGGCGCCCGATCACCGCAGCGGCCGCCAGAACCAACACGGGTAGCAGAACCGGCTCACGATAGCGGATCGAACCCACAAACAACAGATGCACAAGCGCCGTGTACAGCAGCGGACCGGCCAGCACCAGGAACCAGCGTCCCACGGGTCGACAGCGCCAAGCACCGACCAGGATGGCAACGTAGAGCAACGACCATCCGACGGCAGCTGCATACCGCAACGGGGGGGCAGACCAACCGGCAGCATGGGGTACGATGCTCCAAAACCGTAGCTGCTTGCGCCACGCTAGCCAGACCGCACGCCGCGGCTGCTGGCGGAGAAACTCGAACGCTTTCCGCCTCAGGTACAAGTCCTGCTCATACTCGGCCATCACAGCCAGCTGCGGATCGAGCCCGTACGCTTCCGGCTGTTCGAAGAACCGCATGTCGCTGGCGCCCGTCGCGCGCGGGTTTAGCCCGTCGTACAGGCTGGCCCCTGCCCACAGGCTGCCCAGCACCCAATGCCCTGTGACCAGACGGTTCCGGGCCCACCACGGGAAACAAATAAGCACCAATGCGCAAAGCATGATGGCCACAGCGGCAGCGTCCGACAGCCGCACTCGCGCCTGTGCCCGGCGTCTGGCCCGCACCAGCGCCCAGAGAAGCAACGCCCCGGCCACCGGTACCACCGGCAGCCAGACCGGTCTGGTAAGCGCTGCCAACCCACCGGCCAGCCCTGCCGCAAACGCCGCCCCGATCACCTGAGCACGCCGCCCGCTGTCAGGCCGATCCCAACCGTCCTCACGAATGCCCTTCCACAACTCGACCAGCGCCCACAGCTGAGCAGCCAGCCACAGTGTGAAGAGCGCTTCGGAAAGCATCAACACCGATAAAAGAACGGCCGGCGGATAGACAGCGATCAGCGCCAAGCCCACGCGAGCTAGCCTTTCGTCCAACAGCCGGCGCCAGAGCAAATACAACAGCAAACAGCAGCCGCCCCCGGCCAGCACCGCCTGCACGACGCGCACCCGCGCCGGCTCGGGCCCGACTAGCCTCATGGCCACGGCTAAGAACGCAGGATAGCCCGGCGTACGCACAACGGCTCTAGCACCGTCCGTGTACGCGCGGCCATGATACAGCTGCAGGCCGAGCTTCCAGTAGATCTCGCTGTCCGGGAAGTAGAACGCTCCTGCATACAGGGGAGGGTGTATCCGCGGCAACATCCACGCCGCAACAACCCGGAGCGCAACTGCCAGCACGACCAGTGCAAGCACGACCCAGGCTCGATGCGACGAGGCCCGACTGGTAGCGGCCTCCGCAGCTTGTGTGCCATCACCGTCAGTGACCATCGACATGTCTCGCGGGCGTCTCCTGGGACGGTCCACCGAGAGATTGTTCGCGGCGAACCGAGGTGTGGTTTCCCTTTGGCCCATCCAACCTGCGGCCGCGCTCAATCGGCGTCCCACTCCCGTGGCGGCACATCCTGCGCGGGCACGACTGCAAATCCTACGAAGCGCCCCAGCTCACGGACCCCAACAAATGGAGTCATTTTCCCCGTTCAACCAGCTTTCCCGAACGCTAGCCCCGTAAGCGATCGTCCTCGATCGCCTCCAGTAGGCCGCGCACCGCCAGCACATTGCCGGCATGCAGGCCACCGTCCTGCAAGGACTCCACCCGATTCAGCCATGCGGAACTGATCGGCGACCATCGCTCGCCGCTTCGCTCTCACGACCAGGTCGGCCCGCGCAACGGGTGACCATCGGGCAGGTAGCAAATGGTCAGTTCAGTGACGCATTCAGAACCGTACAGCCACAGGCCCAATCGCCCGGCCACGCGCGCCGAGGAGCGAATCAACATAACCGGGCACCGCACGGTCTGAGAAACGAGAGGTTGCCGAACCAGGGCAGGTTCGCGACGTTGCACGAGCTCCCCGCGCTGCGTCGGCGTTCGACAGGCAGAACGCGACCTTGGTTCTCGGCTTCCGTGCAGCACCTGTCACCAGTACGGCACGATGTTGCCGCTCGCGCAGTTGACGGTACACAGAGACTGGGAATCGCTGCCAGAGCCTGGGGTCCAGTGCTCACGACGAAAAATGGCCGGTCCGCGCTGGACCGGCCAGAGTGGGCGGCCAGGGATTCGAACCCCGGACCTCCACAATGTGAGTGTGGCGCTCTAACCA
The DNA here is from genome assembly GCA_026991575.1 of Planctomycetota bacterium. Taxonomy (GTDB): domain Bacteria; phylum Planctomycetota; class Planctomycetia; order JALXBF01; family JALXBF01; genus JALXBF01. The sequence goes on along the minus strand of JALXBF010000131.1, from coordinate 23,916 downwards.
ACTGAGCTAGCCGCCCGAGCGAATTCCTTGCGGCGCGACATCACCGCCACAACAACGACGGCACATCGACCACTTAAAGGTATCGGCACCGTTGAACCCGGTCAAGCAGCCAGCCCGTCGAAGCCAACTCAGCTCATGCAGTGGCCGAAGGGCCGGCAGCCCTGAGAAGATGTGCCGGAGTCCTGGGGAAACGCTGGCTCCCACGCCCGAGCCTCTAGGGAAGTGGAGTATTGGTTCGCGCAATGGATTGCTGGCATAAGCGGGCACGCGGACTTCACGCATGCCGACCGCCGGCTCAGCCAGGCCGCGCAGGCAGACTGCGCCCGCCTGTCCATGGCGGGAGAAGGCTCACCCCGTGGATTTCCGCCCCGTGGGTGTGCGTGGCACGCGCCGAATGCGGCACCACCTTCAGAACGTACAGCGGCCTGTCCTGCCGGTCTCGCGTGGCGCGGCGCTCGGGCCGTCAAGCCACGTCCCACAACCCAGGCGGGCTAGGTTGTGGAGGGAACCAGAGGAGCACGCTCAGAGAACGATGCTGCCGGCTCCTGTGCCAACGGCTGCCCGTGGGCCCGCACACCTTCTGTGTCGTGGCCGGCGGTGCCTGATTGCAACGGACCAATGACGGTCGGCCGAGAACTGGATGCCATCGACGCACTGCTGCCGGCCATTTGCGCTAAGCTCAATCGTAGGGGGCCTGGTAGTAGGTGCCGGAATCAGACAGGGCTGATGCGCCACTGCTGCCCCCGACATCGGCCTCGCCACCGCCGTTTGATCCGCCACTGCCGCCTTGGTCGGTAACGAGCTGCCACGAACTGCTATCACTACTGCTGGCGCTGGTTGCCGATGGGTTGCTCGTGTCGCTTCCGGCTGCCGCACCGCTATTGGCGGATGATGGCGTCGTCTGATCAGGAGGCGGGTCAGACGTGCCCGGAGAGCTGGTGCCAGCGGCACTGTCCGTTGCCACTGATTCGGGCGACGGCGTGTCTGGAAGGGCCGCACCGGCTCCGGGCTCTGCAGTCGGCGACGGCGAGCTAGGCTCGGAAACGGCCGAGCCCTCGACCGCAATTCCGGTCGTGTCGGCTTGAGTCGCGGGACCGTCGGAAGGAATAGCCATCAACGCGGCGCCCGCCCCGACGGCAGCCAGCCCTCCCAGGCGAGCCAGACGTGCACGTAGCGCACTGCGACGGCGAGCCAGCCGGCGGATCCGGCGGCGAAGGTGCCTGCGACGTGAGCGGCTGCGCGCGCTACGGGCCCTCGCACGCAAACGTCTGATCATCGAACCGATCCGGCGCAGACGTGCAGACAGTGGCATCGACATGATGTCCCCCCGGTTGCTGTGAACGCTTGATGCAGGACTCGTCCCACCGGCAAGTAACCGCACTGCGGTTGGTCCGTCCCCAGTTTACTCTAGCTTACAGGCGGCCCGACGCAAGCGCAGAGCCGGCCGGCGGGTGCCACAGGGGGGGGTAGCAGCGATCCTCACGTCGCAAAGGTCGTAGATCGGCGGCCCCATTGTTGGCCGGTCTAACGCACTGCCCGGAACTGCTCGATCCTTGCGACCGGCATTGCCGTGGGGGCAAGGAGCCGCTAGCCTGGCGCTGGTCACGCCCCCCTTCGGCCATCGTCCGTCGACGGATGCCGAGGTGGCTACCCGGAGCGAGTGCTGGGCCGGCCAGGCGCCCGTTTTAGGCGTTTGCGGACCTGTCACCATTGCCACTACTGGCGGGGTCGGTCATCGCACGCGGTGCATGGTCTTTGCCCATAAAATCGAGCCGCACCTGGTGCTGCCACGCCGTCGGTACCGTTCGACTGAGGAGTGCACTCATGGCTGAGGAGGAACTGATTGCTCAACGGCGCATTCGACGCCGCTGGATCTGGCTTGGTCGCGTAGTTAGCCCGACGCTAGCGGTGCTCGTCTACCTGGGCCTGCGTGCGCACTGGCCCGAGCAACAGCTCAGCCGAGAAGCGTGCGTCACGGCAGCCATCGGCACACTCATCGCAGGCCTGTGGCTCACGGAAGCAATGCCCCTGCCCGTAACCGCTCTGCTGCCGATGGTGCTTTTTCCCCTGCTTGGTGTCTTGCCGCTGCGTGACGCGGCCGCGCCGTACGCGTCACCCCCGATCTTCCTGTTCATGGGTGGTTTCATGCTTGCCATTGCCATGGAACGATGGGGGCTCCATCGACGCATCGCGCTGCACATCGTGCGCTACGCGGGCCGGTCCGCGCTCGGTTTGCTTGCCGGTTTCATGCTAGCTTCCGCCTTCTTGAGCATGTGGATCAGCAACACGGCCACCACGGTCATGATGGTGCCCATCGTGCTCAGCGTGGTCTCCTGGGCGGAGGAAAAGCTGGGCCGTGAGGAAGCGGACCGTTTCGGAAGCTCGTTGCTCCTGGGTGTCGCCTACGCTGCAAGCATCGGGGGCTCGATTACCCTGGTCGGCACACCGCCAAACGTCCTGCTTGCAGCTTTTGCTCGAGACGAACTCAACGTCGCAGTGCCCTTCGGGCAGTGGATGGTGCTGGCGGCGCCGATTGGTGTCGTGCTGTTGGCGGTGCTTTTTGGCTACATGGCCGCGGGCATGCCGCGTGGCGTGAACCGGTTGGCGGAGCACACCGGGCTCCTTGTGCAACGGGAACTGGCGGCACTGGGCCCCCCCACTCGGGCCGAACGGATCGTGCTGGCGGTGTTTGCCGTGACGGTTGCGGCGTGGCTCAGCCATGACTGGCTGGAGAGGATCGCGCCCCTTGTGCGTTTCATCCCCTGGTTGCCTCGGCTTAGCGATGAGATGATTGCGATCCTGGCGGCAGTCGCCTTGTTTGTGATCCCTGTGGACTTCGAGACAAACGAGTTCGCACTGGACTGGGAAACAGCCGTCCGACTGCCCTGGGGCGTGCTGCTGATCTTTGGCGGTGGCCTCAGCCTGGCCCGCGCCGTGGCCAGCTCCGGGCTGGACCGGTGGATTGCCGGCCAGGTTGCCGGCTGGGGTCATCTGCCCGGTTGGGCACTGGCAGCCGCGATCACCGCAGTGGTGATCTTCGCGACGGAACTGGCCAGCAACACGGCCACGGCCAGCGCGTTTCTGCCGATCCTGGCCGCTGCTGCCAAAGGAATGGGCATACCGCCCATGGTGCTGCTGGTGCCGGCCACCATGGCGGCAAGCTATGCATTCATGCTGCCGGCTGGCACGCCACCGAACGCAATCGTTTTCGGCACAGGCCGCATCACGATCCAGCGCATGGCACGCACCGGCTTGTTGATGAATCTGGTGGCCATCGCCACGCTGACGTTGTTTGCGACCTACTGGCTTCCGCTTCTCGGCCTCACGGGCCGCTAGCCGGCCAGTAGCTCTGCTTCACGCAGGTCGGTAACGAACATGTGCCCCGGCGCGTGCGTGATCATGAGGGGCAGTTTCGACGCCAATGCCACGGCCTGAGGCGTCACGCCGCAGGCCCAGAAGACCGGGATTTCACCGGTCCGCACCGGTACTGGATCCCCCCAATCTGGCCGGCTCAGATCGGTGATCCCAATTGCAGTCGGATCACCGACATGAACCGGAGCCCCATGCAGCTGCGGGTATGCTGCCGTAACCTGGACGGCGCGGATCAGATCGCCAGGACTCAGTGGCCGCATCGACACCACCAACGGCCCGCTGAAACGGCCAGCCGGCTCACACGGTACCGATGTCCGAAACATCGGCACGTTGCAGCCACACTCCAGGTGCCGCACAGCGATACCGCGCGCAGCCAGCAAGTGATCGAATGTGAATGAACAGCCAATGAGGAATGCGACCAGGTCGTCCGTCCAGTACTCGGTAATCTCGGTGACCTCTCGCTCCAGCTCGCCACACCGGTAGATGCGGTAGCGCGGCAGGTCGGTACGCAGGTCCGCCCCGGGAGCGGTGCGTCGTGGCACCGGGTCGCCCGGCTCGCAGACCTCAATCAGCGGACAAGGTTTGGGATTCCGCTGGCAGAACAAGAGGAACTCGAACGCCACATCTCGCGGAACGACCACCAGATTTGTCTGCACAAAACCGGGTGCCTGACCTGCCGTCGGCTGGTGCCAGCGGCCGGTCCGACACGCCTCGCGCAGCTGCGCGGCCGTCTGAAAGAGCGGTCGTGCGGTCATGGCTTTCCCCGGCCATCCCAGGGCGACAATCTGCCAGACGCTACTTGCCGCCGGAGACAAAAAAAGCGAGCACGCCCGGAGGGACTCGAACCCCCAACCCTCGGATCCGAAGTCCGATGCTCTATCCAATTGAGCTACGGGCGCGCTCGAGTTCGATTGCTACGATCAGCGGCAGGCCGCTAGCCGGCCGACGGCTGGGACTGTTCGGGCAGCTCCGGCAACGGCGCAAACGGGCTGATTCTACGGTACTTCTGGATCAGCCGCTCGCGTTCCTCTGGGTCGGTTGCGGCCAGGATGCGTGCCCGGAGCTTGCGCAGCTTCTGACGGCGGTGGCGTCGGGCGCGCAGCTCCTTTTGTCGCGTACCCTTACCCATCGATTTCCTCCGTCGGAGTGGATGCTGCTGAGCGCTACCAATCTTATGCCGGACCAGCCTGCCCGTCGAGTGCCCCGGCCGGCCCGGGTCAGTCTCCTCGGACCATGCCACCGCTTCGCCGTGTTCCGAGCGCCTCAAGGGGAACGCCGCCTGCGGCGTGTCCTCCGGCGGTAGCCGGCTTCAAGATCGCCTTGGACAACCCCGTCACCCGGATCGCGCTCGGCTCGCTCCGCGTGATCGTCCTCGTCCCCGATCACGCGTAGCGGCCGATCGGGACGACCGGCCGCGCTGGGTTTCCGATCGCTCGAAGCGACCGGGCCCGCCGAGCCTGTAGCCCACCGGTGGGGTCGATCTTGCGGGTTTGGCCGGTTGAGACTGGTCGGGTTTGCGCACCGGACGGTGTCCGCTATGATGGGGGCCATTGGTCGAGCCAGTCTGGCGACGAGCACCGTTGGAGCTGAGAGGAGACATCGCATGATGAACCGTCGGACCTTCCTGTTTTTGAGCGGTGGCATGGTTGCCGCCGGAGCAGCACGTACGGCGGTGGCAGCTAACGAAACGATCGTCGTTGGCATCATGGGCACCGGCGGCCGGGGCACACAGCTGGCCCGAGCATTCCATGGTCAACCGGGCTGCACGGTCGCCTACGTCTGCGATCCAGATCGCTCCCGCATGGAAGCTGCCGCCAGCGCGGTGGAGCGAATCGACCAGGGGACGTACCGTCCCAAGACAGTCACCGACTTTCGCCGCATCCTGGACGACAAGGGCGTTGACGCGCTAGTCATCGCCGCGCCGGACCACTGGCACGCGCCCGCCACGATCCTGGCGTGTAAGGCTGGCAAGCATGTCTATGTGGAGAAACCATGCAGCCACAATCCGCGGGAAGGGGAGCTGATGGTGTTGGCGGCCCGCAAGTACAACCGCAAGGTGCAGATGGGCAACCAGCGCCGGAGTTGGCCCAAGATTCGCGAGGCGATGCAGGCCCTGCACGAAGGTATCATCGGTCGGGTGTACTACTCGCGCGCCTGGTATGCCAATCGCCGCGGCTCCATTGGCCGGGGCAAACTGGCCGATCCACCCGACTACCTGGACTATGAACTCTGGCAGGGACCGGCCCCGCGGCGTCCTTACCGCACGAACGTCATCCACTACAACTGGCATTGGTTCTGGCACTGGGGTACCGGTGAATTGGGCAACAACGGCGTGCACGCTGTAGACCTGTCGCGCTGGGGCCTTGGCGTCGACTACCCGACGCATGTGACGTCGTGCGGCGGTCGGTACCGTTTCGACGACGACCAGGAAACACCCGACACACACGTCGTCGGGTATGACTTCCCAGGAAAGATCAGCATCTCGTGGGAAGGCCTGAGCTGCAATCCGTACGGCCCCGATGGCTCGATGTTCGGCGCCAGCTTCCACGGTGAGGAAGGCACGCTGGTGATCAGCGGCACGGGCTACAAGGTGTACGACATCCGCAACAAGCTGATCAAGCAGGAAAAGGGCCCGGGCGGCGACGCAACGCACATTGCAAATTTCCTGAACGCCATACGCGAGAACGAACCGCTGAATTCCGACATCGAAGAAGGGCACAAGAGCACGTTGCTCTGCCACCTGGGCAACATCGCCTACCGGGTAGGTCGCGACCTGAGATGCTGTCCCCAGTCAGGACATATCCAAGGGGACAAGGAAGCTGCGTCGCTCTGGGACCGCGAATACGAACCGGGCTGGGAACCAACAGTCTAACGGAATCGAAACTGGCTGCTCATCAGCACGATGCCAGCCAGGACGGTACAGAGGATCATGCCTGCCAGGTGAGCGGGCACGCCGCCTGGCAGGCGGATCTTGGAGAAGATGCCCACGCGCAGGGTGCGGCCGGCAGAGCTTACCAGCGTGCTCAGCGAACCGGTTGGGCCTTGCCAGCCACGCTCGCCCGAGACGACAACCTTGACCTGATGCTGGCCCGGCGCAGGAGCGGGGCCGGCGGCCCCCCGGCCCAGGAAGAAGAAACAGACGGCAATGATCGCTAGCGCAGCCAGGACGGCAGATCGACTGTGAAACAGCGGAGTCGGTCCGCCTGGGTCGGGCCGTACCTGCGACATGATGCTCATCTCTGTACCTCCCCCGGACGATGGCGACTCAGACGATGGCGTGTCCCCCGAGGCCGTATCCCCCGCTTGGCCCCCCGATCAGCGACGGATGCGGCGACGCACCATTGCGCGCCCCAAGACACGTCATTCAACCATAGCCCATTGCCGCCGGCTGTCCAGCGCATACGTCCGCTCATCCGCCGCGATCTGCTATGGCCCACGCCAGTCTCGCCAGGCACGACGGCCAGCGACCATCCGCACCTTACCAGCCCAACCGGCCAGGACCTGGATGGTCACGGAAATGAGGTGGTGCTGCAGCCACCAGAGCCCGTGGGACCGGTAGGGCGGGTACACGCCGCAACGCCCTGCCGGGATCTGATCGGTCACCAGCTCAGTCCGTCCGGATGTTTAGTCCTGCAAGTTCCAGCACAGCATGCGCTACCGCCGACAGCTCGCTTCGTGGCAGGCGCGGTGTTGCGCATGGCGGAGGCTCGTCGTCGGTGATCAGATAGCGGACCGAGCTGTCCGAACACGCTACGGGCTCATTGCCCGTTGCTGCGCGCCAGACCTCCATTTTTGGCTGATCCGTTTGGAGATCCCCTTCGACCAGCACCACGTCACAGCCGGCGAATAGCGGTGCCATGCGGCGATACCGCTCTTCTTTCGGTTCACCTTCCGTGGCGGGACAGAAGACCGCCGTCATGTTCCGCGCGATGATTCCCACCGGTGCCGCCCCAGCTTCGCGATGCCTGTGCGAATCCTTGCCCGGGGTATCGAGCTCGTGCTGGTGGTGGGTGTGTTTGATCGTACCGACGCGGTAGCCGCGGGCCGACAGGTAACGAACCAATTCGGTGATCAACGTTGTCTTACCGCTGTTCTTACGACCGATGATGTGGACTCGCCTCACGTCTTGCTCTCACGCAATTCGGCACGCTTTCCGACTGATCCCATTTCTCACACGGGCAAAGGCCAGGCACGGCTACTGTGCGTCTGGGTCGGCCTTCAGCACGGCGGCCTCCACCGCAGCAGCGTTCGCCGCCGTATCGGCCACATGCGCGGGCGTCCAACCGATCGAGCGCAGCCACTGTTCGAACGCTGTCACGCCGCGGTAGTACATGGACGCTCTCCGAGCACGCTTGTCCTTCTTTCTACCCGGCACGGCCGGCACCAGGCCCCAGTTGGCATTCATCGGCTGGAAGTTCTCCGGGCGTGCCGTGGCCAGGAACCGGACCAGGCCCCCAAGCATGGACACTTCCGGCGGCACCACGGGCTCCCGTCCCTGGGCGACGCGCGCGGCGTTCAGTCCGGCAAGCCAACCGGTCGCTGCCGACTCCAGATAGCCCTCCACCCCGCAGAGCACGCCCGCAACGAACAGCCGCGCCTGGTGCCGCATGCGCAGCGTGGCATCCAGGAGAGCCGGTGCGTTCAGGTATGTGTTCCGGTGCATCACGCCGTAGCGAACGATCTCGGCCTGTTCCAGGCCAGGAATCGTGCGCACGATCGTCTTCTGATCGGGCCACTTCAGCCCGGTCTGAAAACCGACCAGGCTCCACAGCCGCCCCGCCAGGTCTTCCTGGCGGAGCTGAACCACGGCAAACGGTTCCTGGCCGGTGCGCGGGTCGCGAAGCCCGACGGGACGCAGCGGACCGAAGCGCAAGGTCAGGTAGCCACGGCGGGCAAGCTCCTCGATGGGCATGCATCCCTCGAAGTACTCCAGGTGCTCCCATTCGTGGGGCACGTGCTTGCGTGCTTGCAGGATCGCCTCGTGCAGCCGCTTGTAGTCCTCGGCCGTCAGGGGGCAGTTCAGGTAGTCGTCGGGCTGCTCGAATCGGCCACCGCGAAACACGATCGAATAGTTGATGGTCTCGCCCAGTACAACCGGTGCCGCCGCATCGTAGTAGGCCAGGAAGTGTTCAGCGGGGATGATCTGACGCAGTGCGTTGGCCAGTGCGTCGGAGGTCAGCGGCCCGGTGGCGAGGACGACGATCCCGTCGGGCGGCAGCTCGGTGACCTCCTCGCGACGGACCTCGATGAGCGGTTCAGCTTCGATGAGGGCCGTTACCTGATCCGCGAACCGTTCCCGGTCCACGGCCAGTGCGCCGCCGGCAGGCACGCGTGCAGTGTCCGCGGCGCACATGACGACCGACCCCGCGCGGCGCATCTCAGCCTGCAGCAACCCCTTGGCATTGGCAGGCTGCTCACCGCCCAGGGAATTGGAGCAGACCAGTTCGGCGAACTTGCCGGAACGGTGGGCGGGCGTCATCTTCCGCGGCCGCATCTCGTAGAGCACCACCCGCACGCCTTGCCGCGCGGCCGCCATCGCTGCCTCCGTACCGGCAAGCCCTGCCCCAATCACGTGCACCCGCTTCGTGTTCACGCGTCGCGCCTCCGTCACTGTCCCCCGCAACATTCTAGAGACGTGCACCGAATGCACCCCGGCCGCGCGGACGCCTCAGCCCGCCGACGCCCGGCAGCCCGCGTGCACTGCTGGCACCGTCGCACATCGGCCCGAGGGTGCGGTGTTCGTGGCCCGAGCGACGTGCACGGCCTAGCCTGCCACCGGCTTCTGGTTACCGCCACCGTGCCGCGTCAACACGCTGTAGAGGGCCGGGACGACAAACAGCGTCAGCAGCGTGGAGCTGATCATACCGCCCAGCACGCACAGTCCCATCGGACCACGGGTCTCCGATCCTGCTCCCGTGCCCAGAGCCACGGGCAGCATGCCGGCCATGGTCGACAGTGCCGTCATCAGAATGGGCCGGAGCCGCTGGGCACCGGCTTTCCGCAGGGCATCATCCGGCGCGAGTCCTTCGCGGCGCAATTGGTTGGTGCGATCGATCAGGAGGATGGCATTCTTGGTCACGAGCCCCATGAGCATGATCATGCCAATCATGCTGAAAACGTTCAGCGTACGGTCGGCCAACAGCAGTGCGACGAAGGCACCACCAACGGACAGCGGCAGCGAGACCATGATGACCAGCGGTTGGACAAAGCTCTCGAACTGGGCGGCGAGCGTCATGTAGATGAGTACGACGGCCAGGAACAGGCTGAAATTGATGCTCTCGAACGACTCCGTCATCAGCTCCCCTGCACCGGTGAAGACCGTCTCCACTGTTGCCGGCATCCGCACCGTTCGCTCCAGCTCCCGGATGCGGGCCATGGCCTGCCCGAGCGGCATGCCCGGTTCGAGGTTTGCCATCACGGTGACCTGGCGACGACGGTCCTGACGGTCGATCTGCATCGGACCGACTGCGAGCCGCACGTCGGCCACCTGCTGCAGTTGGACTAGATCGCCTGTTGCGGTCCTCAGAGGCAGCATGCGGACCGCCTGCACCCGCTCGCGGTCCGATCCGGCCAGCCGGAGCCGTACGTCGTAGCGCTTACCGCCCTCTTCGTACTCGGCAACTTCCTCGCCCCCCACGAGCAGGCGCACTGTGCGGCCGATCTTGCGTGGGTCGAACCCCAGATCTCGAGCCCGCGTCCGGTCGGGGACGATTTGAAGCTGCGGCTTGCCGGACTCATAGCTCAAATTGACATCCACGATGCCGGGCACGCGGCGCATGCGTTCAGCCGTGCGGCGTGCGAGCCGGACCAACTGGTCCAGATCCGGCCCCCGAAGGTTGTACTGAATCGGTGCCGCCCGGAAACCGCCACCGCTGACGCGCGGAATGTTCTCGACGCTGATCTTCAGGTGCGTGAACGGGGCAAGCTGGCGACGTGCAAGCTGCATGATCTGCTGTTGACTCAACGGCCGTTCCTCACGCGGCACCAGCTGAACCAGGATCGTGGCAACATTGACGCGGCCCTCCATCCCGGCACCGATCGTGGTAAACAGCGATCGGACGCCCGGCAGTTTGCGCAGTCGACGCTCCAGCTCCTCTGTGATCGCAGCCGTTTGCTGGAGAGTCGATCCAAGGGGTGTTTGCACCTGCACGTTGAACTGCGACTCATCCTGCTCGGGGACGAATTCCTTGCCGAGCCGGCCGGCGAGCGTCAGGCTGAACGCAAAGAAAGCCGCCGCGGCCAGCAGTGTCAGCCAGCGGAGCCGTAACACCCAGGCGATCGCACGCGCATAGCCCCGCTCGATGGCCACAAACAGCAACTCGCTCCAGCGAACCAGTCGGCTATTGGCGGTCCCCAGCCGAAGCAGGCGGGAGCAGAGCATGGGCGACAGCGTCAGGGCCACCGTCGTTGAGATGACGACCGCGAAGGTCACCGTCAGGCCAAACTCATAGAAGAAACGGCCCACGATGCCGCGCATGAAGGCCACTGGTAGGAACACGGCGCAGATGGCCACGGAGGTGACCACGACCGCAAAGCCGATCTCATGCATCGCGGCAAAAGCTGCCGCCAACGGGCCCTGGCCCTCTTCCATGTGCCGGTAGACGTTCTCCAGCACTACGATCGAATCGTCGATGATCATGCCGACGGAGATCGTCAGCGCGAGCATGCTCATCATGTTCGCGCTGAAGCCGAACGCGTACATGGCCGCGTAGCTGCCGATGATGGTCGTGGGGATCGTCATCGCAACCACGAAGGCCCCGCGGAGCGATCGGAGGAACACGAGCACGACGAGCACAGCCAGTAGCGCTGCGCGGAACAGCTCACGCTGCGCTTCAGCCACCGACTGGCGTACGAAGACGCTGAGGTCCTGAGCAAGGGTCAGCGTGTAGCCTTCCGGAAGCCCCCCCGCTTGAATCCGCCGTAGCTCCTTTTTGACCCGCTCGGCCACCGCCACCAGATTCGTGCCCGACTGGCGCCGCACCATTAACGACACGGCCGGTTGACCGTTCAACCGCGACAGGCTACGGGCCGGCTCCTCGCCATCCTCTACCGTGGCAACGTCCTTCAGATAGATAGGCACGAAGTTCCGATAGGCGATCACGATGTTGGCAAAGTCGGACACCTGTCTGGCCTCGGCATCGGTCTTGACGACAATCTCGCGCGTGGCCAACTCCAATCGCCCCCCCGGCACTTCGACGTGTCCGCTGCGCAGCGCGTCGACCACGTCCTGGGCGGTGATGCCAAAGCGGTACAGGTCGTCGAGCCGGCACCAGATGCGCACCTCTCGCTCGCGTCCCCCAACGATGCGCACCGCACCGACGCCCGGCACCGCCTCGAGGCGAGGCTTCAGGATGTCGTCGGCGAATCGCGTCAGCTCCCGAATCGGCGCAGGACCGGCCAGCACAATTGCCAGGATGGGCGCCGAGTCCGGGTCGAACTTCTCGATGATCGGTGGTTTGATCTCCGGCGGCAGGTCAAAACGAACGGCTGCGATCCGGTCGCGGACCTCCTGGACGGCGACGTCCACGTCGGTCTCCAGCTCAAACTCGATGAAAATCTGTGCCATTCCCTCGGTGCTCTCCGAGCGAATCGTCTTTACGCCGCCGATCGTGTTCACCGCCTCTTCGATGACATCCGTAACGTCGGTCTCGACCGTCTCCGGTGCGGCCCCTTCGTAGATGACCGTGACCGTAACGACGGGGATGTCCACGTCTGGGAACAGGCTCACCGGTAGCCGCCCCCAGGAGATCAGCCCGAAGACGACCAGTGCCGAGGCGGCCATCAGCGTGGCAACCGGCCTGCGAATTGCTCCATGTGACAGGTTCATTGCCGCGCGTTCGTGTTGCGCGCCACGGGTTCACCGGCATTGCTGCGGTCCTGGTGGGCCAGCCGGACCGGCATCCCGTCGGCCAGCAGGTCCACCGGATCGGTAATAAGCGGTTCTCCGGCGGCAAGGCCCTCGATCACCTGCGCCACCGCCCTGCCCTGCAATCCGAGCCGAATGTGCCTCTTGCGGGCGACGTTGCCGTCCAGCACGTAGACAACCGGATCGCCCTCTTCGTACCGCAGCGCTGCGACAGGCACCACCGGCCCGGGCTGTTGCGAGCGCAGCCGGAACCGGACCCGGACGTACTGTCCGGGCTTCAGCGTGCGGCTGCGGTTATCGACCCCGATCCGCACGCGGAACGTCCTGGTCAGGTGGTCGACTTTGCCGTTGACAAACGCCACAGTGCCTTCGAACGGCTCATCTCGGTTAACGACACGGAGCGTGACCTTGTCGCCCGGCGCAATCAGGCCCAGGTACCGCTCGGGCACGTTGACCTGAGCGACCAGGATCTGGTCCATGACGATTTCGAACAGCTTGGTCCGCGGCGCCGCCAGGACGTGCTCCCCTTCGGCCACGAAGAACTCGGTGATCACCCCGTCGTAGGGGGCGCGCACGGTGGTCCGCTCCAAGCGGTACTTGGCCAGTGCCAGCGCGGCCTCGGCCTGTTCGACTGCCGCCTCCGCCACGGCGATCTCTTCGGGGGTCGGTCCCGCTTCCGCGATGGCAAGCTGAGCGGAGAGCTGTTCATGACGAGCTGCAGCCAACTGGACCCGCGTCGCCTGGCGCTGAAACTCCTCCTCGCTCACTGCGCCTTGTTCCCGCAGCCGTCGATACCGCTCCAGCGTGCTCTGTTCGAGCTTCAATTCGGCGGCGGCCGCCTCGACGGCAGCGCGCAACTGGCGGATTTCCTCGGGGCGCTGCCAGGCCAGCAGCCTGGCCAGTTCCCGCTGTGCGCGGGCGAGCCGCTTTTCGGCCTCGCGCACCGCCAACTCGTACGGGCGCGGCTCCAACTGGATCACCACGTCGCCCTTGCGCACCGGCACACCGATGTCGACACTCAGCGGATAGTCGATCCGCTTGCCGTCGACCACCACGGGCAACGGGCGCGGGGATTTCGCTACGGAGCGCACCGTGCCATCCACCTGCGTGTAGATCACCGACCGCTTCAGCGGCACCAGGTTCCCGATGGCCTCAAACGGTTCCTCGACAACCGCAGAGCGCACCGGCTGGACCCGCACCGTGATCGGTTCGGGCTCGGCCATCAAGGGTGCAACCGTATCCTGATCGGCCCGGCTACGGCTGCAGCCGGGAGTGATCGCCAGGACGAAGACCGCTGCAAGCAGGTTCGTCACTAGCAGCAGAGTGTGTTTCATACCGGTTAGCCCGTTGGCTGTTGGTTCGGTTGGCCTCGGTCCAGTGCGGCGAGCACCGCGTCGAAGGCTTCGCACACTGCTTTGCGCAACTGTCGTGGCGTGCGCTCGACGCTGCCGCAGAGGATGGCACCGAACAGGAGGTAGTAGAGGGCGTTGGCCAGGGACCGGACCCGGACCTGGGGCAGCCGTCCTTGTTGGATCGCACGTCGGATGGTGGCTTCGAATCGTTCACGACGACGTTCGCGATAGATCAGGTGCGTCGGGGGGATCTCGCCCCGGAACTCCGCACGCTCCTGGGCGAGCAGCTCGATCCGCTCGGGGTAGCGTTGGAAGTAGTCGGCCACGGCGTGGGCGGCGGTGCGCAGGCGGTCGATCGGGTCCTCGACTGCCTGCACGGCTTCGTCGACACACTGGGTGAGGGCTTGCATGGCGTAGTCTGCAGCTGCGAGGAACAGGGCTTCTTTGGACGGGAAGTAGCGGTAGACGGTGCCTTTGGCCACGCCGGCGGCATCGGCAATCTGCTGCACCTCGGTGCGTTGGTAGCCCTGGCGGGCGAAGACTTCGATGGCGGCGTGCAGCAGTTCGTGTCGTCGTCGGGCCCTGAGCAGCTCGTCCGGCGGTCTGCCCACTGGCCGCTTGGTCCTGGTTGCCATGGTCTGGGCTCCGTTCGGTGACTGACCAGTCAGTCACATAATAATCAGCTCCCTACCCGCCAGCAAGCCAGCCAACCATGCCGCGGTCAACGTCGTGCGCGGGGCGGCTTGTACAGATGCACCGTGCTGCCTTCCACCAACGCGGCCAACTCCTCGAACGATTCGGCCAGCGACGGATGCGGATGAATCGTCTCGGCCCACTCAGCCACCGTCACCCCGGCCGCCACCGCCAGCGACGCCTCCGCAATCAGCTCACCCGCCTCCGGCCCCACGACCCCCACGCCAAGCACCCGACCTGACCCGCGTTCCACCACCACCTTGACCAGCCCGTCTGGGGCACCGGCAATCGCAGCCCGCGCCACGGCAGCCAGCGGGAACCGTTCGATGCGCACCTCCTCAGGCACCAACCCCAACGCCTCGGCCTGCCGCTCGGTCATCCCGACACAGGCCACCTCCGGGTCCGTAAAGGCCACCGCGGGCACGGGCGCGTCGGCCCGAGGCGGCTTGCCGGCCAGCTGCCGTGCCACCTGCACCCCCTCAGCCCGTGCCTTGTGCGCCAGCATCAGACCACCACGACAATCACCAATCGCATACACCCCGGGCCGGGACGTCCGCATGCTGCCGTCCGTCACCACGAACCCTCTCTCATCGCATAGCACCCCCGCCTCGGCCAGGCCAAGCGACGCTGTGGCCGGTCGACGTCCCGTGGCTACGAGCACCAGGTCATAGCGGGCAACGGCGTGGCCGCCCGCAAACCGCACTTCCGCCTCGTCGCCCACTACCCGCACCTGCTCGACACGCGTGTTCAGCCGCAGCCCGATGCCCAGCTTCTTCAGCCGCCGCTCCACCGGCCGTACCAGATCCGGATCGAAGCCCGGCAGGATAGTCGGCAG
This sequence comes from Planctomycetota bacterium, assembly GCA_026991575.1. Lineage (GTDB taxonomy): Bacteria > Planctomycetota > Planctomycetia > JALXBF01 > JALXBF01 > JALXBF01. The sequence continues at coordinate 8,798 of JALXBF010000131.1, read as the reverse complement.
CATTTCCACCACCGTAACGTCCGCGCCGAACGTGCGAAGGCACCGGCCCAATTCCAACCCGATGTAGCTGCCGCCGATGACCAGCACGCGGCGCGGGCAACGCTCCAGATTCAGAACCTGCTCACTTGTCACGACAACCCGTCCGTCCAGCTCAACGGCTGGCGGCACGGCCGGTTCTGAGCCGGTCGCAAGCACCACGTGGCGGGCAGCAATGAGATCGACGTTGCCGTCGGGCCGGGTCACAACAAGCTTCGGGACAATGTCCCTGCGAAGGCGTGCGGTACCGCGGAGCACCGTTACGCGGCGCGCGCGAGCCAGCTCACGCAAGCCACGCGCCATTCTGGTTACGATCCCGTCCTTCCAATGCTTCAGCTGCGGCAAGTCGACCGTCACGCCACCCGAACATCGGATGCCACACGCGGCTCCTGCGCGCAGCTGCTCAACGAGCCGGGCAACAGCGATCAGCGCCTTGGATGGAACGCACCCGCGTAGCAGGCAGACACCCCCCAGATCAGACTCGCGATCGATCAGGGCGACGCGAAGGCCGTGGTCTGCGGCCGTAAACGCCGCTGCATAACCACCTGGACCGGCACCGACGACGGCTACGTCCACATGGACTTCACGCTCAACCATGCCGGGCTCCTTGCTTGAGTATCCTTTTCTAAGCCGCAACAGCCTGCTAACGGATCACCACAATGACCACAAGGGTACTGCGATGCTGCGTGTGCTGTATCTGGACTGCTTCAGCGGAGTCAGCGGCGACATGCTGCTGGGGGCCCTGGTCGAACTGGGCGTGCCCGTGACCGAGCTGCAGCAAGTAGCCGGCGCAATGGGCCTGGATGCGACAGTTTCGGCCGAGCGGGTCCAGCGGGCAGGCTTTGCCGCCACACTGGTGCGGGTTGTATGCTCCCGTCAGCAGCATCATCGCCATCTACCGGAAATCGAAGAGATTATTCGCAACGCGCGGCTGGACGCGGCGGTGGCGCAGCGGGCGCTGGCTGTTTTCCGACGGCTGGCCGAAGCGGAAGCAACCGTCCACGGCCGCCCGATTGACGAAGTCCACTTTCACGAAGTCGGCGCCGTGGATACGCTGGTGGACATCGTTGGAGTGGTGCACGGCATCCATCGGCTGGGTGTGGACCGTGTGCTGGCCAGCCGGGTATCAGTCGGCGGCGGTAGTGGCGAGATCGCCCACGGCCGGGTGTCGATCCCGGCACCGGGCACGGCCCAGCTGCTGAAGGGCGTGCCGATTGAAGGGGGCCCGGTTGAAGCCGAGCTGTGCACACCGACTGGCGCGGCGCTGCTGGCCGAGCTGGTCGATGAGTTCGGTCCGCTGCCGCCGATGACACTGACAGCCGTCGGTTGCGGCGCCGGAACCAGGGACTTCCCCCGCCACCCGAACATTCTGAGGGCATATCTCGGCGCGATGGAGTGGGCTGAACCGGGTGAGGCACAGCATATCTGGGTGCTGGAGTGCAATCTAGACGACGTGCCGGGTGAGTTGCTCGGCTACGCGATGGAACGTTTGCTAGAAGCCGGCGCCTTGGACGTGCAGGTGCTGCAGGCGACGGGCAAGAAGAACCGACCGGCCGTGTTGCTAAGGGTCCTGGCACGGGACGCGGAGGTCCGAACCCTCGAGGAGGTGCTGTTCCTGGAAACGGGAACTCTGGGACTACGTCGCCTGCGCTGTGCCCGTCGCACGCTCCCTCGCCGCGCTGCGGTCGTCGAGACACCGTACGGATCGATCAGCGGCAAGGTCGCGCGACTTCCGGACGGCCGCGAACGGTTCTGTCCCGAGTACGAGTCGTGCCGTCAGGCGGCTCGACGGCACGGCGTGCCGTTGCAGGACGTGTACGCGGCTGCCCGGTCCGCTTGGGAGCACGCGCAACGGGAACCGTAAGCAGCCAGCAACGCTGAATCTGCCTTTCAGGGCAGCGGGCCGAGGCCTACAATAGCACCGCCACAGGAGCGCCAGCAAGGAGGAACGTCGATGCCGCTGCTGGAGGCCGAAGGGCTCGTGAAGTATTACGGTTCGCGGAAGGTTCTGGACGGGGTCAGCTTCCACGTCAACAAAGGCGAAATCGTCGGCCTGCTTGGCCCGAACGGTGCCGGTAAGACGACATCGTTCCGTATCGTGATGGGCACGCTCAAGGCCGATGGCGGCCGCGTCCGTTTCGCCGGCACGGATATCACCAACTGGCCCATGTACCGCCGGGCCCGCCTCGGCCTCGGCTACCTACCTCAGGAAACGAGCGTCTTCCGGAACCTTACCGTCGAGCAAAACCTGCTGGCCATCCTGGAGTTCATGCCCAACCACACCGCTCGATCGCGGCGTGAGGTGGTCGATACGTTGCTCGAGCACTTCGGCCTGAGCCACCTACGCAAGAGCCTGGCGCGGCAGTTATCCGGCGGCGAAAAGCGGCGGTTGGAGATTGCCCGCTGTCTGGTGTCCAACCCAAGTCTGATCCTGCTTGATGAACCGTTCACCGGCGTCGATCCGCGCGCCATCCAGGACATCCGGCGGCTCGTGCTCGAGCTCCGTGACGAGGGAATCAGCATCCTCATCACCGACCACAACGCCCAGGAAACGCTGGACATCACCACGCGAACCTACGTGATCTACGAAGGGTCTGTGCTCGTGCATGGAACGCCCCAGGAAGTGGTCAGTAACCGGCGTGCCCAGGACGTGTACTTCGGACGCGATTGGGCCCAGGAATACCTGGAACGATGCCGCCAGAAGAGCGCGGCATAGCCGGCTGGCCGAGCCGCGGCGCGGACTGCAGGCACCGAGGCCCGTAAGATTCCACTGGATGCACTTGCACTCTGGCCAGGTTACCGCCGCCGTTTACTCGAAGCAGCCGTGACGAGCGAGAGGCATGCCCGAGAAGCAACCCGACCAGACACTGCCACGCATCGACCTGAAGAACCCAGTCCTGGCTGCTCTGCTAAGCTGGCTCGTGCCCGGACTCGGCCAGTGGTACCAGGGGCGGCGGGGTAAGGCCGTTCTGTTCTTTACCTGCACCACCGTGCTCATGCTGACGGGACAGGTGCTTGGTGAAGGCCGCACGATCTACTGGTCGCGGCCCGATCCGGCGCTGGCCGTGCCGTCGGGTACGGTGGCCCGCCTGCGATTCACGCTGTACTGTATGGGACTTGCCGGCGCCAGCCGCTTGCCAGTGGGCTGGGTCACGATCCCATCGGCCCTTCAGTGGGCAGCCCGCGATCGTGGTCCGTTGCCGCTACTGGGTCGCTTCGCCTACCCGCCAACCAAGGCGGAGTTGTCTGAATTGAACGCGCGGCTGAACGAACGGTGGGAAATCGCTGTGCTCTACACCATGGTGGCCGGGTTGCTCAACGTGTTCATCATCTGGGACGCGTACGGCGGACCTGCCGTGTGGTACTACCTGCGGAAACGACGCGCGAGCGAACGCAAGGGATGAAGCTGCTGACGCTCTTACCGCTGCTGGTTGTCATCAGCCTGGTGTATGCGGCGACCCGGTACGAAGACTGGCGCGATATTCGGGTCACCGCGCTCCGAACCTTCTGCAGCTTCTCACTGCTCCTGGGCATTGTCTTCCTGGTCCTCGTTGCCATCCACCTCTGGGGGCTGTAGCGGCTAGGCTACCGGTCGCCGTCATCGGCCACCGTCCCGTGGAGACCGTGCGCAGCCGCCGCTGTTGTCGCGCCCCAGGAGGGACAGCTATCCGCCGCGCGGCGAAAGTTTGACCGGATCGGTTCGGCGATCCTCCCGAGAACCTGCTCACGGTACGGGACTTTCGTACCGGGCACAGCAGTTGCTTGCGGCGTCGCAGACCGTGGGCATTCGGTTCAAAGGGAGGTACGGAACCGGTGATGTTTGCCAAGCAGTGCCTCTGGCGCCGCCGGCTGCTGTGGTTGAGCGTCTCGGTGCTGGTCTTGCCCCTGGTCGGCTGCACCGAGGGGGGCTACCCAGAGCTAGAGGCGACGACATTCATCGGCAGGACGGTGCCGTGCGCCCAGTGCGATCGCCAGATCGAGGCGGTTACCGAGAAGAACCTGATGACGTTCCAGGGAGTGGTCTATCCGGTGTGCGACCAGAAGTGTGCCGATGAGCTGAAGGCCTGGCTCGAACAACAGTGATACGAGCAAACGTGCGGAGAGCGCCGATGGTTGTACGGTGCGCGAAAGCCGGCAGAGTCGGCTTCACGCTGATTGAGCTGCTGGTTGTCATTGCCATCATGACGATCTTGATGTCGCTGCTGATGCCTGCCGTGCAGCGGGTGCGCGCTGCCGCGCGGCGCACCCAGTGCGCCAACAACCTCAAGCAACTGGGCATCGCCCTGATGCGCTACCACGACCTTCACGGCATGTTCCCCGCCGGACACCTGGAGACCGGACGCCGGGGCCCGGAGTACCGCCACCAGTTCGGCTGGGCCACCTACTTGCTGCCGTTCATCGGACATGAAAACGTCTACAACGCCATTAACTTCGACCGCGTGGACTGGCGGCGATCGGTCCACCAGAACCCTGCGTTCTACAAACCGGGAAGCGTCTGGATCCCGGAGTTCATCTGCCCGGCCGATCCGGTGGGGAAGATGCATCCGATCTGGGCACCGATCAACTACATGGGGAACCAGGGCACCAGTTGCCGGTGTCGCGGCAAGCGGTGCAACGGACTCTTCGGCCACCAGACCTGGATTCGGATCGCGGAAATCCCCGACGGCACTACCATGACGATCGCCCTCAGCGAAACGCTTAAGGGGGACCTCGACCCGTTTACCCTCAAGGACAACTACATCTTCGCCCGTCGCGGTGGTGGCGTTGGGGCAAACGCCGAGAACATCGACAGCTGCCAGGGCCTGGTGCCCAACGCCTCCGACCGTGGTGTTGTCTGGCTCGGCGGCAATCCCCAACACAACATGTTCAGCACGAATCGCGTACCGAACGACCCCAGGTATGACTGCAAGGCCCCTCACAACGGCTGCGTCAACTTCGCCGCCCGCAGCTACCACAGCGACGGTGTCAATGTGGCGATGGCCGACGGCTCGGTGCGGTTCATCTCGGAAACGATCTCGGTAGACGTCTTTCGCGCGCTAGGAACGCGGAACGGTCGCGAGAACATCAATCAGGAGTTCTAGCGTGCCGCGGATCACGGGCCGCTTGCTACGAGCCCTCGGTGCCGCATTCTGGACGCTGGCGCTGTGCCGGGCAGCGCCAGCCGCCGCCGACGCACCGCCGGTCGGTGCCGGCAACGATGAGCCAACGATTGCGTTCCTGGGACTGCATGGTGGTATCTTCGAACACCTCCGGCAGTTCGCACAACCGCTTAGGCTCCGCGTAGAGTACGTTCCCGACGACGCCGTGGAGGCTGAACAAGCCGATCTTGCACGGTTTGACGCCGTGCTCATCCAACACGTCCGGGCCGAGGCAAGCGATCAGTACGTAACAGTTCTGCGAAAGGCAAAGCAAGGAAACCCCGACCTCGTGATCCTGTCGATCTCAGGCCTGGCCGAACGGCGCATCCCACGCCTGAAACAACTCGGCCTGATTCAGCACGATCCCAAACTGGCCGCCTACTACGGGAACACCCGCGAAAACCTGCGCCGCCTGCTGATCTACGTCGCAGCTCGCTATCTGGGGCAGGATCGCAAGGTGCTGCCTCCGGAGCCGGCCGACCAGATCCGCGGCAAGCTTTACCATCCGGACCACGAGGCACTGTTTGACAGCACGGAGCAGTTCTTGCGGTGGGCGAAGGCTGTCGGCAAACCGACGGACCAAGCCGTTCGTGTGGTCATCGCCGTGCATGGAACCCATCTTCTGTACCAGCAACCGGCGGTGGTGGACGCCCTCATCAGAGTCTGTGAACAGCGTGGCATGCTGGCCGTGGCTGCCGTCGACCTCAGCGACTCGTATCGCCGGAATGTGGAAGCTTTTCGGCCCGACGTGGTAATTCACACCTGCCATAGCCGGGAAAACCCTCAGTGGCGCGAAAAGCTGGGCGTACCACACCTCCACTCGATCTTCTTGCGCAAGCAGTCGATCGGCGAGTGGGAACCGAGTACGGTCGGGCTGGCAGCACATGAACTGGCGTTCCACATCATCAGTCAGGAGCTGCTTGGTGCGATCGAACCTCAGGTAGCAGCCGGCACGCACGAAGGGGGTGGCAGTCCGGAAGCGTTTGTACCCATTCCGGAGCGCGTCGAGCACCTGGTGGACCGGGCGGCAGCTTGGGCCCGGCTCCGGCGCCTGCCCAATCACGAGAAACGGATCGCGTTCATCTACTACAACCGGGAATCGGGCAAAGGCGAGCTGATGCGGGGCAGCGCGACCGGCATGTTCATGAACGGCCCCAAGAGTATGGTCCGCGTCCTGGCTCGCCTGAAACAAGCTGGCTATCGGGTCGGGCCGCTACCGGCCACTGGTCAGGAACTCATCGAGTGGATGATCGACCACGGGCGCCAGATTGGACCGTGGGCTCCGGAGTCACTGGATCGTCTGGCCCGCAGTGGCAAGGCAGTGCTGGTGCCCGTAGCCCAGTACGAGGCATGGCTCCGGGACAAGGTGCCCTCGGCCCGCCGGCAGGAACTCATCGAGCGGTGGGGGCCGCCACCGGGCCGGTTCATGGTCTGGTCCGATGGCTCAAACCGATTCATCGTGATCCCGCGCATCGACCTGGGCAACGTAATCCTGTTGCCTCAGCCACTCCGAGGCGAAGCCTACGATACGTCGCTGGCGCACGACCGGCTCACTCCCCCTCCACACCACTACCTGGCCACGTATTTCTGGCTCCAAGAGGGATTCCGTGCCGATGCAATCGTACATTTTGGCACGCACGGCACCGAGTTCATCCTGCCCGGCAAAGGCACTGGCCTGTCCCGCTACGACTGGCCGGACATTGTCATCGGCACGATGCCAAACATCAACCCGTGGGTGATCAACAACCTGGGAGAATCGGGACCAGCCCGGCGGCGAGCGTACGCTGTGCTCGTCGACCACCTCGTTCCCCCTTCGGTGCACGCCGGCCTGTCCGACGAACTGGCGAATCTGCACAACGACATCGACAAGTGGCAGGCGCTCGAGCCGGGGGCACTGAAGGAAAAGTTCCGCCAGCGGATCAGTCGGCAAGTGCGGGACACCGGTCTGGACACCGAGCTGAACCTCCAGCCGGCCGAGGACGGCCTCTTCAGCGAGGACCAGATCGTGCGGGTGCAAGAGTACCTGCACGAGATACACAACGAAACCACCCCTGTGAGCCTGCACGTCCTGGGGCAGGCGCCACCGGATGAGGTGCGTCTGCCGTGGATCGTCACCTGTCTGCGACGCCGGTTCCTGGAACATCTGGCGGTCTGCTACCCCGACCGGCGTTTTGCCATCGAGGGGGACCGGTGGAAGTTCCTGCGGGCGCGCGGCGAGGAGATCGTGCGATCCGTTCTTCGCGAAGGCCTAGAGCTGGCAGAGGCCATTCGGGCAGCAGGCGGACAGCTGCCGCAGGAGGAACAGGCATTCCAGCAGCTACAGCAGGATCTGGCCCTGGCCCGGCGGCTCGATGAAGGCTTCGCGCAGACAAGCCGGGAAATCGACGCCCTGCTGGCCGCCCTCGACGGCAAGTTCATCGCCCCGGGCCCCGCCAACAGCCCCGATCGCAATCCCGCGGTGCTGCCGACCGGGCGCAACATGTACACGATGAACCCTGAAGAGGTACCCACGCACGCGTCCTGGGAAATCGCCGTGCGGCTGGTCGATAACATGCTGGCCGACTTCCGAAAACGGCACGGCCGCTACCCACGACGTGTCGCGTTCAGCTTGAATTCATTCGCGACGTTCCAGGACTACGGCGTCATGGAAGGTCAGATCCTGTACCTGCTCGGCGTGCGGCCGGTGTGGGACGAGCGAAACTTGGTCAGCGACCTGACAGTCATTCCACGAGACGAACTGCGGCGGCCCAGAATCGACGTGTTCATCTCAGCATTGGGCTACTACCGTGACATGCTGCCCAGCAGGATGCAGCTGTTGGACAAGGCCGTACGGCTGGTCGCCGGACTGCAAGAACCGGACAACTACGTCTGGCTTCATACGCAACAGGCAAAGCAACGGCTTCTGGAAGTGGGCCGCACAGAGGCCGAAGCAAACCGGCTGGCGCAGGCACGCATCTTCGGCGCCCCGGTTGGACAGTACGGCAGTGCCGGGTACTACTACCTGGTGGAGCGTTCCGGCGAATGGGACACACGCGCCGAGCTGATGGAAACGTACCTGTCGTTCGCAACGTACGCGTACACGAAGGGCGCATGGGGGGTCGCTGCCCGGGACGCATACGAGACCCACGTCCACCAGACGGACTTACTCCTGCGTAGCTGGTCGGACCGGACGCGGAGTCCCCTGTCGAACAAGTACGTATGGTACAAAGGTGGTAGCCTGTCCCTGGCGATCAAGTATCTAACCGGACGCGAGCCGGAATGGTTCCTTTCGGACGTGCGTGACCCCGATCAGGCTCAACTCGTGCGTGCCGAAGAAGCACTGCGTCGTGATTTCCGCGTGCGGCTGTTCAATCGTAAGTGGATCGAGGGCATGATGCGCGAAGGCTACGCGGGAGCAGACCAGATCGCGGTCCATGTGGCAAACACGCTTGGCTGGAAGATCATGCGCGAGGACAGCGTCGACGATGCGATCTGGAACCGAATCGTGGCCATCTACGTTCAGGACGCAAAGGGGCTGGGAATTCGAGACTGGTTTGAGCGAACCAACCCGTTTGCTTTTCAGGAGGTGACGGAGATCCTGCTCGAAGCAGCGCGGAAAGGCTACTGGAATGCCGACGAGGAGAC
>JALXBF010000130.1 GCA_026991575.1 Planctomycetota bacterium | reverse complement strand
GAACCAGAGCATTGTGGTCGGTGAAGACGCGTATCCGACCGTGAGGCCAGCCACAGGGGGTGATCTCCCGCGCCGTCCAATTCATGGTCGACGAACCAGTGCTTGCTGCGGGTTTACCCGTCACGACCGCATTCCTCGTCATGGGGCCTAACAACTCTTAAGGTACCGCATAGCCTAGCGTGTATCCCGCTGTCATCCGAGTGCGGTAACCGCCGGTGGCAGGCTGTCGCGAGCCATGCATCTGGTCGGCTTCTCTGTGGGCCGCCGACTGATGCGTGGTCCCGCTACCGACGCTGCCACAAGAGCCGGCTACGATGGTACGCGCGGTCCGAAACCGTTGCCAGTTTACGGGTGCTAGCGACTGCCTCGGCTGCTGCTGAAGACTCGGAGGACCAACCACAAGGGCAGCTGGGGACCGCGGTCCATCACGTGGTAGCTCGCCGTCCCCGTCGCCCCCTGGCTCAGGTTGGTATGCAGATGACACCGGAGGCGGGAAGGGAGCGGTAAGGGCCGGGCCGAGTGGGGGAGCGGTGGGTGCCGATGGAGGGGGCCAAGGGACACGTGCACCACGCTGCTGGACGCCTCCCCGGCTCGTTCGGTCGGCCTGCGAAGTCCCACATGGGACCGGGCTGGTCGCTGACCGGGCGTTACCGGCAGAGGACGATGTCGAGGTTCAGGATCGTGTTGGCCACCAGAGCGAGCGCAGCTCGATGGGGATCGGATCCCATCGGACGAGCCAGCGTCGGATTGGCCCGGTACTCCAGCAACGCATACTCGTAAACGTCCTGAAGCACCGCGAGCGTTGCGTGATCGGGACTGGACCCGGTTGCGAGCGCGTACATGCGAGCGATGAGCGTGGCGGCGGGGCTTTCAGGCAGCTCGTGGAGGACGCGGTCGGCTAGTCCTTTCGCGCACTCCACATATGCTTCGTCGTTCAAACAGACCAGTGCCTGCAGTGGCGTGTTCGTGACCACACGGCGTGAGGAGCACACGATTCGCTGCGGTGCATCGAAGATCATGAAGCTGGGATACGGGCTGGTCCGCCGCCAAATGACGTAGACGCCCCGGCGATATCGGTCTTCTCCTCCAGATGTCTTCCAGCGCAGACTGCTGCGTGCTGCTCGCCAGATGCCCTCCGGCTGGGGCGGCATGACGGGGGGACCGAACATCTTACGGCTCAGCAGTCCCGAGACAGCCAGGGCGTTGTCCCGGAGCATCTCAGCGGCAAGCCGCTGGCGTGGACCGCGTGCGAGTGATGGCGAGGACGGCTCCTCGGGATTGACCGCGGCGCGCTGGCGATACGCTGCGGAAAGGACGATCTCGCGCAGGAGCCGCTTGATACTCCAGCGGTGATGGTCGGCGAAGCGCACGGCCAGATAGTCCAGGGCGCCACGGCTGGTGGGATAAGGGGCCATGGGGCCAAAGTCATCCGGCGTCGGAACCAGGCCCTCGCCGAAGAGCTCCTGCCAGAACCGATTCACGGTTACCCGAGCCGTTAGCGGATTCTGGGAGCCGACCAACCAGCGGGCCAGCGCGAGACGGTCCTCGACGTGGACGCCTGCCGCGAGGAATCGCGGTAGTCCTGGATCGACCGGTTCGGTCTTATCCAGCCAGTTACCGCGGCGGAACACGGCCGTGACCCGACGAAGCCACGGATCCTGTTCGCGCATCACGGGGAGGTCGACTCCCGGGATGCGTGCCCGTTTGGCACGAACCTGAGCAAGCTCCCGCATCAGCGCGGTGAACTCGGCCGACGTGGTCCACGTGGTCCACTCAGGGGCGTCGGTCACCGCGTAACGACTGCGGTTCATGACCAGTGGTGAGTAGCCGCGTGGAGCATCCTCCTGACGGATGACCAACTTGAGGCGTTCGCCCGGAGCTGGCCGGATTGGGCTGTCCGGCACGAGCACCAGGCGACGTGGGTGGGTCAGGCGGGGCTTGGCGCCCCAGCCGGCCTTATCCGGCTTCAGCGAGGCCATGGGATCGCCGAAAGGCAGTGTCTCGTCGCCGAGTGCCCAGCGAAATGTGATCGGCCTACCCCGTTTGCCAGGGGGGGTATCGTCTGCCGGCAAGAGCCAGCCTTTGATCTCCGAGATTACGAAGCCGAGCTCGGGCGTGTGCACTGCTTTCCGCAGGTTCCGCGGCAGCACTTCAACGAGCAGGGCCGAGATGTGACGCAACCCGGGGGGTAGATCGAACACCAACGTGAACATTGAATCGTGCGACACGGTGCCCGCCGTGTGGATCTCAGGCACTCCGTCCGACTCGCGCACAACGAGCTCTGTCAGGTACGTGGAGTCGGCATAGACCGGCTTCAGGTAGTACCAGACCGTATGGCGCGTGCGTGCCAACGTCTCGGTCACCAGGCTCCGTTCGAGCTCTTCGCGGCGTCTGTCAAGGGCGCGGGCCTGAGCGAAGCGGTGACGGTCATGGGGCACGCGTAGCAGAGGCTTTTCGTTCGGGAGGTCCCAGTCACGCGTCGTGTTGAACAGCGCCAGGAATCGGTAATAATCGCGATGTTCGATCGGAAGATATGGATGATTGTGGCACTGGACGCACTTGAACGTTAGCCCTTGCCAGACCTCCCAGGTCGTGTTGACGCGGTCGATGACGGCCACCGTGCGGAATTCCTCATCATCGGTGCCTCCTTCGCTGTTGGTCGGCGTGTTGCGGTGAAATGCCGTGGCAATTTCGTCGTCCAGTGTGCGATCGGGCAGCAGATCCCCGGCGAGCTGAACGATCGTAAACCGGTCGAACGGCATGTCGGCATTGAACGCCCGGATGACCCAGTCGCGATAAGGCCACATGGTTCGGAGGTTGTCCGCCTCATAGCCCTGACTGTCGGCATAGCGCGCCAGGTCGAGCCAGTGGGATGCCCAGCGTTCTCCGAACGCGGGCGAAGCGAGCAGTCGATCGACGATGCGCTCGGCGGCATCGGGCCGATCCGAGGCGAGTAGTTCACGGAGGAGGGATGGGTCCGGGGGTAGGCCTGTCAGATCGAAGCTGGCGCGCCGCAGCCAGCGACGCGGCTCCTCCGCGGGAGCCGGGTAAGTTCCGGCAGCGCGGAGCTGTTCGATGATCCAGCAATCCAGACCCGTGCGGCACCAGTTGCCATGCTCGGGCTTGTGGGGCACGAGCAGCCGAGGGGCGGTAAATGCCCAGTGCTGTGGCCACCGAGCACCGCTGGCAATCCAGCGACGCAGCACGTCGATTTCCGTAGCCGACAGGCCATCGCCGTGGTCTGGTGGCGGCATCCGGTATTCCGGGTCTTGCGCGCTAACGCGTTGGATCAGCTCCGACTCGTCCGGCTTGCCCGGCACAACCACTGCCTTGCCCGGCGGCAGGATCGTCTCCGGGTACACAAACGACACGCCAGCCTTAGGTTTCACGCCGCCGTGACACGTGATGCACCGCTGCGCCAGGATCGGCCACACCTGGCGCACGAAGAATTCCTCGTGCTCATCAGCTGACGAACCGGCCGGCAGGCGCGCGGCTAGAAAGACGACAACGACGGCAGTGGAGCATATCCGGCAAGCCCGATCCATTGCTTGCTACCCGATGATCTCGTGCACCACGCGCGACGGTTCGGCGACACCCGTCAGCGTCTGATCCAACCCCTGGAAGAAGAAGCTCAGCTTGCGGTGGTCGAGCCCGAGCAGATACAGGATGGTTGCGTGCAGGTCGTGGATGCTGACCGGGTCCTTGACTACACTGAAGCCGATCTCGTCGGTTTCACCATACGTCATGCCCCCCTTGATGCCCGCGCCCGCCATCCAGATCGTGAACGCGTCGATGTGGTGATCCCGGCCGGGACTCTTCGCCTTCATGCCGCCACGGTTCTCCTGCATCGGCGTGCGACCAAACTCACCACCCCAGATGACCAGCGTCTCGTCCAGCAGACCACGCTGATCAAGGTCCTTAAGCAGTGCGGCAATCGGGCGGTCGATCTGCTGGCACTTCTTCGGGAACGCGGTATCCAGCCCGCTGTGGTGGTCCCAGCCCCAGTCGAACAACTGCACGTAGCGGACACCGCGCTCGATGAGGCGGCGGGCAAGCAGGCAGTTGTTCGCGAAGCTTTCCTGCCCAGGCTTCGTGCCGTACATCTTGTGGATATAGTCCGGCTCTTGCGTGATATCCATTGCTTCCGTGGCACTGATCTGCATCCGAAAAGCCATCTCGTACTGGGCGATCCTGGTCAGGATCTCGCGGTCGCCAAGCTCGCGGTACGTGCGTTCGTTGATCTGGCGAATAGCCTCGATTGTCTTGCCCCGCAGCTTGCGGTTAATCCCCGGCGGGTTGGACAGGAACAGCACCGGATCCCCCTTGCTGCGGCACTGGACCCCCTGGTAGATACTGGGCAGGAAGCCCGAACCCCACGCGGCCTTGCCGGCATCCGGGTTCTGACCACCAGACAACAGCACCACATACCCGGGCAGATCGCGGTTCTCGCTGCCCAGGCCGTAGAGCGTCCACGCACCGATACTGGGATAGCCGAGGTTGGTGTTGCCGGTGAGGATGAGTAGTTGGGCGGGAGCATGATTGAACTGATTGCTGCGCATTGACTTGATGATGCAAACCTTGTCGAGCTGTTTCTCAAACTCGGGCAAACGGTCCGAAATCCAAATACCGGTTTTCGGGTCCTGGTGGAACGGGTACAGCGGTCCCAGCAGTTGGGGCACGCCGGTGATGAACGCGAACCGTCTGCCTTCGAGGTATTCCTTCGGGCAGTCTTTGCCGTTGTACTTGACCAGGGCTGGCTTGTAGTCGAAGAGCTCCAGGTGACTTGGGGCGCCGGTCATGTGCAGGTGGATGACGTACTTGGCGCGGGGCCGGAAGTGAGGGCTGCGTGCTGCAAGCGGATCCACGCTCTGCTGCTCGCGCCTGGGCGCGGCAACGATTCCCTGTTCCAGCAGCCACAGCCCACCGAGGCAGGCCAGGCCGGAGCGGAGAAAGTGACGGCGAGTCTGCAATGCCAGGTACTCGCGAACTTCGCCGTGCAGTCGATCTACCGAACGCATCGCTTCCTCACCCCCGCTCGGAGCCCCTACAGCCTGGCTCCGAGCCTCAGCGGTTCAGGATTTCATCCAGGTTCAAAATCGTGTTGGCCACCAGCGCCAGTGCGGACCGTTCCGCAGAGCCTGCCAGTTGACGCGCCAACTCGGGCTCTTTCTCATAGGTGGCCCGTGCCACCCGATACACGTGCAGCAGCGTACGCAGCACCTGCTCATCAGCCGCTCGCCCGGTTGCCCGGCGATAGGCTGCGGCAATCCGGGCCCGCGGTTCCGTGACAGGCAACTGCAACATCCAGTCAGCCAGTGCCACGGCGCACTCGATATACGCTTGGTCGTTCAGTGTGACCAGTGCCTGCAACGGGGTGTTCGTAGCCACGCGGCGCGACGAGCAGACGAGCCGCTGCGGTGCGTCGAAGATCATGAAGCTCGGGTACGGGCTGGATCGCCGCCAAATGACGTAGACCCCTCGGCGATAGCGGTCCGCGCCCGTGTCGGTCTTCCAGCGCAAGCTGCTGCGCGCTGCCCGCCAGATTCCCTCTGGCTGCGGCGGCATCACCGGCTTGCCAAACATCTTCGTGGACAGCAGGCCGGAGACGGCCAGCGCGTTGTCCCGCACCATCTCGGCCGTCAGCCGCAGTCGCGGGCCTCGACTGAGATAGCGGTTTTGCGGATCGACCGCCAGCTTGTCGTCCTCTACCCGCGCGCTTTGGCGGTAGGTGGCCGAGAGCACGATCTCGCGGAGCAGCCGCTTCATGCTCCAGCGGTAATCGCGCGCGAACCGCACGGCCAGGTAGTCGAGTAGTGGCTGATTCACGGGGGGTTGGCCGCTGAGCGTGAAGTCTCCGGAGGTCTCCACGATGCCCACGCCAAAGAGTTCCTGCCAGAAGCGGTTCACCGTCACACGTGCCGTCAGCGGATTGTCCTCGCTGACCAGCCAACGGGCCAGCCCTAACCGGTCCTGCGGCTGATCCGGCACACGGAACATGGCCGGCAGCCCTGGCTCAACCACATCGGTCTTGTCCCGCCAGTCGCCCCGCCGAAACACAGCGGTCACCCTGCGCAACCAGGGATCCTGCTCCATCATGACCGGTACCCCGACACTGGCGATAGCCCGACGCTGACGGCGCAGGTCGGCCAACCGCCGCTGCCGCTCGCGAAACGCGCTCGAGCGCACGTAGTCGGTCCACAGTGGCGCGTCCGTGACGGCATATCGGCTGCGGTTCATGACCAGCGGCGCCAGATCATGGGGGGCCGCCTCCTGGCGAATGACCAGCCGGAGCCGAACGTGCCCGTCGGGCAGTTCGATCGGCTCAGCAGGCACGACCACCAGCCGTCGCACGTGGCACATCCGCGGGTTGGCACCCCAACCCCATTTGTCCGGGTTCAGTGTCGCCTGCGGATCGTCAAAAGGCACGGTCTCATCGCCCAGCGCCCAGGCCAGTCTCACCGAGCGATGCTCCTGCTTGGTCTGGCCTCCTTCCGTGACACGCACGAGCAATTCTGCCTTCAGCTCAGAAATCTCAAAGCCAAGCTCCGGCGTATGCACGGCCTTCCGCGGATCACGCGGCAACACCTCGACCAACAGCGCCGTGATCCGCTGCATGCCGTCCGGCAACTCGAAATGCAGGTCAAAGCGGGAGTCGTGCGAGACGGTGCCTGCGGTGTGAATCTCCGGAACACCCTGGCTGTCCTGCTTCACGACCAGCTCGGTCAGCCCCGTCGACACCGCATGCACGGGCCGCAGGTAATGCCACGGTGTCGCTGCGGCCAACTGGCGGGTCTCGGTCACCTGCTCCAGCTCCAGGCGATACCGTTCCCGATCCAGCTTGCGGGCCTCAGCAAACCGCTTCCGATCACGCGGCACCTGCAACAGTGGCTTGTCGTTGCGCAGGTCCCAGTCCCGAGTCGTGTTGAAGAGGGCTAAGAAGCGGTAGTAATCGCGGTGTTCGATCGGGTTGTACGGATGGTTGTGGCACTGGACACAATTAAACGTAATCCCCTGCCAGACCTCCCAGGTCGTGTTCACACGATCGATAACGGCAACCAGCCGGAACTCCTCGTCATCCGTGCCCCCCTCGGCGTTGGTGGGCGTATTGCGGTGGAAGGCGGTAGCGAGGATGTCCTCCAGCGTAGCGTCCGGCAACAGGTCCCCAGCCAATTGCTTGATCGTGAACAGGTCAAAGGGCAGGTCGGCGTTGAACGCTCGAATGACCCAGTCACGGTAGGGCCACATGGTGCGCAGGTTGTCCTTCTCGTAGCCCTGGCTGTCGGCATAGCGCGCCAAATCCAGCCACGGTGACGCCCACCGTTCGCCGTACCGAGGCGACGCCAGCAGCCGGTCGACCACGCGGCTGTGAGCGTCGGGCCGTTCATCGGAGAGAAAGGCCCGGACGAGTTCCTCCTCCGGAGGAAGACCAGTCAGATCGAAGCTAACGCGACGTAACCACTGAAGACGAGAAGCTTCAGACGCGGGCGAGAGGCCCATGCGTTCAAGCTGTGCCAGCACGTAGACATCCAGCGGCTGCTGAGGCCAGGCGGTCAGCGAAAGCTTCGGGTAGGGCGGCCGCTGCGGCGGCACGTATGCCCAGTGCGGTGCCCACCTGGCCCCCTGGGCAATCCATCGACGGATAAGCTCGATCTCTTCCTCGCGTAATCCGTCGCCCTTCTCAGGCGGTGGCATGCGGTAGTCCGGATCGGTCGAGGTGATCCGCCGAAACAGCTCCGATTCCTCCGGCTTGCCGGGGACAACAACAGCGTCGCCCGGCGGCAAGACCGTCTCCGGATACAGAAACGACATGCCGCCGGAACGGGTCACGCCGCCATGGCACGCGATACAGTGCCGGGCAAAGATGGGACGGATCTGGCGGTTGAAGTCGACCGGCTCATCGGCCCTGGCAACGGCCGACCCGGAAAACCAGCAACACGCCACGACGACGGCCAATGCCACGTGTGGAGCAGGGAAGCGGTTTGCGCGGCTAAGGTTGCTGCCAGCAGGCAGGCGGTATCGCATGCCGTCTCTCCGGTATGCCGGCTCGGTTGTCCGCTTGTCGTGTCCCCCTGCTGGTTCGTCGGTGAGCCGTCCCAGATGGGTCTTATCGGTGGGCGTTTATGCGTCGCCCTTCATTATAGCTTGCCCCGATTCGGCGCGGGACAGGAACCGGGCGGGCCGAACGGGTGGGGCGTAAGCCGGTTGGCGGGCAGCGGTCGTCGCGTGTGATCGCTGTCCGGCGGTAACGCATCTTTTACACAAGAAAGACATTCCGTGGGGCGGAAAAGCCTACAATGACACTTTGGTTTACTCGCTCTGCTTCGGAGGTCGTGCTGGTACAACCGAGCGAGGTGTCCGATGTCTCAACCGAAGGCATTGCCGGTGCTGATTCAAGGAGGCATGGGCGTTGGTGTGTCAGGCTGGCCGTTGGCCCAGGCGGTTGCACGCTGTGGTCAGCTCGGTGTCGTCTCCGGCACCGGCCTAGACGTGGTGCTGATCCGCAGGTTGCAGGACGGCGACCCTGGCGGGCACGTCCGCCGCGCGCTGGCTGCATTCCCGGTGCCGGAGATTGCGGCGCGCGTCGTCGAGCGGTACTTCCTGCCAGACGGCCGAGCTGAAGGCCAGCCCTATCGTGGCCGCCCGCTGCCTCGCCTGCCCCTGCAGCGCGATTTCTGCGAGCTGTGCGTGGTGGCGAACTTCGTCGAGGCCTACCTCGCGAAGGACGGCCACGACGGCCCGGTCGGCATCAATTTCATGGAGAAGCTCCAGCTACCACTGTTACCTTCGCTCTACGGTGCGATGTTGGCCGGGGTGGACTGGGTCCTGGTGGGTGCCGGCATCCCGTGGCATCTGCCCGAGCTGATCGATCGATTCGCCGACGGCCTAGACGCAGAACTACCTGTTGATGTAGCCGGGGCCGAGAGCGGTTCGTACCGGGCGCGGTTCGATCCGCGTGTGATCCTGAACGGTTTCGCCTGCATGCTTGCCCGGCCGCGGTTCGTGCCGATCATCTCTTCTGCGGTGTTGGCCAATATGTTGCTGCGCCGAGCCCGGGGTACGATTGACGGGTTTGTGGTTGAAGGGCCCACGGCCGGCGGGCATAACGCACCGCCCCGGGGGCGGTTGAAGCTCAACGAGCGGGGCGAGCCGCTGTATGGGCCGCGGGACGAGGTGGATCTGGCTGCGATGCGGGCGCTGCGCAAGCCGTTCTGGCTGGCCGGATCCTACGGAACGCCGCGTCGCGTTGTGGAGGCGCTGAAGGCGGGGGCGGCGGGTGTGCAGGTCGGGACTGTCTTCGCCTACTGTGCCGAGTCTGGCTTGGACCCACGACTGCGCCGCGCTGTGCTGGAGCTGGCCGCCCGTGGGCAGATCGACTGCCGTACCGATCCGTTCGCGTCACCAACCGGGTTTCCGTTCAAGATCGTGCAGCTTCCCGGCACACTGGCCGATGAGGCGGTCTATGCCCGACGCCGCCGTATCTGCGATCTGGGGTACCTGCGACAAGCGTACGTTCGGCCCGACGGTCGCCTGGGGTGGCGGTGCCCGGCGGAGCCGATCGAAGCGTTCCGGGCCAAGGGGGGGCAAGTGGACCGCGCTGAGCGGGCCAAGTGCCTGTGCAACGCGCTGATGGCCAACATCGGGCTGGCTCAGCAGCGCGCAGACGGTAGCGTTGAGCCGCCACTTCTGACCAGCGGTGTCGCCGTCCGCGAGCTTAAGCAGTTGATCGATGAGCTTGGCTTCGAATACAGGGCCGCCGACGTCGTGCGCTACCTGCTGGCGGAGGTGACGGTACCCCTGGCAGGATGACGGCTTGCGGACAGGCGGAATTAGGGGGGGGCCGGTGGTGCTGCTGCCAGACCCCGCCTTGCCCACCGGCCTCCCCCAATATTCCCTCGGGCTGCCGTCCTGAAGCGGTTCGTGGCCGCCCACTCAGTTGAGTCTCCCGCACGCGAGCGGGATGGCCGTCAGCGTCAGCGCGCCCACCAGGTTACCCAGCGTGACCGGAATCTGGTTCCACAACCACCAGTCAAACACCGTCACGTGCGCGCCGGCCATCATGCCGGCCGGGATCACGAACATGTTTACGACGGAGTGCTCAAATCCCAACGAGAAGAAAGCGAAGATCGGTAGCCACATGGCCATGACCTTGCCGGGCACCGAACGGCTGACCAGCGACAGGACGACACCGAGCGTCACCAGCCAGTTGCACAGAATCGCTCGGGCGAACATGGTTGTCAGTCCGCTGGTGCCGGCTTGCGCATAGCCAACCGTCTTGGCTTCGGCCACGCGCCGTAGCAGATCGTGGACCGGTTCCTGACCCGCGTCCAGGGCGACGTAGAGGGTGGCGTAGAGCAGCGAGCCGACCAGGTTGCCGACAAAGACGACGGCCCAGTTCCGCGCCAGCTGCAGCGGGGAGGCGCCCCCGCGGAAGACGGCTAGAGGAAGGAGCAAGAAGTTACCCGTCAGCAGCTCCAGACCGAGCAATACCAGCATGACGAAGCCCACCGGAAATACCAACGCCCCCACCAGAGGAATCCCCGTTTGTGCGGTCGCGGTGAGGGCAACCGTGGTCGCAGCGCCGAGCAGCGCGCCCGACAAGGCCGCCCTGAGCAACGCCGGCCACGTCCTTAGAGCGGCCTTTGTCTGGCCGACTCGACGCAGACCGGCCACGACTTCCTCGGGACTAACGGCACAACCGGCTAGCAGCAGACGAGCGTTCTCCATGCGGTTACCTCCGGCATGATCACCAAGGTGTAGACCCAAGACGCACGGGCCGTAGGCGGCGGTCAGCGGCGCAGGTGTTTGGTCAACGGGGAGAGCGTTTCGGCCAGCTGTTCGCACGGTACCTCAGCCAGCAGCGGCAGGCCGGGCTGTGCCTGAGGCCCCGCTTTGCCCCGCACGAACACGTGGGCCGCTGGCACAATCTGACCACCGGCCAGCCGCTTGCGGCACGCCTGCAAGCCGATGTCCGCGACCTGATGCAGCCCGCAGCCGGCCGCACAGCCCGACCAGCGAATCGAGACCGTTTTCAGCCGAGATAGCTGATCGCCCAGCAGCTCCTCAAGCTCACGGGCAACACGGATCGCCCAACCCTTCGTATCGATCAGCGCCAGGGCGCAGTAGTCGTTGCCGGTGCAGGAAACCAGGCCGCGCATAACCGGGGAGGGGTTGTAGGGGAGCTGTTTCAGAAGCGGTTCGCGCGTGAACGCGTCGAGCTGTTGGTCGGGAATGCCGACGAGCACCACGTTCTGATCCGGAGTCAGACGAATCTGTCCGTTCCCATAGCGGTCTGCCAGGTCGGCCAGGCCGCGCAGTTGGTCGCTCGTCAGACGGCCCACCGGCACACAGAGCCCCACGTAGTTGAGCCCCGGCTGCTTCTGTCGATAGATGCCGATGTGATCGTTGTGGCGGCGGCTACGCAGGTCCTGGCCGGCCGCCGCAAGCGCACGGCCCAGACGCCGTTCCACCTCCTCACGCAGCCACCATAGGCCGCGTTCTTCGATCAGGAACCGCAGCCGCGCGCGATTGCGCACCTTACGGTTGCCGTGGTCACGGAAGATCCCGATGATCGTCTCACACAAACTGGCCGCCTCATCGGCAGCAACAAACACGTTCAGCGGCAGGGCGGGCGTATAGCCGCCTGAGCCTTGCTTGCCGCCGACCAACACGTTGAACCCGACGACCTCACGGCCGGCTACCGCGGCCTTGGCCGGCACCAGAGCGATGTCCTGTGTCTCGGTGTGACAGCAGTTCTCCAGACAGCCGGTGATCGTGATGTTGAACTTCCGCGGCAGGTTCGTGTACGCCCTGTTGCCGACGATGCGATCGGTCAACTCCCGTGCCACGTCGTACGCGTCGAATGCCTCCTGGGGCGTTAGCCCGCCAACAGGACAGCCCACGATGCCGCGCACGTTGTCGTGCCCGGTTTGCATCGAGTGCAGGCCGACTCGGCTGAGACGCCGCCAGATCTCCGGCACGTGCTCGATCGTGAACCAACGCAGTTGGATCTGCTGACGCGTCGTAATGTCGCAGAAGCCTTTGCCAAACTCGTCGCAAATGTCCGCCAGCACGCGGAACTGCTCGCTGTTCATCCGACCGCAAATGCCGCGGATGCGGAGCATGAAGTAGCCGGGCGTTGGCTTGCGCAAGAACAGCCCATACCACTTCATCCGCTCGACATCCGACGGATCCGCGCCGTCCAGCGAGCCATGGTCCGCGTGTTTGAGGATCACAGGCAGTACGTCCAGCCCGTCCTTCTCAGCCTTCATTGCCTCGACCTTATTGGTCGGCTGTTCAGCAGCCGCTGCGCCGGGGCAGTACAGCTGCAGCAGCGCCTCGATCTCGTCGCGGCAGCCACCGCAGCCGGTCCCGGCGCCACAGCGTTGACCAACAGCGTCCACCGAGCACGCGCCCTTGCGGATCTCGGCAATAACTCTTGACCGCGGCACGCCATGGCAGGCGCACAGCGTCTCGGTGGGATTGCCCGCGAAGCGGTCCGGGTACTGTTCGCGCAAGGCTCTGGTCATGGAGGCGTCTCCGCGATACCGGTCCGTGCGATGGGTCGAACCAGGGAGAGGTCTGCGGGAGAGGAGTCCGACCGGCCGTCGGTTCCTTGTGCAAGCTGCGTTCCACTCTCCTATGATTTCTGAGCTGTCGGCGCAACCCGAAATAAAGAAGGTGGTTAATGGCACCAAGGCGGCGCCGTCACGACAGCTCGGCTGCCGTGTGCTGAACGCGTGCGCGGTCGTCTGCTTTTTTCTTGTGCAGTCCGAGGTGCGCTGAACCGCCGATCTCGCGAGCCCTCCAGTAACTCGCTTCTGCATCCCGAGGCAGGCCCACTGACGCGGTCTGTCTCAGGCGTCCTCTGCCCGCGTGCCTATTCTCTGTGCAGTCGTTGCCTGTTAAGCGCGCCGGCGTTCGGGCACACGTCGGCGAGCGTTCCATAAGTGCTCCGGCAGCAGGGCGTTCGGCCAACCGCGCCAAACGGCATACCCTTTGCACAGCACCGCGTGCGTGTTGCACCCTGCGCCGAAGGAGACGCGAGCCCGGCGGGCCGACCCGTGCGCCTGAGGGAGAGGCAGGTGACACGCGGCGGCGAACCGCCGGGCTCCGTTTCTGTGCCGACACAAGCACAGCTCCAGCAGCACATGTCCCAATCCCGGCTTCGTACCGGTCCCACCAACAGCACCCGACCAAAGCAGCTAATCCGGACTAAGCCCAATCTTCTTCCCATTGCTGGGGATCCGCTTCGTACCGTTCGATCCGCTCCTCCTCCCAATCAAAGCGATCCCCCACCGCGTGCTCCCATGCTTCCCACGGATCATCCAGATCGTCCCAGCCAGCGTCCGTATCGTCTTCCTCGTAAGGGTCCAGCTCACCATGACCCCACTCTTCCGTATCATCCTCTTCCTCTGGCCACTCGAACGGTTCCTCCTCTAGCGGCTCATCGTCCTCCCACCACCAATCGTCCCGGTCACCTTCCGCGACAGGACCGTTCTGCCATCGCCCCCGGGCGTTCGTGCTGAGAGATCGCTCGGTAGAAAGCTCGGTCTGCTCGGGCAATCCGGTCGGCGACAGCTCTGGAGGAAGCTTGCAGGGGCTGATGACAAACTCCGGTATCCAGCGCTGCCCATCGAGCAAGACGGCTGCCCAGCCGGCCGCTCGGTGTGGTTGTTGGAGCACAGTCCACCCCGGCATACAAGCAACCCCATGACGCTCAGCTTCGCATCCCGTGAATCGCTCTGCCTGATCACTTCGCATGGCCATCACACCTGAAACGCTTGCCATCGGCCGTACCCCCTTCTCGACGTTCCCGCCACCGGTCCCGCGGAACACACGATGCACACTCATCTAACGCCGACGCCGTAGCGACTCTGACGCGCTGCCCGCATGAGGCAGAACCACCACACAAGTGCACAGGAAACGACGGTCGGCCATGCCGTCGGATAGGCCGGTATCCAGCCCGCGGAACGGCGACTCTTGGGGCCGACGCGGTGTCACCAGCCGAAGTGGTGTTTTTCAGCACAGCAACGGGGCCTGTTGGTGCACGGCGGTTTCCCATAGCGTGACTCGGCCGTAGGGTGTTCCTGTATGCTGCAGGCGGACCAGATGCCGCAGCAGCGCGGCCACGAGCCGAGGCTGCGGTCATGGTGCGAAACCGGCCGCTTAAGCGGACGGTGCAAGATCGAGCACACCGAAAGGACGCTTTCTTGCGTGCAGCCGCACAGCAGTCAGCCGGCCACCGCGTGGTCAACGCTCCCGGCAACCTGCCTACCACGCTTGCTTCGGCAATGTGTTCGGACCGCTACTTTGGCATGAGCGATGCCGATGTCACGCGGCGAAGCCGAGGCCTGTTCGATCCGCAGTTTGTCCGCTGGTCCGCGCGGCACCCGGCGGATGGAGTTGATCCGTCGCTAGAGGCATACCGACTTGGTTCAACGACCCGGTGCGGGTGGCACAGTGCCATTCGGTGGTTTCTGCGCCAACTGCCAGGTCACGGTGGGCGAGGGGCGGATGGTGTGGGACAGGAGCAGGAGCGTAGGGCTTCGGGGCCGGAGCTCCCTGAGCTGCAGGTAACGCCCGGCTAGCGTGGGGCGGGCTGTTGCCGCGGTTCTGGCGCAGTTTGCTGTGTGCCGTTCCCGGGGGCGACGTCATCAGAAGGCGGTGCCTCGGCCGCCTTCTCTGTCGCGGCATCGTCCAGGGACTGAGCGCCGCGCGGTGTGAACGCGAACAGCGTCCAGCGCAGCGACCGCAGGTCAGGCGGTAGTTCTTTGCTAAGGTCGGCGCTCAACGGCAGCCAGCAGAGCGGCTCACCGTCGGGATAATTCTCCAGCAACGTGCGCAACCGATCGACCGCCCTTGCGGGAATCAGCGGCCAGCGCTGCAGGCGAGCTACCCGTTCTGCGGCGGCAAGCAGCTGTGTGCGATTCCCGAAATACATCACCCGCTGCGGTACGAACGGGTCCTCGACGACCGAAGTGGGTAACTCGTATCGCTCCAGCACGGCCGGGCCAAAGTGCACTGGCCAGTTCCCTGTCCGCCTCCGCTCCGCATGGGCAGCGAGCCGCAGCAGAGTAATTCGTCGGTATCCGCGCCGTCGGAACATTGCTCTCAGTAGTTTCCGCAGCTGCTTGGGCGTTGCAGCGATAAGGCTGTGCTTGCTGACCACGTAGTCCAGATCCCGGCGTGACAGAGTCAAGCCGGGCACGCGTGGCTGTACCCCAGGCCCGCTTGTTCCCCACTTCTCCAGCCACAGCGACCGGTAGGACAACTCCTCCCAGTGGCTGGCATCATGGATGAGTGCTGCCAGGATCGACAATGGCCTGTGACCGATGGCGCCTGCCGAGGAAAGCAGGAACCGCTGGAGCCGGCTGATGCCTGGCGGGTTCATCAACAGGGTACGCTGAGCGGCATACTCCCAGCGGAGCACCTCACGCCACGACCCGCACGTCCCGACATGGCGCAGCTTCGCGATCGCCCCACGGAGCAAACGCTCATCAAGCTCCGGGTGACTCATCCATTGCAGCAGGCCTCGCTGGGCTACTGCTTCCACGGCCCCACCGACTGCACTCCACAGCGCCGTTGCGCCACGGTTGAGGCGACAGCCAAGCTGTATGCACAGCAGGTAGTAACGTAGGGCTTCCTCGAACTCGGTCCTCTCCGTGCGTATCGCTGCAGCCACGAGCAGGCACCGCGTCAGACTTCTCGTGTGCCGAATAAGGTCTTCCGCGTTCACTTCGGCTGCGTCTGTCCACATCGCAGGCCAGACGCCGTCCTCTGCCTCAAGCGCCGCTTGCAGCTCATCGGCCACCGTGTCGGCCTCCGCCAGCCAGCGCTCCTTACTCTGGCGGTCCGGCAGGTTCTCGTCGATCTCATCCGGGCCGAACGTTGCTTTCTCAAGCAGCTGCCTGTGATCGCGACACAGTCGCGCGATCTCGCCTGGCAGGGTTCCCGGCCGAGCGGGTGGCTGCAGAAGCAGCCTGGCCGGTGGCAGTGGTTCTGACACCGAGGGAAGTGCCACTGGCCATGTCCATGGCTGTAACACCAGCAGGAACACAGCCAACAACAGGATGACCGCTATCCAGACGAACTGCCGCCCCATGGTGTGGAGCCAAAGATCGCTGAAGCTGCGTTGCCGCCTGGGCCATTGTAACAAGCTACGGCGCGGCCGCTGCCAGCAGCCATTCGAACAGCCGGTCCACCTCGCGGGCCGTTTCCCGGTCGAGTTCCCAGCTCACAGGGCTGCGGCATCGTGTCGAGCGGAAGACGCCCTGTTTGACGAGCAGGTACTTTTCGATTGCCAGGAAACCGTACAGTCCTGCCTGCATCTGCAGGGCCACGAGCTGGCAAAGCGGGCCGGCAATCCGATAGACCCGTGCCTCATCCCCTTGGCGCAGGGCTTGCCACAGCGGCACGATGCCCCTCAGCAAGTCGGCCCCTGGCATCGTGCCCACGATCCCACGCCGGAACGTATCCACCAGGGCGATGCCGCCAGATCCGTCGAAGATGCGTGCACGGCCTGCGGTCCGATCGCGCAGCGCGGAGAAGTTTGGGCCTAGCGGCATTGCCTCCGGCTTGAACAGGATCTTCTCGGGCCCGTAGTCGTCAACGAGTTGTGCCATGGCTTCAATCGGTAAGGCCGATCCCACGTACGAGGAGGCGTCCTGGACGATGAGCGGCAGAGTGGTGGCGTCTGCGATGGCGCGGTAGTAGTCAAGCACCGCATGGACTGGCAGCCCGCGCGACACGGGGGGAATGGCCATAACTGCCGTGCAGCCCACCTTTTCTGCAGCTTTGGCCAGCCGAACGGCAGAGCCCGTCCACTCGGCGCCGACGCTGACCACGACCGCGCCGCGACGATCGGCTGCGGCGACGAGGTGCTCCATGTACCGCAAGCGTTCTTCGTCCGTGAGCATCAACCATTCGGAAACCATTGCGGCCACAACACCGTCAGCACCCTGGTTGAAGATCCACTCAACCTCTTCGCGCAGGGTAGCCCAGTCGATGGTTTCATCGTCGTGGAATGGAGTCTGCACCACGGCCAGGACGCCCGCAAGCGACTCGGTCACGGCGGCTCACCTCACGACTGCACGTTTCGGTCCGCAGCTGTGTCTGCTGCTAGAGGTCTTGCTCTTCCCAGTGTCGCAGCGCTTCCGTAGCGGCTTCGATGATGCGCTCTAGCGAGCCGGGCGCGAACGGGGTTTGCTCCACCTGGTATAGCCGTCGGTCGTACAGGCCCTCGGGCGGCAGATAGCCGATCGAACCGTTGGCCAGGTTTATGCACACGACGGCCCGGGCGGGGAATGCTGCGCGCAGCATCCGCTGAAGCAAGCTATACGCTTCGGCCATCGTGCTGACCCAGTACGTCTCACCGGTGCGCCACAGGTAAACCGGCAGCTGCCAGCTTGCGCCATCGCCTAGCGACTGCCTCAGTTTCAGCTTGCGCCGCAGCCGCTCGTTCCGTACCCGGTCCCGTTCCTGCCGTAATGCTGCGGACAGTTCCGCCACGGTGGGCAGCTCTTTGAGCGGGAGCTCGACGAGGAGCCGCCGGTAGTCGAGTTGGCTTGGCGGCTCATGTTGTCGGTGCTGCCAGATGGCCAGCGGTGCACCGGATTCGACCATACCCTGGTAGCACAGCGACTGGCCGGCCGGTTCCATGTCGGCCAGGGTTGCCAGCGCCGCGTACGCAAGCTGATCTCCGTGACGATCCGCTACGGTTGGATCAGCGGTGTATTGGTATCGCGGGGCGAGTTCTCCCGAGCAGCCCTGTAAGAAGAGCACCGGAACGCGCAGCGTGGCGGTGAGCCGGTCGCGCATGGCACCGACGAAGTCCGGACTGACGGCACGGTTCTCGAACGCCAACGTGGTCGGGTGGCAGGCGTAGTTGACCAGCACCGCGCGCAGTCGGCCGTCAGGTTCGGTCACCCGGCCGACCAGCAGCGTCTCATCCCCTGGACTGGCGAGCGGGTTAAACCCGCACACGAACTGCTCTGTTCCCGGCAACCGCAAGTCACGGTTCTGCGCCAGCAGGCAGCGACCATAGTGCCAGTCGAGCAGTGAAGGCTGCAGCGCGCGACGCGCCTGCTGGATGAGTGCCACGGTGGTTTGCTCCAGGTAGGTCATCCATTGCAGAAGCAAGTCGGCGCCGGGGGCTTTGGGGGGGCTGTAGGTCAGCGGTGGTGAAGCGTGTGAGTGACTGAGCGCGAAGAGGAAGCGGTCCTCAGCCAGACCCGTGGCCTCCAGCACAGCGTTGCGGAACCGGTACCAGCTCTCCAGGTCGCGCCACCAGCTCAAGTCTCCTTCGACCAGCGCCAGCTCGTGGCCCCGGTTGTCGCGGAGGACGAGCGCGTTCAGCTGTAGGCGACGGTGGACCGCTCCGGCGCGGTCGTGCCGGGCGGCACCCCAGTTACGGCAGTAGATGCCTACAGGAGGCGTGATGTCTGCCGAGGCGAGTCCGATCTCAGCAAGACAGCCAGGGTGGGTCCATTGCAATGGACGCGGCTGGTTCACGGTTACCAATCTCCCACGCTGCCGTCCCGATAGAAGACGCGCTGCAACAGTTCCTGCTGGAACGGATGCTTGCGTATCTCTTCTTCGTTGACCGTCACGCCGATGCCGGGGAGCGTGTTGGCGGTCACCGTGCGGCTCTTCGGGTCAACGTGGTAGCCGACCTGCACGACGTCCTCGCGCCATGGGACGTCCCGGTGCACGCTCTCGCAGATCACAAACGATGGTTCGGCGAAGCCGAATTCCAGCGTTGCTGCCGTGCTGATTGGCCCCTGGGGGTTGTGGGGGGCCAGGGCGATGCGGTACGCTTCGGCCAGGGCCGCGATCCGCCGGGCGCCCGTGAAGCCACCGCAGTGGGTTAGATCCAACTGGCATACATCGCATGCCCCAGCGGCGAACAGATCGCGAAACTGGTACAGGCTGGTGAGGCGTTCGCCGGTGGCAATTGGTGTGCGCACGGCTTGCCGAATCGCGCGCAGGCCGTCGCGCGCTTCGGGCCAGCATGGTTCTTCCAGGAAGAATAGCCCGTACGGTTCCAGTGCTTTGGCAAACTGCATGCCCATCGCCGGCGACGGTCGCGCATGGCAGTCGACCATGATGTCGACGGCTTCGCCCACCGCGTCGCGCATGGCCGCAACGCAGCGTTCTGCGGCGCGCACCGGCGCAAGACCCTCCAGCGGCAGAGTGGGCGGGACGGCCATAGCCTTGAACGCCGTAAACCCCTCGCTAACCGCCTGGCGTGCCAGCTCCGCGAACCGGTTCGCTTCCTCAACCGGTGTCTCGTAGAAGTCCTCCATGTGGCCGCCGCCCAGGTGACAGTACAGCCGGATCCGGTCACGAACCGGTCCCCCCCAGAGCCGATGGCACGGTACCCCGTGCACCTTGCCAACGATGTCCCAGAGAGCGATATCGATGCCGGAGATGGCCGTCGCGCGCACGATGCCCGAGCCGTGCCAGAAGTGTTGCCGCCACATCATCTGCCAGACGTGCTCGACTCGGCAAGGATCTTCGCCCACGATCAGCGTGGCCAGATCGTCAATTGCGCCCAGCACTGAGCGTGTGTGCCACTCCAGTGTTGCCTCACCCCAGCCCACCAGGCCAGGCTCACTGGTCAGGACCTTCACAAACACCCAGTTCCGCATTCGGGCGTGGCAGACCAGTGTTTCAATCCGTTCGATCCGCATGCTGTTTCCGTCCGCGTTTGCCTCAATAGACCAGGTCCGAGAACCAAATCACCAGAAACAGGATGATAGCCACGAACAGCAGCCACCAGGTAACGACGCTCTTGTACCAGCGGTCTCCCAAGCCGCTCGTCAGGTTCAGCTTGGACCAGTTGATCGTGTACCGGTCGCTGACCTGCTCCGCCGCTGGCGGCGATGTTAGCAGGCTGACGGCGGTGCAGATGGCCAGGCAGAAAAGCCAGTTGACCAGCGCCTGCATGGCATACGGCTCCAACCAGCGGGGATGTCCCGGGGCGAATTGCACGTACGCCTTGATGACTATCCCCAGCAGCAAGCCGCTTACCACGGCGACCAGGGCGCCCTGCCCGTTGATGCGCCGCCACAGCAATCCGAGCAGGAAGATCGCTGCAAACGGGGGGGCAAAGAAAGCGTACAGCGTCTGCACGTAGACGAACAGCCCGCTTCCCAGACGCTCAATCACCATGGCAAGCGCGATGGAGATAGCCAGGATGAGGGCCGATGACACCATGCCAACCCGGACCAGATGTCGCTGGCTTGCAGTCGGGTGCAACCAGCGTTTGTAGATATCGAGCGTGAAGACGGTGGCGGTGGAGTTAAGCACCGAGTTGACCGTAGACTGGATCGCCCCGAAGAGCGCTGCCAGGAACAGGCCGCGTAGCCCGACGGGGATGAGGGTCTGAAGCATGTGCACGTAGCCTTTGTCCGCTTCCACTCGGACCTTCGCCCACGGCCCCAGCATCACCTCTGGGTAAGCGGCGAAGAGAATCAGGCCGGGTAGGACGACGATGGCCGGTGTCAGGACTTTCAGGTAGCCTGCCAGCACGATGCCCATGCGGGCATCGTACAGGCTGCGCGCCCCCAGGACCCGCTGGATCATGAACTGGTTGATCACGTTGTACCAGATGCTGACGGTGAATATTCCGAAGATCAAGTGTGGCCACGGGTTCACAGGATGCGTGATCGGTTGGATGACGGAGAGCCGGTTGTAGTGGTCGGTGGCGCCGAGATGGGTCAGGTTGCGGGCGACGGCTTCACGCCAGGGGTCCGCGTGCGCCTGGTTCCGTTCGATCATCACGCGCCAGCCGTCTAGCAGGGACCCGTCCGGACCCGCTAGCATCTTGAGCCCAAGGATCGTCACCAACAGGCCACCGATGACCATGACAATGACCGTGACGAAGTCGGTCCAGGCGACGGATCGCAGGCCACCGTAGATGGCCCACACGCCGGCGACAACGGCTACAGTGACCACAGCCACCGGCAGGCTCCAGCCGAACAGGTTCTGCAGCGCAACGCCGCCGCCGTACAGCACTGCGGCCAGGAAAGCAACTACGTTGCTGATGACCGTCAGCGCGGCGTACAGCAGTCGGACTGCCGGGCTGAAGCGGCGTTCCATGTACTCAGGGGTGGTGAACACGCCCGAAGCTAGCAGAAAGGGGATGAACAACCAGATAAGCACGGAGAACGTGAGCACGTTGGCCCATTCGGCCATGGCCACACAAATGCCGTAGACGAACGCGGCACCGATCATGCCGATGAAGTGCTCGGTGCTGATGTTCGACGCAATAAACGAGCTTCCGACGACGTACCAGGGCAGCGTCTTTCCTGCCAGAAAGTAGTCGTCAGCCCGTTCGTGTTCACGCCGACCTGCCCACCAGCCGACCAGCGACAGCAGCAGGAAGTAGCCGAGGAACGCAGCGTAATCGAGAGCACTGAGTGGAAATCGATCAAGACCTCTCATCGACACACCGTCCGGCGCACGAAACCAACCACTCATCATAGCGCGACCCGGGCGGAAGAGGCACCTGGACGCGCGTCGGCGATACCCCCCTGGTCTGGACGCGGTCCGGACCGACCGCTTGCAAGGCGGCTTGGCCGCGGGCTCGATGGGGGAGTGCGCTGTGATCCACCGCGGAAGGGCAGTACGCCGTGCGGGCGGCCAGGGTGATGTCCACGGCGCGTACACCGGCTTGTGGCAGTGGCGAAGCGCCGAGTCAGCTAACAGCCTCCAGCGGTTTCACCCGCTCGTGGGCACGGGGT
Source organism: Planctomycetota bacterium (assembly GCA_026991575.1). Lineage (GTDB taxonomy): Bacteria > Planctomycetota > Planctomycetia > JALXBF01 > JALXBF01 > JALXBF01. The sequence goes on along the minus strand of JALXBF010000130.1, from coordinate 25,779 downwards.
GGACTCGCCGGCGGTGGATTCGGCTGGGCCCGGTGCTGCCTGACGGCCAGCGTGCGTGTGTTCGCCGGACGCACCGCGGGCATGGTTGGCTCTGGGGCGTGCTTTTACTTGACAGGCCCGAACCGTGAGGTAGATGTCAGTAGAGCGATTGCTGGCGAGAGCCCGTCTCTGTTGCCCTCCCCTGTGGGAACCGTCGAAAAGGGCAAACCGGTCGCGAGGCCGGGACGCAAAGCCATGGGTCTCCGCCTTCGGAGATCGCCAGGCTGCCGACGGGTTCTCATGGCGATCACGCACGGTCCGGACCGTGTCTTTTTCTCATGTCAACCTTGTTGGTCACAACCTAACAGCGGGGGATCAGATGATGGGACGTGACTACGCTGCTACTAACACGCGCCATGCGCATCTGCCGTATCGGCCCTCTCTCGAACTGCTCGAAGAGAGGCAGCTGTTGTCGGTCAGTCTTGCGGGGGGAACGCTTCAGATCACGGGGTCCGACAGCGCAGACTTCGTGAAGCTGCAAGTCGACGACGGTAACCTTGTCGTCAAGATCGCCAACTCTCAGGGAACCGAAGAGCACGTGATCGATCCAAGTGCGGTGATCGATCGGATCCAGATCAACACGATGGGGGGTAACGATCGTGTCGTCATCCCCTCCAACGTGGATGAATGGCTGGCTGCTGCCGGCAACACCGGCGTGGTGTTGGACATTGAGACGGGCAGCGGCAATGACCGCGTGGTTCTTGGCGGTCGCTTAGACCTGGATGCCTGGATCGACGCCGGCAGCGGCAACGATCGGGTCCGGGCCGGCCAGGGTGACGACTACGTCGATGGTGGACGCGGCAACGATGTCCTGCACGGTGCCAACGGGGACGACAAACTCGTTGGTGGCCCCGGCCGTGACCGGCTGAAAGGCGGTGCCGGTGACGACGAGTTGCACGGCAATGCCGGTGCCGACTTCCTCTGGGGCATGGCAGGTAGCGACCTGCTGCTCGGCTACCTGGGCAACGATCGCCTCTTTGGTGCCGGGGGCATCGACATGCTGCTCGGTCAGCAGGGCCGCGATCTTCTGCACGGTGGCGCAGGCCAGGATTGGACCGATGCCGATGTGGGCGACCGGGCCCGCGCTGCAGAGCATGAAATTGAGTTCGAGACGGTTCTGACCGCACTGTTGAACGATCCGGTCAGTGGTGCGTGGGGCCGAGCCGACTTCTCGTTGGAAATCTCCATGGAGGAAGGCGAATTCGAGCTGGAGGCGTACCTGGAAATCGAGTTCATGGGTGATCCTTATCAGGTCTATCCGGTCTACATCGACGGTCAGCTCATCGGCTACGTGAGCACTGACGCGTCCGGCTACGCCTGGGCAGAGTTCTACTTCGAGCTGGGTGTCGAACAGGAGGACCACGACGAGTCCTCTTGGGATGACGATGACGACTACGAGATGGACGACGACTATGAGGATCCGATGGATGCGGCTGAAGACGATGACGACCACGAGTCCGGCTGGATGTCCGGCAACATTAGCCCGGCCCACCTGCGGCTGTTCCGCCCCGGCGCGACGCTCAGCGTGGGCAGCGCCAGCGGTGAGCTGTTCCTGTCCTACTTCGAGAGCAGCTGGGACTAATCGGGCAACGGATTGATTGCCGGTCCGGAGAACTTGACGGCGAACAGAAGAGGGCACGGCCACCTGTGTGCGGCCGTGCCCTTCTTGCCTCACACTGTCCAAGCTGCTTCGCTAGCGGCGTGCCGAGACCCGTTCCAGTGTGGTCCGGATCTGGTCCGCGTGAACGTTACGGCTCAAGACCTTGCCGTCCGGACCGACCAGCAGGGCAGTTGGCAGCGAGAAGACGCCTAGTTGCACGGCTGGTTCGCTGTCCATCCCCTGCTTGCCTTCGATCATCATCCAGGACCCTCCGCCGATACTCTGCAGGAACGTCCGCGCCGCGGCCACGTCCTTGTCCAAGAGCACGGTGACGACAGCCAGCTTCGAGCTCCCGAAGCGACGCTGCAGCTGGGCTACCTCTTTCAGCTCCTCCTTGCACGGCTCACACCATGTTGCCCAGAAGTAGACCAACACGTGCTTGCCACGCAGAGCGTAGCTCTGGAAGCGGCTCAGCCCCAGCCATTCCCACTGGAACGGCTTTCCTTCCAGCTCAAGCCGCCGCAAGGCCCCGCGCGCTTTGCGCACATAGTCACTGGACGCATAGCCGACGCGGATCCGGTCGTAAGCCGCCCGTGCCTTGTCGATCTCACCGATGAGCTCGTAGCCGATACCCAGCTGCAGCAGCGCCTCGGCCGCGGCCGTCGTTCCTTCAGCAGACTGCACGAATGCCTCCAGGTCGCGCAGGTACTGTTTCTGCACGCTTAGGAAATCCGCATTGCGCTGTTGGAAACGCCGCGAGTACTCGGAGCTCAATCGGTGGTAGCGCAGGTAGCTGAGTAGCTCGCGCTTGTTCGCTGTTGTTTTCAGTTCGCGCTCAATTTCGGTGAGCAGCTCGCTCGCTCCTGGTACGTTGCCTTCCACAGCCAGCAGTGCCCCGTCGATCGCCTGCCGCCACCAGAGTTCCGCCTGCTCGCCGGTGGCTGCCCGCGCGATCTGCTGCAAGAGCCTGGCGCGTTCCAGGTGAAGCCTGGCCTGGGTTGCCGGGCTGCCGGCGGCAGCAAGCTGGCTGTCCAGACCCTGCAACCGCTCGATCAACTTCTGGAGCCGGTCGCCGTCGGGCTGCTGTTGCTGCGGTCGTCCCGCGGTCTGCGCCGCGGATGGGTCCGCGGCGGGTTGCGGCAGGCTGGCCAGCTTCCACGCGGCCCCGATGCGGACCAGCCACGGGATGGTCATGACCTCCATGGTGTCCCCTGAGCCGTGCAAGACGATCATGAGGTCTCGGTAGACCGTCAGGTCCATCGAGCCATCGACGGCCGGGCCGGGCAGGGTTGCGGGCTGGGCGAGGTCAAGCCGCTCGACTTCGATGTGGTTGCCTAGCTTGCGCAGCTGAGCGGTGAGCTTCGTGAAATTGGCGATCGTTGCCTGCCGGAGCGATTCGTTTAGTTCGTTCGGAGCAGCGCGTCCGGCCAGGTCGGCGGGTGTGGCCAGCAGCGGCTTGACCAGCCGGAACTCTTGACGGCCCAGAGCGCGAGCCAACTGAGTCAGGACCTCCTCCAGCGAAATCACCCGGTAACCGTCAATGATGCCGTCCTCGTTGATATCAACCGCCCAGCGCGTCCCCCCTTCGTTGAACCAGCGGTGCTGGTCTGCGCGGCCGTTACCGTTCGTGTCGATGTCTCGATACACTTCTCGGCCAGCCCGGTAGAACCGCCACTGATCGATGAGCTTGTCGCCATTGGTGTCCAGGAAAAACCGCAGCAGGTTTCCATGCGCGTCGCGCAGCAGCCAGCCGCTCATTCGGCCGGACCGAAACGGTGCGACGCTCAGCCGGCCGTAGCTGGCAGGGCTGGGGGTGTCGATGGCGACATCTGCGTGTGCCGGCCGCACGGCCAGCAGTTGCGCGGGTGTTGGCGTGGCCGCAAGCGCCGTAGCCGACGCGTACAGCAACGGCAGCAGAGAGAGTGACCGCTTGACCCAAATGAGCTTCATGCTTGAGGATTCCCCGGTTCGCGTGCTGGATTGGCCTAGGCTTTTGCCTGCGACAGTCTCACAATAGTTGTCGGCAAAACGGTGCGGCGAGTTTTTCGAATCGGTCGGCTGCGGTGCTGACGGCGTGGCCGCCGGTGGCGGCGACGCGGAACGGGGATCAAGGCGGGATGGAGCGGTGGTCCCTCGAGAACATATGGCTGCGGTACAATGGGATGCGGCCGAGTCGGTCCGACCACGCGAGCTGTCCAGCGGAGACCACGCTATGAGATCGCCCCGGATGTGGCTGCTTGCCGGTAGTGTTGTCGCGACTATCGGGCTCGTGGGCTGCTATCAGGGTGTCGACCTGGAGTCGCTCGAAAACCAGCCCATCGCTCGCAACACACCATCGGCTCAGAGCCAACCACCGCCTCAGCAGGCTCAGCCCGGTCAACAACCACAGCAGCAACAGCAGCAGGCCACGCCACAGGGACAAGCGGCTCAGGGGGGTCAGCAGGCTGGGCCTCAGGGCGCTGCCGGCATGATGGGCCCGGGCGGTATGCCTGGTCCCGGCGGCGCTGGCATGATGGGGCCTGGAGGAATGCCCGGTCCGGGCGGGCCCGGCATGGGACCGGGCATGGGGGGCTATCCGGGCGCAGGCGGTCCCGATGGCTACCCTGGTGCCGGGGGGCCAGGTATGGGCCCGGGTGCGGAAGGTGGCTATCCTGGGGCTGGCGGTGAGGGTGGTCCGGGCGGCTATCCCGGAGCAATGGGACCCGGCATGGGGCCGGGTGGCGAAGGTGGCTACCCGGGAGCCGGTGGTGAAGGGGGTTACCCTGGCGCCATGGGCCCAGGTATGGGGCCCGGCGGTGAGGGTGGCTATCCTGGCGCTGGTGGTGAGGGTGGTCCGGGTGGCTACCCGGGTGCGATGGGGCCTGGCATGGGCCCGGGCGGTGAGGGGGGCTATCCGGGTGCCGGCGGCGAAGGTGGTCCGGGTGGCTATCCCGGAGCGATGGGACCCGGTATGGGACCGGAAGGTGAAGGCGGCTATCCGGGTGCGATGGGCCCGGGCATGGGGCCCGGTGGCGAAGGCGGCTATCCGGGGGCCGGTGGTCCAGGTATGGGAGGCCCAGGCGGCTATGGCCCCGGCATGGAAGGTGGCTATGGTCCAGGAATGGGCCCTGGCATGGAAGGCGGTTACGGCCCGGGGATGGGACCCGGTATGGAAGGCGGCTACGGGCCCGGAATGGGCGGCCCAGGCTTTGGTCGCCGTGCCGCGCGGCCCAAGAAGATCAGCCCGAACAGCCCCCTGGGGGTCGTCCAACGCTGGGTGGCTGCCTTGAAGAAGAAGGACCTCAAGACGCTCAAAGACCTGACCTCCAGCAAGGCCAAAGGCGACCTGGCCGAACTGACCAAGGATAAGCCCGACGAGAAGAAGGTTAACGAACTGGTCAGGAAGTATGGCAACCTCTACGTCGACCGGGCCTTGCCGCCACGCGGCACAACCGCGGTAGTGGTTGTCCGGGAAGGCAGCCAGTCCGGTACCCCGATGCAACTCGTGCTGCGTCGCGAGAAAGGCAAGTGGCGGGTCTACGAAGTGCGCCAACGGAAGAAACGCTAACGTTAACGTCGCTACCCCTTACTCCTGGCTCCACCGCACAGACTTCGCGGTGGAGCCTTGTTATTAGTGAGGCTGTGTGGTTCGGGTGATCTGGACCGGGAGCAGAGCGAGCTGGACAGCGATCGGAGGAAACCATGCGGCGAATTGCTGGCCGGGAAGGGCGCTCGCCTACGGACTACGAGTTCCATCGGGTGCAGCTGGATCTGAGCACGGGGAAGTACCGGAGTGAATGGTTACCGTGCGCGGATCTGGAAGATTTCCTTGGCGGCATTGGCCGCGGCTTCAAGTACTTCCTGGAGCATCGCTTCTCCGATCCGTTTGCTCCCGAGACGCACCTGATGTTGAACACCGGTCTGCTAAGTGGCACGCCGGTGATGACCGGTCTGCGCACGTTCTTCCACGGCTACAGCCCGCTGAAGCGCACGCGCGCCGGAGTTCCGATGCCGATGTGGTCGGCCGGCTCGGGAAAGTTTGCCGTGCTGCTCCGTGCAGTAGGAATCGACGAGCTGATTCTTACGGGCCGAGCCGCTGAACCCAGCATCCTGGTCATCGAAGGCGACGGCTCTGCGGTGACGCTCCGGGTTGAGCCGGCAGCTGAGCTTCGTGGCCTGGGCGTCAACGAGAAGATCTTCCGCCTGGCCGATCGGTTCCCCTCCGCGCACTTTGCAGTCATCGGACCGGCCGGCGAGCACTACGAAGGGTGCTGGTATGCAGGGGTGGCACTGTCGACGGAGAAGATGTTGAGTCTGCGGCTGCCGCGCACCCGCTGGTGTGGCCGCGGGGGCTTTGGCAGTGTGCTCGGCTCGAAGAACCTCCTCGGTATCGTGGTCTCCTCCCGTGCCACTCCCGCTCAGAGCTCCGACCCGGTGTTGAAGGCGGTCAACCATGAGATCGCGACCGGTCCAGGCAGCCGCAAGTTCCGCGACCCGCACCGCTGGGACGGTGCCGGCGGTACCTGGTCCAATTACGTGCCGCTGCAGGAGGTGCATGCGGTACCTGAATACAACTTCAAGCCGCGCGACGAACTCCCCCGACGGGTGTTCCGCGACGAGGTGGAGCGGACGTACCGGGTCGTCGACGAAGGGTGCTACCGATGCGGCATCCGCTGTTGGAAGATCGTCTATGAGCGGCGCGAAGGCGATGAGCGTCCCGAGCGCTCGCTGTGCAAAGTGGACTATGAGCCGCTGAATATGCTTGGCACGAACTGTGGCATCCACGAACCGGCGGCGATCTGGCCGCTAATTGAGCGATGCGATGACCTGGGCTTCGACGCCATCTCACTGGGAGCGGTGATCTCCTACGTGATGGACTACAACGAGCGTCATCCGGACCGGCCGATCGGCGGGGGGGTTCGCTTCGGCGACGCTGACGGTGCCTTGCGGCTGATGGAACGCATCGCGCGTGGCGAAGAACCGGACATTGGTCGTGGTGTTGCCCAGCTGAGCCGGCAGCTGGGCGAGGAGGCGTACGCGTACCACTGTAAGGGGCTGGAGCTGCCTGCTTACTTGCCGGCGACCAACCCAGGTTACCCGTGGGCCATCGCCGGCGGCCATATGTCGATGCGCACGTTCCTACTGCTGCTGTTCGAAGGCAAGACAGACCTCGACTACTGGGTGGATGCCATCACGCAGCGCGGCCTCTACACCGTGCGGGATGACATGGTGGGCATCTGCAAGTTCGCCGGCATCGGGGACGAGCGGGTTATCGAAGCCATCCAGGCGGTGTTCGGTGTGCGGATCGACGGCCAGCAGCTCAAAGACGCCGTTCTTCGCACGTACCTGCGGGCCTACAAGGCGGAACGGCTTGCGGGGTGTTCAGACGACGAGTACACGTTGCCGGAGGAGACCTACCGGCCGAACGATTGGGTAAAGCTGCCGCATTTCGTGACGCCGGAGTTCCTGGCGCAATTGCGGCAGCGGGTGAACGAACGGTTCGACGATTGGGCCAACCGCATGCTGTGATGCTGGGGACGCCATGGAACCGGATGACACTGTCTGCTACTGCTTCCACGTGACGAAGCGCAAGATCGTGAACTTCATTCGGATCACCCGTCCGCGGCGCGCTTCGCAGATCAGCGAGTGCGCTGGCGCCGGGACCGGCTGCGGCTGGTGTCGTCCGTTCCTGGTGCATTACTTTCAGCAGATGATGCTCCAGGGGGTGGAATGGCCTGATGAGGAGCTGACGCCCGAGGAGTATGCCCGCCTGCGGCAGCGCTACCTGTCCGGTGGCAAGCGGCATGCCGTCGTCCGCGACGAGCTCCAGCAGCGCGGCATGTCGACCGACGAGGAGCACGGTCCTGATGCGGGCACAAGCAGTTGAGGGGGCCATGTCCGACAGCGCTACCACTCCGATGATGCGCCAGTACCTGTCGCTGAAGCGGCAGCATCCCGACGCCCTGCTGCTGTTCCGCATGGGTGACTTCTACGAGCTGTTCTTCGAGGACGCTGAGATCGCAGCACGCGTGCTTGGGATCGCGCTCACCAGCCGGGAGAAGGGACCGAATGCCGTCCCGATGGCGGGCTTCCCGTACCACGCACTGGAGTCCCAGCTGCGGCGGCTTGTCGAGGCTGGCTTTCGGGTCGCGATCTGCGAGCAGGTCGAGGATCCCCGCCAGGCCAAGGGACTGGTCCGGCGCGAGGTGGTACGCATTGTCACGCCCGGCACAATCACCGAAGACAGTTTGCTCGAACCGGGCCGCCACAACTACCTGGCGGCTCTCGCCCCGGTTGGTGATCGTGTTGGCATGGCCTGGGCCGATCTGTCCACCGGCGACTTCGTGCTTGCGGAGTTGTCGGTCGAGGAGGTCAGCGGCGAACTGGCTCGGATTGAGCCGGCCGAGTGCCTGGTACCGGATGAGCTTCCAGACGACGAGCTGCGTAGGCTGGCCTGCGACACACCTCTGCGTGCCGTCACGCGCCGACCCGGGTGGATGTTCGACGTGGAGCGGGGGGCAGAGCTACTGCGCGCGCAGCTACGCACCGCCACGCTGGAAGGCTTTGGCGTTCCCGATGAAACGCCCGCCACCGGTGCAGCCGGTGCCCTGTTGGAGTACTTGAAGGAAACGCAGAAGTCATCGCTTGACCACCTGCAGCGCGTCGTCTGGTACGCCCGCTCGCAGCGGATGCAGATCGATGCGATGACGCGGCGCAACCTGGAGCTGGTCCGGTCCCTGGTCGGCCGTGGCAAGCGGGGCACGCTGCTGTGGGTGCTTGATGAGACGGCCACTGCCATGGGGGCTCGCCTCCTGGCCGACTGGCTGGCAGCGCCGCTGCTGGATCTGGACCAGATCAACGAGCGGTTGGACGCTGTGGAGGAGCTGACGCTGGACCATTTCCTACGCCAGGATGTGACCGATGCACTCCGGTCGCTTCACGACCTGGAGCGGCTCTCGTCGCGGTTGGCCGTAGGGCGGGCCACTCCCAAGACGTTACGCGCGCTGGCAGACACGCTCAGTCGGCTGCCGCGGCTGAAGCAGCTGCTGGACGCATGTGAGGCGGCGCTACTGCGTCGCTTGCATGATGAGATCGATTGTTGCGAGCAATTGGCCGAGCGGCTGAACTGTGCACTGGTTGACGATCCACCCGCCGTCACCTCCGAAGGCGGGATCATCGCGCCAGGCTACTCCGAGGAGCTTGATCGCTGGCGCGAGCTGGCACGCGGGGGGAAGCAGTGGCTGGCAGAGTATGAGCGGCAACAGGCCGAGCGCACGGGCATCCCAACCCTGAAGGTTGGCTACCACCGGGTCTTCGGCTACTACATCGAAGTCACCAAGACGCACGCAGCGAAGGTGCCGCCTGATTATGAGCGAAAGCAGACGCTGAAGAACGCCGAGCGGTACGTGACCCCGGAGCTGAAGGAGTACGAACGGAAGGTCTTGGAGGCCGAGCAGCGGGCGATCGAGTTGGAGAAGGTGCTGTTCGAAGAGTTGCGGGCTGCTGCGCTACAGCATGTCGGCCAGCTGATGAGCACCGCGCGGGCCGTGGCCACCGTCGATGTGCTGCAGTCGCTGGCGACGGTCGCGGTCAAACGCAATTACTGCCGTCCCCTCCTGGTGCCCGATCCCGTGCTCGAGCTCAAGGAGAGCCGTCATCCGGTGGTGGAGGCAATGCTGGAAGGGGGTCGGTTCGTGCCTAATGACGTGGTGATGTCGCCTGAGTCGCGGCGGCTGCTGCTGGTTACTGGGCCCAATATGGCTGGCAAAAGCACCTACATTCGCCAGGCGGCTCTCTGCCTGATCATGGCCCAGATCGGGGCGTTTGTCCCGGCTGCTCGGGCCGTCGTCGGAGTTGCCGACCGGGTCTTTGCCCGGGTCGGTGCCAGCGACGACCTGGCCCGGGGACGGAGTACGTTTATGGTTGAGATGGTGGAGACGGCGGCGATCCTCCACGGCGCAACGCATCGCAGTCTGGTGATTCTGGACGAGATCGGCCGGGGCACGAGCACGTACGACGGCGTGGCCCTTGCGTGGGCCGTGGCCGAACACCTGCACAATGTCAACCGCTGCCGTACGCTGTTTGCGACCCACTATCACGAGCTGGCGTACCTGGAGCGGGCGTTGGAAGCGGCCCGGAACCTGAACGTGGCGGTGCGTGAATGGAACGACGAAATCCTGTTCTTGTACCGTATTCTGGAGGGGGCAGCCGACCGCAGCTACGGCATTCAGGTGGCGCGGCTGGCCGGCGTGCCACGACCGGTAATCGAGCGGGCCAAGACACTGCTGGCCGAGCTGGAAGAGGCTCATCTGAACTCGGACCGTCAGGCCCGCCTGGCTGCCCGGCCGCGACGGCGCTCCAGTTTCATCCAGCGCTCGCTGTTCGAGACCGTCTACGACGGGGTTACGGAGTTGGTTGAGCGAGTGGATCCGGACCGGCTATCGCACGAGGAGGCGGTGCGGCTGCTGCGTGAGATCCGCGACCGACTGCTGCATGGACGGGACTAACGGTCCGAAGCTGCGCCCTGATTGCTGCCGGTGGCTGGGCCGCTGCGACGGCGCACGAGTTCGACAGTGTTTCCCGGCGGCACGAACCGCGTTTCCATATAGTGCTTCATCAACATGAGGCCGCGGCCGCTCGGGCGATCGAGGTTCTGTGGCAGCGTTGGGTCCGGCACCTGGTCCGGATCAAAGCCCGGGCCCTCGTCACTGATCCGAATCCAGACTTGCTCTTCCGATACCTCGTACTGGATCGTGATCACCTTCTCCGGGTCGTTTCGGTTCCCGTGACGGGCGGCGTTTGCGGTCGCTTCTTCGTAGCCGAGCCGGACGGCAAACAGGTCTTCCTCGGGAAAGCCGAACGTCCGGCAGCAGGAAACGATCTCCTCTCCCACGGCCCGCAACTGCTTCGGGTCGGTCTTGACCCGGACGCATTTCCAGACTGCTCGGGGTTGTTGCGGCATGATTCCCCAATCGGGGCCGGTGCGTGCGTGCCACGGCAGGGCACCGGCGGTCATCAGAACATTTCGAGCGCTTCTTCTTCGGTCGGGTAGATGTCGAACAACGTGTTCAGACGCGTGATTTCAAAAATCTCGTAAATCTGGGGTCGGATGCCACACAGCCGCAGCTCGCCTCCGTTGCTCCGCAACCGTTTCTGGAACGTAATCAACTTGCCCAACACACTGCTTGACAGGTACTCCACCCGACTGAAGTTCAGCACCACCTTGCGTCCCGTCTGCGCAATCGCGGCCAGCTCGTCGGACAGCTTGCGCACGATCTCCTCGTCCACCACGCGATTCACCTGGAACGACGCAATGATGACGCCGGAGGAGTCCTCTTCGATCAGCAGCACCGGTTTCCCAGGCGACCAGTCGCTCATGTGCATCTCCTTCGTTAGCTTGCGCCAGGAGCTGACACGACACAGAACTATACCTAAGCAGCCGTAGTGGACTCAAGCTCGTCTCCGCCAGCCCGAATAGACTGGGTACCAGCGGTGCAGCCAGAGACGGTCAGCTGAAGAGGTGGAGGTGAACGACGATGCACCAGAAGGCGAAATGGTCCTTGTCCTGTTTGCTTGCCCTGCTCAGCATGCTGGCAGGATCGGTCCTACCAGGACGCGCAGACGAGAGCGAGAAGGAGCCGGTTCCGCAGGTTGCCCACATCCGCCTGGCCCGTATCCTGCCGGAGGAGTCGGCAGCCGCCGGACTCTTCGGCGCCCGGACCACGACACTTCGCACCTTCCTCGACCGGTTCAACAAGGCTTCCAAGGACGATCGGATCAAAGGGGTGGTTCTTGAGCTGGACGTGTCCCTGCTGCCGCTGACTCACGCACAGGAGCTGCGGGCAGCCATCACCCGGCTCCAGCGGGTTGGCAAGCCGGTCGTGGCCGTGCTACCTGCCATGGCGACGACCAACACGTACGTGGCGGTCGCCGGCTGCGACCGGATCGTCATGCCACCCGACGGCTGGCTGCTGCTAACGGGAGTTCGCTTCGAGGTCTGGTTCTACCGGGACCTGCTCGACTGGCTCGGCATCAAGGCCCGGTTCCTCCAAGCCGGTGCGTACAAAGGAGCGGCCGAGCCGTATATGCGCTCTGCCATGAGCCCAGAGTACCGAGCACAGCTCGAGCGGGTTGCTGACGACCTCTTCCGGCAAATCTGCACTGCCGTTGCCGGGCGCCTGAACTGCTCGCTGGACCAGGCCGCGAAACTCGTGGACAAGGGTGGCTTTCTGGCTAAAGAGGCGCTGGAACTGGGGCTGGTTGATGAGCTGGGCTATGCCGACCGGCTTGGACAAACTGCCGCGCGTGCGCTTGGGCTACCGAAGGTGTCGCTGGTCAAAGACTACGGTGTCCAGAAACGGCGCATGCCGAGTGGCTTTGCAGGGGTCATGCAGATGATGCAATCGCTGTTTGGCGGTGCGCCCAAGCGCAGTCTGCCGTCAGACCGGCCACGCATCGCTCTGATCTACGCCACTGGCGCGATCGTCGAGGGCAAGTCGACGCAGAGCATCTTGCTCGGCAAGCTCATGGGCGACGAGACCATCGTGCAGGCGATCCGTAAAGCGGAGGCGGACGATCAGGTCCGCGCCATTGTGCTTCGTGTCGACAGCCCCGGCGGTTCGGCCACGGCAAGCGAACACATCTATCAGACGCTCCGCCAATGCAAGAAACCGGTCATCGTCAGCATGGGCAGCGTCGCAGCTAGCGGCGGGTACTACATCAGCCTCGGCGGTGATGTCATCCTGGCCGAGCCGGCAACACTGACCGGATCGATCGGCGTCGTCGGCGGCAAGTTGGCCGTCAGACCGGCGCTTGCGAAGATCGGCATTAGACCTGACGTGGTACAGCGTGGCCGGAACGCCGACTTCCTCTCCGTGATCGAGCCGCTCGACGAAGACGGCGAGAAAATCCTCCGCACGCTGATCACCAGCACATATGACCAGTTCCTGGATCGGGTCAGCAAGTCGCGGGGAATCGACCGCGAGCGGCTCGAGAAGCTCGCCGAGGGGCGGATTTGGACTGGCAGCCAGGCGGTCGAAAACGGGCTGGTCGATCGGATCGGAACGCTCCACGAAGCCCTGGAGCTGGCTCGCCAGAAAGGTGGCATCAAGCCCGATGAACCGTACGACCTGGTTGTGTTGCCCGAACCGAAGAATTTCTTCGAAATGCTCATGGAGCTGACCGAAGCGGGCGGGGCGACGCCAAGGTTGAGCGGTTTGGTAGCGGCAGAGCTGCCCGAGTCGTTACGGCCGCTGCTGACGGACATCCAGACGTTGCGGCGGGTGTTCGAGAGCCGCAATCCTGGCGTCTGGCTGGTGATGCCCCATTTGATCCGCTACTAACGCCGGGCTGGTCTTGAAGCGGTTGCCGCGGACAGGCCTCCTTCGCCAAAGGCTATCCGGCCGATGTGGGGCAGGGCCCGGCCGGTGGAGCGCGGGCCCTGCCACTTTCCGTCACTGCCCGCGTACGAAGGGTTTGGCGAACTCGGCAGTCGTCTTCAGCTCACGGTCCCCGTGTTCCAGTGACGGTTCAATCTCGCTGCCTTCGTGCCACTCGTTGAAGCTGGTCACCAGGATCCAGTCGGGACGGGCGCGGACAGCCTCTTGCCATAGCACCCGATAGGTTGCACCAGCGTAGCGGGGCGTGATCGGCCGTGGCCTCGGACGACCCAGCTTGCTGTCGTCGTAGCCAGGAATGATGGTCAGGATGGCGGGACGACCTAGGGCGCGGGCGTTCCGTACCCGCCTGGCAAATCGATCACGCGCCCAGGCGCGAATCTGGTCCAGGGACTTGCCGGCAGTTTGTCCCGTGATGTTGTAGGCATGCACGCCATCGAATAGCGTTTCGGCCTCGCGCGTCAGCCGGTCTCCGATGAAGACGACAGGGCCGATCTGCTCGCGGGTTGCGTCCATAACCTGCCGCCAGCCATCCAGGCCAAGCTGTTGGATGGCACGGCCGTAGACGAACAGCACGGGGGATTTGCCGTGTCTCAGCCACGCCCGGTGCCCCATGTACCGCCGATGCAGATAGCGGATGTTGTCAATCGCAGCGGCCACCGATCGAGCCGTCTCGTAGTAGACGGTCACGGACAGGCCGTGTTGCGCAGCGGTGTTCAACAGCAGCGGGACGCCGCGGTCATGGAAGTCGCCAGGGTGCCACCAGGAGACAATGAAACCGGTCAGGCCTGCCTGCTGTGCCCACAGGCAGTGCTGTTGGACCACGTTGGGATCGTGGCTGTCGTACGGTCCCAGTACCGGGTAGTGCGTGGAATTGGCGATCGTGCGCCGCACGAGATCAACGCCGTGCCAGTGTACCCACCGGCCCGAGACGGCCGGAGTTCCGTACCAGCCGTAGTAGAACGCCAGCACGTGCTTCGCATACGGCCCGGAGGCAGCGGTGCGGATGTCGGTCACCTGGGCCAGGACTGGCCTGGCAAGGACGGATAGCACCAGAAAGATGGCCACTCGTAGAACAAGCATGGTCAAAGCTCCGGTTGACGGTGCGTGGGGACACACACGGTCGTTGCGGTAGGTGCGGTCAGTGCCGGAAGGGGGGCAGCCAGGGTTCGGGACCGCCCGGCTTGGGTCGCAGGAACTCCGCGTCCATGGCTTCTAGCCAGCGGTACAGCAGCCCGCGCAACTGCTCGGCCTGCTCCGACAGTTCCTGTGCCAGATCATGCCGTTCCCCGATGTCTGTCGCCAGATCATACAGGTGGATGCGGCCGTCCTCGTAGCGGAGCAGTAGCTTGTAGCGTCCCAGCCGGACGGCGGCTCCTGGAAAGCCACCCTGGTTGCCGTAGTGGGGGTAGTGCCAGAAGAGCGGCCGGTCTGGTGCCGGGTCGACGGACCCGCGCAGCAGCGGCACGAGGCTCACGCCGTCCCGATGCTGCTCTGGCCGCAACGGCAGCCCGGCCATCTCCAGGATGGTGGCATAAAAGTCCGTACTGATCACCGGCGTGTCGCACGTGCTGCCGGGTCGGACGACCCCGGGCCATTTGATCAGTAGCGGCACGCGAATGCCTCCCTCGTAAAGCCAGCCTTTCCCGGCGCGCAAGGGGAAGTTGGCCGTCGGATGTCCTTCGGACGTGCTGAGGCCGCCGTTGTCCGAGGTAAACAGCACGACCGTGCGGTCGGTAAGCCCTAGTTCGTCGAGTTTAGCCAGCACCTGGCCAACCGCCTGATCCACCGCTTCCACCATGGCCGCGTACACGGGGTGCTTCTGCACCAAGCGGACACGACGGGGGCTGTCGGTCAGGTAATTCTGCTGTTCGGTGCCGAACTCCTGTTGGCCTTGGGCCCAATCCTTCGCCTTGCGGCGGTACCTGGCGACCAGCTCTTCCGGGGCCTGAAGGGGGGTATGCACGTTGTAGAACGAAAAGTAGATGAAAAACGGCTGGTCCCGCCACTGCTCGATGATCCGCAGCGCTTCGGCCGTGAGCCTCCGGGGAAGGTACTCTCCGGGGGGGCCGTCGGTGAGTCGGGGGTTACGGAACGGGGAGAAGTACCCTGGGTTAGGCATCCCGCCGGCGAAGCCACCGATGTTCTTTTCGAACCCCTGGTTTTCCGGCCAGTATTCCGGAGTTGGTCCCAGATGCCATTTGCCTAGGAAGGCTGTGCGGTACCCCGCTTCCCGGAGCGCCTCAGCTATGGTGACTTCCTCCAATGGCATTCGATCGCAAAACCGCGCCCCCCGGAACCGTTCCGCGCGCCGCCCGACGAAGTAGTTCGTTACCTTGGCGCGGGCCGGGTAACGACCAGTCAGAATGCTGTAGCGTGTGGGGCTGCAAACCGGTGCAGCCGCGTAGCCGTTCGTGAATCGCATGCCTTCGCGGGCGAGCCGGTCGATGTTCGGTGTATCGTAGAACGTGTTTGGGTTGTTGGCACCGATATCCATGTACCCGAGGTCGTCGACCAGGAAGAACACGAAGTTCGGCCGCTCGCCGACGGCCATCGCAGGGGTGAGCACGGCAGTGGCAAGTGCGGTGAACAGCAGGCTGGGCCTCATGGCAGTCGTCCCGATGCAGAGAGCCGTTCACGTCGCCATCGACGCGTGTGGGTCAGCGCCGCCTGCGCCAGCATACGATGGAAGGCATGCTCACCGGACCAGTGTACTGCACGACACGCGGCGGGAAAGCAATGACCGCAGCCAAGAGACGCTACCCGCGGCCGGGCTCGTTTGCCGATGCTGACGCGCTGAGGGAGCACCTGCGCGGCCTGGGGGTGGAGTTGCCGGTGGACGAGCAGGTGCACACCGGGCCCGATGCAGCGCTGAGCCGACCGATCGAGCTCTGCGGCAAGCGGCTGGCGAACCGGTTCTGCGTGCTGCCCATGGAGGGCTGGGATGGTACGCGCGATGGCCGACCAGGTGAGCTAACCGTGCGACGGTGGCGCCGGTTTGGCCAGAGTGGTGCTGCGCTGATCTGGGGGGGAGAAGCTGTTGCTGTTCGGCCTGACGGTCGCGCCAATCCGAACCAGCTCTGTCTGGTCGAGGCCAACGTGGCGGCGCTGGGGCGGTTGCGCGAAGAGCTGGTCGATGCGCACCGCGAGGCGTTCGGCCGGGACGATGACCTGCTGGTCGGCTTGCAGCTTACCCATTCCGGCCGCTTCTCCTGCCCTCATGAGCATGGCAAGCACGAGCCCCGCTTCATCTATCACCACCCATGGCTGGATCACCGAGTGGGCATCACACCAGCGGACGAACCGCTTTCGGACGAGGAGCTGGATCGACTGGTCGATGACTTCGTCGCTGCCGCGAAGCGCGCCCACCGTGCGGGTTTCGAGTTCGTGGATATCAAACACTGCCATGGCTATCTGGGGCACGAACTGTTGTCGGCGTTTGATCGCTCAGGCCGATACGGTGGACCCTTGGAGAACCGAACACGCTTTCTGCGCACGGTTGTTGAAGGCATCCACGCCGAGGTGCCCGGGCTTGAAGTGGCCGTCAGGGTGAGTTTCTTCGACTTTGTGCCATTCCGGCCAGGCCCGGATGGCATCGGCCAGCCCGCGCTGAGACCACCTTACCGATACGCATTTGGGGGTGACGGCTCCGGGCAGGGCGTCGATTGGCGCGAACCGCTCGAGTTCCTACGCATCTGCCGCGATCTTGGCATCCGGCTCGTGTGTATTTCGGCGGGCAGTCCGTACTACAACCCGCACATCCAACGACCGGCAGCTTATCCCCCCTCCGACGGCTACCTGCCTCCCGAGGACCCGCTTGTCGGTGTGGCTCGTCTGTTGGAGGCAGCACGCGTCGCCAAGCAGGCTTTTCCGGAGTTGATCATCGTGGCGTCGGGATTGTCGTACCTGCAGGAGTGGATCCCACAGGTCAGTCAGGGGGTGATTCGGGAGCGATGGGCAGATTTTGTCGGACTAGGCCGCTCGATGCTTCCATACCCAGAACTTGCCCGCGACGTGCTGGAAGGCCGTCCGCTCCAGCGGCGCAAGATCTGCCGCACGTTCAGCGACTGTACCACTGCTCCTCGAAACGGCTTGCGTTCTGGCTGCTACCCGCTAGACCCGCTCTACAGGAAGCTACCCGAAGCCCGGTTACTTGCCGAGCGGAAGGCCGCCCTGCGCGGCCGCCTACGCGCCCGCTGACGACCTCCTGGACCTCGCCCGACAACCGATCCGCCCGGTACACCGTCGGTAGGCTCGGAGGCCTGGTCCAACTAGAGGCAGTCCCCCGCCCATCGTCCTTGAGCGGCCGATTTCGCGTAACCGACACGATCAGCTCCACGGAGCCGTGCCTGCTCGAGGCGGTGGAGAAAGTGTCCGCTAGCCCGGGAGATAGCGACGATACAACGACCAACCGGCAGTCCGACAGAACCTTCCCGTCGTCCGGGCTTCGCACCACCCCGCTCCGTGGGGCGGCGACGCGATCGTACCGGGCGGCCGCTAAGTGCATCAGACGCTTCTAGCAACTAGTCCCACCACCATTGGTGTGGATCGTCTGGTAGTGGCGGCGCAGGTGGCAGCGGCGTGGCGGGTGACTGGGCGGAACGAGTGGAGGCTTTCCGGGTTCGATGGACGGTGGGCCACGGATTCACGACCACGCCACCGCTGACGACCGTGATCAGGTGCCTGGTCCGAACCCGCCGCCCGGCTCGAATCGAGTGGCTCGTTAACACGCGCTGGTTCACCACGCTGTCAACCCACCGGGGGGTGGCCCACCTGGCCGGCCGGTACGGTCCGTCGGTGGCAAAGACGCCATGGTCCCAGTTCACGCGGCGGTCCAGCTCATAGTTCACCACAAGCGACGCGATGGTGGTCAGGTCGAAAATATTGCGAAGCTCAGCGTAGATCTGGAACCGATCGGCTAGCTCTTCGAACTGCTCGGTGAACCGGCGGGCGAACGCTTTGTTCAACAGCGACGCAGTACCAGTTCGGACCCGATGTCCCGTCTCCAGCAGAAACTCATTCTCAGCCAGCAGCCGAACGCCGCAGCCTTCCAGACGGAAGGCGTCGTTGCCTGGTGTCGCTGTAATCGCTTCGTACTCCGGCACAAACCACCACCGCAGGGTCTCCAGTGCCGGCAGCCGGCCGCTGGGCGGCACACGCAGAAGATCCAGGTAACTTGGCAGTTCGGGGCTGGTGTCAACGAGGTCGATACCCACGAGCTTCATGTGGTAGTCGGCGGCCACCAGAATGAACCCGACGCGTGACGTGGCAGGCACCCCCCAGATGCGCACCTCTTGCGGCCCGAGCGCCTGCTTGAGGCCGTTCATGAAACGGGCGCGGGCCGATGGCGAAAAGCTCCGGAGCTGGTGGCTCTTGAGGTATTGCTGGACCTTGACCAAGCCTTCCCGGGTAGGGTAGATCCCGCAGGCAAAGACGCCCGGGCCACTGGGGCTGACCACACGAAGCAGCGTCACGAAATCATCGAGGTGCAACACTGGTTTGCCTGAAAATTGACCAACGGCAACCGCCCCGCCTTCGGCCGTCATCCACGGCTCGGCCGGCCCGGCAATGACCAGATCGCCCGTGTCGGGGTACACGAAGAGGTGACGGGCCTCGGTCAAGCCGGCCAGGTATTTCATCTCCTCGGTCGGTGGCTTGCCCTGTGCCAGCCGCCGGGCGATGGCTCGTTCAAGCCGGGTGAGGGACACTTTACGGAACGGTGCTCGTGAGCCGGCGTCCCCAGCCGTTGCCTCCGATCTGGCTGCCGCGCGGCGACGTTTGGCAAGCTCCTCGGCGGCCGGTTCCGCGGCCTGGCGAAAACGAAGTATCCCCTTAGCGTCCACGTACACGCCACCGGGAAAGTCGGCAATCGTGCCCGCGCCTCCAGCGTCTTCCCAGGTGTCCGGTGCGACAGTCGACTTGATCAGTTCGATCAACGTGTCGAAATCGATAGCCTGACCGCTGCGCACGTCAGGCTGGCCAAAACCTGGCCGACCAGCTGGCCGGGTGCCGGAGCTGCTGGCCGAAGAAGACCGCGATCCAGGAACCTGGGCGACGGCTAACGTCACGGTCGGCCGCAGCAGGTTCCAGCCGTTCTGCAACAAGGCGTTCCCTCTTGAGACTGAACTGGCAGCGGCGGTGGTCGCCGCAGTGGCTCCGTAGGGCGGTGGTGGTGCTGCCAGAACGAGAGCCGACAGGATGTAGAGCACCAGAGCAATCAGGGCGAAGGCGAGCCAAGCGGTGATGGGCGAGCGGTGCGGGACTCGGTCTTCCAACGCCGCACGCAGTTCACCGCGCTCGTGCTCTCGAAGCCACCGGTAGTCGCTCCAGCCGAACACGTGCCTGGGTCCTCGCCCGTTCCTGGCCATTGCCGCACCCCCCCGGCCGCATCGGCCGTACATCGTCCACCGAAGCCAACTCAGACGGAAGCCTCACCGCACGTTTATGTTATTCGCGACCGGGCAGCATCGTTCACGCGGGTGGCGGCCGATCTGTTCTGTGCCGTGGCCGATAGCGCCGGGCCAGCAAGCTACACTTCAGTGACCTGGCGACAGCCGAGCGGACCGACTCTGGGAGCAGGACGGATGCGCGTACTCGTGACCGGTGGGGCCGGCTATATCGGCAGTGTGACCGTAGCGGCGCTATGCCGCTGCGGGCACGAGGTCGTGGTCTTGGACAACCTCTCTGAAGGTCATCGCGCGGCGGTGCCGGAGGGAGTGCCGCTGGTGCAGCGGGACCTGAGGGACTACGCGGGCGTGGCCGAGACGCTGAAACACTTCGGGTGCGATGCCGTGATCCACTTCGCCGCGTCGGCGCTGGTGGCAGAGTCTGTGGCCAATCCGCGGAAGTATTACGAGAACAATGTCGGCGCCAGCCTGTCGCTTCTGGCTGCGATGCTTGATAGCGGCGTTCGCAGGCTTGTGTTCTCGAGCTCTGCTGCCACCTACGGCGTGCCAGAGGTTGTGCCCATTCCGGAGGACCATCCGCAACGGCCGATCAACCCGTATGGCTTCACGAAGTACGCTGTCGAACAGGCGATCCGGGACTACGCTCGCGCGCACGGTCTTGGCGCCGTGATGTTGCGGTATTTCAATGCTGCCGGCGCGTCGCTGGACGGTCGCCTGGGCGAGCATCATCGGCACGAGACGCACCTGATCCCGCTCGTGCTCCAGGTCGCGCTGGGGAAGCGGCCGCACGTGCAGATCTTCGGCACCGACTATGCCACGCGCGACGGCACCTGCGTGCGCGACTTCGTCCACGTGGAAGATCTGGCCGACGCTCACGTGCGGGCACTTGATGCGATTGTCCCCGGTCATGCGTTGGCTTTGAATTGTGGCACCGGCCGCGGGTATACGGTGCGGGAGGTGATCGAGACGGCCCGCGCCGTTACGGGGCATGAGATCCCTGCGGTGGAGGCGGATCGCCGTCCAGGTGATCCGCCGGAGTTGGTGGCAGCCGTGGAGCGGATCCGAGCCGAACTGGGCTGGGAGCCGCGCTGGCCTGAGCTCCAGCAGATCATCGCCTCGGCGTGGCGGTGGCACCGGGAGCATCCCAACGGCTATGACGACTGACTCGCTGCAGGCGGCTCTTGCCGCTCACGCTGCTCGAGCTCCTTGAGAAACTCCTCCGGCGCGCCCTGATCAAGCTCTGCGAGCGGCGGCTGCTTCTCGGTGCCTACTGAGCGTGTCATCACCGCTTCTATCCGTCGACGACTGCGCGCCGACCACCACAGCACCGCGGCGAACACCGCAACCAGGCTCACCAGCAACACGAACAGGACCACATTCAGCGTGCCCAAGCCGCCGGCAGGGGCAGGATGCCACACGAGACGAGGACCAATCAGCAGCGGCGCGAAGCGCAGCCCGTCGCCAGCCCGGTAGGCCCACAGCTTCAGAAAGAACCCCGTAGCAGTCACACGCTCGGCAAGGTTGTCGCCCTTTGGCATCTGTTCGGGCACGTGAACGACTACGAAGATCCACGGATTTCGGTCGAACTCGTCCGAGAACACGGCGCACTCGTACAACGAGCGCAGCCCCAGCCGATTCGGGCCTGGATCGATCAGCGTGATCCGGCGCACGTACCCCTGCAGCATCACCGGCTTGCCCCGGAACCGCTCCGGGTACCGCACCAACTCAGCCAGTGGCGGGTTCCGCACCGCAGCAGCTTCGAGCTGCTGCACGGGAATCCGAAGCGCGAGCTCAAGTAGATGAAAGTACGCTCCTTTTGGGATCGCCCGCGTCTTGTCGCGCACGGTGCTCAGCAGCCGATGGTCGACTGTTGGCGGTTTGGGCCGCTCGCCTGCCGCCTCTGCTTTGCCCCGGTCGCCTGCGGCTGGGCTGGGCGGGTCCGCAGTTGGTGCCGCGGAGCTACCGGAGGGCGTGGCAACGGCGGTGCCGAGCAAGGGAGCTTCGACGATCTGTTCCGGTAACAAGGCGTCGACGGCCGTGGCCGATGGAGAAGTGTCCTGGTGTGGCGGTTGACGGATTAGCGTGGTGGTCGCGAGCAGCAGCCCGACTGTCAGCAGCAGCGCAAAGAGGAGGCCTTGCAAGGGGGGCGGGGGCAGCGCAGCGGCTGGCCGACGCCGTCTTCTGTGTGCTCCGCGCACGCTTGCATCCATCGGCTCGCGCTCTGCATTGTGCCTGCTCGATGCGGGCGTCCGCCCGAGGCGGCACTCTATACTACTCTACGATGGCATGAGCTCAGCTCTCCCAGGATGCAGTCGGCAACGATCTCCGGAGTGTGTTGCAGAATGTGTCGTGGTCTTGCTGGTTCCCAACAGGCTGGCCCGCTTCGCGTCGCACTGATTGCCGCTGTTCTCGTCTTCCTGCCGGACGCGCCCGATGTGGTCAGGACGGTGGCTGCGCAGGACCAGCAGCCGGCTCACGAGCAGGAGGTCATGGCAGGGGCCGAGGCTGACGAGGCACCGGCCGCAGACGCTGAGCAAGAGCCCGGCGCGCAGGACGAGCAGCCTGAGACTGGCGACGAGCCGGCCGAGGATGCTATGCCGGCGGAGCCAGAGGGGGCCACCGAGGGGGAGATCCAGCCCGTGCAGGCCCCGCCGTTATTGGTCTGGATCTATCGGGCAGCTGGTATCTTCTTCTGGCCCCAGCTTGCGTTGTCAGTCCTGGTCGTGGGCATGATCGTGCTCTACTCGCTGCAGACACGCCGTGACAACTTCCTGCCGGAGAATTTCATCCGCGAGTTCGAGCGGCGGCTGAAGGAGAAGCGGTACCAGGAAGCGTTTGATCTGGCGCGAGCGGGCAGTTCCTACCTGGAGCGGGTGCTGGCCGCCGGACTAGCACAGCTGTCTGCCGGTTATTCGAAGGCGGTCGAGGCAATGGACGGGGTGGCTGAAGAGGAGGACCTGACGTACGAGCACCGGTTGAGCTACCTGTCGATGCTGGCCAACGTAGCCACGATGGTCGGGCTGCTCGGTACCGTGTGGGGGATGGTGGCGGCGTTTCGCCAGATTGCGGTGGCGGCCGTTGCGCCGAAGCCGTCCGAACTGGCCAACGACGTGTCCATGGCGCTGATTACGACCGTGTGGGGTTTGTTGCAGGCGATTCCTGCCGTGGTTGCGTACACGATTCTGCGGAACCGGGTGACGCGGCTGGCGCTGGAGGTGCAGAACGAGCGCGAGCGACTGATGACACGCTTTGCCAGTGTTCGTGGCCGCGGCCGGGCTGGTGCCGAGGCTTCCGAAGAGAAGGAGAGGAAGTGATCGCGGGCACGAATCTGCGGGCGGCAGCTGATGGTGGCACGCTCTGAACGACAGGCTGCGTCGGTGCGGCTGGAAATGATGCCGATGATCGACGTCACCTTCCAGCTCATCGCCTTCTTTCTGTTCGTACTCAACTTCAGCCGTGACGCCATCGACGAACGCATCCGCTTGCCCATTGCCGATCAGGCACGCCCGGTGGAGACACTTACCGAGGAGCCACTGTTCCTGAACATCGACCGGGACGGCTTTCTGCTGGCAATGGGCGAACGCTGGCACGTGCAGCGGGACTTTGCCAAGATCGAGGCGTATTTGAAACGGGAGGCGGCGTACACGCGGCTGGAAATGGCTGCTACGGCCCGGCATGATCCGACCAGCGAGGCTGCTCGGGCGCTCAAGGAAGGCAGGCTCAGCGCGGTGGTCGTCTTGCGCGCTGACCGATCAACCCCCTACGGTCCGATCTGGCGGTTGATCAATCTGTGCCAGAGAATCGGCTACTACCGGTTTGCGTTACGGGCAAAGGAACGAGAGCAGTGAGTCGCGGCGGTAGCACAAGACGTGTGCATGCCCGCGGCGTCGATCGGCCGGAGATTGCGATGACGCCGATGATCGACGTCGTGTTTCAGTTGCTCATCTTCTTTCTGATGACCTTCAAGCCGATTATCCATGAGGGTCAGTTTGAAGTGACGATCAATCCCCCCGGTTCGGCTGTGCCTCAGGAGGAGCTAACCATACCGCCCCTGCTGGTCCAGCTGGCGGCGGACGAGTCGGGCCGGCTGGTCGGCATTGCCTTGGGCAACACGCCACTGGAGAGCATGGCTGAATTGACGCGTGAAGTGCGGCTTATTGCCAGCGGCGTGCTGGCGGAAGAGCTGGAGGTTGAGTTACGGGCGGACGAGCGGTTGCGTTACGAGTACTTGGTGGCGGCCAT
Organism: Planctomycetota bacterium; assembly: GCA_026991575.1. GTDB lineage: Bacteria > Planctomycetota > Planctomycetia > JALXBF01 > JALXBF01 > JALXBF01. The sequence goes on along the minus strand of JALXBF010000130.1, from coordinate 2,116 downwards.
CAACGCGCTCACCCGTGCCGGCATCCGCAACGTTAACTTCGGCCCCGTGATTCGGCCGGGTCAAGGGGGGGAAGGCGACTGATGGCGTGGCTTGGTATTGAAGGGCACGATGAGATCCGGGACTTCTTCGCGCGCACCCTGGCCAGCGGTCGCCTGGCCCATGCTTACCTGTTCGTCGGACCGCCTGGCATCGGTCGCCGCCGCTTTGCCCTGGCGCTGGCGCAGACCCTGCAATGTGCGGAGGTGCCCCCCGAGCAGATGGCGCCCTGCGGTAGCTGCCCTCAGTGCCGTCAGGTCGTCGGTGGCACGCATCCGGACGTGGTCGTGGTAGCCAAGCCAGAAGACCGGCTTGAGTTCCCGATCGATCTGGTTCGTGAACAGGTAATCCGCACCCTGGCGCTGAAGCCCACCTCTGGTCGGTACAAGATTGTGATCGTTGACGATGCCGAAACGTTCAGCGTGGCAGCGGCCAACTGCCTGCTCAAGACGCTCGAGGAGCCGCCGGATCGGTCCCTGTTGATCCTCATTGCGACCTCGCCTGAGCTGATCCTGCCGACGATCCTGTCGCGATGCCAGCAACTGGTGTTTCGGCCGCTTTCTGCCGAGGTGATCGAGCGGATCTTGCTGGAGCAGCAACTGGTCGAGGACGTGGCGGAGGCTCGCCGCTGTGCCCGGCTGGCGGAAGGCAGTGTCAGTGACGCGATCCGGCTCGCGTCGCCCCAGGTGCAGAAGCTGCGGATGTTATTGCTGGAGGCTCTGTCGCAGCAGCCGCTGGAGGCAGCCGACTTGCTTGCCGCCGTGGACGAAGCCCTTCAGTCGGCCGGTTCGGCTGCATCGGCCCGACGCGAGGCAGCAGCGGTCTTGCTCCGCACGGCCCTGGCCGTCCTGCGGTCGGCCGTGCGGGTTGCTGTGGGAGCCGCACCGGCGGAGGCTGCCGATGAGAGGGAGCAGCGGGTCGTGGCGATGCTTGCCAGCCAAGTCGGGCTGGAACCGCTGCTGACCATGATCGAACGCACTGTGACCGCTCAGCAGCAGAACGAGCGGCGGGCGCACGTAGTGATCCTGCTGGAGGCGTGGGCCTGTGCCCTGGCCGACGCGGCCAATCCTCCGTCGCTCGTCCCGCGGCGCGCCTCGGTTACAGGCCAACAAGCGCGCGGCTGATCGGTTCCACACCACCCTGATCGTCCAGCAGGCGGATCTCACGAGCGGCTCCGTAGTAGCCGTACACGCGGCTGGTGAACTGGAAGTAGTCCGCTGCTTCGCGTCTGGTCAGCGGCGTGCCGTCGAGTTTGCGTGGTCCGGCCAGGATGAGTGGTCGGGGGGCGACGAGAGCCGCGAGCGTGGGGATGTCACCGACCCGATACAGATGCGGCACGAAGTATGCCATGCGATGGTTGCTCGGGTTGGCTTCTGAGCTGAAGCTAGCCAGCATGCCCAGCGTGGCAACAGCCGAGATCCGCTCGTCCAATGCCGCGGCCACGATGGCAGCCAGGCCGCCGGCCCCGGCTCCGACGACCGCCACACCCTGGCGGGCAACATCGGACCGCCGCAGCAGCACATCGATGGCGGCCACCATATCGATTGCCCACAGCCCCAACAAGGGCCGGCCGATCCAAACGCTCCACTCCACGCTGTTGTGGTCAACTGCGTCGCGAATCCGGTCCCGTGGTACCGCCATCGAGCCGGTTGCGCGCAGCTCCAGTAGCAGCAGGTGTGCGCCGTCGTGCAAGAGGCGGCGCACGAGCGGGTCTTGGGCGTTCGTACGGCGGGCGTCGGGATCGACCACGATGATCGCGGGCCGCTCGCGGCCGGGCCGCTTCGTCAGAAACCGCGCCCGCAGGACGATGCCCGGTTCGGGGACAATTTCGAGCTGTTGGCTGGCACAGTCGCCGTTTGACTGCGGGGTCGCGCCTACCAGTTCGCGCACACTGGCTGCGGCGGGCCTTTGCCAGTTCAGCACCTTCTCCAACCGGGTGGTCAGCACCAACTTCTCCGCTTCCCACGCCTCCTTGTGATCCGGCTCTTGCCGTCGTTGCAGCAGCTCACGCCACTTGCCAGCCACGAACTGGCTCTGAGTCAGGAACCCGGCAAACCGTTTGCCGTCCGGAAAACAGCG
>JALXBF010000129.1 GCA_026991575.1 Planctomycetota bacterium | reverse complement strand
ACACCAAGCACAAACGCGATCATCTCCCGGTTCTCGCTGTCCCCTCGACCCGAATACACCGCCAACAAAGCCAGATCCAGCGGCGTCAGACGACCATGCTCCACGGCCGTTGCCAGCACTGCCATGTGCCCAGGACGCAGCACCCGTGCCGGATCGCTGTGGTCCTTCACCTGACCCAACCCCTCCACACGTCTCGTCCACGGCTTCGACAGATCCGTCTCATCCACCGCCACCAGCACCTGCTCACGTAACTGCTTCAGCACCAGCTTTTTGTAACGATCAATCACTAGGTCGATGTGCGGCTCCGGCACCCGATCACTTGCCTGCTGACGGAGCAGACGAGAGGCTCCGTTCTCCAACCGCATCAAGTCCTCATCGCTCCACGCAGTGCGGGCGCGCAACGCTCTCGTCAGGTGAGGTGCACCGGCAAGGCCAAGCCCAAGCATCAACGTCGGTACCAGCCAACGTGCCGCCTCCCTCAGAATTGGCCTTGCCAGATCCGCCGCGAACTGCCACAATTACTCACAACAGGCGTCCGAAAATTTCCAGTTTTCTCTTGCCATTGCTCGCCTCCCTGCTCTTGGTTTGGTTTTCCTAACCTATGGCACGGAGGCGTTTTTTGTGCAAGATGTCTTCAGCGAAAAACTCCAGCCTGTTACCTCATCGCGTGTTTCGTGGCAGGCCGATCAGACCACGCACGTATCGAAAGTGTGCTCTGAGGATGTGCGAGGCAAGTGTTGCTCGAGCTGCATGAGAGACGAACCGTGATGTGCACGCGAGAGCAAGGACGTGTCCCCATTTGCTCAGACATCAGCCATCGGCGGGACAGCTGCTGTATGATTGCGAGATGTAGCTGGCAAGCACTACGGCCAAGCGGCCGTTTTGGTATGCGGTCATCAACCGGAAGATTGGCTGTCGTCACAAGCAGGGCCTCTCGTTCTTGAACGGCATCGCCGCATGTGTCTATGCGCTGCGTGTGCGCGAACGGCGACGTTCCTTTGTACGCGTTCCGTACCGGTTGACGCAAGCCTCTGCAGCCATCGGCTGGACTCGTCTTCCACGATTCCATTTGCTCAACACTGGGTTTCCGTGTCAGCGTCACCAGGAGGCCCTTCTGCCGGCGTGTGCTGACCAGCCAGCACGTTGTGGACAGCTACGCTCCGCCGCGCAAGGGAGATCCCGGACCAACGCAACGGCATCCGAATGACCGTCGCGGACGACCGCCCCGCGATACCGGCAGGACGACGAGCACCCGACAGTCAGACGTCACCTCAAGGAGTTGTGTTCCCAGAAGTGGGCTATGACGAGCCCGGTGGCCAGAATTAGTTCCCGCTATTGAGCCCCATACGCACGCGGCAAAGGAATCGAATTGCACATCTACTCTGGACAGGTTGCCGGCCGGATAGGCTGCCCCGGACCGGACAGGCGGCCGATGCCCGTACGATCAGTGTGATCAACGCTACGGTGGGTTAGGTATACTGGTGGCGTGCGTCCATACGACGCTTTCCTGCGTTGGCGTGTTCGGGTTACAGCAACCGCCGCCCGTGCACGGAACGTACTGTGCATCCTTATTGAGGGCAGCTGTTTCCAGGGAACCTGCTCGCTGGGGGCTGCGCTAGCGCGGACTCGTACTCCAGCGGGCCGTTCGCCGGGTGGGGGAGATCAATGCAGTGGCTCATGGAGTGTCGGTGCCTCCAATTGTTGGGAGTTCTACTGGCAGCGTGCCAGGTGTCGTTGGCCGCAGCCTTCGTTTATGGTGACGACGACCATGGGGTACTACGCCAGCGCGTGGCGGATGCAGTAGAGCGGACGCTCCGCCGTCTGGGCGAGGGTCTGATTGTCGAGGCATGCATCGCGGACGGTTGGGACGTCGCGGCGGCTGCCGACCGAAGGCCTTGGTCGCTTCTCGCCTACTTCAATGCGCCGGGAGAAAGTGCCGCGGCGGCCTTGTATGCGCTAGCCAGCGTACGTGAAGGGAAGGTCCGTGCACACGTGCGCGGAGGAATGGTGTTGGACGGTGCCGTGTGGGAGTTGGTTGCGGCCGACTATGTCTGTGCCCAGGATGCGCCACCAGAAGGGGCTGACGTGCTCGCCTGGTTGCAGGGGCAAAGGCCCCTAACCAGGTACGCGAACCTCAACATTGCGAACGTTCGCGATCCACTATGGGGTCACAAGGCAAGGTCGGTCTACCACAGGTCTGGGCTGCTGTGTGCCATTGGCGCGTGCGTTGTCTGGGAGAATGGGGAGCCGATCTGGATCGGACCTCGGTTTCCCGGGAAACGCCCTTCAATGGGAGATGCGTCCGTTCCACTCTTGTCGCAGGAGCGCCACTCGGCCAGACTTAGAGCCTTGAGGCGAAAAGACCGCGGGTTTGTGCACCGGAGATTCTTCGATGCCGCGCTTCCAGTGCTTGTCCGGGAAGCGCAGACAATCAGTGTCGAGCCCGATAGCGGCCTTATCGTGGTCGAGGCGGATGCGACGACGCTGTGGCTGGCCCCGAAGTACGGTTACTTGCCGGTGCGCAGAGAGTGGTACTGCGTAGTGAAGCGGCATCTGCTCGCGGTGGACGAGTTTACCGACTATCGCCAACTAGGCGAGCGCGTGTGGCTCCCATTCCGCTGGCGGCGAGTGCATGATCGGAGCAGTTACCAGGAGAACGTACCCGAGACGCTGGTGTACGTGGTGAGGAGAGCCGAGTGGCGCGAGGTTAGCAAGGAGGAGTTACGCAACCTCTTTCTGGATGGTGTCCCCGAGGAACGGACAATCGTTGTCGATTTTCGGTGGTTGCGTCATCCGCTTAGGCCGGGCTGGGCGCACGTGGCATACCCGTTTCGCCGGGATCCTCACGAGCTTGAGCGGCTCAGGAAGCAAGCGGTAGCCCGTGCTCGCGCCCGAATGGCGTGGTTCCTTCGGATGGGCGGGGGCCGTGGAAGTTTTTTGGTTCCGCTGACAGTTGCTGCGCTGTTCTTGGCAGTGGTGGCGTTTCTGGTATGGTTACGTTGGCGGCGCCGGAAACAGGACGCGTGACGGTCGATCGAGCAGTGCCTTAGACTACCGCTGCTGGAGGGAGGGGGATGATGCGGCTAGCCTGCTTCGCCGTGACATCTTTGGTTCGATCGTCGGCGGATTGCCTCTCGGCGACAGGTGCGCGTGTGCAGCCGGGGTGGCGCCGGGCGGCCCGGCGGGCGCAAGCGTACGTCGTTTCGTGGTCGACATGGGAGCATCATCGCTTCAGCACTCCCCGGCACTGTTCTGGTCCGTCACGGAGTCCACTGCTTGCTTGCCAAGCCGTGCTCCAGCCAGCCGCGCAGGTGCCGGCGCGTCGGGGAACCTCATGCCTGCAGGGAACGGTTAGGGGGATGAGAGCTTTCGCTAGTCGCTGGCGCGTAGCCTGAAAGACGCTGCGAACATGCCGCCGGAGCTGTTGTTGGGGGGCATCATCACGGCTGGCGCTCTTCGACCTCGTGTACGGACACTCCGGTCAGGGGCTGCGTTGGAGGAGAGGCAGGGCGAATTGGTCGGCTTCAGTCGTGTAGGACCGAGGAGGGCGCAGGAGTGTCAGCGTCCTCGCGGTGCGCACTGTGTGGACGTCCGTAGCCAGTGCCGGTCGAGCGGGGCAGCCTACAGAGCTACGCTATCCGCTGGTGAGCCTAGGCGTGCCGGCGCCATGGATCGTCTGTGGGGCGAGGAGTCTTCGCGCAATAGACACGTACTGCCGTAGGAACGAGACGCTTACCCCCGAGTCGACCCATCTGCCGCATGGACTTCGGCTGCACGCCACGCTTGCGCGGGTGTTTCAGGTGGTACGCCATGCGGACCTGATCGGAGGGGTGACCGAGTCACCTCATCGTTACGGTCTGTCCCGCGCCGACCTAGCGCCCGGTGGATGGATTCGATTGGCCGTCGAGGGGGGTCGCCGTCGGGGAAACGGGCCGTGGGTCGGCACTAATCGCACCCGACACCGAGGGAACTGCGCCGCGCCGTAAGCCGTCCAGCTGGTGCTCGTGTTCAGGCCCGATCAGATCACTCACCGCGATCCGGGTACTCCCTGCGACGTCCGTGTACAGTACGAACCCGAACCTCATCCCCGGTGCCGTTAGCCACCTTGTCGGGACCACATATCTTAAAGTGACTGTCTGCCGAGGTTGGACGGGAAGCGGGAACTCCGCTTCGACATGGGATGCTCAACCAGTGCCGGCACCGTAAATGGTGGTTGTCTTGAGCAGAAGATTACGTAGTGCAACGGTGACGGCGACGACGTCTTCTCCAGCTGGTTCGATCTCCACGATGTCTGCGCAGAACGCCTCGCCCCGCAGTGCCAGGAGAACGCCAGGCCATGAGCCGCAGTGCCAACGAACTCCAACAATAGCCGTAACCCACAGCACTGCCAAGACGCTCAGCCAAACGGCGGAACGCGTATCCAACCAGGTTGAATTGGACTGCCGAGTTCTCCCTTCGCACACCTCAGGCGAGTTCAGTGGCATATCCAGGCTCCGTCACGTGCTGACTCACCACGCCGCGCCATCCCCTGTTTTCTGCCGCGGATGCCGCCCCGTGCCTATGACGAGGATCCGCGGTGGCAACCAATGTAGTCTACCTGGCTACGAAGCGTACGAAGCGGTGGGGCTGGGAACTCGACTCTATAAGAGCAATCAATCCGCCACGTCCGTCATCGTCGCCCTCCACCGCGCCAGTCGTGCCAAGATTAGCGCGCTCAGGAGCAGTAACAACGCCAGAAGCACCCAAAGCCACAGACGCGAGAGCTTTTCGGGGATTGGGCTGGGTATGCCGAACGCCTCAGGGCTGAAAACTGTTTCCGGAGGCGGCGACAACTCTGCCTCAAGCACTTTTGCCTCCCACAGGGTGCGGCCACCACGGACTCCGTACCGGCCCCATGTCACCAGCGGCACTCCACGAGGGTCGTCCCTATACCTGAACTCACACACCCGCCCCGATTCCGGGTCGGACTCGGCGAACAGTTCCCAGCGACGCAAAATCCAGGCTTTTTCGGGGGCGAACCAGAACCGGGCTCGCGCGGCCGTGCTATCCGCCCACTGGGGAAACCGCATCTCTACGAACAGCTGTCGCCCTCCAGCGTCATCGACCCACTCAGTCCGAACAATCTCCTTGTCCGGACGGACGAAGGTGTCAACGAGCGGCTCGCCCAGCCAAGAGAGTGCAGCAAAGGGGAGCCAGCCGTCATTGGATGGATAGGTCCAGAACTCTGCCAGCTTCTGTTCGCTTTGGGACCAGGATTCCAGAGCAAACTTGTCGTCTTTGCCTATCCTGCGCACCCTAAAGCTGGCCTGCGGCGAGAAAACCGCTGCCGTACGGAATGTGCCACCAGGCTGCATCCATTCCACTCGGACCGCAGGCCAACGCGCGAGCAATCTGATCGTGCGTTGCTCTTCCGACGCGCCTTCAACGGAGACGGTCCAAATGGCGTTTCCGTAGGTATCGAGCAAACGCTGCCAGGCAACCCGATATCCGTCCAGCGATGGCACCTCGTCGCACCAGGCTGGCCCATCTAATCGGGAAGACCAGAGCGCCACAAGCAAGAGCAGGGCGAGGGAGCGGCTTCCCATGGTCTCATGGCCTCCGACATACGCAGGATGGAGGACGCGTGGCAACATCGCGGCACTTGCATTCCGGAATATCGGCGTCGCACCGCTTCAGGTGAACACTGTCCTTGCAAAGATGGAGGGCCGGATCTTCTACACACTCCCTGAGCGTTTCCTGACACTCTGGCCTTGTATTCGCGCCGTCGTAACCGGCAAATGACACACCGAGCAGCGTCCCTACCGAAAGCCCTAAGATTGCGAAGCGGACCTGGCGTCTGGTCAACATCACGCATCACCTCCACTAAGTGCTACCTGACTTCCGTGCGCGCATGGCGCGGATCGTACTGCACGCTGAGCCGGTAACAAGCAAGTCTCGAATGCTCATCGCAGAGTCGCTGGCCGTGCCGTCAGTGGCCAAAAGGATGGCTGGTAGGCTACCGGTGAGCATGACGCTGTCCCGAGGTGCAAGAAGGGCGCCAACGGATCCGGTGATGGCATTCCTAGCAACTTGCCCGTTGCCGACGATACAGCATGCTACCGTCCCGCAGCCGATGTGGCTAGCGGGTTGGGGAAGGTCTAAGACTTGTCTACATGGGAGACAGTCGCTTGGACCTAACAGGAGCACCGGGTTGTTCTGACTCGGGTTGCACGTGCGAGGTTGTCGTCCCAGGAAGAGGTACGGTCGGAAGCTGGTACCCGGCGGCAACTCTACGGCCACACGTGATTGCCGTGCCAGCAACGCGTCGGTGAGACCGGGATAGGCATCCACAGGTACGAGACCTGGGTCCGCAACGAGCGGCGCAAGAGCTATCGTCGCCAACCCGAGGTGGGACGCGGAGCCCCGAGGTGGCGTACTGGTTGTTCCTGGACCGATGGCGAGCGCTAGGTCAACCGGCGTTCGGACTCCCGGAGGTAGGCTGGAGCGACCCGGCCAACCGAAAGGTCTGTTGCCACGGAAAAATGATCCGGGCGCCATCGCCGTTAGCATGAGGTACAGCCACGCGAAGGCACGGAGGACGCGAGCAGAACGAGTAGGTCCGGGCCAGATGCCGGCAGCCATCCTGGCAAATGCAAGGACCGCCGGCAGTGGGGCAGGTTGCCCGCCCAGGAGCGACACGGGAACGGAACCTTTCCTCGCTGGCTGGTTGATCTTGACCGCTTCCCCGGAGAACGGCAGCGTAGGGCCGTTGGTGCACGGCAGGCCAGCCAGGAAGGAATTGCCTGACCACGCCTGGCGTTGCCTACTGGCGCCCGTCGCGTTGCATGTCCCCCGGTTCAGCGTTGCCATGGATCGCGTCCGCGGCTTCCCCCTCCGTCGTGCGGAAACCGTTGGCCGCTCGCGGTGCCTACTCTATTATCCTCCTCCTCCTAGTCAAGACTATCTCTTTAGCGTCTGTGGCTCAACGGGACGCGTTCCAGGACGCGGAAGTGATAAGGCGGACACACAGAGCAGCCCCATTAGGAAGGACTTGGGACCGTCCGGTGCGCTCCGCCTGGCAAGGGCTACTCGGCCCGGAATAGAGGCTCAACCCTCACTGCTCGCGCGGTGCGTTACGCATCGCAGTGCGAGCAGCGCCAGCAGGGCGATGAGCAGGGCGGTGACGGATCCTGCCGCCAGCGCGATCACCCGACCGCTGGAGGTCTGCTCAATCGACGACTCGTCAATCCCGTAGTACGGCAAGTAAAACGCTTCAGCCGGGTGGCAACATGGCCTGGACTCAAGGATCATATTGTCGATCACATCGTGCTGGAGGACACGTTTCCTGCCGTCAACGAGCGTTGTCACCGTTTGTTCCCATCGGTACGAGACGGGCTCAGCCGCGCGTGCGGCCGAATACGTCACTTCGGTTATGACCTCTGCCGAGTTGCTGTACACGGTCCTGGAGCGGACAACTGCGTAGGCTTGCTTTGGATCGAGAAGAATCTGCCGCCAGGAGTCACGCCAGGCGAAGAACTGTGGACGTTCCACCTTCGTCACGCACCGGATTGCGACCAGGCCGTCTGGTGTCCTTCTGCAACTGATGGAGAACGCATCGGTGTCTTCCAGTGCTACTGCGACCGGAAGGCCGTTAGCGACAACCGGAGCCAGTACGGCCAGCGGAGCGTCCTCCGGACGTCCCGGCGGCAGTCCCGTAGCGTAGAAATCGGGATATGGCCCGGTCCAACGGGGCGTTGCCCGTACCTGAGTCACTATGAACTGGTGACCAGCAATAGAACGGAGGCTGGCTGCGTACCGTGCGTTCAGCAGGAAAACGTGGCGTTCGCCCGAATCGCGGTGCTCTTTGACAATGCGGAGCTGTTGGTGCCGGAGTCGGAAGCAGACCCAGAAGTCGTTTTCGACCACCGAGTCGTTTTCCACGGTGGTGCCGCGGCGCTGAGGGACGTGCCAGGTCGTCTCCCAACGTTGCCGCACGTGGAATTCCCGCCCCTCGAGGCGCGCTAGGTACCGGTTGGCGTGCTGCCGGACGTTCGGGAGGATACCGGCACACGCCCCTCCTTCGTCGCCAGCGGCTATGCTCCGTACGAGGACGGCCGTCACAAACAGCGACAGGAAGCAGATGCGGTGCACGAAGATTGCCTCCAGTCCTCACTTCTCACTTCTTGCAGTGGCGCTCATTCTTGGTGGAATCCCACCGACACGATAGCTGGCCCTGGCGCTGGCAGTCATTCGTGCGCAGGCCACATGGATTCGGGTTTGAGGGCTTCCAGCCGCCAACGGCTGCGTTGGGTGATATTGAAGATCTTGCCGCAACCACACTTGCCGCAGCCAGAACTAGCCCCAGCCCGACCAAGTCCGAAAGGAGCGCAGCTGAGTACGAACCACCGCATGACGTATCTGCTCAACTGGCACAGGCAACTTACTCGATGATACAGCGGATTCTCCGTCTCCTTGTCAAGGCCTCACGCATCGAGGCTTCGGCTTGCCAGCCAAGGTCTTGGCCAGGCTTCCGCGTTGGCCTCAGCTGGGGTGTTCCCGCTGGTACAAGCGTTGGCTCACATGCCGGAGTTCGAGCGCTTCCGTGCTTGCCGCAATGCTAACAGGGCAGGCAACGCCAGAAGCCTGGCAGCCGCGGACGCTGCCGCCAGAACCGCCGCGTGGACGCCTCCCGACGGCCTGGTTGCCAGCATCAACGACGTTCTGACCCTGTCGGGACGCTGCGCGGGAGCAGACCGCCACGACCGTTGATCGCTTCTTCCTCCGGCTGACGTGTCCTTTCGCTGCCTTCAACCGATTCTGTCGCGCCGTCTTGTTTGCTCAGCACAACTACTTGCTACGGGTCACACCGGGCTGCCCTGCTGGCCGTGGGCGCCGGACAGGTGGCAATGATTGGCGTAACGACTGGTCCGTCCTGGCCCAGACCGCGTCGCGACAGCTCCCCTGATTCGACCGCCTCCGGCCAACTCGAGGGCGGTCAGAGACAGGCAATGAACCCTGCACAAAACTGGTCAGGGATGCGAACACGTGGCCAGGAACAGAGAACTGGAATGCCAACTCATCCGACGCGCTGCCGACGTGCGGGATCCTATTGCGTGTGCGGTGCCAGCATGGACAGGGTCGCCCCGTCAGCGACCGTCCGGATTGCCAGGCCCGGCAGGGGACGCGGGGCTGAGATTGACGGACGTAGTGCGTGCTGCCGAGCGGGTACTCCGGTTCTTCTCCGATGATTTCCGGGACTTGCCTACCGGTTCCCCACTCGTTCCGAAAAGGTCCCCTTGTCCCGCTGCCGGTCTACGATCAGTGACCGGTGCGGAGCGAGTGAACAGGGCGACAATCATGTGCCTGGTGTCGGCACAGCCCACGTCTGTGTATGACTCGGCCCACTGCACCTTGTACCCGGGCAATCTCATCAGGGATCCAGCATAGTAATGGGAGGCCACCACCCACACTCGATCACCTCGCACCGCGTCGAGATCCAGCACGTAGTGCTCGCGCAGTAAAGCGGGCGCGTATACGACGAGACGCTGATCCTTCTCTCGGAGCGACGGAGCGTAAACAGCAAACTCAACCGGAACAGGAGGGTGGGTCAGGTAATACTTGATCCGGAAAAAGCAATCCGGGCCTCCCAGCACGACGTCACCGGCCATAGCACGTCTGCGAACCTCGGTTGCGGCTTCCCTTGCTGCTTCTCGTACCTGGACCCTCTGCAGCAGAACTGCTATCGCCGAGCACCCGACCATAACGACGAACACCCCCAGCACAAGGGTGCGGAGCAATCCCCGTTGAAGCACGAATGCCCGGCTTGCCAGGGCTACCATGGCGAGCGGAACGAGGTGGACCAGGTAGCGAAACTCAAAGACGCTCTGACGCAGCACCAGGGTTCCGATCAGGATGCCCACGGTGTGTGCCACCGCCATCGCAAGAAACACCCACTCCACTGCTGATCCGAACCAGGGGATCAAGAGCATGAGTGCAAAGGCCAGGCCAGCTGCCGCCAGCAGCCCGCCTGTCAGGGGGGCCCATGTGAGTGCGCTGAGCGGCTCGCTAAACAGCTGAGCGACAACCCCAGCCGCCTGATCCAAACGCATCGGGGGAATCCAGAAACCCCCGCTTACACGTCTGGCCTGCGACACCAGCACCGGTACCCACGGGGCGTAGCAAAGCGCCACGAGCAATCCGGCAAGGATCGTCCTGCGAAAGATGATCGCCCGCTCCGATGGGCACGCCGTGAGACTTGCGCCCAGCAGCCAGATTCCCGACCCGGCGAGCACGAACATGCCATAGTTGTGGGAATAAACCGCCACCAGAGCTCCGACGACCCACATGGCCCAGGAGAGCAGGTTGCGGGGGCCCCGAAGTACCATGACGCAGCCCAGAGCGCAGAGCATCGTTCCGAACATGAGCATCGCGTACATCCTTGCCATGTAGGCCGTGCTCGCACAGGCTGGATTGATTGCCGCCAGCAGCGTCCCTGCGAGGGCGAGGTCGGTCGGACGATCAACAGTGCCGTTGAAGCCCTCCCGCGTGAACCAATACACGCAGACGACGCTTGCCAGAGAGAACAGCCCCGACAGGAATCGCATGGCGAAGATACTGTCGCCGGCGATCCTGATCCACGCGTGCAAGAGCACGTAGTGCCCTGGAGGGTGGGTATCGCCTGCCACCATCTGCAGCATCTCATCGAAGGGGGCAGAGGCGACCGCCCAGCTAAACGCCTCGTCGTTCCAGAAACAGATGTCATCCGTCCAGGGATTGATCCTGGCCAACGTGGCAGCCAACAGTACTAGGGCCAGCGGTCGCCACGACGTTCTGGTGCAAGGAGACACGGTTTTCTCCGTCACTTCGCTTCCCCCCTCGGGCCAAGTGCAGCGACGGGCTCTCGCCGCTCTCCCTCCTGCGTCCGCGGCGTGCCATCAGTGCTTTTCGCCTGTTCATTCCTTCTGTTTCGGGGGTTCTTCCGTGTGATCCAGACCCGAACGGGTGCGGCGCCGGCAAGTACGAGCGACTGCTCCAGTTGCAGGCCACATTTTCCGAACAGACGCAACCATCGCTCATGTGTTAGGAAGCGAACGTCTCGCTCTATAGATCGGACAATGCCGCTGTGGAGGATTCGGCCCCAGGAGCAGTTGATATCTCCGTCGGCTACGACCACGACGCCGTTTTCGCGAACGACTCGTGCCATCTCATGGCACCCGCGGCCCACGGACCAGAAGTGGTGGGCCGCATGGAAGCACACGACGACGTCGAAGGTGTCGTGTCGGAACGGCAGTCGCTCTGCCTCCCCTCTGACAAGAAGCCCGTGCTCACTGCGCGGCACGGGATCAAGGCCGACATACGTCAGGCGCTGGCGCGTTGACAGAGTGAGGAATCGGTGGAAGGCCGAATTGCCACAGCCTACGTCGAGCACCCATCCGTGGTCCGGCCAGCGGACGTGCTGGAGGGCGACGCGGTATGTGGGCAGGAAAAACCAGCGATGCAAGAGGAAACCGTCGTAACACCAGCGCCGTGCCGTAAACAGGTGCTTCGATCGCGCAAGTCGCTGGGGGGCCGGACTTCCAGGGCTCTCGCCGTCATCCGACCGACGGCTCCGCGATTCGGCGTAGTTCCGTCCTCGTCGTGGTAGGCGGTACCCCAGCCAGACAAGCCGCTCAACCATCCGAAGCCCGTCGCGGAGGAAACGGAGCCGTGAGCCCGGGCATTCCGACCAGGCCACCGGCATCGCGCGAATCTTCAAGCCGGCCTTCCACGCGAGGGTGAGCAGCTCGAGATCGAAGAGGTAGCCCCGCTCCTGGACCTGCTGGAGCACCGGTAGGACGCGCCCGCGGTGTAGCGCCTTGAAACCGATCTGAGGATCCACCACGGGGCAGCCGGTGAACCAGCGCGCCACCGTAGCGAACAGACGTCCTCCAAAGCGGCGGTACCAGTGGCGGTGCACCTTGCCTGCCGCTGCACCTCGAACACGGCATCCGATGGCAAGATCAACACCTCGATCGATGGCACGGGCGAGCCGGATCAGGTCCGGAGGGGGTGTGGCGCCGTCAGCGTCGGCGAAGACCACAATGGCTCCCCTCGCAGCGAGCAATCCTGAGCGAAGCGCCGCTCCCTTGCCCCGATTCTCCGCATGTCGGATGACGCGGATGGCCGGTTCCCGGCTCAGCTCCCCAAGAACACATTCGACCGGCTGCCTGCTTCCGTCATCCACAATGATCACTTCAAAGGCTGAAGCGTACACACGCTTGAGTTCGGAGAGCAGCCGCGTGAGATGGGCAACGAGCCGCCGGTCCTCGTTGTAGGCAGGAATGACGATCGACAGCTTCACGGGGCAGACGCGTCCGGTACCCCTCGACGTAGTGGGCGTCCTGACCTGGCCGGGCCGGCTATCGATGGCGCCCGGGCCGGTTTCAACGTGTTTGGCTCCGCTCACGATTGACGGCCTCGTCGTGCACATCGGGTTCGGGAAGCGCTTCCAGCTCGGCCAGCGAGAAATGCCGCGTTTCTACGCCGCTTTCCGACACAAACAGCCACCCGGGCCCCGGCGGTAGCTGCGCGAGAATGCGACCGGACGGATCGACGACACAAGAGCCGCGGTACGTCTGGGCCGAGAACTGCCACCGTCTTGACTCGATCGCCCTCATACGTATCGCCCAGCGATGTTCGATCAGCAGATACGAATGTGCGGCGAAGTACGATTCGTTCCCGATGTGTACAAACGCGTCGATGGCGGATTCATCCGGATCCGGCCAGCCCCAGTAGACGTACTTTTCCAGACAGATGGCGGGCTGCAGGACGACTGTCCGCCCGTGAATGTTGCACCGGAACGGTGGCCGCCTAGAACCCGGACTCAGCCACCTGAATCCCCCCGTGTCGATCCTGAGTCTCTGTACAAGCCAAAGAAAGTCTGCCGGCATGGTTTCAAGAAACCACACAAGGGTCCGCTTCTCGTACCACTGCAGCGAGCCATCCGGCGCGATGGACACTGCCCCGTTCGTGAGTCGTGCGTCGCGGTAATTTAAGAACAATCCGGCGATAAAGTAGGTGTTTTCGCGGCGAGCGAGCATTCTGCCGTACGGTTCCACTGAGAACAGGCCGCCGGTGTCAAGCAGCTCCAGACCCCCATCCGGACGGCTTTGAACGTACGCGGTGCCTAGCGTCGTCTCTGGCCACACGATCAGCGGCGATTCGTACCGCTCCAGTGCCGCAGCGGTGATGCGTGCCGCCGCCTCTGCGGCCGAGATTCCGGGGGCAGCATTTGCTGAATCGGTGCTCGTCCGGATGCCCGGCTGGACAAGTAAGACGCCCGCGGGCAGGGGAAATGACTTCTGACCGGGTTCGAGCCGAAGCGCCGCACCCGCCAGGTTTAGCACCCCATGCGCCGCACACCACAGCGCCAGCAGTGTCCACCGCCTGCGGCGATCTGTCAGCGCGAGGGCCAGAATCGTTTGCAGCACATAGCTGATCCAGGTGAGACCAAGCGGCCCGACGATGCTCGCTAACTGGCCGGCTGGGACGCCAACGGATGGTGTCGCAGTCAGCAGCGTGGGCCACGCAAAAAAGTACGCACGACCGTGCTCGAGCATGGTCGCTGATGCGGGGCCCACCGTGAGCAGTAGCACACGGCGGTGGGCCAGCGTCGCGTACAGCTCAGCAGTTATCGCCACCTGGAGTCCAACTAAAGCGCACGCTGCAGCGTAGGCCAGGTATCCGTACGGGTACCCCACGAAATGCCACAAGTACGGTGCTGCCACCGTCGGGATCGTGCATCCAATCACCAAGCCAATCCCCGTGCGCCACTGCCCCCGTATGGCCTGGGTTAGCACGGGCACCCAGAGAATGGCCGAGGCGATCAAAATGGCCCAGCGATAGACCCCGCACCATGCAAAAAGCGTCGCCGCGGCCCATCCCAGGTGGGCTGCTATCAAGCGCAGCAACCTCCGGCCGTTACAAGGCCCGGCCAGGAGTTTGCCTGGTTCCGCACCGGCGCGGCCCGACTGCCCGTTGAGGGAGTCGGATTTGCGGCTGTGCGTCGCCGTGCCCACTGGGTTCATCCGCCACCTCTGCTCAGTCAGACGATCGTTTGCGGGAACTGGTGACTGAGCGTGACCTCCGCGCCAGACGACTAAACCCGGGCAGGCGGTTGACCCGCACCAGACAGGAGCCCCCAGTATCGGTGTATAGCACCGGCCCGAAATCGCGGGTCCGGTCTGCGAGCCAGCTGTTAGGGACAATGTACCGCACGCTGGTTTCATCTCCGGGCGCTAATCGCAGCGGAAACTCCGCTTCCAGACGGGCGCCTCACCCAGGGTCCCCGCCCAGAACGGTCAGCGTCCGCGGCAGCAGATTCCGCAATCTGACGGTGATGACCACGTGTTTGTCACCTTGAGGCTCAATGCGGACAACACTGGCGCTGACAGGCCGCCCTCTCAGCGCCTCCAACACCCCACGCCACGAACCGCAGTGCCACCGGGCGGCCGAGATTGCGAGAATCCACGTGATCAGAAGCGCTCCGGCCCACATCACAGTTCGCCCTCGCTGCCACGTTCGAGGCTGAAACGATACTTCGACTTGCCCCGGCGACCCGCTACATAGAGCACGCCGCGACTCACACATCGTTTCCCCCGTCAGTTAGCGTATACTCGCGTTACTTTCGGCTGCCACCTGGTCGCGGAGTCAGATCCGCCACCTTGTGCCATGCCGAAAAACAAACGGATTGACGGCCGTCGTTGCCGATCGTTTTCTGCTGCGGAACCTTGTCAGCGGATTCCGCGACGTGTCTCTACGTACGTCAGCTTATCCAGGTCATGCTCCGGCTTGCTGCTGTTTCTCCGAATTGGCGCTTCGCCTCCCGGCGAGCAGGCGCGCTGCGAGCAGGACGGTGAGAAGTCCGAGGGCGGACAGGGCTGCCCATAGCCACAGGTGGCTTCCGCCCGACGGACGGGGTGCGGGAATGCCGAACGCCTCTGGTCG
>JALXBF010000128.1 GCA_026991575.1 Planctomycetota bacterium | reverse complement strand
GAGCGGGGCGCACGTCATACACCGTGCACTCCCGCGTCTTGCGGTCAAAGAAGATGCAATCGCCATTGGCCTGCTCGCGAAGCACGCGGCCGTCGTCGCCCATCCGCTTCGTGAATCGCCGCTTCGCCTCGGTGACCGATACGCCGAGGAAGCGGGCCAGCTCACGCACTTCCTGCTCGCTGATCCACACATGCCCGGGTACGCCAGTGCAGCAGGCGCCGCAACGCGTGCAGGCGAATCTGAGGCCCTGACTGTACCAAGGTTTCTCGGAATGAGCCATCGGCGGTCGGATCCAGTAGCACTAGCCCCCGATGGAGTACATTGGCCGAGGCGGCTTGATGAACCGTGCCGTGTTGATCTCGTGGCCTTCCCACTTCCGCGCAACGGCCCGGCGGACAAACTCCTGGATTTCGGCATCGTCCGCCCCGGATCGGAGCAGACGCTTCAGGTCGAATTCCTCGATCGCGAACAGGCAGTAGCGCAACTTGCCATCGGCCGTCAGTCGCAGTCGGTTGCAACTGGCGCAGAAGGGACGGCTGACCGAGGCGATCAACCCGATACGGCCGACACCATCTTCGAACACGAACTCCTGGGCCGGTGCCGTCGGATCGGCGTCTGGGGCCGGCACCAGCGGCATGATCGCTTCGCTAAGCCGTTCGAGGATCTCCGCTGCAAACAACACCCGGTCTCGTTCCCAGCTGTTGCGGGCATCAAGCGGCATGAACTCGATGAATCGGACGGTCACACCCAGGCGGCGTGCGAAATGGGCAAGTGGGACGATGTCCTCCTCGGTCAGTCCCCGCACTGCCACGGCGTTGATCTTCACCGATTCGTAGCCGAGTTCTAGACAGCGGTCGATGCCGGCAAGCACGTCGTCGAGAGCGTCGCACCGCGTGATGAAGCGGAATCTCTCCGGGTTGAGTGTGTCCAGATGCACGTTAATATGGCGTAGTCCCGCACGGTACAGTGGTTCGGCTTGGCGCGCCAGCAACAGGCCGTTTGTCGTGAGGGCGAGGCCGGCGAGGCCTTCCAGGGCCGCTAGCTGCTCAACGAGCCGGTCCAGGTGGCGCCGCACCAGCGGCTCACCGCCCGTCAGCCGTACCTTACGGATCCCCAGCGGCAGTAACAGGCGAACGACTCGGACGATTTCCTCGAAGCGCAGGATGTCGTCACGGGGTGCGTACTCTGGGTTGTCCTCCGGCATGCAGTAAAAGCACCGGATGTTGCAGCGGTCGGTGACGCTGACACGCAGCTTCGTGTGGACCCGGCCGTAGCCGTCGACCAGTTGCCCGTCGGCCATGGCGCCTCCCGTTTGAGGGTTGGAGACTGCCGCGACTAAGCCATCCCGGGATGGACCCATTCTTCCGTGCCGTCAGCCCACACCTCCTTCTTCCAAATGGGCACATCTTTCTTGATCGCTTCGATCACGAAGCGGCAGCCATCGAACGCTTGGGCACGGTGAGCAGCGCTCACTGCGATGGCCACGCTTACCTCCCCTGGATCCATCCTGCCCACGCGGTGCACGACGGCGATCCGTTCCAACGAGAACCGTTCTCTGGCCTCCTCGGCGATCTCCCGCAACTTACGTGCCGCCATGGTGTCGTACGCCTCGTAGGACAAGTACACCGTGCGCCGTTCTCCGGTGATTTCGCGGACCGTGCCCAGGAAGCTCACAATCGCGCCGGCCCGGGTGGTCGCGACGTATTGCTGACAGGCGGTCGGGTCGATTGGCTCCTGAACCAAGGCAACGTGGACGGGATCGTCACTGTGCTGCCCGCCGCTGACCGGAGGGATCACAGCTACTTCTTGGCCGTCACGCAGTGGCCGGTCGTCGCCAACGTATTCACCATCCACCGCAAAGCGGCAGGCGGCCAACAGGGCAGCGGCCGAGCCCAGTTGTTGGGCGAGTGCCTGGCGAAGCGATCCAATTCTGCTACCAGCAGGCAGGCGCAGTTCGACATCGGTCCTGCCCGCTGCCGCCTCCCTCAGACCGGCAAAGAGCAGGCAGCGTACCGTGATCGTTGTGGTCTGCGGCCGCGCTCTGGAGCCAGCGGTCATGGTCAGCACGCCTCTCATCCTTTGCCCTATCTTACGCGGAACCACAGGGGCAGCAGCCGGTGAACCGGGGCAGGTAGCTACGAAGGCAGTCGACGTCAGCACGGCAGCACACGCGATCACACGCAGCCGTGCTAGCGAGGAAGCCCCTTGCGCCGGCGGCGCATACTCCACCCGCCTCAAGCGCTCGATCCTGCACGGCTGGTGGTGCATCCTGGCGGTTGCCGACCAGCTGCACCCCAGATCGCCGCTGCCCGCGTGCCGACCAGGCACACCACGGCCGCAGAGCGAAACTGCGGTAACTGGCCGAAGATGGCGGGCTCTGCTGCCACGGACCGGCGCGTCGACGGCCGCCGGTGCCTCCGCGGCACGGGCCTGGTGCGCGATGGGCCCTGGGATATTCCGGCCTGGTTAGCGGCTGGTGGCCGTTTGCGACTGCCGGCCCACGCGGATGCGGGCGCGCTCGGGGTCAACGTGCTGAACCCGCTCCTCCATTTCCTTGCCGGCCTTGAACGTCACGACATAGCGCTCAGGCACGGAGACGCGCTCGCCGGTGCGGGGGTTGCGAGCGATCCGCGCTGCCCGGCGCGCTACCTGGAAGATTCCGAAGTTGCGCAATTCGATTCGCCCTTCGGTGGCGAGCGTCTCGATGATCGAGTCGAAGGTCAGCTGGACCGCCTTCTTGGCCACACTCGGCGACAGCTTCAGTTCCGAAGCGATCCGTGCGGCGATGTCTTTCTTGGTCACCGCTTCTCTCCTCGACAGTTGCTACACAACGGGGTTGCGGGTTTTCGTGACTCCCAGACTCTCTCGTAACTTTATGGAGTCGTTGGAGTAACGTCAACTCGCCGTGGGGGTAATTGTACCACTGCCCCTTGGCTACGAGAGTCCTGCTCGGGCAGAGCTTCTAAGTATACGGACAGGTCGAGTCCTGCTAAAGCGGATCCCCTGGCGCTGCCGATCCTAGCGGTAGCCGGAGCAACCGGGGACGGCACTGTCTGCGGCCAGTCAGCGTCGGCCAGTGTCGGCTGCTCGGGTTGTGGCCGGGAGCATATGCCAGAGTGAACCACCGATTCGGACGGGGGAGAAGGATGCGCAGGCTGTTATTGCTTCTTGCCGCCGCGTCGCTCTTTTCGGGTGCCACCGGATGCGTGTTGCCCATCTACTCAGCCGACCCGATCCGCCGGACGAACCAGCTGCTCTATACTTCGGAGAACCTGCGCATGATCGCCGATGAGTGGGAGCGGATCTGGTTGCTGGATCAGCCGGCTCACACGACGCCGTACCGCACGCACGGCGGCACTGGTTTGTAGCGGCCGGGCGGCAGCTGAAGGGGCGCGCGGCAGCTGCAGGTTGATGTCTGCTTCGGGGCCGGAAGCAACCGTTCCGCCTGCGCAGCCGCATAAGGCGCCGACCGCATGACTGCCAGCCGCGTCGATCTGACCGTTCGAGTCGGACCGCTTCGGTTGCAAAACCCGATTCTGCTCGCCTCGGGCACGTGTGGCTACGTGTACGAACTGGCTGCAGCCGTGCCCGTTCAGCGGCTAGGGGGGGTGATTCCGAAGACCGTGACGCTGCAGCCGCGTGCGGGCAATCCACCGCCCCGTACGGTGGAGACTGCCTGTGGCCTGTTGAACTCCATTGGGCTCGACAACGACGGCATCGACCACTTCCTGGACCATCACCTGCCGCGCCTGAGCACGCTGGGTGTTCCCCTGATCGTCAACGTTGCGGGGAAGGCCCCGGAGGAATTCGCCCGCCTCTGTGAGCGGATCGACCGGGTGGCCGACGTTGTCGCGGCCATCGAGCTGAACCTCAGTTGTCCGAACGTTGCCGGTGGCATCGACTTTGCGGTACGGCCGGAGCTGACCGAGGGGGTGTTACGGCGGTGCCGTGCAGCCACTGGCTTACCACTCATCGCAAAGCTAACGCCTAACGTCACCGACATCGCCGCGATCGGTCAGGCGGCGGAGCAGGGCGGGGCAACGGCCATCTCGGCCATCAATACCGTGCTCGGCATGGCCGTCGACTGGCGGCGCCGAAGGCCCCGTCTCGGGGCAGGCCTCGGGGGACTGAGCGGTCCGGCCATCAAGCCGATTGCGCTTCGCTGTGTCTGGCAGCTCTGCCGCGCCGTATCGTGCCCGGTCATCGGCATCGGTGGCATCCAGTCGATAGACGACGTGATGGAGTTCCTCGTTGCCGGGGCGACGGCCGTGCAGATCGGCACGGCGACGTTCTATGATCCCGCCTGCGCCGTGCGACTGGTTGACCAGCTTCCGGGTGCCGTTGCGGAGCTCGGTGCCACTTCGGTCCGTGACATCGTGGGTTCCTTGCGCTTTCGGCAGTGATCCTGCCTGCACGGCGCTGCTTTCAGCGGTTCCCCCATTGCATTCGCGTTGGCCGTGCGCTAGGCTTGGTAGCGCGTTGCGGACCGTTACGTTGACCGGTCGGGAACAACGAGGAGGACAGAACATGTCGACCACGACGCGGCGCGTGCAGAGTCCCGCGCTGGCTGGGCGGAACTACATC
>JALXBF010000127.1 GCA_026991575.1 Planctomycetota bacterium | reverse complement strand
TTTCCCGTCTGCGCTGCCCGGCGTGGTTAGACGCCACCAGCACAGCCGGACGTGCTCACGGGGCCAGTTCTCTCTCTCTCTCTCTCGTCTGGCCTATGGCCCTCGTGTTGTAGTCGCGCCTCGTTTGCTGGATTTGCCCGCCGCCCCATGGGGATCCTCCTGCAAACCTGCTCGATGTGGGAGAATCCTCATAATCGGGACAGTTGTCAAATCCGCTGCGATCATAACCACCCCGGACCGCCGTGTCAAGCACTTTTTTCTGGCGCGCGGTGCGTCTCTGCTCTTCGGCCGGGGCTTGCTAGCCTTATCTCTGTTGGTTGGTGGATAGCGCCCGGTGCGCCGTTTTGTTTCCTTTCCCTCCCATTCCCAAGACCCGCCGCACAGCGGGATCGCGTTTTTGCTGGGACCGCAGCGAATTGCGTTCGCCCGCGCCGCCGGCCTCGGGAAATTCCGCCAGCCGGGCCGCGGGCGGGATCGACCCGCCCGCGGCCCGAAAGGGAAAGGACCTCTTGGAGATCTGCCCGCGCTATCGATCAACGTTGCGGGCGGGGGAGCATAAAGCCCCCCCACCAGCCGGTTGAAGCAGGCTGCCGGGTTGATTCGGCAATTCCGGACGCAGCATCCGGGCCACTCGTCGTCGAGCGCCGTGGTGTGCAGGGCCGAACCATCCGCCGGCCGCCACACGCGCAGGTCTTGCCCCTGGCCGAAACCACACCGCCCGCGACCCTCTCCGCAGCTGTCGCTGCGATACCGATCTCGCCTCACGGCTCGCGGTGCCCGCCAAGCCGCCCGGGCGCGGGTTTGGTCCGCATGCGTCCGAGAACTGTCCAACCCGCCAGCCACGGCGAACTCGCAGGAGGGGGGCGTAGAGCCCTCCTCCTGCGACTGCACGGTGGCTGGCGAGGTGAACGGTCCTCCGACCCTGGCGAAACCGCCTCCGAACGTACCCGAAACCAACCCGCCAACGCGCGCCAGACTGTCGCCCAAACGTAGGCGAGCCAGACCCGCGCCGAGGCGTTCGCGTCAGAGTAGCGGTTGAACAACGCCAGCCCCAGTCGCGCGGGCTGTGTCAGGGCTTTTTCGCGGGTGCGGTATGTGCGACCGCCTCGATTGGACCGACTTCCGTCTGCCCGGCAGTCTGGGCCGGCTGCGCCGCCCGTTGCAAATGGGCTTCGCTGGAGGGGAGCGGGCGGCGCGCTCCGCGGCAGCGCCAAGAAGGGAGGTTTTCTCGGCCGCTGCCTCGTTTACGTGACGATACGGGCGGCGTACCGAAAAGTCGCCGCCCGCGGGCTCTAGCGCCCTGCCGGGTGCGTGGACCTCAGGATTCGCGAGGATGTTTGCTGACGTGATGCGCGGCTCGCCCCGGCCCAGCGGCACACACGGCAAGCCAAGCGTCGGCCGACCGCGTGAAAGAGCTGCAACGAACCTTAGGCCCGCTGGTGTATCTGAAGCATGGCCGCGAGTATTCCTGGATGCTTCTCCCGCAGCAGACCGCGAACGGCCTTCCCTCGCGACGCACCAATGCGCCCCCGTGCACCGTCTCGGTCACGGGGAATTGGCCGGTCGAGACGATCGGGAAAGCTGCCCTGTCTGTTCACAGTTGCACGGCCTCGCGGGCGATTTGACTCAACGCCTGGCAGAGCTGTTCGATGTCCTCGGCTGTGTTGAACGGTCCTGGGCTGATCCGTACCGTACCGTCCGGAAACGTGTCGAAGGCGCGGTGGGCGTAGGGGGCGCAGTGCAGGCCGGGGCGGATGCAGATATCGAATGCTTCGTCCAGGATTTGGCCGATCTCGGCGGCCGGAAGCACGTCGCATGCCAGGCTGATCGTTCCGACGTGTCGCGTGCGGTCGAACGAGCCGACGATGCGGAAGTTTGCGTCCTGTTCTGCCCAGGCCACGACCTGCTGGATCAGATCCAACTCGTGGTTCCGGATAGTATCTGGGCCGCGTTCGAGCACGAAGCGAATGCCCTCACGGAGGCCAACGGCTCCGAGCACGTTAGGGGTGCCGCCTTCGAGGTAGTAGGGCAATTCAGTAGGCTGCGTCGGGCTGGAGCTGTCGCCACCCGTGCCCCCCTCACGCCACGGCCGCAACCGGGCACGGGGACCGACGTAGAGCCCACCGGTGCCGGTTGGCCCCAGCAAGCTCTTGTGGCCCGGAAAGGCCAACAGGTCGATGCACATGGCCTGCACATCGATGGGTACGACGCCGGCTGTTTGGGCTGCGTCGACCAGAAACAGCAGATCGTGCTCACGTGCGATGCGGCCGACTTCGGCGATGGGCTGCACGGTTCCGAGTACGTTGGAAGCATGGGTGAGGGCGATCAGTTTGGTGTTGGGCCGGATTGCCTGGCGGATTGCGTCCGGGTCGATCACACCCTCGGCGGTGCAGGGGACCTGAGTCAGTTCAATGCGGCCAGCACGCTGCAGCGCAACGAGCGGGCGCGAAACGCTGTTGTGTTCCAGGACCGTCGTGATGACGTGGTCCCCTTCGGAGACGGTCCCTTTGATCGCCATGTTGAGGCTGTCGGTGCAGTTGAATGTCAGGATGAACCGTTCCGGTGCCTCGCCGTGGAAGAGCTGGTTCAGCAGGTGACGGACTTCATCGAGCACGCGTTCCGAGCCGACGGCAAGTTTGTGTCCGGAGCGGCCCGGGTTGCCCAGACTGGTGCGGGCGTACTCGTCCATTGCCCGATAGACGGACTCGGGCTTAGGGAAGCTGGTGGCCGCGTTGTCCAGGTAGATCATCGGTTCAGGTCCCGATGTACTGCGCGTAGAGCGTGCGTGCCTTGGCGATGTCGTTCGTGCCCTTAATGATGGCCCGCCCGTCGGGGAAGACGGTGAACTCGTAGCCATCTACTTCGAAGCGCAGCATGAAACGGTTGTACCGCACGTTACTGACCCCGGTCAGTTTCGCGGCCAGCTCCTCAAACGACAGACGTTCAGCCCGCCGGTGTACCACCTGGACGGCGTTCCGGCCGCAGAGGGTGGTGGTGTGCGAGCCGAGTTTGCCCTCCAGCCAGGGAAACTCACCGCGTTTGCACGTTGGACAGTCCACCTTGTCGCGAAGCGAAGCGATCTTGAACGTGCGGTACACATTGTCCCACACGTCGATGTAGATCAGACTGCGGTTGATCGCGTCCTTGCGGCCGGCGAGCAGCTTCAGCGCTTCGACTGCTTGGAGCGAGGCGATGATGTTGACGGTTGAGCCAAGGATGCCCGCCGTTTCGCAGGTGGGGGCCATGCCGGGCGGGGGGGCGGACTCGATGACGCAGCGCAGACATGGGGTCTCGCCAGGGACGATCGTCATCGTCTGGCCGTGACTGCCGATGCAACCGCCGTAGATCCAGGGCTTACCCAGTTTGACGGCAGCGTCGTTGATCAGGTAACGGGTCTCGAAGTTGTCGGTGCCGTCCAGGATGACGTCCGCATCCTGAACGAACTGCACGATGTTCGTGTGGTCCACGTCGGCAACGATCGGCTCGATGTCCACTTCTGAGTTGATGCGGCGCAGTTTCCGCGCAGCCGCTTCTGCCTTCGGCAGCGACTCACGCACGTCGTCCTCATCGAACAGCACCTGACGTTGCAGGTTGTTCCATTCGATGAAGTCCCGGTCGATGATGCGCAAGAAACCGACACCGGCGCGGACGAGCACATTGGCGATGACAGTACCGAGCGCGCCACAGCCGCAGAGGGTGACGCGACCTTGTCGGATGCGTCGCTGCCCCTCCTCCCCGATGCCGGGGAACATCATCTGCCGGCTATAGCGCTCCAGTTCGTTCTGTGCCCCAGCCACCTGTTCTGTCATGGCCGTTCTCACTACCGACTGCCGCCAGCCACGGCCGGAATGATGCTCACCTCGTCTCCGTCCTTGACCGGCGTGTCCAGGTTCTGCAAGTAGCGGATGTCCTCGTCGTTGACGTACACGTTCACAAAGCGGCGGATCTTCTCACCGTCGAACAGCCGCTCGGTGATCCCTGGGTATTGTTCTCCTAGAGCCCGGAGCACCTCGGCCACGGTCGTTCCCTGGACCTCGACGGTTTCCTGGCCCTCGGTATACTGCCGCAGGGGGGTTGGAATATGCACCCGGATGGCCATCGCGTCCTCCGCCTGGTCGTCTGTGCCTTACCCGCGAGCCCGTCGCATGCTTGCTAGCGGCTACCGACTGCCTCAGCCGCCTGTGGGCTGGCATGACCTTCGCTGGCGATCAGTTTCTTGAACTCATCCAGCGACGGCCGGATAACCTGAGGCGCCTCGAGCACTCCCATCAGAGCGTCCTGAGTCTTTAGGCCGTTGCCCGTGATGCAGACCACAACTGTTTCGTCGGGCCGGATCCGGCCGGAGGCGACTAGCCGCTGGGTTGCGGCCAGCGTGACGCCGCCGGCGGTCTCCGTGAAGATCCCCTCGGTTTCGGCCAGCAATTTCATCGCCGCTACGATTTCGGCATCCGTGGGATCTTCGGCCCAGCCACCGCTTTCACGGATCACACCCTGTGCGAAGTAGCCGTCGGCCGGGTCACCAATCGCCAGGCTCTTGGCTATCGTGTTCGGCTTGCGCACCGGGCGGATCTCGTCGGTGCCCTCTTTCACGGCACGGACAATCGGGCAGCAGCCGGCCGGCTGCGCGCCGTGGATCTTCACGGACTTGGCCGGCACAAACCCCAGTTGCTGCAGTTCCCGGAACGCTTTCGCCACCTTGCAGATCAGGCTGCCGCCCGCCATCGGTACGACCACATGGTCGGGCAGTTGCCAACCCAACGCTTCGGCAACTTCGTAGGCCAAGCTCTTGGAGCCTTCCGCGTAGTAGGCCCGCAAGTTGATGTTGACAAAGCCCCAACCGTAGTGGAACGCCACCTGCGTGCAGAGGCGATTTACTTGATCGTAAGTGCCATCGATGGCGACGACGTGGGCACCGTAGACCTGGGTGCCGACAATCTTGGCTAGCTCCAGGTTGGCTGGGATGAAGATGTAGGCGGTCAGACCTGCAGACGCCGCATTGGCTGCCACGCTGTTGGCCAGGTTCCCGGTCGATGCACAGCCAACAACATCGAAGCCAAACTCCTTTGCTTTCGACAGTGCCACTGAGACGACCCGGTCTTTGAACGACAGCGTCGGGAAGTTGACCGCGTCGTTCTTGATGTAGACCCGCTCCAGCCCGAGGGCGCGGGCGAGCCGCGGAGCGGCGACCAGCGGGGTGCCGCCGACCTGAACGCCTACCGTCGGGTCTCCGTCGATAGGGAGCAGCTCGCGGTACCGCCACATGGTGGCGGGCCGCCGGGCAAGTACCTCTTTGCTGATTGCTGCCGCGATCGCGTCGTAATCGTAGTCGACCTCTAGCGGTCCGAAGTCTTCAGGGCAGAAGTTGTTGGGTTCCTTGGGGTACTTTGTTCCGCACAGCCGGCACTTCAGCCCACGGACAAAGCTTTCTGCCATCGAGCTACCCCCATCGCATGCTTTTGTTGAACCCGCGGGCGGGCTCAAACCGTGACCGTTCCGCAGTCGGCGACACAGCCATACCGGCACCGGGTGGCTGAGCAATCCGCTCAGGCCGGTGTGACGAGCCGTGGATCCAGAGGTGCACTGGCTGGCGTGCCACCGAAACCCACACTCTCGGCGGGCCCCGGCTGGCGAAGATAAGAGAAGGCGATCACGCCCATCTTATCTTGCCCGAACGCATCGGGCCGGGAATTAGCACCGTGTCCGGTGGGGCACCGGACCGGTTGCTGTGGCTTCACAGGGCCCGTCCCTCAGCCACTCTGGATAAGATGGCCGTCAGTGCAACGTACGGCCGATTCTAGGAGGGGCAGCAGGGGGATGTCAAGCTGTTTGCCCTGGCGTGCCTTAGCAACGGGCTGCGGTTGAACGGGATTGTCGGTGGGCAGAGCAGAGGCAGAGCCATGAGTGGTGCCGGGCACTCTGGGATGGGTCACCCGATCCTGTTCTTTGACGCCGAGTGCCTGCTGTGCAGCCGCTCGGTTCAGCTCCTGCTCAGGCTCGATCGTCGCGGTGTTCTTCGCTTTGCGCCATTGGCGGGCCCGACCGCCCGCTCACTACGAACCCGCGGGCTGCCGCTACCGGGCGATCCGCACACGGTCGTGCTGCTGGATCCCGGCGGGAAGCTGTACACCGCTTCCGATGCCGTCCTGCGAGTCTGCCGTTACCTGCCGTGGCCGTGGCGCGCGGCCGCCGTGCTGCAAGCGCTCCCATCCGAGCTGCGTGACCTGCTGTACCGCTGGATTGCCCAACGCCGGTACCGGTGGTTCGGCACCAGCGAGCGGTGCTTGCGATCAGCGGGCGAAGGAGCTGCACGGTTCCTGCCCTAACCCGGTGCCGAGACGCGCGCCACAGCAGCCTCAACGGACCGAGCCGCTCACTGCCCCGTCCCGGCAGCTTCGGCGCGCAAAGTTCCGAATCCTTTCCAACAGCCGCGCCCGATTAATCGGCTTACAGAGGTAGTCGTTGAACCCGATCTTCAGACAACGATCGCGATCGTCCTTCATGACGTTGGCGCTGAGCGCCAGGATCGGCACCGAAACGCCCATCGCCCGCAAGTGCTTGACGGCGGTCATGCCGTCCATGACCGGCATTTGCAGATCCATCAGGACCACATCAGGCCATTCGTGCTTGGGCCGTGTCCGGAAATACTCCACCGCCTCCTGACCGTTGGTCACATGCTCGCAGCGCACGCCGACGCGTTCCAGAATTCGCCGCACCAGTCGGGCGTTCATCGGGTTGTCCTCGCACAGCAGCACGTGGCAACCGTCCAGGCGGACGTCGGTATTGGCGGGCTGGTCGGAGACCGACGATGCCCGCGCAAACGCTGCCTCGTCGAGCCACTCCACGTCAGTGCTGTGGTGCACCGGTAGAGTGACGTGGAACGTCGTGCCCACACCCAGCTCGCTCTCGACGGCGATCCACCCGCCTGCCAACTCAACCAGGCGCTTCGTCACCGCCAGCCCTAGGCCCGTGCCTTGCGCCCGGGTCACCGCGCTGTCGGCTACCTGAACGAACGGCTCGAAGAGCTGGTCCAGTTTGTCGGGCGCGATCCCAATGCCCGTGTCGCGCACGGCGATCTTCAACACCGTGCGGGACGGGCTCTTTGGCTCAGCGGCAAGCTCGATCGATACTTCGCCCTCCTCCGTGAACTTCACCGCATTGCCCACCAAGTTGACGAGAATCTGGCGTAGCTGGGCCGGGTCAGCACGCACGACCGCCGGGACCTTGCCGCGGGTGCGCACCGACAGCTTGAGCCCTTTTTCGGCGGCCCGCACCCGCATGATCGAGCAGACGTCGTGCAGCAGTTCTGGCAGGCGGACGTCCGTGATGTGCCGCATGAGTCGGCCTGCTTCCACTCGCGCAAGGTCCAGAATGTCGTTGATGAGACTCAGCAGATGGCGACCGCTGGTCCGGATGGCATCGAGCGGTTCCCTGGCTTGGGACGGCAGCAGGCCGTCTCGCTCAAGCAAGGCCAGCTCATCGGCGTACCCCAGGATCGCGGTCAGCGGCGTGCGGATCTCATGGCTCATGGTGGCCAGGAACGCCGACTTCGCAGCACTGGCCGCCTCAGCCCGCTGTGTAGCGTGCCGCAACTTCCAGTTCCAGCGCATCAAGAGCAGCAGCATAAGCCCCAGCGCTACGCTCAAGAGCAGGCTGATGCCGATAGCGGTCGTGTGGAGGACGCTGCGCACCCTTGCCTGACTGGCAAGAATATCCGCTACGGGAACGGACACCATCAGCAAGCCCACGACTTCGCCTGGCTTCCAGCCGAAGCCGCTCTCGGTTCCGTATCGCTCCCGGATCGCGTACGGGGCGTTCTGTGGGTCGCCGTGGCACTTCAGACAGCGCTTCTCGGCGACGATCGGGCGAGCGACATAGTAAACCTCTCCGCGCGCCGTCCTGACAATGCCCTCTAACTTGTCGAGTTTGCGATTGTCGCGGAACCGGTCCAGTAACCGCTGCTCGAACGCGGTCGGGCGATGGTCCGGGTTCAACGGATTGGGGGAGGCTTGGCGGTAGATCAGTCCCGGGAAGTCACGCGACAGGTAACGAAGGATCCGTTCGGTCATGTAGGTTGATGACATGCCCTCGATGATGAAGTTCGTCTGCTCTTGCTCCAGAGCCGGCCGCAGGTAGTCGGCGCAGTATTGACGGCAGGCCCGTGCAAAGGCGCTAACAAGCTCCAACCGTGCCTGTCCCTGGCGCTGAAACTCACGCGTCTGAGCCCGACCGATCGCCCACGCGGCCAGGGCGAACGCCAAGCAGGTGACAGCCGCCACGCCTACGACAATGAGGATGGCAGAAGGCAACCAACTGGAGTCGCGCGAAGACCGGAGACTACTCATCACGGAGTCTCTTTGGTGGGTGGCTCGGTGTGTGTGCCCGCAGAGATCATCAAGTTGCGGGCCCACAACCGCCTGTTGTCCAGCGAGGCGTTCGGGCTACTCAACCGTAGCCCCTGGCAACGCGGAACGAGCTGCCGGCCAGCTCGCTGCACAATCCCACCAACCCGAACGCTCGCTACTGCCCGCCACGCCCGTGGACGCCTGGACTTCCCAAATGCCGACCCCGAACCAACGCCCGGCCATGGTTCCGTCACCACACTGACCATTCGTCACGCGTGCGTTGGGCGGGGCACGCCCGACAGGTCCGATGTCTTCAGTGTTTCTGGCGGCGGATTCGGGCCCGGTACCGCGGTGAGCGAAGGGGGGGAGTCCTCTGCCCGAGAAGCTGTCGCCGCAGAGCGGGAATCCGGGCAAGTGGCGGGCGCTAATGCTCGGTGCTGTCGGCGGAGCTGATGAGCTCGTCCAGGAGCGCCAAGAACCGGTCCTTCTCGACCACACGTGTGATGAGCACGGGACGATTCGGTGCGTTGCCCGGGATGATGGCCACAAAGGGCAGCGACATCGTCGTGTTGCCCAACTCACGCATGAAGCGGTACGTGGGATGATTCGTGTCGGAGACGTTGGTCACGTCCGCACGGAATGCGACGAAACCACCTTCCTTCAGCTTTGCGATCACCTCTTTCTGCGCCAGAACGGACCGTTCCAGCTCCTTGCACTCCGTTCACCAGTCCGCCGTCCAGTCCACAATCAGGTTCATTCCCTGCTGTCGAAGCTTTCGGATCTCCGCCAAGTCAAACGGTCTCCACTCCAAATCCTCTCCGGACGCAGACGATCGCTTGGCCGCTGCGACCTTCTCGGGGCGAGCCTGCTTCGAAGCGGCCGGCTGCTCGGAGCCGTCGGCGGCGGTGGCTGCCGAGTCTGTTGGCTGAACCGAGGTCTCCACGAAACCCTTTCGGCTGCCCTGTTGGTCCAGGTGATCGGGCGGCTGGGAGGGGGCTATCTGGTCCAGCTGCATAAGCAGCGTCTTGACGGTGAAGAAGTCGCGCAGCGTGATCGGCGAATCCGGTGCTTTGTGCGAGAATAATGCGACGAAGGGGATGGACTTGGCCGTGTTGCCCAGTTCCTGTAACAGGTCTTCGGCATCGGGATTGGTCTCGGTCATGTCCGCTCGGAGGCGGACCATCCTCTTGTCGCGCAACGCCTGATCGACCGACGGGTGAGCCAGAACAGACCGTTCCAGCGTCTTGCAGGTCAGTCACCAGTCGGCAGTCCAGTCCACAATGACGCTGTAGCCCTGGCGCAGCAGTCCGTCCAGGAGCTCGCGACGGTACTCGAGCCACTGACCTTTGTTGATCGCGTCTTTGATCTGTTCTAGCGGAACGCCGGCAATCCCACCGGATTGCTGAGCCGCACCCGTGTGTTCGGAA
Organism: Planctomycetota bacterium; assembly: GCA_026991575.1. Classification (GTDB taxonomy): domain Bacteria; phylum Planctomycetota; class Planctomycetia; order JALXBF01; family JALXBF01; genus JALXBF01. Next base: position 5,297 of record JALXBF010000127.1, on the reverse strand, counting down.
GCCTGTGCCGTGTGGCGAGGATTGAGAACGCCGGTCAGTGAGACGCAGACCCACCAACCCAACGCGAGCGTGCCCAGGGCGAAGGCCGGTGCCAGACGGCGGCGCAGCACACCTGCCAGCGGGCTGGCCAGCCGGCCGTACAGCCAGCAGGCAAAGCCAACCCAGAGTCCGAAAGCAGTGGTCCACAACACGAACTCACCATCGTGGCGGCGGGTCCATAGCAGCCACAGCGCGGCACCGAGCAGCAGAAAGCCCATGGCCTCCTTGAGCACGTTCATCCACTCCCCGGGCTTGGGCAAGAACCTGGCCCATCCGGGGAACCAAGCCAGCAGGACATAAGGGGAAGCCATGCCGATGCCGATGGCTGCGAACACGGCGAAGATAACAGGCGGTGGTTGAGCGACGGCAAACGTCAGGACTCCGCCCAGAAACGGTCCACTGCATGGGGTGGCCAGCACAGTGGCGAGCATCCCTTTCATGAAGCTGGCAAGATACGTTTCCTCGTGAGCTAGCTCGCCCTCAGCCCGTGCCACGAATCCCGGCAGCCGGATGGTGTACACGTCGAACAGACCCATCGCGAACGCTACCAGCAGCCCTACCATCGCCACGACAAATGCCCGCGACTGGAACTGCTGGCCCCAGCCCAGCGACAAGGCCCACGCAAGACCGGCCAGGATCAGAAAGACGAAGATGACGCCGGCGGCGAACGTCAGACCGAGCCAGCGGGTACGCCAGGGATCCTGACCGCTTTGCTGGACGAAGCCGTAGATCTTCAGACTCAGCACCGGCAGCACGCAGGGCATGACGTTGAGGATCAGGCCCGCGATGAAGCCGAACAGCAAAGCAGACGATAACGACCGAATCTCGCCGGAGACAGCGCTACTGTCGCGCTGCTGCTCCTGAGAATCACGCTGCTCTTCTCCGCCAGCGTCTCCTGCTGGCGGTTCTGCGGTCGTGGCCGGGGCGCCTGCGGCACCGGGGGCTGACCCGCCGGTGACGGTGAGCGGCACGGCGAAGCGGAAGGTCGAGGGAGGTAAGCACTGGGTTTGCGTGCAGAGCTGGTAGCGGATCTCGCCTGCAAGCTCCGACCCTGACGGTAGTTCCTCCGGCATCCGGATCACCAGTGTCCACGTAACTTCCTCCTCGAAGTACTCCGTCTGAAGCTGGAACACCTCCTCGAACTTGACTACGGGGTCGCGGTCCGGGCGAACCTCGAGGAGTTCTGCGCCTTTCGGAGCTGTGACACGGATCCGTGTGGGCCGCGGGCCGGTGGCCACATCAGGCATGCTTGTGGCGTAGACATGCCATTCAGGCTGAAGACGAGCCCTTATCTTCACCTCGATCGTGTCCCCGGGCCCAACCGGGCTATCCGGACCGGTGACCGAAAACTCGATCGGCTTGCCATCGCCGCTGCCAAAGTCCAGGCCTGGAATCTGAGCCGCGGCCGCTGCCGGCAAACCGATCAATAGCAGTATGGTGAGGATCGTTCGTGGGAGGCTCTTGCGGTACATCGCAGTCACTTGGTTCGCTGCTGGCTTCCCTGCGCGTCACACCGTTGATACGAGCCGCAGTGCACCGGACGCTGGAATCGTACCCCGAATTGTAGCGGTACCTGAGCGACGCGGGGTGCCTCGTATCGGGCCAGCCCGCCGGCAGGGGAGCTGGCTCGGGCTGAGAGCCGCAGAGGCGTTGTAGCGGCGGCCGGGCCGTGATTGCGGTTGCCGGCTCGGCCCGCGCCAGGCGGCGGGCTCGGTGAGGGCCGAGAGCCTGCCAGATCGCCGTTCGAATTGCCCAAGTCTGGCAATCAGCAATAATCTAACTGGGGCCACCCCGCTGACAGCCTGGCCGGCTACTTGAGGTGGACGTGCGACGATGAGTGAGGTTACCACGGAGAGTCGCACCTCGCAGGAAACGCCCCTGCAGGGTGCCGAAATACTGGTGCGGTGTCTGATCCGTCACGGCGTGGACACGGTGTTTGCCTACCCGGGTGGGGCCAGCATGCCGATCCATCAGGCGCTGGTACGGCACGCCGACCGGATCCGCACGGTATTACCCCGGCACGAGCAGGGGGGTGCCTTTGCGGCCGAGGGCTACGCTCGCAGCACGGGCAAACCGGGCGTGGTCATCTCAACGAGCGGCCCCGGCGCGACAAATCTGGTCACCGGCCTGGCTGACGCGAAGATGGACTCGGTGCCGTTGATCGCGATCACAGGGCAGGTGCCCACCAGCGTGATCGGCACAGACGCCTTTCAGGAAACCCCGACAGTCGAGGTGTGCCGGGCCATTACGAAGCACCACTACCTGGTGACGCGCGTCCAGGATTTGACGCGGGTGCTAAAAGAAGCGTTCTACGTCGCAACCACCGGGCGGCCCGGTCCGGTGCTCATCGACGTGCCCAAGGACGTGCAGCTCAGCGCGGTGGTACCCGATTGGGATCCACCCATGAACCTTCCGGGCTACAACCCGTACCGGGAAGCATCTTCGCGAGACATCCGCCGTATCGCCGAGGCGATCCGGCGAGCGCGTCGGCCGATCGTTTACGCCGGCGGCGGCATCATCGCATCGGGCGCCTCGCCTGATCTGACCGAGTTCATGGAGAAGACCGGCATCCCCGTGGCCTTGACGCTAACGGGTCTTGGCGCGGTGCCCGGGGACCACTACCTCTGCCTGGGGATGCTCGGGATGCACGGTTCCGTGTATGCGAATTATGCCATCAACGAAGCGGACCTGATTCTGGCGTTCGGGGTTCGCTTCGACGATCGAGTCACCGGGAAGCTGAGCGAGTTTGCCAAGAACGCTGTTATCGTTCACGTGGACATCGATCCCAGCGAGATCCACAAGAACAAGCCAGCTCACATCGGCGTGGTCAGCGACATCAAGTACGTACTTCAGGAGCTGAACAAGATCGTACAGCCGGGCGACTACCGCGACTGGCTCCGGCAGATCGACCGCTGGCGCGAAACCGAGCCGCTGAAGGTCCCCGACCGCCAGGATTGCATCATGCCTCAGGTGGCGGTCCGCGAGCTGTGGGAACTCACCCGTGGCGAGAAGACGATCGTCTCCGTCGGGGTCGGTCAGCACCAGATGTGGGTCGCACAGCACTACCGCTTCATGAAGCCGCGAACGTGGCTCAGTTCCTCCGGGCTGGGTGCCATGGGGTTTGGTTTGCCGGCGGCCATTGGGGCGCAGGTCGCCCATCCTGACTGTACGGTCATCGACATCGACGGTGACGGCTCGTTTTTGATGAACATCCAGGAGCTGGCCACAGTTTACTGCGAGAAGCTGCCGGTCAAGATGATGATCCTGAACAACCAGCACCTGGGGATGGTCGTGCAATGGGAGGACCGGTTTTTCGAGGGCCGTCGAGCGCACACGTACCTGGGGCCGATTGACCGGCCTGAGGCAATCGGCAAAGGGGGATCTGAGACGGAGCCCTACCCGAACTTTGTCGAGATCGCCGCCGGCTTTGGCATCAAAGGCCGGCAGATCTCGGCCCGCAGCGAGCTGAGGCCGGCCCTGGAAGAGATGCTTGCCTATCCGGGGCCGTACCTGCTGGACGTGCTGATCCCTTACCAGGAGCACGTCCTGCCAATGATTCCATCCGGGGCTACCGTGCGTGACATCATCAAGGAGTAGCACCACGACGCTTGCCACTGCCCGGCGAGCCGTTGGTCCTGGCAGTGGCAGTGCTGCGCAATGTTCTGCGATACGGTAGGTTGCGCCTCAGCTGCGATTGCACAGCGAACCCCTCAAGGCTCTACGGGTTCTAACAGACGGAGCAACGTGCGCATTGCTCCCCAACTGCAACCGCAGCAGCCCGCTTGCCGATGTCACTGCTGAAAGCAAGAATTCCATGCACGGTCAGGTCCTGCCCCCGGAGGGGCAGGCCGGCACGAGCGGAGAGGTGACCGAGCGGCCGAAGGTGCAGCACTGGAAATGCTGTGTACCCCCACCGGGGTACCGCGGGTTCGAATCCCGCCCTCTCCGCCTTGACCCCGTGGACAGCCCGGCCGGAATCGGCCGGGCTTTTCATGGTTCCGGTCTGCCATGACGGGCTAACTAAGGGCACCGCTGCCGATGCAGCGGGGATCGGCCGTGGCCAGGTGACTCCCTGCTCGGGTGCTTCCGGCGGCTGGCAGACGGACAGCTCAAGACCAAGTTCAACTCAGCCGATCAATCCGGAACGCGATATCGTTGTCGAAGTGCGGGCTGGTCAAAGGCGTGCCGGCCGGCTGAGCGGTCACGACCGCGTCGGCCGAGAAGCGACCCGTCAGTACATCAAGCCAACGCACCCGGTACCGACCTGGAGGCAACGCGACGCTGAGGCGCGCCCGGATATTGTGCCGCTGATGGTGTTCGATCCTTTTTGGGCGAAATGGCAAGGGCACGTGAAGATAACCCGCGTAATGGTGCGGCGGTTCGGCCAGCAGATAGCTCACCAGCCTCGGACGCACGGACACAATCGCCTCCGGCAGCGGTCGCATCCGGACAAAATCGAACGACTCGATGAAACGTTTCAGAATGCCGAGCTGGCGACGCAGCTCAACGCTGCCACCTCCTGGTGAAGCGTATTCCTGGAAGCTACCGTCCTCATGGCCTGCGACAAACGAGTAGTCGAGGTTGTTGTAGAGAGCTCCACCCGAGAGGATGAAGGCCCAGCCTTCGGTCCGGTAGAGCAGGTCGTGCTTGCCTCGGAATCCGGTTTCGTTCTCGCCGATGGCCCGATCGAGCTGGTAGTTCATGCCCACGGTGTCCGGCGGCACGCAGTAGTGGAAGTTGAAGATGGAAACGTCTCTTGGAGGCAGCAGCACGCGTTTTCTACCGTTGGCGACGTTCAATGAGATCAGATGTCGGTTCGGTAGCTTTTCCTCCTCGCCTACGATCGTCCGCACGATCTCGGCCTGCCACTCGTCGGTGACCGTGCCGGCGTACGGCTCGTTGCAGACCTCAAAATAGAGATTGTCGAACTCATTCAGCGCACGCACCAGCTTGCGGGTTACCTCCTTCTGGACTTCCGTCAGATCCTCGTGCTGAAGCGTGTAGACCTCTTGACGTGGGCAGCGACCGATCGCGTTGACGTTGTTGCGCGCGTTCAGCGGTGAGGCCCGCCACAGCTCCTCGTCGTAGAACGGACAGAACAGGTTGAACTCCACGACGATGCCATATCGTTGGGCAGCGGTCATAAAGTCGCGAAGCCGCCGGAAGTAGGCAGGATCCCAACGAGTGAGGTCGAACTTGTTGCCGCCATCGTAATAGCCGGGCTGATTGCTCCGAGCCCACGGGCACACGTAGCGACC
>JALXBF010000126.1 GCA_026991575.1 Planctomycetota bacterium | reverse complement strand
GGCGTGCACGCCAGCCAGACGAGCATCTCACCCACGTCGCGGTGAGCCCAGGCGTAGTAAGGGATGGCCGTCAACGTGGCGGAGTCAAACGCGATCCTGCCTGCTTCGGTTCGCCGAGCCCGCTTGGCGGGTGCCTGGATCACGCCCACGCCGCCCAGCAGCTCGGGCCGGAACTGCCACTTTAGCGGCGCGTCGGGCGGAAGCATGAGATCGTAAACCGAACCATCGTTGTCCACAGCCTCGGCACAGTAAACGATCGGGCCCCGCTCCAGCGCAACCCTCCCGACATTGGCCGTCACCTTCGGGTGCGCCTGAACCTTGCGCGGCTCCATCTGGAAAACGATCTGCACCCGGTCGCCCGAGCGCCACGTGCGCCGCAGGCACACATAGCCTTTCTCCTCACGAACCGGCACTCGCTTGCCGTTGACGTGGACGTCGTACCCAAGGCGACGGCCGTCGACATAGCGGTACAGGTCGCTGGGCAACGGACGGCCGCGGAGCCAACCGGGGATGCGCAGCCGCAGTTCGAATGTCGTGGGCCTGGCAACCGAGACGTCGATGGCCACCTTGCCGTCCCACGGGTAAGCGGTCCGCTGCTTGAGTCGAACAATGCCGGCGTCCGTCTCGATGCGGGCCTGGCCCCGATCGTACAGGTTGACGTACACGGTGTCGCCGCGCACGGCGTAGACGTAGCCGGGAAGCGATGGCACGAAACGGACAATGTTCACTGGACAGCAGGCACAGGCAAACCAGCGGCTTCTGCCCAGCACCCCCTGGTTGAATCGCGTTCGGCCGTTGCATGCCAGGGGATTCGGGTAGAAGTAGCGGTCGCCGCTGAGCGCGACGCCCGAAAGGAAGCCGTTGTAAATCACCCGCTCAAGCACGTCCACGTAGCGGGCGTCCCCCGTGAGAAGGAACATTCGGTGGTTAAAGAGTGCCTGGGCGATCGCCGCGCACGTCTCGTTGTACGCCTGCTCGTTCGGCAGCTCATACGGCTCGCCAAACGCCTCGCCCGAACGCCGCGATCCAACCCCACCGGTCAGGTACATCTTGCGGCCAACGATGTCCTGCCAGATCGCCTCGACCGTCTCCCGGTACCGTCGGTCCCCCGTCAGCGCTGCAATATCGGCCACGGCCGCGTACAGATACCCGGCCCGAACGGCATGGCCGACCGCCTCGCGTTGCTCCAGTACCGGGAGGTGGTCCTGGCAGTAGGCGCCGAAGGTCTTGCGCAGGTCAGAGCGGCCGCGCATGTCAATGAAGAACTTGGCCTGCCGCAGGTACTTCGGGTCGCCAGTCGCGCGGTAGAGTTTGACCAGTCCGATCTCGATCTCTTCATGCCCGGGCACGCCGATAATCTGTCCCGGACCAGGCCCGAAGGTGCGACAGATCAAGTCGGCGTTTTTCAGCGCGACATCAAGCAGTTTTCGCTTGCCGGTAGCCTGCCAATAGGCCACGGCCGCTTCGTACAAATGGCCCACGTTGTACAGCTCGTGGCCGTGAGCAAGGTGGCTCCAGCGCGCTTCCTTGCCCGGATAGTTGTAGTTCGGGTCGTTGATCGTGCGGGCAGTGTACAGGTAGCCGTCGGGCTCCTGAGCCGCGGCAATCTTGTCGATAACCGCGTCCACGTACGCCTCTAGCTCCGGGTCCGGATGAGCGGCTAGGCAGTAGGCCGCCCCCTCGATCGCTTTGAACACGTCCGAGTCGTTGAAGTAGATCCCTCGAAAGCCACCCTGCTTCAGGCCGCCGGCCACGGCGAAGTTGTCGATACGACCGGTCTCCTCACACATGCGGAACACGTGCCAAACAGTCACGCGGCGGTTGGTCTCGATGCGGGGCCCCCAGAATCCCCCCTCGAGCTTGACCGCCGTGAACGGCACCGGCCGGATCGGATAGTCACTTTGAGCGGCGGCCGGGGCCAACGGCAGCAGGGTAGCGAGGACGGGAAAGAGGGACGTCAAGCGCAGCTCGGCAGAAGCACGCATGGGCTTGCTCCGCTAACAGGTTCGGCACGGACCGGGAGAGGCCATCGGCCGAAAGCATCCTCAGCTCGTGTGCACTACATTATCCGACCGGCAGTCCTGGACGGTTTGCCCGGGACCTAGACCGGCACATCTCCCGCGAGGTGGCGGGGAAAACCGGGCAGGACACAGGACAACCTCGCCCGGTTTCCGAGGGACCACCGCGGGCGCGGCGGCCGGACCTGAGGAAAGCAGAGGCTATATGAGGGGGCTAAGTCTGAGGCTTCCAGTCGACGCGGGACAGTTCGGCCAGGGCCAGGATCAGGGCCTGCGTGCCGTTGCGACCCCGGCCTTGCGCCTTCAGCGCCACGTAAAGCTGGTGTACTAGTGCCAGGCCGGGAAGCGCCAGGTTCATGCGGCGGCACTCGTTCAAGGCAATCTCCATGTCCTTGACAAAGTGCTCCACGAAGAAACCCGGCTCGTAGTTGCCCGCGAGCATGCGGGGCGCGAGGTTGGACAATGTCCAGCTCCCGGCGGCACCGCTGCTCACCGACTTCAGCACAGTGTTCAGGTCCAAGCCGGCCTTGTACCCGTAAAGCAACGCCTCGCACACGCTGATCATCGTGCCGGCAACCAGGATCTGGTTGACCATCTTGGTGTGTTGGCCGGAACCGGCCGGTCCCTGGTACACGATCGTCTTACCCATGCATTCAAACAGTGGCCAGATCGCCCGGACCACCTCTTCGTCGCCGCCAATCATGATCGACAGCCGGGCTTCGCGCGCTCCGACATCGCCTCCGGACACAGGCGCGTCGACCGCATGCACTCCCTTGGCCTTGGCCGCTTCGTAGATCTCCACTGCCAGCGCCGGCTCACTTGTTGTCATGTCCACGATGACCGTTCCAGGACGTGCGCCAGCCAGAATGCCTTGCTCCCCCAGGTAGACCTCACGCACGTCCTTCGGATACCCGACGATCGTAAAGACAACGTCCGACTGCTCAGCAACCGCCCTGGGTGAATCTGCCCAGCGAGCGCCACGTTCCATCAGGTTGGCCGCTTTCTCGCGGGTCCGGTTGTAGACGGTGCACGGGTAACCGGCCGCCAGCAAGTGGCCGCACATGCTGTTGCCCATAACCCCGGTGCCGATCCAGCCGATCCGGGTCTGTCCCGGCTTCACTTCGGGCAAAGCCATCGGTTCGCCTCCTCCAGATCACGACCTCAGGGTTGAAGTCATGGACTAAAGTGTATCACCGTGCCCATGCCATCCCGCTTGCTCCGTGGGCAGCCGGGGCCGGAAGTTTCGGGGATCACGAAACCTTGTACTGGCCATTGGGTATCGTTAGGCGCAGAGCAGCCCGTCCCGCGATCAACCCGGAGGCAATGGTCATGATGCTGCGCAGAGGCTTGCCTGCCATACCATCTCCCGTTCTACTCTTGGCGTTGCTGGTGCCGGTTGCTGCAGCCGCGCCGGCGGCGGCTGCAGACGACCAGGTCGCGGCGTTCTTGCCCGGTGATACGGTCATCTACGCCGAACTGCATCAGCCGGTCGAGTTGGCCGACTACTGGCTCAGCGGCGGGGTCCAGGATCTGCTGAGCCAAACCCCGCAGCTGCGCCGTTTCCTTCGCTCTCGGGAGTACGCCCAACTCCGCGCCGCGCTGGCCTATGTGGAAACCCGGCTGGGCATGAGTTGGAAGGAGGCACTCAGGCGAAGCACTAGCGGCGGCGTGTTCCTGGCTATCCGCGCAAACGAGGGTACGGACCCGGCCGTTGCTGTCGTTCTCCGCAGCGACAAGCCGAAGACTGCCGAACAAGTCGGCGAATTGATCCGCGAACTCGCGTCCGAAAACGGCAGGGTTCGCCGTGTGACGGAAAGCGGCATCACCGTCTGGGTAGCCGGCAAGGCCTTTGCGTACTTTGTTCACCGGGGCGATCTGGTCCTGGCCAACAATGCTGAGCTCCTTCGTGAGCTCGTGCGTCGCTACGCCGGCCAGTCGCCCGAGGGATCGCTTGCGCGCGATCCGCTGTTCCGGGCGGCGCGCCAGCAGGCGGCCAACGCGCTGGCACGCACCGATGAAGCCCCGGCTCCCGGTAGCAAGCAGGTCGGCTGGCTGTTTGCCCGCACCGCTCCGCTTCGCAACGTGGACGGGCTGCGCGAGCTTTACCAAGCGTTCCGTGCCGAGAAGTTCGACGACGGCGGTGTGCCGTTCCTGTTTGGGGGACTGCCGAAGGTTCTTACGGAAGCCGACTACTTCACCGCCTCACTCTGGCAGCGCAGCAACGGGCTGTCGTTGATTGTTGAACTGCCGCGCAAGTCACCCGAGTGGCCTGAGCACTGGCAGTGGGCGTATGCGGTGGAACGCGGCAAGGAAGCGGCCGTGCCGCTGCGGCCCAAGGGCACGCTGTTGAGCTTCAGCGTGTACCGCGACCTGAAAGGGTTCTGGGACGTGAAGGACCGGCTGGTCAAACGCCAAGGGTTGACCGGTTTCATCGAGCTCGAGAACGAACTCGGCCGGCTGCTGTTCCCAAACCGGGACTTCGCCTCCGAGGTACTCGGGCAGCTGGATCCACGGATCCGGATCGTGGTCGTCGAGCAACAGTACGCGGCGGGTGAACGGCAGCCGGCGATCAAACTGCCGGCGTTCGCCTACGTGCAGCGGATCAAGGACCCGGAGACGTTCGGTGAGGACCTGCTGATCGCCTACCAGACGCTCATCGGCCTGGCAAACCTGGGCCTGGCGCAGAACAACCAGCCGAGGCTGCTGGTCAGTACCACCGAGCATCGCGGCGTGACGCTGACCGTTGCCCGTTTCCGCAAGCCGGTCGACGGTAGCGCCCAGGAGCTGGAATCGTTCCTGTACAACTTCGCACCCACGTTCGCCCTCTGCGACGACTACGCCGTGATCGGCTCAAGCGAAGGCGTCGTCCAGCAGATTATCGACCTGCTCAAGGACGATCCATCCGCCACTGCCACGACGCCGCACAACGTGGTGCTGGAGTTATACGCCGATCCGATCGCGCGTCTGCTGGAGCAGAATATCGACGCGCTAGCTCATCAGCAGGTAGTCGAGGAGGGCATCGATCCGGCGGAAGCACGCGCACGGGTCGAACTGCTAATCAAAGCGATACGGCTCTTCGCCGATGCCCGCTTCCTCTGGGGAGCTACGGCTGACACCATGTACCTGCGGATCGACATCAACCGCAAGTGATGCCGCGTGGGAGTGGTCCGCCCTCACCTCCTCGCACCCGACATGCCGGGGATCAACGGTCATGCTTGTGCACGAAACAGGCCAGCCCAACGCTCCGATCTTTGACCATCCGCATGTGCGTACGCTCTTATCTGACCCGGAACGAGCCTGGCAGCCGTACGAGCCTAGCGGCGGTACGCCATGGACGCGCACCTGGGCCGCACACGCGCTGCGCCGCGCCGGTTTCGGGGGAAGCTGGAGCGAGCTGCAGCGTGGCGTGCGGCTGGGACCGCAGAGGTTGATCGACGAACTCTGGCACGGTTTCCAACAACCCCGCTGGCCCGATGAACTCTTCGACAACCTGGAACGGACCTTCTTGCAAGTCAACAGCGATATCGGCGTGCAGGCGGTCTGGATCCTGCGCATGCTCCACGGCGGCCGGCCACTCGTGGAACGCATGACTCTTTTCTGGCACGACCATTTCGCGACCTCGCAGGACAAGGTTCAGAATCTCCGGTACATGGTCGGTCAGATCCGGCTTTTCCGCCGCTATGAGCGGGGCGAGCCGGTCATTGAGGGGGGCAGGCCACATGAGTTCGAATCGCTCCTGCGCGCCGTGTCGCGGGATCCGGCCATGTTGGTCTGGCTTGACGGCAACGCCAATCGACGCGTCGCTCCCAATGAAAACTATGCCCGCGAACTGATGGAGCTGTTCACGCTGGGCATCGGCAATTACACGGAGAAGGACATCAAGGAAGCTGCCCGAGCGTTTACCGGCTGGTTCGTACGCCGCGGCCGGTTCTTCTTCGCCGCCGCCGAACACGACTATGGTCAGAAGACGATCCTGAACCAGACGGGCAACTGGGACGGAGACGACGTGATCCGGATCGTCCTCCAGCAGCCGGCGGCAAGCCGTTTCTTGGTGCAGAAGCTCTATCGCTGGTTCATCAACGAGCTGGACCCGATCCCCGACGGCCTTCTTGAGCCGCTGTATGACTCGTTCCGCAACAGCGGCTTCGACACCCACGCGCTGGTCGATCGCATGGTCCGGTCACGTGTCTTCTTCTCGCCGCTGGCCTACCGGCGCAAGGTTGCCTCTCCGGTCGACTACGTCGTCGGAACCGTGCGCCGCCTGGAACCGGCAAGCTCACGGCCACGCCACCTGGCCACAATCCTTGCCCAGCTCGGCCAGCAGCTCCTGCATCCACCCAGCGTGGCCGGTTGGGATGACGGCCCGGCCTGGATTAACGCCCAGACGCTGATCATCCGAGCCCGCTTCATCCGAAACCTGGTACGGCGCTCCGGTGGTCCGTTCGAGGGAAGCTTCGATCCGGTGGCGCTGGCAAGACGATATGGCTTCGGTGATCGGGAGGCAATCCTACGCTTCTACGTGACGCTCATGCTCGACGGCCGCCTGCCCCGCAAAGCGATGGCAGCGCTGAGCGAAGAGTACCGTCGGGCGGTGCCATCGCGTGAGGACGGCGAGGCGCTGGATCGGGCCGCCCGTGGCCTGGTCGTGGCCCTCGCCACCCAGCCAGAGTACCAACTGGTCTGATCCGCCACGCCGGCGGACTTTGTCCGGAGGAGGAGCAGCATGCTGCGGACAAGACGCGACTTCCTCAAGCACAGCGCCCTGCTGGCGATGGGCAGCACCGTGCCACTGTTTCTGCGCAATTCTGCCGCTGCGGCCTGGCGGTCGGGCAAGCCGGCAAACGACCGGATCCTGGTGGTCATTCAGCTCACCGGCGGCAACGACGGACTCAATACCGTGGTACCTTACGGCGACGAGCTGTACGCGAAGTACCGCGTTGCGCTCCGCATCGGCAAGGACCAGGTGCTCAAGATCGACGACTACCACGGTCTGCATCCCGCGATGAAAGGGGTGCGCGAACTGCTCGAAGACGGCCTCGTAGGCATCGTCCAGGGCGTAGGCTATCCGAACCCGAGCCGGTCCCACTTCCGGTCCATGGATATCTGGCACACGGCCAGCGTGGCAGAGCGGCTGCCTGAGACTGGCTGGCTGGGCCGCGCGCTGGAGCAGCCCCCGGTGCGGGACTACCGCGGCAACCCGGCGATCTGCTTCGGGGGCGCGGAGCTGCCGCTGGCGCTGGCCGGACGTCGTACCGTGCCGCTGGTCGCATCGCTCGATCAGTTCCGGCTGGAGATGGAAGAGGAACTGCGCCGCGTCAGCACCACGGTAGCCGCTGTGCCCAGACCCGACCCGACGCTCCAGTTCCTGCAGCGGTCAATCCTGGACAGCTACCAGACCGCAGCGCAGTTTGAGCGGATCACGGCCACGTACAAGCCGGCGGTGGCGTACCCGGACACGCCGCTGGGAAGGAAGCTTCGCATGATCGCGCAGGTGATCGCAGGGGGGTTTGATACGCGGATCTTCTACACGTCCATCGACGGCTTCGACACCCACTCCGGGCAGGCACCCCGGCACCAGCTGCTGCTGTCTCGGCTCTCCGAGGCAGTTACCGCCTTCTGCCGCGACATGCAGCAGCAAGGCCATCTGGACCGCATCCTGATCATGACATTCTCGGAATTCGGTCGCCGCGTGGGCGAGAACGCGTCCGAGGGCACGGACCACGGCACGGCAGCCCCAATGTTTCTCTTCGGCGGCAGGGTGCGCAGCGGACTCATCGGACCGCATCCGCCGCTGGACGACCTCGTGGACGGCGATCTGAAGTTCCACACCGACTTCCGCTCCGTGTACGCCGCTGTGCTCGAACGCTGGCTTGGCATCCCGTCCGAACCGGTACTGATGGGCCGGTTCGATCCGGTGGAGATCGTGAGCTAGTTGCTTCGGCCCCCGCATCACGCCCCACGCCCCCTCCCGCCCCGCGGTGCCTTGTTGCAAACCGGTCCGCGGGGCGGGTTCTCTGCGCACACGCCGACCCAGCTGCGTCAGAGCCGAACTCAGCCGTTGTAGCGTGCCTCTGGAACCGGCCCGCGACAATGCCCGTTTCTGGCGACCTCCGGCATGTTGGCCCCGCCGGGTGGGTCCGTCGGCACGGTATACGTAGCCTTGTGCAACGGCTCGTACACATCGCACCCCCGGCGCGGCTTTCCCCCCCTCCTGCAAGCCTGAGTGCCTACGATTGGCACCGGAGCACCGTTTCGCCACGTGCATGCCCGGCTCACGGCAAGCGCGGCTTGCCGGCCACTATCAAAGCACGCGGCCCAAGGTTCGTTCTTCGAGTGCTCTGCGACCACGCGATCTGACGTCGGTGGCACGAGCGCGGACCGGATGGCTTGAGAGCCGATCGCTGGGTGTGCAGCCGACGGCGCGGAAACGGCCGCGGCTCAGGAGAACAGAAAAGACGGGGGGCGGCTACGCTGGTGCTACTCGATCAACGTTGCGTCCCGGGGGCTAAACCCGTTGGCCGGTCACTCACCGGAGCCCCGCAGGCACGATTCGAACGGCCCGACCCACCGCGAAAGCAGCCTGGCCACCAGCCTCCGCGTCACCGCAGAGCAACCCGTTTCCGGATCCGGCCCCCAAGAGCGGACCTGCATCTCGCAGTGTACCGGAGCATGCGGCAGCGGCGTAGCATAAACAGCACGAACGATCGCTTGGTTGTCCGCTCCATCGTGGATGCAACCACCGTCCTACGCGGCCGGACGAGACTGCCATGAAGCCTCATGCCACGCCGGTCATGGTTGCTAGCGTCTGGTTTCTCTGGCTGGCACTTGCGCCGCTTGCAGCGACACGTGGTCAGGAGGACTACCGGCCCGCGGCCCACCGTTTGAAAGCCGCAGAGGCGTTAACCGAGGAGTACCTGCGCGGGTGCATCCGCTTTCTGGCCGACGATCTGCTCGAAGGACGCGCCCCGGGTACGCGCGGTGACCGGCTTGCTCAGCTCTACCTGGCTACCGAATTCCAAAAACTCGGCCTCAAGCCCGCTTTCGGTAGCGGGGGATGGTTGCAGCCGGTGGCGTTGCTGGGCATGACCACCCGGTGCCCGGAGCAGATCGTCTTTCGAAGCAGCGATGGGAGGACGCTCTCGGTCCGATACCTCCGGGACTATGTGGCCGTGGCAGGCGTACAGCGGGAACAGATTGAGCTTGGCCCTGCGCGGGTCGTGTTCGTGGGCTACGGCATCGTGGCACCCGAGTACAACTGGGATGACTACAAGGACGTGGACGTTCGCGGCAAGATCGTCCTGATCGTCAACAATGATCCTGCCGATGACCCGGAACTGTTCGAGGGCGAAGCGCGTACGTACTACGGCCGCTGGGATTACAAGTACGCCGAGGCGGCGCGGCACGGGGCCGCTGCGGCGATCATCATCCACACGACACCTTCAGCGGGCTATCCATGGGATGTGGTGGAGAGCTCCTGGAGCGGGGAGCAGTTCCAGTTGCGCGGAAGCAGGGACGCGCACCCTCAGGTGGAGATGTGGCTGAGCAAGCGAGCCAGCGCCCAGTTAGTCGCCCTTGGTGGCTACACGCTGGAGGAGCTGTTTGCTCGGGCCAGGCGGCGCGATTTTCGGCCGATTGACCTCGGCATCCAGCTCCGCGCTACGTTCCGCGTCACCCTGCGGCCCGTCGACACGGCTAACGTCGTCGGCCTGCTGCCGGGCAGTGATCGGCCGGAGGAAGCGATCATCTACACGGCGCACTTTGATCACCTCGGAGTCGACCCTGCCGAGGTTGCCGCCGGCAGGGATGGCATCTACAACGGCGCGCTGGACAACGCCAGTGGCACGGCCGGCCTGCTGGCCCTGGCGCGAGCGTTTGCCGCTCAGCGGCCCGGGCCGCGCCGGTCGATCGTGTTCGCAGCCGTTGCTGCCGAAGAACAGGGCTTGCTCGGCTCGCGTTACCTGGCGACTCATCTGCCCGCCAGCATCACACGCCCGGTGGCCTGCCTGAACCTGGACGGCATGAACATTTGGGGGCGGACCCGCGACGTGACCGTCATCGGCTTGGGACGGAGCTCACTGGACCGCTGGATCCTGCGGGTCGCGCACTGGCAGGGCCGTACGGTACGGCCCGATCAGTTCCCAGACCGCGGTTTTTACTTCCGCTCCGACCACTTCAGCTTCGCCCTGCAAGGTATCCCCGCCGTGTCGCTTGATACGGGCACGGACTTCATCGGCCAGCCGCCGGACTGGGGGCGTAGGGTGATGGAGCAGTGGGAACGGAAGCACTATCATCGACCGAGTGATGAGTACTCCGACTCGTGGAACCTCGGCGGCGCCGTCCAGGACCTGGTTCTGTGGTACCTGGTCGGCAGCGAGTTGGCCGACAGCGGTGAGTTGCCCGACTGGTCCAGCCCACACGCTCGGCCGAAGGTTCCGCAGTGACCGCCGTGGCCTTCTCCGAATACGATTCCATGCAGCTTGCCATGCTCTGCCGCCGTGCCACCGGAGTGATTGTCGTGCTGATGCTTTTCGGATGCGGAGCGTCGGGCGGTTCGGGAAAGGCCGCCCAGGACCAGGTCCGCCGGCCCAATAGGCTAGCCAACGCCACCAGTCCCTACTTGAGGATGCACGCGGACAATCCGGTGGACTGGTATCCGTGGGGTGAGGAGGCGTTTGAGCGGGCGCGGCGCGAGCAGAAGCCGATCTTCCTGTCGATCGGCTACAGTTCCTGTCACTGGTGCCATGTGATGGAGGAGGAGAGCTTCGAGAACGAGGAGATCGCGCGGATCCTCAACGAGCACTTCATCAGCATCAAGGTCGACCGGGAAGAACGGCCGGACATCGACGAGGTCTACATCACCGCCGTGCAGCTGATGCAGGGCCATGCCGGCTGGCCGCTATCGGTGTTCCTGACGCCGGACGGCAAGCCCTTCTTTGGCGGAACCTACTTCCCGCCCGAAGATCGCCATGGCCTGCCGGGATTCAAGACGGTGCTGCTACGCATCGCGGAGGCCTGGCAAAGTCACCGGGCCGAGCTGCAGCGGACGGCGACCCAGGTAATGGACGCGGTCAAGCAGCAGCTGCAGCTGCGGCGGGCACCGGTGCTGGTCAAGCTGGATCGCTCTCTGGTGCGGGCAGCCGTGGCGGCCCTCGCCGAACGCTTTGACCCCGTTTACGGCGGCTTCGGGTATTCGGAACACAATGACCGCATCCCGAAGTTCCCCGAATCGCCTCGTCTGGTGTTCCTCTTGCGGGAGGCCGACGTCGACGACCAGGCCCGCAAGATGCTCTTGCTGACGCTGGACAAGATGGCTACCGGTGGCATCTATGACCAGTTGGGGGGTGGGTTTCACCGCTACAGCACGGACCGCCGCTGGGAGGTGCCTCATTTTGAGAAGATGCTCTACGACAACGGGCAGCTGCTGTCCGTGTATGCCGGCGCGGCCAGGATCGGTAAGCAGCCTGAGTTGTACCGACGAGTCGTGGCGGAGACTGTCCGGTTCTTGACGCGCGAGCTCCGTTCGCCCGGGGGGGCTTTCTACGCGGCGCTCGATGCCGACAGTGAAGGGAAGGAAGGGCTTTACTATCTGTGGACGGACGAAGAGCTGCGGGCCGCTCTTGACAAAGACGAATACGCGTTGGCCGAACGGGTCTTCGGCCTGCGGAAGGCACCGCGTCTGGAAGGTCGCATCGTGTTGTGCCGCCGGCTGGAACCACAGCAGGCGGCCACGGCGCTGGGTGTTGCGCCGGACGAGGCCATGCGCCGCTGGGACGCGCTGCGTGCCAAGTTGCTGGCCGTGCGTGAGCGCCGTGTGCGACCGTTTCGTGATGAGAAGATCATCGCGGCCTGGAACGGATACGTGATCGCGGGCCTAGCCGACGTAGCCGACGCACTCGGGGAGGCCGAATACGGAGCGCTTGCTGCGCAGGCGGCGCGGGCGGTACTGGATGAGCTCTGGCGCGACCGCCGCCAGCTCCACCGCAGCTCCCTGCACGGTTCACCGGGCCCGGCCGCAACGCTTGAGGACTATGCGGCGCTTGTCTGGGCGCTGCTGCGACTGTCGCAGTTGCGCGGTGACAGCTCATGGCTCAAAGAAGCGCGGCTGCTAGCCGATCAGATGATCGCGCGGTTCTGGGACGAAGAGCGCAAGAGTTTCTGGTACGTCGCCGAGGACCACGACGTCCACTTGCCAGTTCGGCCACAGATTGCGTTCGACGGACCGGTTCCCGGTGCAACGTCGCTGGCGGCGCGGTCCCTGGTGAGGCTGGCGGTAATCACCGGCGAACTGAGTTACGCTCGGATCGCTGCCGGCGCGCTCCGCACCATGGCGCCCCTTCTGCAGCGGATGCCTGCCGCGTTGCCTACGGCGCTACTTGCGATCGCTGAATACCGTGACCGCGGCTTGCCGCCGGAGTACCTGGACCGGCACGAGCCGCATCGGGGGCCGCAGCAGCAACCGGTTGTCGAGGTGGCTGTGCAGCAGGATGCTCAGCCGGTTCGGCCCGGTCAGACGGCCGACGTGGCGCTGCGGCTCCGCGTGGCCGACGGCTGGCACATCTATGCGCATGATCCCGGCTCGTCGTACGCCATCCCACTGAGCGTCGTCGTGGAGACCGACCCGGCCGTGGCGAAGATCGTCGTCAAGTATCCGGAGGCAAACGGAACGCTGATGCAGGCGGGCGAGACGGTGGGGGTGCTGAGGGGGGAGGTTCGGCTTGGCCTGGCGCTGCCGATACCGTCGGACCTGGCCGCAGGGGTTGAGAAGTTGCACGTGCGCTGCCGCGTGCGGTACCAGGCGTGCTCGCAGGACCGATGTCTGGCCCCCGCCGAGCAGGTCGTGGAATTCTCACTGCCAGTAGTTCGGCAGTAATGCGTGTGTTGGAAACTGGCTGCCGGGACAGGCCGTACGGCCACCGGCCAGCACACGGTGCAGGCTGACGCGTGACGGGGGGATGTTGTAGCGCGCCATCAGGTAGGCTACCAGCGCCCGGGCCGCCTGAGTTTGTTTCGGCGTCGGTGGATGCTGTTCGAAATTGCCCACCAGGCAGATCCCAATGCCGTAGCGGTTGTACTCCGGGTGGCCCGCGACTTTCGTGTGGGCGCCGTGTTTTTGTTCGAGCCAACGGCGACTGACTTCGATTTCGCCGTCGCCACTGTAGGTTCCGTTGCCGATGACGAAGTGGTAGCCGCAGCCGTCCCAGCCGCGCACTTCGCGGTGGAATCGGTCGATCGTCTCCAGAGAATCACTCTCTGAAGCACTATGGTGAAGAACGATGTACTGCCAAGGTCGGGCTGGAGCTGGGGGGTAGAAGAGTAATTTCTCGTCGGCGATCCAGCGGGCAACCTCTGTCTCCAGAGCCAACAGGCTGCCTGAGCGGAGACGGGGGGCTTCCGGCAGCCTGAGCGTCTCGGGCCGCCAGGCCACTTCGGCCCGCAGGCGGTACTGCTGAGGCAGGCTGGCTGCCTGGCCCGAACGGCGGGTGGAGCGATCGAGAGTCGGTGCTGGCTGCTTGGGGCGCAGCCGCCGCAGGAAGTTGAGTCGCGCCGAGCTGCTTGCTACCGAATCGGTCGCGTACCGGGGCCCGAACAGTGAACCGGTCTGACAACCGCTCAGCGCCGCGACGGCAAAGACCAGGGCAAGGCAACGGACCGAACGGGTGGCCTGAAGCACCGTGTTCCACCTCCGGCAGGCACTAGCGTACGGCGTCGAGCGAGCAAGGCGCTAGCTTGCTCGTGACAGGCTGGCTTCCCGTGCCGGAAGTGCGTGGCCGGCAGACGGTTCGGCCTGCACGGCCCTGCGCAGCAAGTGGTCGCGTCCGAGCCACTGGATTTGTATCGGCTGACCGGACAGGGCGGCTACACGCTGCACGGCGTTGGCGATATCCGTTCTGGCAGCGCTGTCGGTGGCGACGATGGTGAGTGTCAGGCAAGCTGGATCGGGCACGACCACAGCACGGCCGCGGAGCTCTTGCGCCAGAGCTTGCTGGGCAAGTGTCAGCCTGCGCTGGTCCGGCAGCGCGCAGCGGGCTGCGACGCAGGCCTGGTCGCGCGGCACGAACTGCCGGATGACCAGATCCGGTGCAAACCGCAGCAAGATGATCCCCACGGCGGTGCCCTTGCCGGGACACGTACGGATGGTCAAGTTCGCCTTCTGCGCCCGGACCAAGCGGCGCACGATGGCCAGCCCCAGACCGGCACCGCTACCACGAGCCGGTGCGGTGCCACGCACAAATGGCCGCAACACCTCGCGCACCTCGGCCGGATCCATGCCGGGTCCCTGGTCCTGGACCTCGAGTCGAACGCGGGTCAGCGAGGCAAGTTCGCCGCGGACCTGCACGCTGGCCCCCTTGGGGCTAACCTTCAGCGCGTTGCTCAGCAGGTTCGTGACCAGTCGTTCCAGCATATCCCGGTCGGCAAAGACTTCGGGCAACCGGTCGACGCCGTCGATGTCGACGTGTACCTGATGGTACTCGGCCAGGAACTGCAGCCGGTCTCTGCTGGCAGCGACGACTTCGGCAAGCGATACCGGTGCGAAGGCTGCTTGCAGGCGGCCAGTCTCGGAGCGGGCCAGATCGAGCACGTTTCCGATGAGGTTCTCCAGATCGATGCAGCGGCGCAGCACACTGCGCAGCGCCTCGTGCTGCTTTGGGCTGAGCCGTCCTAGATGCTCGTCGACGATCAGCTGCACGACCTGCTCGATGGCTGCCAGCGGTGCGCGGAGGTCGTGTGCCAGGCCGGCAAGGTCAAGCACCAATTCCTCAGGCCTCGCGCCTGCCGAACCAGGCTCCGGGCACAGCGTGCCGGTTTCCTGTGCCCGTCGCCACCCGGGCCGATGGTGCTGGGGTCGATGGTATCGGTAACTTCGAATGCGTTGCTGTTTGCCAGCCGCCTTGATTGCCTCCTGTGTCGTCCGCGGCCCATGCCACCGAAACGAACAGCGTTTCTTCACCGGTCGCTCTCCAACTGACTTGCTCGTCGTTGCGCGTCGCCGGGTGAGCTGGCTTTCTATTCCCTTCTATCGTCCCAGATTCACAAAACGCTTCATTTTTCCCAGTTTTTCAGCCGTGAACCGCCGCAGCACGCCCGCCCCCTGTCC
>JALXBF010000125.1 GCA_026991575.1 Planctomycetota bacterium | reverse complement strand
AAGAAGCGGCTCAGCCCCAGCGCGTTGATCTCTTCGATGACCCGATCCACGGCATCCAACCGCCACTGGGTCGTGTTCCCATCGGCATCGGTCAGCGAGATGAGATTGCCTTCCTCATCATAGCCAAGAGTGATCTCCGGGTTGTTGTTCGGGTCGCTGTCGCCATCGGGCAGGATGATGGCCGTCCGCCAGTCGCGGGCGTTGTAGCGGTACCGCGTCGTGCGGCCCAGGGGGTCAGTGACCGCGGCGACCATGCCGGTGAGGGTGTAGGCGATCGTGGTCTGATTGCCCAGCGGATCTCGGGTGGCGATCACTCGGTTGCGTGCATCGTAGTCCCACTCGTAGCGGTTCCCCAGCGGATCGATCGCCGCGACCCGGTTACCCACGAAGTCATACTCCCACTTCCAGCGACTGCCTTCCGCGTCGACCAGCTCGATGAGCCGATCGAGGTTGTCGTACTGATAGTCAGTCTGGCTGGTCTCCAGGCCTGCCAGCGGGTCGGTGCGCCGGACGAGCCGATCGGCGGCATCCCAGCTGAAGGTGGTCTTGGCGCCGGTTGGATCGGTGATGGCGATGACCCGGCCGCGTGCGTCGCGTTCGTAGCTGGTGGTGCGGCCCAGCGGGTCGGTGACCGACAGGAGCCGCTGCTCGGCGTCGTAGGCGTAGCTCGTGACAAAGCCCATCGGCGCGGTGAGAGTAACCCTTCCCACGCGGGGAACTCTATGTGCTCGCCGTGTTTCGTCCAGACACCGCGGTCAGCACTAGTACTGTACGGGGCTACTGAGGACGGTGGCATGGGTGGAGGTTGGGTCGTCCCGATGCTAGGGTCCGTCCATCCTGGAGGACCGGACGCTTCTTTGCTTAGCAGTCCACCAGTTCACGAATGTCGCGGGATCGTAGAAGGATTCCTCTCAAGGTACTGCCTCGCAGAACCAGGGCTACGTCTTCAGCGATTTCGACCCAAGAGTCTCTTGGATCGGGGCGCAAGCCGGTATAGAGAACGGCCTGTTCTGGGTCAACAAAGTGACATGTGAATCCATCGACGTCGACGGTAAAGCATGCATCAGCCCTCAGCCCGAGATCGTGAAAGTTACGGACATAGACCCCGCCCCGCTGTATCCTGCCAATTGTCAGCCGATCGACGTGCCATCTGCTCGATGTGATGAAGACGACAGGGGGGCCCAATCGACCGGTTCTGAGAAAAACAGGTAAGTATGCGTCTCCATACTGCAGCGTGGCGCTCGGAAACGGAACGATTGGCACGTCGAGCCAGTGCCGGAACTCGAAATATAGGCGCTCCTCGAGAACAACGCGACCCCGCGGTATGGGGACATCACGGATTTCGAGAACCGGAACTTCCATCAGCTGGTCACTCCTAGCATGACGCCTAGCTAGCGCTGACGCAGCTCAACGCGTGGGCAGAAAGGATGCACAGAGCCGACCACGCAGATCGCTTGGGTTAGAGGCAAGTCGCGCAACGTCCAAATCAATGCGTCCCTCAGCATTAACGGTATCTCGATGCAAAGACAAGAGTAGTCGTAGTCGATGTACCAATGGTATACCCCATAGTGCGGCAAAATGTGGAATACGCATCTGGTCCTCCTCAAGCCAAGCATCCAACGGCCGCCGGGGCTCGTTCTCGATCCGCCAGCGCTTCCGGGTGGCCTTCGCACGTAGGTCGGCACCCAGCTTAGTGCGGGAGGTGTAGCACCGTAACCGCTTTTTCCTCCGCCCAGACGACTTGTGAGTGGTCTCAGGCGCCACCGGGACGATCGTCCTGATGCCATTGCAGCCAGGCATCGGGAGAGTCTCCAGCTGAGCCGCCGGCCCCGTCGTGCGGGGAGCCTCCCGACGGCTACGCCCACGCTCGTCCTGCTGACAGCTCGGAAGTTCGAACATCCTCCCAGTGCGGGCCGCGGCCAGAGAATGCTCGTGCACCGGCTGGTAAGACGTCGCCCCACTTTGGCTTCAACGCCAGCACGTAGTTGCCTCCTTTCGCCACGATCGAGCCCTCCAAGTGGGGCGCTGCACGCAGCAGCGTCGCCCGTCACCAGGGCGCGTCTTAGTTCACGGAGATTCGTCGGATGCGGAACCGCGGCATGCCGTTCGTGTCTGGGTGGATAGCCGATCTGGGCAACACCAGGCTCTCCTGCGTGTCCCATGGCGTCGTCACCTGCAGCACTGCTCTCCAAGGTCGCCCACGCTGCGTCCCTCGGCACGCCCTCCCGTGAATGGGCACCAACGGACCACTGGCGTCACCACGAGGTGGAGACAAGTCCGGAAACCACTTCGTGGAGGCTCCGGTCAAGGCGTTAAAACGGCTTGCTTGAGGCACCGCGCCGAACCTCCATGCCACAGAACTGACGTCCAGCGGGTCCAACCGATCGTGTAAAGACCTTCTCGTACTACGGGACCACGCCTTGATCGGGCGAACGTGGTTTGTCCCACGCAGGGTTCCAGATAATGCCAGCACCGGTCCGGTCACCAGCTCGCGGCGCGGATTGGATCAGTGGCGGCGCTGGCCTGTTAGCGTTGACAGGTGTGCCACCCACCGAATCCGTAGCGTCCGAGCCACGACATCCCCTAGGGCCTACAGCCTGTGACAAGTCGTTCAGCGTCATCGGCTTCTTCAGACGCTACGCTCACCACGACAGTAAGGGCCACCGAACCGATTGCTGGAGGGCGACCGGTGTCCGTGTAGCCGCTCAGATGCGCGTCTGACTGGATATCCCAGAAGGCCATACTTCCTCGATATTCGCCGGGCGCACGTACGCGCCTATGATGGCGTCGATACGAAGGACAAACCGAACCCCGCGAGCCACCTCGATGACGACCGAGGTCTCGTCCGGTTGCATGCCGATGTGGCACCAGCCAGTCTCCGGGTCGATGGAGACTCCACTAAGGTACCGTTGCTTCAGGCACCAGGTTACCCCTGGTGTAAGTGGCAGCGCCTCCACATTCACTACGTAAATCGCCGCGCGTCGAGCGGCCGGAAGCTGAACAGGTTGTGCACGCCAAGTATCGGTAGGAATGAACCCCTCGACTCCGCCCACGCGCCCTGTCGGTAAATGTACCTGTACGGAGGCATCGCCATAGCCAATCCGTGCCACTCCCTGCGAAGAAGGATCGTGGAGGGCTGGGCTGGAAAAATAGAAGGCATACCCATCATGGTAAACCAATGCATCCAATATGTTCTCTTGACGAACTTCATAACGAGGCACAAGCGAATGTTCTGACATCCCATCAGTACCTCCTGCTGTCAAATGAGAAATGTATTACTTCCACGTAATCCGGTCGCACCCGGATGACTAACTTGTAGATGCCGTCGCTTCTAGAGAAGGTGCCGCGAACGAGGTACTTGAGACCGTCGACATGTCGCGTGTCAGGCATAGGGGGTGTGCCGATCACAATCCAGCGGTAGACGGTTTGGAAGAGCGCATAGGGCCTTCGGTTTGCAGCTTTGGAAAACGCTGTCTCCGCAACATGGGCGTGCAGCAGGATGGCGCCGGAGCGAACATACCATTCCGCTCCCAGCTGAAGCGGCAGGAGGCAAAGCGGGGTGGTGCCCAGCTGCGTTGCACCGCAGTAAGCTGGCCCGTAGAGGCCTGCGGTGGCGGTGCACAGGCCGGCCGTTCCCCACGCCGCGTAGGAGGCGTACCGCAGATCCCTGTCCATTGCGGAAGGGTTGAGGAGGTAGTAGAGATAGTCTCGCAGGCGCAGGGCACGGATCCACTCGGCTAGCTGGGGCCGATGTGCGCGCAGCCCGACGTTGTCGGAAAGGGACGTCGGACGATTCGAGACGTAACCATAAAGCCGTGCAGCTACGGCAACAAATCCCAGGGGATCAAGGCTTGTGAAACGACCCGATGCAGGGTGGTAGAAGCGGGCCCGCATGGCCCATGCGCCAAAGCGGAGCGTGTGGGGCCTTCCCGTGTAGCCAGAGCGGGACGTACTCGACCAGCCCCCTACGGGTAGGCCAAAGCTCTCGTAGGCTATGGTCTCGAGCATCGTACCGTCCGGATCGACCCACCCGCGTACGCTGCCGCGGTAGTCGGTGAGGTCGAAGGTGATCTCGCCGGGGGCGTCCTCGCGGGCGAGGAGGGAGTCGACGGCGGGGGCGTAGAGGCTGCGCTCGGTGGGCTGCGGAGTGATGCCGTCCGAAGTGTCCGGGTCCGTGAAGTCGGCAATCGGGTTGGCCGCGAAGATCGCGCTCTCGTAGATGCCATCCACATACGGGGCCAACCCGCCCTGGGCAACCTGCTCGGCCGTTGGACGCTGGGCCAGGTCATGCAGCACAAACGTGAACCGCTCCGGCTCTGGGCCGGTCGGGCCGTCGGGGTCCTCGTAGAACGCAATCCGGCGATTGAACGCGTCGTAGACGTACGTCTCACTCCACAGCACATTGCTCTGGCCATCCTTGTGCACCACCGCCGTCAGCCGGTTGCGGTAGTCCCACGTGTACTCCGTCACCTTGCCGGTCACCGTGTTCGTCTTGCGAATCAGGTTGCCTTCGTTGTCGTACTCGTAGTCGTTGGTTCCGTCCGACAGCAACCGGTTGTCCGCTCCGGTTACATAGCCGGTCCCGTGCAGGTGCGACTCCGTTCGATTGCCATTGGGCGTGTAGCGGTAGTACTCGATCAGGTTCCCTTGGCCATCCCACACGTCCGTCAGCTGACCCTGCGGGTCGTACGCATACGTGCGCGTCCCTTCCGGACCGCTGTACGCCACAATCTGACCGGCCGCATCCCA
>JALXBF010000124.1 GCA_026991575.1 Planctomycetota bacterium | reverse complement strand
GCCCTGGGCCGGTGTCGGCTGGGTACCCTGGATTGCACCGGCGGGAGCCACCCCCTGCGAGCTGCTGGGGCCGTAGTGGTACTCGGCAGGCTGGGAATTGGCCGGCCCGAACTGCATCTGTTGGCCGTGGGTGGGCGGGGGCTGGGGGATGGCCTGCGCGCCCTGGATGCGCGTCTGGGGTGGCGGGTACGAGCCGTAGGGGACGCCGTAGTAGGGTGGTGCAGCGGCGGTACAGCCGATGAGTCCAATGCCGGTAAGCGCTACCGTGGCGGCCAGTAGTGTCCGTCCCATTGCGTGCGCTCCTCGTCCTTGTCTTGCTCTTGCCACCGGAGACTTCGCCGAAACGCGCCCCCGAGCCAGTAGCCCACCGTGTGGCCGCCAGCATACCGCCCCCGCGGCAGTTGTCCATAGCAATCGGCGACGACCCGGAGCCGATCGACAGCGCGCCGGTTGGGCTGGTACAGATACCCCGTCCGACCGAAGCGTCGACACCGCTGGAGCAGACAGAAGTACTTGCACCGGCTGCCCCCTGCCGGAAAGCATCATCACGCCGGCGGCATAGCAACCGGGTCGAAGCCGCTCGGCGATACGCGACGACGTCAGCCTCGACAGCGTACCGGCCGATGCCTGCCCGGCCGGGACACAGCCCACGGCAGCGTTCCAGCTGGCGGTCGTGGAGCCTTTCCCGCTACAGCGCTGGCTGCTACTGCGCGTCGGACTGCGGCACCTGCACCCCGGCCCGACCCCATACCCGCTGCAGCTCCAGTTGCGTGGCTTTGTACGCTTCCGGTAACCAAACGATCCAACCATGCGTCGTCGGGGGCCTCGCACTCGGGCTCTGGGTCAGCATCGGTGTCGCCATAGCACATGCCGCAAGGGGGAGGTACGGCATAGTGCGACCAACAGGACCGCACATGGTCCGGCGGCTCACTCGAAACGCCGTCGCCATCGCCTGGCCCGCAACCCCCTGTATGTACGCTCGTCAACGTTTCGTATGCTGTCCGCTTGAAAGGTGTCACGCGCATACCCCCCCCTGCACCGCCGTCCGCTTGCCCCTTAGCCACTGCGGGCCGGACCCCGCACACCTGACCAGGGCTACCTTCCTCCACCGGCCGCTTCGCGCGACGCCGCCATTTCCGATCTTCTCCATTGGGCGAAAACAGCCATCGGCCGATCCCTCCGTGATCGGCCGATGGTGTGGCTGACACGATCACGGGTACGGTTCCGGGCCTGATCCAGGTGGGAAAAGCGGTGACTTCCGGTTGGGACGACCGATGGCACCGATGGCTCACAAGCCCAGATTGGGGCCGAGGGAGGCGGTATGATCGGTTAGGCACGCCGAACACAGCTGGGAGGTGCCCCAATGAATCGCATGCTCGCCTCGCTGAGGTCGTGGTGGCCAGAGAGAGCAACACGCCCGAAGGTGATGCGATCGGTGGTTGCACCGATCGCCGTGCTTGTGGTTCTCGCCGGTGCGATGCCGTTCAGCGGCCCGCGGCATGGTGACCGCTCAGCCCACCAACAGCGGGCCGGTCGGCTCCGCATCGACTGGCAGAACCGGTTGCTGACCATATCCGGCAGGCAGCTGCCTGCATCCGTCGACGTCTGGTACATCGAGGCCTACTGTCGGCCCGGCTCAACCCACCGCCGCTGGGGCGACACGGTTATCAAACACATTTCAAAGCGGGTTGATGACGGGACCGATCCTCATCGGATCGAGATTGTCGACCGGCTGGTCGACGGCGTCGTAGTCCGTCATGTGATCACAGCGGGCACCGACGAAGTCGACTTCCGCATTACACTGCACAACCCGACGAAGACTGCTTCGCAGGTTTGGTGGGCTCAGCCCTGCGTGCGTGTGGCGAAGTTCACTGGCACGACAACCGACGACCGGCTGGCATTGCATCCGGCGTATATCCGCAAGTCGTTTCTGTTTATCGACGGCAAGATTGCTCGGATGCCCACCAAGCCGTGGGCAACCGATGCTCTGTACACGCCAGGCCAGGTGTACCGGCTCAAGCACGTCGATCCAGACAACGTGAACCCTCGCCCCCTCAGTCCGCTGGTCGCATCGAACCCGATCGTAGGCTGTTTCTCGGCGGACGGGTCCAAGCTGATGGCCATCGCGTTTGTTCCCTGTCAGGAGATCTTTCAGGGAGTGATCGCGTGCTTGCACAGCGATTTCCGCGTCGGCGGTCTTGCGCCGGGACAGACCAAGAACGTGCGCGGCAAGATCTACTTCCTTGACGCGAATATTGACGCGCTGCTGAAGCGGTTCCACGAGGATTTCCCGACGGCGCGTGGGCAAGACTCATGACCGTCACGGCCAGCGCCACAGAACGCCGGCGCGCGCACTAGCGGATGCGATCAGCGGCGTAGTAACTCCGATCGCCGAGCCTCGGCCAACTGCCGCAATGGTTCGGGGGTTCGGCTATTGCGAATCACTTCACGCCACGCGCGCTCGGCCAACTCGTCGCGTCCTAGCGCTGCGTAGCAGAGTCCGCGCAGGTACATGAGCTCAGGGTCGTCCGGGCAGAAGCGCAGTCCTCGGCTGCAGTGCCGCAGGGCCGCGCGTGCCATGCCTCGTCGCAACGCCGCGCGTGCCGCCGCCGCGCGAGCGTCGCGGATTGCCCGCACGACGAGCCGATTGTCAGCATCCGGCGGTTGCTCCAGCAGCTGCTCCAGCGCCATCAGCAGCCCGGGGTCATCCGGACGGCGCGCCAGCTGAAGCAGAAGCAGGTTCAGGGCCGCCAGCTTCTGCTGCCCGTCCACCATCGTCTGGCGCGCCCGCCGGAAACAATCCCGGGCCCTCGCCGCGTCATCGCGCCGTTGAGCGTAGTACGCCCCGAGATTAACCCAGGCAAGCCCCGAGTCGGGGTACTGTCGAAGTACCCAGCGCCACAGGCTCTCATCGTCCTGCCACGCTTCCGTGTACTTGCGTGTGGCGACCACCGCAACGCCGACCACCAGAGCCATCGCACCGGCAGCAACGCTGTGGATGAGCACCGCCCCTCGGCCGCGCCGCAGCTGCCGGCACGCCCAACTCAGCCCCGCATGAACAGCAGTCCCCACCGCCATCAACAGGCCGATTTGCGGCAGATAGAGGTAACGGTCGGCCACGGCTGCCTTACCCACAGGCACGATGCCGGCAATCGGCAGCCAGCAGATGAGGAACCAGGCCAGCCCGAGAGCCAGAACTG
Source organism: Planctomycetota bacterium (assembly GCA_026991575.1). Classification (GTDB taxonomy): domain Bacteria; phylum Planctomycetota; class Planctomycetia; order JALXBF01; family JALXBF01; genus JALXBF01. Next base: position 12,319 of record JALXBF010000124.1, on the reverse strand, counting down.
GCGCGCGGCGCCTCGCCCACGCAGCGACCGCGACCGCAGCGGCGACAAGCACCGCGCCGATTGCGGCATGCGCGTCCCAGCTCAACCAGTGAGCATAGCGTGGATGGTGGGGGCTGAGCCCGATCGGCACAAGCCAGTGGCCGGCGTACCAGGCGAACGTGTGGCAGGCCAGAGGCAGCCGCTCGGCCCATGCCAGGCCCTGGATTGCCGATCGGCTCTGTGCCACGAGCGTAACACCGGCCAGCGCGGCAGCAGCCACGCTCAACGCGATCAGAACCCACCAATCGCCGAGTACCGGTCGGCCACGAACGAGGACCGCTGCCAACAGGAGCAGGACAGGCAGGGTAACGGCCGTTGGCTTGGATAGCAACGCGGCCAGACCGCAAACCAGAACGGTCGCTCGCACCAGCCACCGGTTCCGGCTGGCATGGCTGCCCCGCACCCAGGCGTGCATGGCGGCCAGGTAAAAGAACGTGGCCATGAGCTCCTTGCGCTCCGAAACCCAGGCCACCACCGGCACGCCCGCAGGATGAAGCAAGAACAGGCCTGTGAGCCCGACCGCAAGAAATGCAGGCACGCGTAGCGCGTTGAGCAAGGCATAGACAAGGACGCCGTTCAACAGATGGAGCAGGATATTCGCGGCGTGGTGCCACAGCGGCTGATCACCGGCTACGCGCCACAGCAGCGCGTGCGAGAGCATGGTCAGGGGATGGTAGTTCGAACACTGGATAGACCCGAACGACAGCCGGAGCTGCTCGGACCAGTTACTGGAGGTGACGAGCTGATTGCGATAAACGTAGGAGGCGTCATCCCAGAGCAGCCAGCCGGCGCGCGCTGCAGGCAGGTACGCGGCAGCCGTGATGCTGCAGAGCAACAGCAGGGCGAGCAGATGGGCCGCTGGCCGCTTCCGTATCACCATCGCCTCCTTGCGCTCATGCCTGCAGGCGACTTCCACAGCTGCGGATTGCGCCAGTTCAGACCAGCTTCAGGTTCCACGGCACCACACTGTTCGCCGGCCGTCAACCCCAGCTTGGGTCCGACGTAGCCCGCCGTAGCGTGGCTTGGGGGCCGGGGGGCTAGGCGGTGGCGCAGGCCAATGCTTTGCCCTGTGACGCCGCCGACGCGGTGGTGCGAGTCGCGAGAAGACGAACGGGAGCGTGCGGGCATTATCGGATTGGCGTGCAGTTGTGGGGCTAATAGCCCGCCCGGCCGCCTGTCCACGCAGGCTGCGCACGCAGAATCGGCATCAGCTCGGCACAATCTACGAGAAGCCTCTTGCCCTCTGCACCCGCAGTGTCCAGCCGACCCGTGGCCCTGTTGCCCCGCGCGCGAACCGGTCCGGTTGCGTGTTCGCCTAGTTGCCAACGGCCCTCTGCGCCGGGACGCGCCTGGATGGTGTCTGGTAGCCCTCCTGGCGCCACACCCGCCGCTCACAGCAGAACGGCAATGTTTCGAAACGCCCGAGGCGTAGACCGCACGGCGCCACTAGAAGGCAGTCTCGTCGACCGGTTCGCGGCCATCGCGGGTGCCCATCGCGAACCAGACCTGCTGGTCCACGTCCTGGCTGACGAACCGCACGCGGCCGTCGCAAAAGAGCACGTTCACACCGCCACGATGCAGGCTGCTCGGGGCAATCAGGAACTCACCCGCACTGCCCCAGGTCAAGACCGGGCTGGAGGTGTCCGGTGTGGAACAGCTCTTGCGATTCGGGCGCTTCGAGAAGCCGATACCAGCGCCGCGTCCTACCTGCCCGATATACCAGGCTTCCCCTTTGAAATCCCAGAAGTAGCGCGTCGACTGCTCGCACATCCGCTCCAGCCACATATCCCCCTCTCGACCCGCATGCCGGCCCGGCCCCCCCTGCCACCAGTACGGGCCGTGCCAGATGACCGCCAGATCGTCACCTCGATCGGCCGTCATCCGTCCCTGCATCCCCCCTCGGATCCACTCGGCAAAGGCCGCCGTGAACGCAGCGCCGTCGACAATGTCCCGCAGCCCGATCGGTTTGTTGAACGCCCAGTCCCACCCGGGCTGGTAGACAATGCCGTTGGTGCGCCAGTTGTTGAAGTACCGCTCAGTTCCCTGGTTGGCAGCGTAGTTCTGGGCCGTGCCGTATGGGTTGCTATGGTCAAAGTGAGGATCTGACGGGCAAAGGAAGGTCTCGATCCGCGTCTTCCGCAAGGTTGCATTCGGATCGTTCGCCCAGTTCCCCCTGGGTTCCCCGTACGAGCGCAGGTCCAGGTTGGCTGCGTTGTAGACGTCGGCTCGGTCCAGGTATGGCAGCAGGAACACCTTCATGCTCCACCACTGCTCTCCGCCCGGCCCGAACCGCCGCTGCCAGCCTCGGTAGACCCGCATCCCTTCCGGCGGGAAGTAGCCGTGGACGCTGTGGTAGTTGTGCAAGGCAATGCCAATCTGGCGGAGATTGTTCTGACACTGAGCGCGTCGGGCCGCCTCGCGCGCCATCTGAACGGCAGGCAGCAACAGGGCGATCAGGACGGCGATGATCGCAATCACCACGAGCAACTCGATCAACGTGAACGCAGCACGAAATCGCTGCACGGGCATCTGAAACCTCCTCCGCATGACCACGACGCAATAATCTGCTCAACCATCCAGCGGCGCCCTACGACGTGACCCCCAAACCCCGGGAAGCAAGAATGACGCGAGTGAGTACCAGCATGAAAAGAACCCCCCAGGGGTACGGCGCCATTGTACTAACGCACTAGTCGAACTTCAACCGTGGCCGTCGCCGTCCAGCTAAGGCCGCGTCGGCGACGATGGCATCGTGCCCGCGTAAGATTGGCATCCCAGCAGAGGTAGCACGAGGTACGTGTGGTGGCATCTGGCCAGGGCAAGCCAACCCGCATCTTCCTGACCGGTCGACCGGGCGTGGGCAAGACTACTGTCGTGCTCCGCACGGTTGAAGCTCTCCGGCCGATGGCGCTGGTCGGGTTCTACACCCGCGAGCGGCGGCGCGGCGGAGAGCGCGTTGGATTTGAAGCAATCGGGCTCCGGAGCGGGTTGTGCCGGCCGTTGGCCGAGGCCAAGCCGGGCGCCGGTCCGCGGGTCGGCCGCTATCTGGTGTGCACCGATGCCTTTTCCGAACTGCTCGCTGCGGAGTTCGCCGCAGAATGGCGCGTTGCCGAGCTGATCGTACTCGATGAGGTCGGCAAGATGGAGTGCCTGCTACCGGAGTTCGTGACGCTGGTACGGGAAGTGCTCCATAGCGGCATCGCTGTACTCGGCACGGTGGCGGAGCGTGCGGGCGGGCTCCCGGCAGAACTTCGCCGCAGTCCGCTGGTTGAGCTGATCCGTGTAACGGTCGCGAACCGCGAGCGCCTGCCGGAAGAACTGGCACGCCGTTTCCGACGCTGATCGTCCTGGCCGGCACCAGTCCATCACACCATGCCGGCTCCCTGGTGCCTCTTCCGCTCCCCGCGCCGCTATACTCTGCGCGTGTCGTCGTCCCCTTTGCAGGATGATGGTCGTGTTGCCGAGGTAGTCCAATGCGTCGCGCCACGCAACTTGCTACTGCAGCCGTGCTTCTTCTTGCCGCGACTTCGATTGTGCGGTTGCCGGGCACGCTGGCCGCGTCGGCCTCGGCCGGCGAGGGCCTACCGGAGCCTGATGGGCCGCTTGCCCCCTTTTTGGGCAAGCCTTTCCTTGAGATCCAAGAGGTTTTCCGCGGCGACGGTCAGGTGCGCGAGCCATATCTGGCTGTGACCACGGACGGCACGGTCTTAATCGTGCGGAACTACGTTGGCTTGCTGCGCCGCAGCGAGGATGGCGGCCGGAGCTGGAGCGAGCCGATCAAGGTGCCAATCCGACATTCGGACAGCAACATCATCGTCGATGAGCAGACCGGCGACCTGCTCGTCCTGCGGCTCTGGGACGGTCGAGATCGGCTTTTCCGCAGCAGCGACGGCGGTCGTAGCTGGCGCGAGCAACCCGTCCGCATCCGCCCGAATGGGCTGATGCGCTGGCTGGAAGAAGTCGGATTGAAGCGACGGGGGGTTCGGGATCGGGCCGTTGCCGGCACCTACTACTTGCATGCGAACGCCAGTGAGGCGGGCATCACGCTGCTGCGAGGCAAGTTCGCGGGCCGGCTGATCGTCAGCGGCACGTTCCGACCACATGCACCCGAGCATCCTTCCGATCGCAAGCCCGTGGATGCCATCTACAGCTGTGCGTTTTACAGCGACGACCGCGGGCGAACCTGGAAGGTCAGCGAGCTGTTCCCAGAGGGCTACACGGAAGAAGCCGCCCTGGTGGAATTGCACGACGGCACGATTTACTACAACACGCGTAGCCACCGAGGCTTTTACGACCGGCGCCGCGCCCGGAAACTGGGACCGGACAGCTGGCACCGGCGTGAGGCATGGAGCTACGACGGTGGGCACACGTGGGAGGAGTACCGGATCAGTCAGGTGTTGGTGGACGGTGGTGGTTACAACCGTGGCTATGGCATGAAAGGTGGCCTGGTACGGCTGCCGGTCCGCGGCCGCGACATCCTGCTGTACACCAACGCGGACACCGCCGGCGGCGAGCGGGCTCGCCTGACGGTATGGGCGAGCTTCGACGGCGGCCGAAGCTGGCCGATCAAGCGGTTGTTATACGAAGGACCGGCTGCCTACTCGAGCTTGGGCGTCGGCCGCCACGGCACTGCGGGCGAAGGCACGATCTTTCTGCTCTTCGAAGGGGGGCCGGAAGGCCGCTACACGGCGATGCAGTTTGCCCGCTTCAATCTGAGCTGGGTGCTGCAGGGCGAACCTACCGGGGACGGCACCGTTCCGGACTGGGTACGCAAGAGCGACTGAGCCCGGGCGCCGCGCGAGAGAGGTCGTATTGCTGTCCGGTATGGCTGCGCAGCTAGCGAAACAGCGGCTAGCGCAGCTCGGATGCCGTCTTGCGGAGCGGCTTGCCCGCCAGCCGACCGGTGAAGCGGCCGTAATCGAGGACGAGCTCCCCGTTTACAAACAGGTACACCACCCCGGTTGAGTACCGGTGCGGCTCGCGAAAGGTGGCGTGGTCACGAAACGTCTCGGGATCGAACACCAGGACGTCTGCCACGTAGCCCGGCTTCAGATAGCCACGACGCGGCAGGCCGAGGATATCGGCCGGTAGGCCGGTGCAGGAGCGGATCGCTTGTTCGAGTGGCAGGACCTTGTGCTCCAGCGCGTATCGGCCGATCTTGCGGGGAAAACAGCCGTATGAGCGGGGATGGGGTAGCGTTTCGTCCGGCACACGGGCAGCCCCGTCCGAAGCGGTCGCGACGTAAGGTTTCATCATCGCGTACCGCACATCGTCTTCGTGCATCGTGAACGCAACGGCGCTGGCACCGCCCAGCTTTTCAATCTCAATGATGACGTCCACCGGATCCATCCTCGTGGCTTGCGCTATCTCTGCCAATGTCCTACCGACCCATTCAGGCCGTTGCTTTAGGGCGGCGATCATGATCGTCTCTGGGCCCCCGCGCTTCGCAAGCCCCTCTGCAATACGCTTTCGCCAACGCGGCCCTTCGTGGGCATCGGTCAAGCGAGCAAGCATTCGTTTGCGGCCCCCTTCGCGTGCCTCCTGCGGGATCGTCATCGCAGCCACGGATGTGCTCGATGCCGTATACGGATACTGGTCGGCCGTCACGCTCAGTCCGGCTGCACGGGCGCGTTCCAGCAGTTTGCAGGCTGCCGGCAGCGAACCCCATGCGTCGGGACCGGAGGCCTTGAAGTGCGAGATGTGCACGCGAACGCCCGCCTCCCGCCCTATGCGCAGCGCCTCCTCCAGCGCGTCCCAGAGATGCTGGGCATCTTCGCCACGGATATGGCTGGCATAGAGGCCATCGACCTCCGCAACCACCCGCGCCAGCTCGATCAATTCCTCCGTGTTCGCGTAGCAGCCGGGCGTGTAGATCAGCCCGGTGCTCATGCCCCAGGCGCCCGCGCGGAGTCCCTTGCGCAGCAGCCGCTTCATCCGATCAAGCTCACGTTCATTTGCAGCCCGATTCACGTTGCCCATCACCTGCTCGCGCAACGCCCCGTGAGGCACCAGATGGGCAACGTTCACTCCGGCCCCCTGCCTGGCAAGCCGCCTGTAGTAGCCCGCAACATCGACCGGCCCAAAGCCGCAGTTCCCGGTGACGATCGTCGTGACGCCTTGCGTCAGATAGTTGAGCGCCACACGCGACTCCGGCTTGAGGATGTTCTCGTCGCTGTGGTTGTGCAGATCGATGAAACCGGGGCAAACGACCAGGCCGGTGACATCGATCACGCGTGCTCCGGCAACCTGCCGACCGACCTTGCCAACCTGGACGATCTTGTTTCCCCGCAAGACCACGTCGACCGAGCGGCCGGGCTGACCTGTACCGTCGTAGACCATGCCCCCGCGCAGCACAATCGTCGCCGACTCGCCCCCCGCTACCGCACCCGGCATGCCCAGCACCAGCACGGCAAGATGAGCGAACACGTGAGGGAATCGCTTCATTGCAGGCGCCCGCTTAAGCACTACTCCCGATCGCCGATACCTTCCAACGCATCTGCCCGCTGCCGAGAACACTTTAGCAAAGCGGCCCGGAGGGAAGGCTGCTCCGTCAGAAACCGGCTTCCTGCCGCCACGTCCGCGCACAGGCATGTCAGCGGCCGTCAGCCGGTGCTAAACTGAATCGCATTCGGAGGAGGGAGGGCGGACTCTCCTAGCAACGCCTGGAGGTTAGCCTATGGCATCCGGAACCGTGGAGCAACGGTTGCGTGAACTGGGCATCAGCCTACCGCCTGCGCCGGCAGCGGTGGGCAGCTACGTCCCCGTGCTTCGGTTCGGCCCGTTCGTGGTCACATCCGGCCAGCTTCCGTTCCGCGATGGCAAGCTCATCGCCACCGGTCGGGTCGGCAACGAGGTCGACATGGAAACGGCTCAGGAAGCGGCCCGCTGCTGCGTCCTGAACGCCGTTGCCCAGCTGCGTGCCGCCGTCGGTGAACTGGACCGCATCAAGCAGATCTTCCGCCTGGACGGCTATGTGCATGCGGCCCCCGGCTTCCATGACCACCCGGTCGTACTGAACGCAGCGTCGGAGCTACTGACGGCTATCTTTGGCGAACGTGGCAAACATACGCGCGTCGCCCTGGGCGTGCATGACATGCCGCTGAATGCGCCAGTACAGATCGCGCTGTGGGCGGAAGTCGAGCCAAGTTAGCCCGACGCGTCCCTGCGCGGGTTTCGGCCGCAGAGAGCCCGGTGGCCCTGGAATCGGGACCGCGACGCTCGGGTGGTGCCGATCGGCGGCGGGGGCTGCAGACAAGGCGCAAGCGACCTTTGAGAAGCACACGCGCACGGAGTTAGGCACCATGAGATGCTGTCGATACGCTGCGGTAACCGCATTGCTTGCGGTTGCAGTGTGGGGCACGAGTGTCACAGCAGCCGATCTCCCCAATATCGTCGTGATCCTCGCTGACGACCTGGGCTATGCCGACATCAGCGTACACGGATGCACCGATATCGCCACGCCGAACATCGATCGGCTCGCCCACACGGGGGTCCGGTGTACGGACGGCTATGTGACCCATCCGTACTGCAGTCCTACGCGGGCGGGGCTGATCACGGGCCGATACCAGCAACGGTTCGGCAACGAGAACAACCCCGCCTACGACCCGCTGAACCCGTTCCTTGGGCTACATCGCGAAGAGCCAACGATCGCAGACCGGCTGAAGCAAGCAGGCTATCGGTCGGCGGTGATTGGTAAGTGGCACCTGGGTGCCGCGGCGCCATTTCATCCGACCCGCCGAGGATTCGATTACTTCTACGGCTTTCTTGGCGGCGGGCACGACTACTTCCGCGTGGACCTGCGTCAGCCGCTTCTGGGTGGCTACTTCCTGCCCCTGGAGGAGAACGGCAGACCGGTTGTGTTCGATGGCTACCTGACAGACGCCCTGACCGATGCAGCCGTGCGGTTCATTGAGAGGCATCGTGACGAGCCGTTTTTCCTGTACGTCGCGTACAACGCTCCTCATACGCCGCTGCAGGCTCCGGAAAAGTACTTGAAGCAGACGCAGGGGATCGACGATCGGAAGCGGCGCGTCTATGCCGCGATGGTGGTCGGTTTGGACGCCGGGGTTGGGCGGATTCTGGATGCACTGGAGCGCACCGGGCTGCGCCGGCGCACGGTCGTCTTCTTCCTGAGCGACAACGGCGGTATTCCGCGTACAAGCGGCAGCTCAAATCGACCGCTACGGGGGCGGAAAGGCATGCTCTACGAAGGGGGCATTCGCGTGCCCTTCCTGGTCAGCTGGCCCGGAACGCTGCCGGAGGGCAGGACATACGAGCGGCCGGTTAGCTGTCTGGACATCGCCGCGACGGCCGCGGAGCTGGCCGGTCTGAACCGGCAACAGCGAGCCGGTCTGGAGGGCGTAAACCTGGTGCCTTACTTCCGCGGCGAAAAAGAGGGCGATCCCCATGAGGCGCTCTTCTGGCGGACCGCCGGGGGCAGGCAGTGGGCTGTGCGCGCCGGCAGGTGGAAGCTGCTTAAGCCCAGCGCGGACCGCCCGGTCGAGCTCTACGACCTGGCGGCCGATATCGGCGAAAGCCAGGACCTGGCCGGGGATAAACCAGAGGTGGTAGCACGACTTCGGTCCCTCTATGAAGCCTGGAACAGCAAGAATGTCCCCCCTCGTTTCCCGAACCCCCAGCCCTACCGCCGAATCATGATGAAGGTCTATCAGGAAATCGAGGAAGGCAGTCGCTGAGGGGCGGTCCGCAATCGTCGGCTTCGGCCGGAACGCGCCTTCCTGCGCTAATGTCTGGAATGCAACGTGAGCCTGCGTGCCAGCAGGGACGCGGCTCAATTGTTGAGGCCGCGGGGCCGGGTTGGTACGGCCCATCCCGGCAGGACACAGTTCGTCGACTTGTGCCCGAGCTGCTCTCGGGGCGCCCCGCGCTGCTGCTACGTCCGGGCAAAGCTAATAAGTAGGACTTCGCCGCCGGCTTGCGCGTGTGCCCAACTGCCTGCTACGGTGACGTTCCCGTCTGGTGGTCCTGATCTTCCTCGTCCTCTTCGCCCAGGATCGGCAGTCCGTGCGTCGGGTGTGACGCGTACACGAGGCAGTAGACGATGGGCACGATGACGAGAGTGAAGGCAGTGGAGACGCCCAGTCCGAAGATCAGCGCCCAGGCCAGGCCGGAGAAGACCGGGTCGAGGGTGATGGGCCAGGCGCCGAGCATGGCCGTGCCAGCGGTCAGGAAGATCGGCCGGAACCGCACCGCGCCGCTACAGACAATGGCCTCTTCTAGGTCTGAGCCGCGGCTGAGCTCGGCATGGACGAACTCGATGAGCAGAATCGCGTTCCGGGTGGCAATCCCGGCCAGTGCGATCATACCGATCATGGCCGTGGCCGTGAAAAAGACCGGGTTGTCATAGCCGCCAATAGGGACATTCCAGGCGAGGTTCAGCAGCCAGAAGCCGGGCATGATGCCGATGATAGTCAACGGAATGGCCAGCAGCATCAGTAGCGGCATTGCGTAGCTGGAGGTCTGGTACACGAGCAGCGCGTAGATTGCCAGCACGGCGGCTCCGAAGGCGATGCCAAGGTCGCGGAACACATCGACAGTGATCTTCCATTCGCCTTCGCCGCGCCAGACGACCTCGTAGTCGTCCGGCACCTCTTCGCGGGTACGGCGGTAGAGCTGGAGGATTGCCTCGGGTGGCGCGATACCAACTGCCTCGGCCATCACGTACACCACGCGGCGCAGATTCTTGTGGTATATCGTTCGCTGCAGCGTGGTGGCCTCGAACCGACCGAGTTCAGCGAGCTGAATCAGGTCGCCGCGCATCGTGGGCACATAGAGTCGTTCCAGCTCGGCCAGGCCGGATCGCTCCTCGCGTGGCAGGCGTAGCAGAATGCGAACCGGGTTTCGTTCCCGGTCACTGTGCAGGACACCGGCACCGGCGGTCAGCAGCCATTCTTCGCCCGGTGTTCCCCCGGCCAGCGCCATACGCAGCGTCTGGGCGATGGCCTGCGGACTGACGCCATGTGTCGATGCCTTTTCGCGGTCGATGTGGAACACGTAGCGGCGTTGAGGCTCCTCGACCGTATCGTCCACGTCCTCAACGCCGGGGATCTCCTCCATGATTCGCCGCACAAGCTTGGCGCCGCGGATCAGCTCATCGTAGCTCATACCCGGCTGCCCGTACACTTCGGCCACGATGGTACTGAGCACCGGGGGACCGGGTGGCACCTCCACGATCTTGACGTTCGCACCGTGCTTGGCCGCAATCCTCGTGACCTCGTTGCGGATCCACAGGTGCACTTCGTGGCTCTGAAGGACTCGATGGTGTTTCTCTACCAGATTGATCCGGATGTCGCCCACGTTCGGGCCACGGCGTAGGTAGTAGTGCCGCACCATGCCATTGAAGTCCATAGGCGAAGCCGTGCCGGCGAAGGTGAGCACCTCGGTGACTTCCTTCACCGTGCGCAGGTACGAGGCCAGGTCGTCGAGCACCGCCTGGGTGCGTTCCAGCGTGGTCCCCTCAGGCATGTCCACCACGATCTGAAGCTCGTTCTTGTTGTCGAACGGCAACATCTTCAGCGGGACCAGCCGGAAGACGACCAGCAGGATCGACAGCACGAAGAGGCCGATCGTGACGAAGAGGACCAGGTAGGAAAGGATGCCGTGTCGGACCAGCGGCCGCATGATGCGTGAGTAGATCCGGTACGTGAGCGTTTCATGCAACACGTACGGCTTTTCTTTCTTGCCGTACACACCGCGGAGCACCACGTAGCTAAGCCAGGGTGTCACGGTGAAGGCAACGACCATGGACATCAGCATGGCCACGGGCACGTTTAGCGACATGGGTCGCATGTACGGTCCCATCATGCCGGTGATGAAGAACATGGGCAGGAATGAGAAGATCACGGCCAGGGTGGCCAAGATAATCGGGGGGCGCACCTCCCGGACGGCGGTCAGCACGGCCCTCTTGGGCTTCTCCTTGCGCATCCGGAAGTGGCGGTAGATGTTTTCTACGTCGACGATCGGGTCGTCGACGATCAGGCCCAGCGAAAGGATGAGCGCAAAGAGGGTCACGCGGTTGATCGTGTAGCCGGCCAGGTAGTTGATGAATAGTGTAAGCGAGAAGGTCAACGGGACCGCGGCCGCGACCACCAGCGCCTCGCGCCAGCCGAGTGTGAACGCGATCATGGCCACCACGATGACGATCGCCGTGGCCAGCTCACGCACCAACTCGTTCACCTTCTCGTTGGCGGTCTCGCCGTAGTCACGCGTGATGTTCACGTACACGCCGTCAGGGATAACGGTTCCCTTGAGCCGTTCGAGCTCGCGTTCAATGTCGCGTGCTACCCAGACGGCGTTGCTGCCCTTGCGTTTTGCAATGGCAATGGTGACGGCCGGGTAGTCTCGGGACCGGTCCGGTTCGATGCCGTCTTTCGGCTCATAGCCGGGGCCGAAGCCGATGCGCGTGTATGTTTCCGGCTCTGCTGGACCGTCCTCCACGTCGGCCACGTCGCGCAGGTATACAGGCCGGCCGCCGTGGACTCCGACGACAAGCTGTTCTAGCTCGCGCGCCGAGCGTACGAACGGCCCGGCCTCGACCAGAACCTCCTGATCTGCCGATTGGAAGCTGCCGGCCAGCACGTTGACGTTGGCCGCTTTGAGGACGTCGGCGATCTGAAGCGGTGAGACACGGTGAGCGGCCATGCGGTCCGGGTCAAGCCAGACGCTAATCTGGCGGGGCCGCCCGCCGACCACCTCCGTGCGAGCCGTATTCCAGACGCGCTGCAGGCGGATCTCGACCTCTTCCGCGATGCGTCTTAAAGCATGGTCATCATAGCGATCGCTCCAGAGCGTGACCATCACGATGGGTACGTCATCGATTTCCACCGGTTTGACCACCCAGCCGACCACGCCCGGAGGGACGATGTCGGTGTGCATGGAGATCTTGTTGTAGAGCTTCACGAGGGAGTCTTCGCGATCTTCGCCCACGTAGAACCGCACCGTGACGATCGCCATGCCGGGCCGGGACATTGAGTAGACGTACTCGACCCCGTCGATCTGGTACAGCAATCGCTCCAGCCGGGTGGCGACCTGCTGCTCGACCTCGCGCGCACTGGCTCCGGGCATCTGCACGAAGATGTCAGCCATGGGCACGACGATCTGCGGCTCCTCTTCGCGCGGCGTGATCAGCAGCGCAGCAGCACCCAGGGCAAGGGTGATGAGAATGAAGAGGACGGTAAAGTTGCCTTTCAGGAACGTCGCGACGATCCGGTCGATCAGAGTACCGCCCCTGCGTGTCGCGGTCATCGTCGGCTTCTCCCTCCCG
>JALXBF010000123.1 GCA_026991575.1 Planctomycetota bacterium | reverse complement strand
GTTACTGGGAGGACGGTGCAGCGTCGAGCGCGCGTGAGACCAAACTGAACCGTGCAAACGAACGGCTTGCGGCCGCGGTCGAACTGATCTGGACCCTGCTGGCAGCGGTCGACAAGCGGATCCGTTATCCCCGCGAGCAGCTCAACCAAGCATGGGACAACATCCTCCTCTACAACGAGCACACCTGGGGCGCTCACAACAGCATCACCGAGCCTGAGTCCCCGTTCGTACGGAAGCAGTTCGAGCGCAAAGCTGGCTACGCGCATGAAGCACATCGGATCCTGCGGGGCTTGCTTGACTGCGGTCTTACCACGCTCGGTTCGCTCATCGGCACGGGGGGCCAGAAAAGGCTCCTTGTGCTGAATCCCAGCTCGGCTGAAGTTGTTGACGCTACGGTCTGGGCCGGCGGTCGCCAGTGGCCCGTGACTTTGCCGCCGTTCTCGTATGCCCTGATCGAGGTCGAGCCGCCGTTGCGCGAAGGCCCCAGCCGGCAGCCTTTGCCTCTGGCGACAGTTCTGGAGACAGACAAATACCGGTTGGTGCTCGATCCAAGCCGCGTGGCCATTCGCCAGCTGGTCGATCGGGAGCTTGGCGAGGCACTGGTCGACGAATCGGCTCCCTGGCAGCTTGGCCAGTACATTTACGCCACCGGGGGCGAGAACACCAAGGCAGTCATTGACACGTCACCGACGCCAGCGCGTTTCCAATTCCACAGCCCAACCGACGGCAAACTGGTCGCGTGCTGGCGTGAGTCCGAGTACGTGGTTGCCGTCATGCGTGGAACAACGCTGAGGACACCCCGGCTGGAACTGGAAATCCGCCTCCACACGACACGCAAGGTGGTGGAGCTGCGATGGCGGTTTCGCAAAGAGAAAACGTATGCGAAGGAAGCTGTCTACCTGGCGTTCCCTTTTGCCGCGCGTAATCCTGAGATCGCGTACCGCGTTGGCGGTGCGGCGGTCACCGCTGGCAGGGACTGGCTGCCCGGTGCATGCAAGGACTGGTTTTGCGTCCAGGACTGGCTCAGAGTGCGACAGGGCCGACCCGCCATGGACATCGTCCTGTGCTCGCCGGACGCACCACTGGTACAGTTGCAGGGAATTCAGACCGGGAAGTGGCTGAAGCGATTACCGCTGCAGAACGGCACCGTGATGGGCTACGTGTTGAACAACTACTGGTTCACGAACTACCGGGCCGGCCAGGGTGGCGAGTTTCACTTCCGCTACGTCATCACCTCCGGGAACCGCATCAGCGATGCACGGGCTACGGCTGTGGCTGCCCTGGCCAGCGACCCGCTGGCAGCGCGTTTGGTGCAATCGGATCGACGCGGCTCCCTGCCGCGATCGGGTACGATTGTGGCCGTGGAACCGAGGGAGGCCGTGGTGGTTCAGGCCGTGAAATGGGCCGAAGAGGGCCGAGCGGTGATCGTTCGTCTGCAGAGTTTCTTCGACCGCAGGCTTACCGCGCGGCTGAAGCTGCCGTTGCTCCCGGTACAGACCGCCTGGCGTGCCAGCGGTGTGGAGATCCCCCTCGAGCGGTTACAGCTTGAACACGACACCATCTTGGTACCGATGGCGCCGCGGACAGTGGTGACGGTGCGTTGTTCGCTGAAGTAGGGGAAACAACGGCCGTCGACTCGGCTAGCTGTTCCGCTCGACCAATGACGCGATTCCCTGCTTGCGTTTGAACTCCTCCTGCAGTTCGTACAGGGAACGCTGCCGATCGGCGGCAAAGTGGTTCGGCAGGCGGTAGGTGATCGGCTCACAGCGGACCACGCCCGCCTGTTCCCCGCGAAGCAATCGGCCGTAGTGGCGTGCCCCGGAACGGTCCGGGACAAGTTGCATGGCGTCGGCGGCGCGGTACTGGTAGATGAGCACGCGGCGCGGTTTGTCGGAACGGTTCTCCTCGGAAGCATGGAGCAGCAAACAGTGGTGCACGGTCATCGATCCGGCCGGCACCTCCACCGGTTGTACGCGATCCATCGGAAGGATTTCCAGAGCGTCGGTCACCGCGCCGACGAAAACTCCGTCTGCGAAGTGGTCGAGCACACCGTAGCGATGGCTGCCCGGCAGCACTAGCAAGCAGCCGTTCTCCACGGTGGCGTCGTCCAGGTAGAACATGCAGGCAACAAGGTCGGTGTTCGTATGGGGAAAGAAGGCAAGATCCTGGTGCCACGCCACTTCCGCGCCACCGCGCGGCCATTTCAAATTGACCTTGCCGTGGTGAAACTCGATGTTTGGCCCGATGAGCGCTTCGACCACGTCGAGCACGCGATCATTCAGAGCGATCGCCTCCAGGCGTGGATCGGCCTCCGCCGGGTTAAAGATCCGCCGCACGACGGGTTCGCCACCCGGACGCGCCGGACCGACGTCGTAGCGTTTGGTCGGGGCAGTCAGGTTAGCCGCCTTGGCGACCAGTTCCTCGACAGCCCGGCGAATCGCCTCAAGCTCATCCGCGGTGAGAAACCCTTCCAGTGCTAGGTAGCCGTTGTCCCAGAAAAAGCGGCGTTGGCTGTCGGTCAACATCATGCTCCCTCGTCGGCGTGCTGGTGCGGACAGCTTCAGTAACGGCGTGCGCCCGGCTACCAGTCATCGACGTCGTCTTTGAGGATATCACCCCCTGCGCCTGGAAGCATCGGGTTCCCACCAGATCGATCGCCGAAGAGCCAGTCGGCCGGGTCCGGCTCATCTTCGATCGTGAGCGACTTTAGCACACTCCGATAGACTGGCTCGAACTCGTCCAGTTCGCTGTCCGTGCACTGTGCCACGAGGACGAAAGAACGAGCTGCCGAGTTGAACGCCCGAACGTAAGCCGTGTTGGTAAAGTCGAGGCAAAAGAAGTTCAGATCATGGCCCACGGCAGGCAACGAAGCAATCTCGTCCTCGACGTTGTAGGTGTCCAGCTCCGGATAGTCCGCTTCGAAGACACTGAGCACCTGCCGCAGCAGCTCAAAACGATTCGAACTCAGCGGCAGCACGGCCAGCGAGATGAATCCGGTCCCCGGACTCTGAAGCGTCACCGACCACTGGTCGTCACCGTCGCGCTCTTCTTCGAGCCGCCACGTGCCTGGGTAGTTGAACCGCACGCCATGCCGCTCAAACGTCTTGTCCAGAATTGGCCCGCTCATCTCTTTCCTCGTCACGCACCAGTTACGTGCCGTCCTGCCTTCTAATTGTGGCATCGGACGACGAAGCCGCAAAGGGCACCGGTACGTAGCAGAAGTAAGACGGCCGTCCTAACGTCGGCGCTGGGCCGCAGTGCTCCAGGTTGACCGATGCGGGCGGCTCAGTGAGGTGTCAAGTACAGCGATGGCGTACCACGTAGTGTTCTGTGTCAGCTGGTTCTGGCCGGTAGAGAGCGGCGCTGAGAGGCAGGCACG
The DNA here is from genome assembly GCA_026991575.1 of Planctomycetota bacterium. Taxonomy (GTDB): domain Bacteria; phylum Planctomycetota; class Planctomycetia; order JALXBF01; family JALXBF01; genus JALXBF01. The sequence goes on along the minus strand of JALXBF010000123.1, from coordinate 12,170 downwards.
CCGCCAGGCGGTGGAATTAACCCGCCGCGGACATCGGGTCACCGTACTCACGCGACATGTACCGGACCGGCCCTGCGTGGAGGTGCTCGACGGTGTGCAAGTGCGGCGGGTGATCCGGCCGGTGTCGCTCGGGCCGCTGTTTGGCGTCTCGTTCCTGTGGACGCTACGCCGGGCCCTGATCGGCCTGGCCGACCAGGCCGACGTCGTACACTGCCATCAAGGGCTCTGGGAAGCAGCCGCCGCCGGGTGGGCCCGTCCCAAGATGACGGTGCCGGTCGTGGTCCAGCCGGCAGCGTCGGGACCGTACGGTGAGTACAGCATCTGGCAGCGTACCCGTGGAGCGGACCGACTGCGTCGCTGGATTCTCCGCTGCGATCACTTCGTGGCAATCTCGGCCGAAATCGAGCAGGAACTGCGGGCGTGGGGCGTACCGGCCACGCGGATCACTCGGCTGGCCAGCGGCGTGGACACGGATGAATTTGCACCGGGCCGCTCCGAGCTGGAGGATCGGTTGCCGCCGCGGCCGAGGGTGCTGTTCGTCGGTAGGCTACACGCTCAGAAGAACCTGCCCGTCTTACTGCACGCCTGGCGGGAAGTGCTGCGCGGTGACAGCGGCTCGCTATTGGTAGTCGGTGACGGTCCTGAGCAGGTTTCGCTCAAGACACTTGCTACGGAGCTGGGCATTGCCGATAGCGTCTGCTGGATCGGATCAACCCCCGACGTACTGGCCTACTACCGGGCCGCCGACGTGTTCGTTTTGCCCAGCGCGTCGGAGGGCATGAGCAATGCGCTGCTGGAGGCCATGGCTACAGGGTTGCCGCCAGTGGTGACCCGCATAGGTGGTAACACGGATCTGGTCGAGTCCGAGCGCACGGGTCTGGTGGTCGCTCCGGACTCGGTTCCGGCGCTGGCCGAGGCGCTCCGCAGGCTGCTGCGCGACCGGTCGCTCCGACAGCGGCTGGGTCAAGCAGCCAGGCAACACATCGTCGCGCACTACAGCCTGGCCAGCGTGGTCGATCGCTACGAACTGCTTTACACACGCCTCATCGAACAGAGCCGGGCGCACACGTGCAGGTAGGCAAACGGCCGGGCAAGCTCGGGCTTCGGACTGCGACCACCGCAGAGGCCAAAGGGCTGGCCTGTCGGAGCGGGCCGCGTCGGGAGGGTTTGGGGGAGGACAAGCGGCCCTGCTCCGACAGGCAGCAGAGGACGGATCTGGCGGGTTGCGGCGGGGAGGACGGCGCGCTGCTAGCGCAGGACGAGTCGCGTGTGGTTTAGCCTTCGAGCTGCTTGCGCAACTTCTCGTTTTCCTTGCGTGTGACTTCGTTATCAAACTTCAGCAGGCTGATCTCCAACCGAGCCTGCTCCAGTGCCTCCTTGGCCAACTGCATCACTCGTGTACGCATGCGGAACGCATCGACGACGCGGGCGTAGATCGGCTCCAGCCGCTCACGGTGCCACTTGGGCAGTTTCTCGATCTCTTCGCCAAGCTGGCGGACCGACAGCGGCAGCACGGGCTCGGTCTTGGTGCGGAATCGTGGGTGAGAAGGCATCGGCGACCTCCGGCTTCATTGGTTGACTTCTGAGTTACTGGTGCGACTGCCGGCGTTCCAGTTCACATCGCGTGCCGTAACGGAGCGGCAAGCCCCGTTGCACACAACGTGTTGCACCGACTACGCTTGCGCCAAGCCCCCCGTTCTACACCGGCTTCCGCAACGTTGCCGCGCGGCGACACGCGGCGCTGCCTAGGCAACGCAATCGAGACACCGGCCAGCATCTTACGGCTGCGGCCCCGGCTCGATCCGCGGAAGCTGCCTCCCCTGTGGGTCGGCCTTGCGCGACGCCGCGAGCCCAACGGCGCCGTTGTGCCGGTGTGACGACCGGCCAGCCGCGGCGACCGTTTCGTTAGTGACAGCTCACTCGAGGGTGGTTGTGCGGCTGATTACCTCGATCGGCCAATCGCTTGACCGGCACGCTCACGCACGATGAGTTGCTGCGTGATCGAGATGCTCGCGCACCGGGATGCACCGGCGCACGGAGTCACCGCGTGGTTGGCGAGAACGTTACGGAGAGTCGTTGCGTCACCTGGCGCGGCCGGTCGGTTGGAACGGGCATGCCAGTTCAGGTTGTCGGGGACGGAGTACCGCGTAGAATCGGAGCCGGGTAGACGTCAAGTCAAATGCGGAGGCCATGATGGCTTTCTTCTGGTGCAGGATGCCGGCGCTGCCGCTGTTGTTGCTGCTGCTGCTCGTGAAGACAGACTCAGCGAGCCAGCCTTCGACGCTGTACCGGGATAGCTTTGAGACGCCCAGGGTGTCCTGGGTTCAGGGCACCGCGGACGCGCCGTTCACCGTGCAGAAGCATGACCGGACGGACGAGCGTGCGCGGGAGGGAATCCGCTGCGAGCGGTTCGTGCTCCTGTCCGGCCGCGGCACCCAGATCCTTTACCACTACCCGAAATTGCCACGGATAGCGGTCACTGAGGGTGGCTTCGTTCGGCTCTGGGTTAAGGCCAATCGACAGGGTACGCAGCTGTTGCTGCGCGTCGTTCTGCCCCACGAGCCGGCGGGCCCCCCGTCTGAGTCTGCCCGGCTAGTTGTGATTCCTGGGCCTGTGTATGAGCGGGCGGGGAAATGGCAGCTCCTGGAAGTAGCGGACACAGCGCGCGCACTGGAACGCCAGCTGCGGCTCGTCCGCGCTCAGCTCGGTCGGGACGTTGATGCTCGTGGCGCCTACATCGACGCGCTGACGCTGAACCTGTACTCGGGCCAGGGCCTAGTGGAGGTGTACGTGGACGAGCTGGAAGCGAGCCCCCGGATTGCGCAGGACGGCGTCGTGGACGTTCAGCTGAGGGGGGTCCAGACTCCGAGTCCGGCGCGGCTCGAAGTGGCCGGCGAACAGATCCGCTTCGAAGGCGTTCCCAGACTCCCGAAATTCGTCTTCGTGTCGGCTAGCCGTGCGCAAGAGCTGCCTTCCGTTGCCGCCGACGGCATCCTCTTGTCGCAGCCGAGCCCACGGCAACTGCTGGCTCAACCGTCCGGCCCCTGGCTTGTCCCGTTGTTGCGCATGCCAGAACCGGGTCCGACAGCGGTCATGGAGGCCAATCTGCGGGCAACGGTGCAGGCGATGCGCGAGGCCCCGGCGGTGGTCGCGTGGGCTGTAGCAGGGATCTGCCCCCCCTGGACCGGTCTCGCACGGCTCCTGCCGGAGACCCGCGCCGAGGCGGTTGAGCAACTCCGCTGGACCGTGCGTCAACTCCACCTCGAAGACCAGGACCGGCCCGTGATCGTGGCCGGTAATGCGTCGCTGTACCGCGTCAGCCGCTTTGCCGACGTCATGCTCATCGGGCGCAATCCCGTCGGATCATCGTTTCCGCTGGCTGATTACGCTGAGTGGCTCGAGGCGCGCCGAGTCGTCGCACGACCTGGCCTGCCCGTGATAGGCTGGGTGCCTACGATCCCGGAGCAGCCGTGGATTGAACATCCGGCTACCTTTGAGCAGATGCGACTGGCTGCTTATGCCTGCCTGATTGCCGGCTGCCGCGGCATCGCGTACGACGTGAACCGCGTGCCAGCCGACCATCTCCACTGGGTCGCACGGCGACTGGAACTGCTGAACGCGGAGCTGAGCCTCATCGAACCATTCCTGGCAGCCGCCGGCCCACCGGAGCGGTTGAAGTCGGAGTGGATCGAGGTGGAAGGAGCAGGAGAACGGGAATTGGCCGCAGAGCGGCAGCGAATCCGTTCGTCGCTGGAAAGCGGTCGATCGGTGGCCAGAAGCAAGCTGCAGCTGGGGCAGGAATTCGACGCGGCCGTGTACCGGACGCCCCGCGCGGCACTGGTGCTCATCGCTTGGACAGCTCCAGACAGTGAAGCAGTAGCTCCGCAGATGGCGTGTCAGCAGCTCCGTTTCGTGGTCGAAGGCGTCCCGGAGACGGCCCTGGCGTGGTCGATCGGGCCGGGTGGTGTCGAACCACTTGAAGGGCGGCGGGTGGCAGGGGGGATGCAGGTGACCGTGCGTGAATTCGACACGGCCTGCGCTGTAGTCCTCAGCACAGACACTCGGCTGTTCCAGATGTCCCGGTCACGAGCGGCCGCGGTCCAGAAGATCGCAGCGCAGCGCATTGTCTCCATCACCCGCGACCGGATCAGCCGCTGTCGGCACATCCTCGCGCAGCTGGACCGCGGCGCCACCAGGGGCGAGGTCATGGCGCTGCTGGCCAGGGCCGAGTCGCTGCTCCAGATTGCCGAACAACGCTACGGGCAAGCCCTGTATCCGGAGGCGTTCCAGGCAGCAGCGCGCAGCCTCCGCGCCGTGCGCCTTGCTGAACACACGACCTGGCAACGGTGGCATCCTGCAGACTATCGGCCCGGTGTCAGCCCATTTCTGCTGTCGTTCGACCTGTTGCCCCGTCAGCGCGAGCTGATCGCAGCCGTCGCTCGCTCCACGACTGCCACGCCCACGAGCAACCTGGTGCCCGAAGGCAGCTTCGAGGCGACCGAAGCGCTGCAGCAGGCAGGCTGGACACAGCGGGCCGATCTGCCCGAAGGACTGACCGCCAGAGCGTACCTGGTGCAGCCGCCGGGAAAAGGAAGCGATGGCCGGGCGCTGCGGATGACAGTGGAACCGGCCGGCGAGCAGTCGCCTCAGGTGGTCTTCTTCGACGGCCAGTCGGGATTCACGCTTTACAGTGGTGAACTGACCGCATCGCAAGCCGGGGTCCTTCTGATCAGCCTCGTCGTCAATATCCCGCGGGCGTTGAAGCCGCGACTTGCCAGGTTTGCGGTCTACGACACTCTCTACGGCGAGGATCTTGCCGTTAGGCTTGCCGGCCCAACCCGGGGCTGGCACCGCATCGTTCTTTACAGACCCGTCGGTCGCGGCGCCAGGCTGAAGCTTGCCTTCAACCTGCAAGGTGCTGGCGAAGTTCTGCTCGATCGACTCTCCGTGCGGTTCATTCCCTTTGCTCCAGCAGCCATGGCGCGCGGTGATCGTCGCAACAATGAGCTTGCCGGCGAAGCAGAGCTCAGGTAGCGCAAGCTGCTGTCCAGCCGAAGACGTGCACAGAGTGCTAATGAGTACCCCCCGGTGCCGCTCACCGGGCAGAGCGCGGCATGAAACTGAGAGTCAGACGCACGACACAGACGGCCCGAGCAGAACCCGTCACGGCACGTCCGTAGCGCGTTCCTTCCTCTCGCATGCCCGGCCCCTCTTCGGCTTGCCTCTTGCCAACGGCTCGACCGGCCAATCGGTCACGCGTGCGCTATCGTCCGGATCACCCAATCGGGTCGGACCGGAAGAGTCTGCCGAGTGGGGCGGAACCGTCATCGCCTGGTCTTGGACCGGATGGGTTCATCTTGTTAGCTGGCAGTGAGGGTTTCGCGGAACGGGAGGCATGTGGCGGGCTGCAGCAACGCGGGGCTGCGGTCCACGTGACTGCGGGCGGCGGCAATGGCCGAAGGGAATTACTCAGCCTCCGCACGCCTGGACTGTGCTTGTGGCTGCTGCTGAGGGGCCCCACTGCCGAAGAGTCGGCGTCTGGTCTCGGCCATCACGAACTGCCAGGGAACGGTCCAGCGGCGGCCGCGTTTGAGCAGCTCCCAGATCCAGCGTGGTTCGTTTGATCGCTCCAACTGCGCGAGGCAGTTCTCCATTTGAGCGGCCAGCTCAGGGATTAGCGGCAGGCTGTCGTAGGCGTGTTCCAGCTCGCACAGTCGGCCGTACAGCGCGCGCTGCTGCGACGTAACGGCCGGATGCTCGGCCAGCTCCGCCTCGCCGGCGCGCCAGTGTCTGAGGGAACGTTCCAGGAAGGCGGGTGGGTCCAGGGGCGCTCTTAGCTCGATGCCAAAATCCAGCAGAGCCAGCACGATTCGGTCGACGGTCGCCTCGGGTGTGCTCATCAGTTCGTCGTAGCTAACGACGACGCATGGTAGTGTTGCGGCATGCCAGAGTGCCGCCAGGTTGTATAGCTCCCAGAGCAGCAGCGACTCACGCGCCGGGAAACCATCGCGGCGTTCCAGCGACCGCCACACCTCTAGCGGATGCCTGTACACGAAGACAACGACGCACTGCTCGCCAATGATCGGGCGCCAGAACCAGAACAACAGGCAGAGCCGAGGATCCTTCCAGACCCAGGGAGCCGTGCGAAACGTGCGGGCAAACAGCGACTCGGCGCGAGGCAGGTGTTCCGCTGCCTTGCGCAGCGGCCGTTCGGAGACTGGTGGCATAGCCGGCGGAATCCACCAGCGCCCGCCCAATGCACGCAGCAGGTCTTCGTTGAACCGCATCAGCGCTTCTTGCTCCCAGAACCCCTTCGGGTTGGACTCGTGCGCCGGCAGCAAGCGGCCATATCCGGGGTGGAGTCCAAGTTGAGCGAGGCAACCGGCGACGGCCGACGTCCCGCTGCGGTGCATTCCGAGAACGACAACACTCATCGGCGGTCCTCTCCGAACAGAGCGACGTGACCGCAGAAGGGATAGGCAATGTTGCGGCGCCCGTCAAGGCGAGCGGGCGTCTCGGGGGCGCTACCGGTGATCTTCGCACAACCGGGCCGGCTCGCAGAGGCACGCCAGCACGATTGGCGTCTACTCGGACAGCAGGTCGCGGATTGCAGCCATCAGCCGCTGCTCGGCATCTGGCCCCACCAGAGACGCGCGCGGACTGGTCTCGTAGCCCCCCTGCTCATACGCCACCGCCGTGCCGATGTAGCCCATGGCCAGGTCGCCATAAGCAGCTACAGCCACGAACAGATCCGGTCGCATCTTCTGCGCGGCAAGCTGGTACTCGACAAACAGCTCGCCCGGCAGGTGGAGCACCCGCGCCCGACCGAGGTACAGGCAGGATACGTCGACGTAGTCGTTCGCCTTCCACCGTCTCAGCCATGCAAGCCCTCGCGCAGCGGTGAATCGCGCGCCTGGCGACTGCTCCGCGTCGCTCAGGACGTCCTGAAGTATCGCCGCTTTCAGATGTGCCGCCGGGGGCAAGGGAACCGGCAAGCTACGCCAGCCCACCTCGGCAACGTGGATCGGATGCTTCTTTAACGACCGCCACGCACGCCGTATTCCTTCGGCCAACCGCTCGGCCAGGATCGGTCGGTTTTCCGGCGAGCCATCGTTCCACTTGCCTGCACCGATGTTCCCGCCTGCTCCGTCAAAGTGGACATGCGGCACGCCTGTTTCCCGCTCCAGCGTGGCCCGCGCGATGCCCGGGAAGTCTGGGTTTGCCTTCCCCGTGCGATAGTAGCTCTGAGGGTGGCACGCGTAATAGGTCAACGCAACGATCGGTTCGTTCCGATCCCAGAACGTGATGAGCTTGAGCATCGGATCGATCGTGCCAACCGGCATCGCGCGAATCTTGGGATCTTTGGTCGCAGTCCAGCGGATGTACTTGACCTTGCCGTCTGGCCCAAGGATCCGCCGATTTGAGGCCACTTTTTCCACCCGGCCCTCGCCCAGGCCGATCGCCGAGACCGGACGAGCCGTCCGCTTCGCCTCGGCAGCTGCCTGCGCCGCCCGGTCCATGACATCCAACAGGAACTCCCGATCGAAGAAACGCTTGTTCAAGCCGTGCGCAGCCAGCATCCGCTCCAGCGTCAGATCGCAGCGTGGCGCGTCGTGCTGATGAACCACGTGCACGCTTACCCGCTTCGGATCTGTGCCGACCGCGCGCGCGATTCGCCGGCGGAACTCCTTGTGACCGTCGTTGCTGATCCCGATCCAGTCGACCGACACCAGCACAATCGGTTCATCGCCCGGCAGCAGCACAATTCCCTTGCACCGCAGCGGCATCTCGACCTCGACGCACGGGTCGTACGCCAGCGGACTGCCCACAGGAGGCGACGCATCGATGTCGAAGACGCCGACGCGGAGCGTACCGCGCTGCTCCTGTGCGTGTGCACAGCAGGCAATGGCGGCACAGCCAAGGACAACGCTTGCGACCGCGGCAAACCGTTTGTTCATCGTGTCACCTCGTGGCGTACTCACCGGCCAACAGCCTCGCTTCACTATAGACGACTTCGAGCCCGGCGCGCACGGCGGGCTCATGAGTGACGGGCGGTCGATACTCGGGCACGTGCCGCGACGAAAGCGTCCGGTGATCTGCCGTCCTGCACGGCGTTCGATCCGGACCGAGCACTGAGCGGACCGCTGGTGATCATGTGGCCAGCACGCGGAACGCTGGTAAGGGACTAGGAGGCGGTTCCGGCCAGTTCACGCTCGCGCAGCAATTGCCGGCGCACCTTGCCGGTGCTGGTCTTTGGCAGTTCGTCGACGAAAACGACACGGTGGATTCGTTTGTACCGCGGTAGGCGCGCAGCGCAGTGACGGATGATGTCGTCGGCGGAGACGGCCGCCGACCGCTCGGACCGCACGACGAAGGCTACCGGCGCTTCGCCCAGCATCTCATCGGGGAGCCCAACGACTGCGACTTCGGCCACGCCGTCCAGCTCCAGAATGACCTCTTCGATCTCGCGCGGATGGATCCGGTACGCACCGCTCTTGATCAGGTCGCTCTTACGGCCGACCACGTAGATGTAGCCGTCCTCGTCGACGGTGGCCAGGTCTCCCGTGCGCAGTCCCTCGGGGCGAAGCACAGCTGCGGTTCCCTCCGGGTCATTCCAGTAGCCGACCATGATGTTCTCGCCCCGGGCGACGATCTCGCCTACTTGTCCCGGTGCGACCGGCCGCCCCCCATCATCCAGCACGCGTAGCGTCACCCCAGGAATTCCCCGTCCGATGGAACCCGGTTTGCGGTCGAGCTCATCGGGCATCAAACTGGAAAGTCGGGCGGATGCCTCAGTCTGGCCGTACATCAGGTAGAGCTCGACGTGTGGAAACGCCTCCCGGATGCGCCGCACTAGACTTCGAGCCAGTCCCCCTCCGGCGCACGTCAGGTAGCGCAGCGTGGGGAACGACCGATTAAGGAAGTCGGATCGGTGGATGAGCATGGCATAGCTGGATGGGACACCGGAAAAACCGGTTGCCCCTTGTTGTTCCATGACGTCAAGAGCGCGGTTCAAGAACACGAAATCCGGGGCAAGAATCAGGCGACCGCCGGCGGCAACGTGAGTCAGAAGCAGGGAATTGCCATACGAGTAGAAGAAGGGGAGGATCACGAAGACCGAGTCGGTCGGCCCGAGCTTTAGGTACTGCACGATGGAGCGTGTGTTGGCAACGAGATTGCGGTGGCTGAGCGTAACACCTTTCGGACGACCGGACGTGCCTGACGTGTAGATGATCTGGGCGATATCGTCGGGCACCGGCCAATGCTCGGCACTCGGTGGCTCGTCCGACTCGATCGGCTCCGAGTCCGCCGCCAGCAGCCCCTTGTCGGTAGCCCACACGATCGTAGCCGAACAGTCGGCCAGTGCCGTGGCGCGGTGGACCAGCGCGCGATGGGTTCGGGTAGCGACAAGCACGGCCGGCGTGCAATGTCTCAAGACCCAGGCCAGCTCCTCGACGGTGGTGTCGGGATTGAGCCCTACAGCGATGCCACGTGCTAGCAGAGTGCCGAAGTAGGCCGTCAGATAGGCTCGTCCGTTAGGTAACAGGATGGCAACGCGGTCCTGCTCTTGAAGACGCCCGGCGCGCAGCCAACGAGCGAATCCCCCCGCCCGGTGCCACAGCTCACCGTACGGCAGGCCGGCACCGCGCTCCCAGAGAAGTTCGTGCTCAGATCGAGCTTGGACGGTGTTTGCCAGTAGCTCGGTAAGCGTCTTCATAGACGTTCTCCCAAGCGGGAGCAGCCGGACCGAACCTGCATGGTCTACGCAAACATAGCTTTCCGTCCGGAGGTGCGAAAGGTCGACTGGCAGCAGTGTGGCTTTGCACCCCTTGTTTTCCGGCCGGCGGTGCGTTACAGATATGCCCACGGGCACTGTGGTCACTCGTGGGCAGCGCAGCGACCGGCCCGCCCGAAAACGACGAGGAGGGCATCGGCAATGGCTTGGCGAAACGCCCCCGGTCTGGCCACATTCAGCCTGCTCAAGCTGCTGGGCGTCACGCTCAGCTCTCTTGTCATCGGCGCCCTGGCACTGACGCTGCCTCAGGACCGCCGGGAACCGAAAGAGCCGGTGCCGGTTCGTGGCCGGCTCCAGCCGCAGGCACGGGCTGTGCTGCTCAGCTTTACGACCCCTCGGGGCGAATCCCGCTATCGCTGGCGTATCGACCTGCGCGTCCAGGACGGCACGTTCCTTGACATCAGCGGCTCCGGGCCGCAATTCCAGGTGCTGGAGAAGACCCCAACGACCGCACGGATCGCTGCTGTCAGCCGTGCCCCAGCCGCTAAGAAAGGCCGCAAGCGCAGACGGCGCAAGCGGGCCGTGACGGCCGGCACCCCTGCCGTCGTGCGTCTGACGCTGCGCGGGAACGAAGAGACCGTGATGCAGGTCAGCACGGACCGAGGCGAATGCGCCATCCGTCTGGCCGATGTCGCGCCAGGCCGCTCCTTGACCGCTCTGGACGGCCTCCTGACAGCTTCGGGCAGCTTTCCCTCCGTGCAGCTCACCCAGGGCACGCTCGAGGAGGACTTCCCGGCTGCTGCCGTCGCGGCCGACGGTACCGTGTGGGTGGCTTATACGAGCTATGTCCCGGGTGGCCCGATTCAACTTCCCGACGAGCCGCTCATCCCGAAGGACTGGTCCAGCCTGGTGCCTGAGGGCAACGGCGACCAGGTGCTGCTGGCACGTTACGAGCGTGGTCGGTGGAGCGGGCCGCTGGCCGTCAGCAAGCCGCTGCAGGATGTCTGGCGGCCGGCCGTTGCCGTGGACGGCCAAGGGCGCGTGATTGTCGCCTGGAGTCAGAATTTCTCGGGCAACTGGGATCTGGTGATTCGAACGTACGATCCTGCCACGGACACGTGGTCTGAGCCGCAGCGGCTCGGCGGCCCCGGTGCCGAAATCCACGTCGTCGCCGCAACGGACGCCCATGGCCGCGTCTGGTTAGCCTGCCAGAGCTGGCAGCAGGGCAACTTCGACATCGTCGTCGTGCACCAGGCCGAGCAAGGCTGGTCCAAGCCGATACGCATCGGCAGCGGCTCGGCCAACGAGTGGACTCCGGCGATTGCGTGTGATGCACGCGGGAACGTCTTCGTCGCATACGACACCTATGAGCGCGGCGACTACGACGTGAAGCTGGCGATCATCGAACCGGGCAGCCGCAGTCCCCAGATCGTCGACATCACACACTCCCCCCGATTCGAAGCGCGGCCATCGATCGCCGTCGACGCTGAAGACCGGGTCTGGATTGCTTACGAACAGGCCGGTCCGAACTGGGGCAAAGACCAGGGGCAACGTTGGCGCGGTCCCAGTGGCGAGTCCTTCTACTTCAAGCGCTCGATCATCGTGCGCTGCTGGACAAAGGATGGTCTGAAGGAAACGGTCGGGCGCATTGAGGGGCATCCCAGGGGGACGCGCTATCCTCAGGGGCGGTTCCAGCGGATCTCGCTGCCCAGGATCGCCGTCGCTGACGATGGCCGTATCTGGGTCGTCTTCCGCCAGCATCCCCTGGCCAGTGGCAGTGGCGAAGTCTGGACAAGTTTCGCAACGTATTACGACGGCGATCGCTGGTCCCAGCCGGTGCCCGTACCCAACAGCCGAAATCTCCTCGACAACCGCCCCCCGCTGGTGCCGCTGGCTGACGGCCGCCTGCTCTTGATCCACTCCACGGACTACCGTGCCCGTACCGCGAATCGGCAGCAGAACGACCTGTATGCGACGATCCTGTACAGCGACGAGCCCGTCGCCGCGCCGAAGCTGCGTGCCCCGGTGGACAAACCGGTTCATGCCCCGGTCGTCCACGCCAACGAGCCGGAAGATGTCCGGCGCATCCGGGAGTTCCGCTTCGAGCTGGCGGGCAAACGGTATCGCTTACTTCGCGGTGAGTTCCACCGACACACGGAGCTGACCGCCCACCGCGACCAGGACGGCTTGTTCGAGGCCATCTTCCGCTACGCCTTGGACGTTGCCCGCATGGACTGGATCGGACCCGGCGACCATGACAACGGTGCGGGCCACCAGTACATGTGGTGGTTGACACAGAAGCAAGTCGACATCTACCACCATCCCCCCGTGCTGGTGCCAATGTTCACTTACGAACGGAGCGTACGCTATCCCAGCGGCCATCGAAACGTGATGTTCGCCAGACGCGGCATCCGACCGCTCCCAAGGCTGTCCG
>JALXBF010000122.1 GCA_026991575.1 Planctomycetota bacterium | reverse complement strand
AGTGAGATGCCCAGGAAAGCTTTGCCCACCGTTTCGATCTGCTCATCGGCGATGTCGTAGTCAAGCAGTCGCTTGTTCTGCGTCTCATAGTTGTTCGGTCCGATGACCAGGAAGCCCGTCGCAATAAGGGCGCGGCGGCGCTGGTCCAGCTCTGTCGCCGGCAGCAGGTCGCCCGCGAGCTGCTCGAACACGAACTGCTCGAACGGCGTGTCTCTGTTGTACGTGTCGATGACGTAATCGCGGTAGCGCCAGGACTCAGAGAAAACCAGCGAGCGGCCGCCGCCGCTAGAATCGGCGTAGCGGGCCACATCGAGCCAGTGCCGTGCCCAGCGTTGTCCGAAACGCGGTGACGCGAGCAGGCGATCAACAAGCCGAGACCAGCGGTCAGGGCGCCGGTCGGCGAGGAACCGGCGAACCGCCTCCGGGCTCGGTGGCAGACCGTGCAATGTGAAGTACAACCGGCGCAACGCGGTCTGCGTGTCTGCGTCCGGAGCCGGCTGAACCCCCTGGGAAATCGCTGCGCGGAGCAAGAAGGCATCGATGGGCGAGCTAGGCCAGGATGAGTCGATGCGAGGTGGACGCGTAGCCTGCAGGGGCCGGAATGCCCAGTGGCTGCTGGAAGCGTCGTACTCACCGGCTACGGCTGCCACCAGCGCCGGCACCAACCAGGCGGTGAGGCACGCGACGAGACGGATCACGGTCAACTTCCTCGTCATGCGTCGGCGATGCTGGCCCGTGCGCCCCGTTGCGTTGGTCGGGCAAGAGCACGGATACGGAACCGTCACTGCCGGCATCGGGTAACCGGCCAGCTCAACGAAGGCATTTCCGCGGGCCCTTGCCGGTGGATTATCGGCAACAGCTTTCGTTGTGTCAACTTGCGCTCGCCTGATGCTCTTTCCCAGGTACGTAGCCGCCACAGCACGCCGTGGCTATTGCGGGGAGCAAGACGAGGCACACGCTGAGGGGGGTCTAGCAGGGCGATTTGCCCAACACAGGCGCACCAGGGCGCGCCGGCTCCTGGCGAGCCCGCTTCCAACTACCGGACCGGTTGCTCCAGCCGACGGCGTGCGTGGGCAGAGCGGACCAGATATGGAACGCCGCCCAGCGCGACCACCCAGTTCAGCAGGCGGTACGTGAGCATCATCAGAAAGGCCTTGGCGCCGTCGTGGCCCAACAGCGCGAAGATCTCCTGCATAGCGGCTTCGCCCACTCCGATTCCCCCGGACGTCAAGGGGAGTGCGTTGATGGTCAGACCGATGGGGGTGGCGACGCAGTGCGTGACCAGCGGCCAGTCGGCCCCAGGTAGCGCCCGGGCACAGCAGTACAGTGCCGTCACGAAGCAGGCGTGGCCGAATGAGGCCAGACCGATGGCGACCAGCAGCGTGCCGTACTTACCCCGGTACACCGCCAGGGCGTCGATCATCTCAGTAAGCGGACGGCCGATAACCGGAAGCTGGCGTGTGATCCGGCCAAGCCAAGGCAGGGAGGCGGCCAGGATCAGGATGGCCAGGATGAGGGTGCTTGCCAGTGCGGCAGCCAGCACGAGCAGGGCGGCTGACCGCAGCCCACCGGTCCGCATCACCTGTTCCCAGAAGCCGACCACGGCTGCCGAGCCGATCAGGAACAGGCCGTACATCCCGACGATCCGGTCTACGGCGATGGTCGCCATGCCGAGGCCGAGCTTCTCCTGTTCCCGTGCGAACAGTCCCAGCTTGACCAGGTCGCCGCTGACTGCCCCCGGAATCACCTGATTGAACAGGAATCCAACAAAGCCTAATCGTTGGGCATCCATGAACGGGAAGTTCAACCCCTGGGCGCGCACTAGCAGGTACCAGCGGACGAACGTGCTATAGATGCCGATAAACACAATCGCCTGGGCGGCCAGCACCCAGCTTAGGTCGGGCGGTTCTGCGAGCAGCCGGTGCAGGTCGCTGCGGTTACGGTAGAGCAGCAGGCCGATGAGGCCGATTCCCAGGACCAGCGCCACCGTGGCACGGATTTTGGCCCTTGTGCGATCGTTCATGCGAAAGCCGTTGGGTCCGCTCGTTCCAACCCCACACCCTGCTAAAGAATAGCCCGCAGCGCTGCGGCCGAAGTGGAATGCGCCGCGGCCACCCACGGGTGTGGCTTGTTGGCAGGCGGCTCGAGAAACGGGCGGGTGGATTGCTGTCTTGTTCGCTTGGTCCCGGATAGATCTTGTTTGAGCGCGCTCTGTGGGCCGGGGGTGCAGGGGGCGCCGCTTCCTTGTTCGGTACGGACGGCGCCGTCCGGTGCAGTGCTCTCCGGGACGGTAGTGAGGTCGACGCGTTCCGGAGCGGCCCTGCGCGGAGCCTGCAGACGCCGGAGTGGGCTTGGATTGGCAAGGCGGTTCTCTACATGCTGCCGGGGCGGTTACAATAGCGGCCGTGCCGACGACGGGCGCCCCTTTCATCGGAGCCTACTGTCGCTGACCTGTGATCCGGAGGTAACCGGTGGCTGAAGCGAGCCAAGAGAACGTCTTCACGCGAGCCCTGCGCGTTGCGCTGTCGCACCCCGGGCTCAGTTTGATGATGTTTCTGGAGTACGCGATCTGGGGAGCTTACCAGCCCAGCCTCTCCGACTACGTCACGAAGACGCTCGGTTTCACTGGTGCCCAGCTCGGATGGCTCTACGCCGCCCTGCCGCTTGCGGTGATGTTCGCCCCGTTTACTGGAGGGCAGGTGGCCGATCGCTGGTTGCCCGCTCAGATTGCACTGGCGATCTGCCAGCTCGCCGGTGGCGTGCTACTGATCATCCTGGGGGGCGTCAAGACGTTTGGGGCGATGATGGCACTGTTGCTTGCGTACTCGGTGCTGTATGCCCCGACGCTGGCGTTAACGAACACGCTGGCACTGAAGCACGTCGACGATCCGGAGCGTGATTTTGGAGCGATTCGTGTCTGGGGGACGCTTGGCTGGATTGCGGCCAACCTGGTGCTTTCCGCGATGCGCACGCAGCTGGGGTCGGGCGAGTGGCCCTACTTCGATGCGTTCATCCTGGCTGGGGTGCTTTCGTTGGTCATGGGCTTGCTGTCGTTCGGGTTGCCGCACACGCCGCCGGCTAAGGAGCACGTGGACCCGTTGGCCTTCCGCCGTGCGCTGGTGCTGTTCAAGAATCCCAGCTACACCGTGTTCTTCATCGTGGCGTTCATTGTGGCCACAGAACTGCAGCTCTACTACGTGCTGACGTTTCCGTATCTGAGCGAGATTGGTCGGGTTACCGAGTACGTGAACGAGCGCACGATACCGGCGTGGATGACCATCGCTCAGGTGGCCGAAATCTTCGTGATGGCTTTCCTGTTGCCATACGCACTGCCGCGGTGGGGCGTGCGGACCTGTATGCTGATCGGCATCATGGCCTGGCCGGTGCGCTACTTCGTATTCGCCGCCGCCTGGCCGCTGTACGAGCAGATGCCTTCGATGGTCTGGGCTTCGATTGCCGCGCTGGCGCTTCATGGCTTCTGCTATGTGTTCTTCTTCGTGGTGGCGTTCATCTACACGGACATGGTGGCGCCGCCGGACATCCGCGCTTCGGCCCAGACGCTCATCAACGTGGCTGTGCTCGGGCTGGGGCTGCTGATTGGCAGTTGGTTCGCCGGGTTCTTGAAGGACTTTTTCACCGAGGAGCAGCAGACCGACTGGTTCAAGGTCTTCATTGTGCCGGCCCTGATTACGGTTGTAGGCGGCGTCATCTTCGCGTTGTTCTTCCGGGAGGATCGGTCGCAGTCGGCCGAGCAGCCGGCTGGCTAGTGTCGAAAGCCCGCATGTGCCGCGACGGGGGTGCGGGAGTAGGGGACCGTACCCCCGTGTGCATGCTCTGCTGGGCGGTGCACGGAGCAGCTCGATAGAATGCCGGCGAAGCGCTGGTGGAGTGCCGCGCGTGGAGGCGCGGCAGGCGGAACTTGCTGGGGGCATCAATGGCACGCACCTTCGTCCACCTGCACTGCCACACGCACTACAGCCTTCTTGACGGGGCGGCGCGCATCCCGGAGTTGGTGGATCGAGCCCGCGAGTTGGGCATGCCCGCGCTGGCAATCACCGACCACGGTAACCTCTACGGGGCGATCGAGTTTTACCGAACGGCCACAGCCGCGGGCATCAAGCCGATCATCGGCTACGAAGCCTATGTCGCGCCGGGCGACCGCCGCAGCCGCGACAGCAAAGGCATCAGCGAAGCAAGCTATCACCTCACGCTCCTGGCACGCGACCGCCGCGGCTTTCAGAACCTGATCAAACTGGCCAGTCAGGCGTTCCTGGAGGGCTTCTACTATCGGCCGCGGATCGACAAGGAGTTGCTGGCGGCGCACAGCGAAGGGCTGATCTGCCTCAGCGGCTGTGCGTCGGGTGAGTTTGCCAGCTGTCTGCTCCGCGACCGGGTGGAGGAAGCCGAGGAACTAGCCCGCTGGTTCCTGAGCGTCTTTGGCGAGGGGAACTTCTACATCGAGATCCAGGACAACGGCCTGGAGATCCAGCGACAATACCTGCCGATGGCTGTCGACATCGCACGCAAGTTAGGCGTGCCCGTCGTGGCCACCAGCGACGTCCACTACCTGACCCGCGAGGACGCTGCCGCACACGACATCCTGCTGTGCATCAACACCGGTCGGCGCGTTGACGAGCCGGCCCGGATGCGGATGGAGTCGGATGAGTTCTACTTGCGTTCCGCTGAGGAGATGTATGAACGGTTCGCGGACTTGGCCGACGCGGTGGAACGGACGGTTGAGATTGCCGAGCAATGCAATCTGGAGTTGGACTTCAAGAGCCGCCACTTCCCGTCGTTCGACGTGCCTGAGCCGTACACGGCCGAAGAGTACCTGCGGCACCTGTGCGAAGAGGGCCTGAAAAAACGTTACGGTGATCCGCCGCCGCAGGCTGCCGTCGACCGGCTCGAACGGGAACTGGGCGTTATCTGTCAGATGGGGTTTGCCCCGTACTTTCTGGTGGTCTGGGACTTCGTCCGCTTTGCCCGTAGCCGAGGGATCCGCTGTGGCGCGCGCGGTTCGGTGTGCGGCTCGATCGTGGCGTACGTGCTGGAGTTGAGCCAGGTCGATCCGCTAGAGTACGACCTGTTGTTCGAACGGTTCCTTGACCCGAACCGGAACGAACCACCGGATATCGACATCGACTTCTGCCAGGAGCGGCGGGAGGAGGTGATTCAGTATGTGCGCGAGAAGTACGGTGCGGAGTGTGTCGCGCAGATCGGCACGTTTGGCACGATGGCCGCACGCGCCGTGGTCCGCGACGTCGGCCGGGCACTGGGGGTGCCGCTGGCACGCGTCGACCAGATCGCCAAGCTGATCCCAGCCGGTCCAGGTGGTTTGTCGCTACGCGAAGCGCTGGAGCAGATCCCCGAGCTGCGCGAACTGTACGAGTCTGATTCGCAGGTCCGCGAACTCATCGACATCGGTGCCCGCTTGGAAGGGCTGGCTCGCCATGCCGGAACACATGCCGCTGGCGTGGTCATCGCCGATCGTCCCCTGACCGAGTACGTGCCGTTGCAGGTGCTGGTGCCCAAGGGGACCAGCAGCGGCGGTGGCGACGGCAAGAAGAACGAGCGTACCGTGACCACCCAGTGGACGATGGGCGATGTGGAGCGGGTCGGCCTGCTGAAGATGGACTTCCTCGGGCTCCGCAACCTGACCATCCTGGACAAGACCCTGAAGCTGATCGAACAGACCCGGGGCGAAAGGGTCGACCTAGAGCACCTGCCGCTCGATGATCCGAAGACCTACCAGTTGCTGCAGCGGGGCGAGACGAAGGGGGTCTTCCAGCTGGAGAGTTCCGGTATCCGTGAGTTGCTTCGTCGCATGCGGCCGGACAACTTCCGCGACATCATCGCCACCAACGCGCTCTACCGGCCCGGCCCACTCGGCGGCGGCATGGTTGATGCCTACATCAACCGAAAGCACGGGCTCGAGAAACCCGAAGCGATGCATCCGGTGCTGGAGGAGGTGCTCCGGGAAACCTACGGCGTGATGGTGTACCAGGAACAGGTGATGCGCATCCTGAACCGGCTCGGTGGCATCGAGCTCAGCAAAGCGTACACCTGCATTAAGGCGATCAGCAAGAAAAAGGCAGACTTGATTGAGTCGTTCCGCGGCCAGTTCATTGCCGGCGCCATGGAACGTGGGCTTAGCGAGCCGCAGGCTCAGGAGATCTTCGAACTGATCTGCCACTTTGCCGGCTACGGTTTCAACAAGAGCCACTCCACCGCCTATGCGCTCATCTCCTACCAGACCGCCTACCTGAAGGCTCACTACACGGTCGAGTTCATGGCCGCGTTGCTCTCCAGCGAAATGGGCAACACCGACCGGCTGGTTGAGCACGTCGACGACTGCCAGCGTATGGGCATCGCGGTGCATGGGCCTGATGTCAACCGTAGCGACGTTGAGTTCACCGTCGACAACGGTGAAATCGTCTACGGTCTGGCAGCCATCAAGGGGGTGGGCAAGCCAGCGGCCGAAGCGATTGTGCAGGCGCGGAGGCAGAGAGGGCCGTTCCGCGACCTGTTCGATTTCTGCGCCCGGGTGGATCTCCGCTTGGTGAATCGGGGCACGATCGAGGCGCTGATTAAGGCCGGAGCGTTCGATTCGATCAACGCCAACCGGCGGCGGTGGCTCGAAGCACTGGACCGGGCGATCCAGGCGGCGCAGTCGCTGCAGGCTGACCGCCGCCGCGGCCAGAAAAGCCTCTTTGGCGACGAAGCCGACCATTCGACCAGGCCGGCCGACCACGTGCTGCCCGACGTGGACGATTGGCCGATCGCGGAACGGCTGAACTACGAGAAGCAGGTGTTGGGCTTCTACCTGAGCGGTCATCCGCTGGAGCCTTACCGGAAGCAACTCGAAGCGTACACGTCGCACCGCTGCAGCGAGCTGAAGGAGCTGGCTGACGGGACAAAGGTGGTGCTGGCTGGTCTGATCAGTGCCGTTCGGTACCGCACGACGCGACGGCCAACCCGGGCAGGCAACGCGCGCATGGCCCGCTTCGAGCTGGAGGACCTCAGCGGCGCCGTCCCCTGTGTCATCTTCCCCGACGACCTGGCAGCCTGCGCGCAGGCCGTTCATGACGAGGCGTTCTGCCTGGTGGAAGGAACGGTGCAGCACAGGATGGACGAGGTCGAGGTGCTGGTGCGGCGGGTGATTCCGTGGAACCGGATGGCAGAGGCCTACGCGGCCGGTGTGCTGCTGCGGATGCAAGCCGATCGGGTGGGTGACCAGCTGCTGGAGGCGCTGCAAACGTGCCTCGCGCGCCATCCGGGAGAGGCCTATGTTTACTTCGAGGTGCGGCGACCGCAACGGTTCCGGGTGCAATTGCAGGCGGGAAGCAACTACCGGGTGAAGTACACGCCGGAGTTGAAGGCGGAGTTGGAGGCGTTGCTCGGTCAGGGTACGGTCGTGCCGCTGCTGAATGTCAACGGCAACGGCCAGCGCACCAACGGCCGGAACTAGCTTGACTCCAGCTCGACGCGAAAGCCGCGTTCGGCAACCGGCTCACCGTTCAATTCGCACACGAACCGGTACCATCCGGGCCTGCGGAACTCGAACCCCTGGAACTTGAACACCAGCTCCGCCATCGAGTGCTCGTGGCGAAATTCCACCTGCTCGGTGGCTTCCGCAAGCACGTGCCCGTCCGGGTCGACGCAGTACAGTCTGACGGCCGTCGGCGACTGGGCCGGTCCCCCGGTCAGGCAGATGTACACGGCTAGCTCCGGCACGTACGCCGGCGCCTGGACGCTGACCACCAGATCGAACAAGCCGACGAGTGTCTTCTTGCCCGTTTCGACGTCCTCGATGATGTTGTCACAGAGCACGAACGCAAGCAGATGAGCGGTAGCGGCAGGCATCGCGGACAACTCAGCGCTTGAGGTAGGAGCCACAGTTTGGTGGGTCTCGACCGATTCTACCGCACGCAACTGCCGGTCCACGTGGTGCGGTGGCCGCAACGGGTGCAATGATCATGGACGTCGTTCGTTCGCTTAGAATGGACGGGATCCTCCGGCAAACCGCCCGGCGCTGCTGCCGAATCAACAGGGAACCCACCCGATGGCTGACGCACCGTCGACCCGCTCAACGTCCGTGTCCGCGCCGCATGCTCGTCTTGTTCGTTGGTGGGTCCGCCTGGTGCCGTGCCTGCTGGTGTTCGTGAGCGCGTTCTGTTTGATGGTGATGGAGCTGGTCGCTCCGCGCTTGGTGGCACGTCACCTCGGCTCATCGATCTACACGTGGACTTCGGTCATCGGTGTGGTCCTGGCGGGACTGGGACTGGGCAACTACATCGGCGGCCGGCTGGCGGACCGCTTCACCGCGCGGCGACTGCTGCCGGTGCTGTTCCTGATTTCGTCCGTGACAGTGCTGTCTACGGTATGGCTGAACGAGCTGCTGGGCAAGACGGAGACGTTTGCCGAACTAGCCGCTTCTCTGGAGGGCTTTTCCCTGCTTGGCTGGCTTGCTGGTGCGCTGCGGTGGTTTCCGTTGCAGGTGTTCCTGGTGATTAGCGGCGTGTTCTTCGTCCCTTCCGTTGCGCTTGGCACGATATCGCCGGTGGTGGCGAAGATGGCGCTCGAACAGAGTGAACGGGTTGGTGCAACGATCGGAAACATCTACGCCTGGGGCCAGTTTGGTGCCATTGCCGGTACGTTCGCAGCCGGCTATGTGCTCATCGCCCAGCTGGGCTGCTTTGCTGTGCTAACACTGACGGCTGCCACGCTTGCGCTCGTGGGCACGCTTTTGACCAGTGCTGGCATGGTGAACGCGCTCTGGGCCGGAGCGGCTGTGGCGCTCTGTTTTCTGTCGCTGGCACCGGAGTCGTTGAGCTGGGCCGTGATGGCCGGCCGGCAGGCTGGGGTCCGGCCCCGGTTGGACGAGAACGTGGTTTACTTCGACGAAAGCGAGTACTACACGATTGAGGTCAAGGAGGATCCGTTCGAGGCCCCCGGCAGCACGCTCCGCTCGCTCATCCTGGACCATCTCATCCACGGTTACATCCACCCAACGAATCCTCTGCACTTGGAGTACGAATACGAGCAGACCTACGTGGCTATCCTGAAGAAGGCTGGCTTGTTGCCTGAGGAGTTTGAGCTCTTCGACGGTGAGCACAACCTGGACGAGCAGCCTCTTGCAACGGGGCAACCGATCCGTTGCCTGTTCCTGGGCGGGGGAGCGTACACGTTTCCGCGGTTTATCGACGCGGTCTTGCCCGGTAGCACGATTGTGGTGGCCGAGATCGATCCGGCCGTCACGCAGGCCGCTCGTGAGGCGCTTTTCCTGGAGGACGAGCCGCGCATCGAGATCATTCACGGCGATGCGCGAATCACGGTGAGGCGTTTGTTGGCGGAGGTGCGCAGCGGCCGACGGCCACCGTTTGACTGCATCTTCGGGGACGCGTTCAACGACCTCAGCGTGCCCTACCACCTCACGACCCTGGAGTTCAATAGGCAGCTCCACGACCTGCTGACCGATGATGGCATGTATCTGATGAACATCATCGACGACTTCGACCACGCCGGTTTTCTTGGCGCGCTGGTGAACACGGCCAGGCGCTGTTTCCCGGTTGTCGAGGTGTTTGCCACGCAGCCGGTTGAGCCGGCCGCCTATCGGGACACGTTCGTGGTCCTGATGGCAAAACGGCCTCTGGACTTCTCGGACGTTCCGCCCGCCGATGCCGAGCACGTCGCAGACGACCTGTCCGACGGCACGATCCGCTACTATCGTCTGACACCGAGGCTGCTGGAGCTGGCCGTCCGCCGCGCCCGCGGCATCGTGCTGACCGACGACTATGCCCCGGTCGAGAACTTGCTTGCGCCAGTAGCTTCTGAGCGTTAGCAGTCCCCCTCCAGGCGAAGCCACCTACGATCGGAGCGGTTGCGATGAGCGGTTTGCACACGCTGGTGCTGTGTGCTTCAGCGCTGTTGGCTGCGGCTTCTGAGCGGGAAGTCTTCGACGTTGGCGCCGCCCAGATCGACATCACCCCCCCTTATCCCGTGCCGCTCAACGGCTATCTCGCTCGCCGGGATAATCCGTTCTTTGATTCGGTTGCCCAGCGGATCTTCGCCACCGCTCTGGTCATCGGTGCCCGACAGCCGGCGGTGCTTATCACGGTCGATAACTGCGCCGTGCCGGGTTCATTGGTGCAGCGGGTGCGCACGGAGCTGACCCGGAAGCTTCAGACCGATCCGGCCCGTATCGCGGTTAGCTGTTCCCATTCTCATGCCACGCCATGCCTCAGCGGCGCCATTCCGAACATCTTCGGACGGCCGTTTGCCCCGCAGGAGCAGGAAGCGGTGCAGCGATACACCGAGTTCGTGGCCCGGCGGCTGGTGCAGGTCGCCGAACAGGCAGCGTCGACCCGGCAGCCGGCGAAGCTGGAATGGACGGTTGGTCAGGTAACGTTCGCGGCGAACAGGCGGCCCCAGGGAGGACCGGTGGACCACAGTCTACCGCTGTTGCGTGCGGTGTCAGTCGCGACCGGGCAACCCGTGGCTCTGCTGTTGACCTACGCCTGCCACTGCACCACCACCCGGGCCATCCAGCAGGTGCACGGCGACTGGGCGGGCGTCGCACGCGAACAGTTACACCGGCGCTACGGTGTGCCAGTGCTCGTGTCGATTGGTTGCGGCGCGGACGCCAATCCGAAACCGCGCGGATCGATCGAGCTGGCCGAACGGCACGGGCGTGCGATTGCCGAGGAAGTGACGCGGCTGATGGCTGCTGCGAAGTTCCGCCCGGTTCGCGGCCCGTTGCGTTGCCGGATAAAGACGATCCGGTTGCCATTCGACCGGATCCCCACTGCCGAGCAGTTGCGCGCGCAGGCAAAGGCCCAGACACCGGCAGGCCATCGTGCCCGCCTGCTGCTGGCGCGGTTGGAACAAGAGGGCAAGCTGCCCGAAGCCCTGGACTATGTCATTCAGAGTTGGGCGTTCGGTGACGACCTGTGCATGGTGTTCCTGGCGGGTGAGGTCGTGGTGGACTACGCGCTGAGGCTCCGACGTGAGCTGGACGGCCAGCGGCTCTGGGTGCACGCTTATACGAACGACGTACCCTGTTACATCGCGTCACGGCGGGTGCTACGTGAGGGCGGCTACGAAGCGGATGGCTCGATGATCTACTATGCCCAGCCGTCGCGGCTCGCCCTGGAGGTCGAGGACATCCTGATCGACGGGGTGCTCAGCATCGTGCCTCCGTCGTTCTATGGTGAGCAGAACCGCAGGCGAATGCCGCCCCCGCGAACCCCCGAGCAGACGCTACGGACCATTCACGTGCCCGACGGGTTCCAGGTGGAGCTGGTCGCGAGCGAACCGCAGATTCGCTCGCCGGTGGCCATCGACTTCGGCCCGGACGGGTCGTTGTGGGTGGTTGAGATGTACGACTACCCGACCGGCGTTGACGAAGCGTGGCAACCGGGAGGCAGGATCCGCGTGCTCCACGACCGGGACCGGGACGGTTTTTACGAGACGGCTGTGACCTTTCTGGATGGCATTCCCTTTCCCACCGGGCTGCTTGTGTGGGGCCGTGGCGCGTTCGTCTGCGCCGCCCCGGACATCCTCTACGCAGAAGATCTCGACGGCGACGGACGAGCCGATCGCGTGCGCAAGCTGTACAGCGGGTTCGCGACGCACAACTATCAGGCCCGTGTCAACTCGCTCCGCCTGGGATTGGACGGCTGGATCTACGGCGCCAACGGCCTGTTCGGTGGCACGATTCGATCCCCCTTTTTGCGCGACCCTGTCTCGATCGACGGCCGCGACTTCCGATTCTGGCCTGGTGATTGGCGGTTCGAGCCGGTCAGTGGGTTGAGTCAGCAGGGGCGCGTGCGGGACGACTGGGGAAACTGGTTCGGAACCACCAATGCCAATCTGCTGAGTCATTACATCTTTCCGCAGGAGCTGCTGCGGGCGGTGCCCGGGCTAGCCGCCCCGCCCGTGGCGGTCCGGCTGGCAGGCAGCGACCGGCAGCGGCGGCTGTATCCCGCCAGCCCACCGATGGAGCGGTTCAATCAGCCACAGCAGCTCAACTACGTTACCTCGGCTTGTGGTCCAACGGTGTACCGCGACCGATGGCTGGACGAAGCGCTTTACGGTGACGTCTTCGTTTGTGAGCCGGTGCACAACGTGGTGGTACACCGCAAACTGGTCCGCAGGGGGACGACGTTCGAGCTAGAGCGCATAGCGGGAGAGCAGCCCGAGTTCTTCGCAGCGGAGGATCCGTGGTGCCGACCGGTGGAGGTGCGAACCGGCCCGGACGGAGCGCTTTGGGTGGTGGACATGTACCGCTTCGTCATCGAACATCCGCGCTGGATCCCGCCCCACATCCTCCGTCGGCTGGACGTTCGGGCCGGTGCCGACCGCGGCCGCATCTACCGGGTGGTTCCGTCAGGCCAACGTCCCGAGCAGCACTGGTATGAACTGGCGAGTGCGTCGGAGGAACGGTTGGCCGAGTGGCTGGCGGGAACCAATGGGACGTTGCGTGACATGGTGCAGCGTGAGGTGGTGCTGGGGCGGCGACAGGTTTCGCACCGGCGGTTGGCGCGGATCGTGCGATCGGCCGCTTGGCCGGCCGCTCGCGTGCAGGCCGCGTGGCTGCTGGCGTGGGCTTCGGCCCTGGACGAGGAGCTCGTCCTGGCGCTACTGGCCGACGAGCATCCGGAGCTGCGGCGCAATGCGATCCGGCTTGCGGTGGCTGATGGCGCACCGAGCGCGAGCGTGCGGGCTGCGCTGGAGCGGCTGGCAGATGATGAGCGGGCCGAGGTTCGCTTTCAGCTGGCGATCGCCATCAGCAGATTGCCCGACGATGCGCGTCGGTATGAGCTGGCGGCTGCGCTGGCCGCTGATCCGCGGTCGGATCAGTACATCCGGGCGGCTGCTCTTGCAGGGGGGCTCAAATCCCCCCCTCGGTTCCTCGCGGCCCTGAACGCTCACCGTGACCGAATCACCGAAGCGCTGCTCGTTGAGCTTGCCAAAACACTGCGCAGAGGCGACAATCCCCCCGGTGCCGCTCACGCATTAGCTGCTCTGCTGCGCGACGTGGCACGCAGTCAGGGGTTAGCCGCCGTTGACACCGCACTCGCGCCGGCGGCGGATCTGCTGCGGCAGGCCGCTGAGGCAGATGGAGCGGTTGCTCGCTGGCTTGCTCGCTGTCGTGACCAGCTGAAGCGCCGGGCTCAGGATGAAGGGCTCGGGGTGGCGGATCGATTCGCAGCGCTGGCGGCGCTGTCGGCGTTGGGGGGGCAAGCGGATCGGCAGCTGCGCGCCCTGGCCGTTGAGTTGCTGTTGCCGCACCGGACCGCCGAGTTGCGGCGGCGTGTCGTGGCGTTTGTGGCCAGTAAGGGCGTGAGCTGGTGGCAGGCGGTGTTGACGCGATGGCATGCAATTGGCCCGGAGGAGCGGGTGCAGTTGATCGAACGGTGGTTGCAGACAGAGCTGGGCCGACGCTGGCTGATCGAGCAGCTGGACCGAGACGTCATTGCCGTAGCGGATCTCACCCCCGCGCACCGGCAGCGGCTAGCTGCGGCACTCGGCGGCGGGCCGCTGGCCAAGCGGCTTGCCGCCGGTGTCGCCAGCACACGACGACCGCTGGTGGCCCGATACCTGGCCAGCGCACCGGCGGAAGGCGACCCGGAACGCGGCCGGGCACTGTTTGAACGGCATTGCGCTGCGTGCCATCGCTTTGGCGCGCGCGGGGCTGATGTGGGGCCAAACCTCGCGGAGCTGACCGCGCGCGACCGCCGCACCATCTTCACCGCCGTGCTCGATCCGAACGCTGCCGTCGACCCACGCTACTTCCCGGTCACGGTCCTGACACGCGACGGTCGCGTGGTCACGGGGCTGATCGTAGAGCAGGCCGCGGAGACCATCACGCTGGCGTTGGCCGATGGCACACGCCAGCAACTGGCACGGACGGAAATCGATCAGATACGCGTGGTGCGCCGATCGTTAATGCCGGAAGGGTTCGAAGAGCAGCTGTCACCGCGCGACCTGGCCGATCTGACTGCGTTCCTGGCTCACGGTGCGCCGGAAGCAAGACGCGTGGTGGCGGTCGCCACGAATCAGCCCACGACGCTGTCGGTGGCTTCGGCCCGCGGCAGCGGGGGCGCTTCGGTCATGCGTGTTAACGGCGGCGGTGTCGGGAAGCTGGTCTGGCAGATCGAACTGCCCCGCGCTGGAATGTATGCCGTTTGGCTGGACTGGTGTCTGCCCGGCAAGCGCTCTGCGGTTCAAGCGCGCGTGAGCGTGATGCCGGAGGGGGGCGCCTGGGAGTTTCCGCTGCCGGCTACCGGCGCGGAGCCAGATCTGTTTCGTCAGGCTGAACTGGCACGGGTGCGTTTGCCGCAGGGTCAGGCGCAGCTGGAGCTGCTGGTGCGTCACCGTGGCGATGGCGCGGCGGTGAGGCTGCGCGGAGTGGTCCTGGTCCCTGTGTCGCAGGACAACGTTGCTCGATGACATCATTTGCCAACTGGCCAATTTTCCACTTGACCACCGCGCACGAACTGGTATACTCCTACAGACAGAAGCTGCTCAAGTGGTTGGGCGGCAAGTAGAAGCGTGGACAGCCACGAGTCGGTGACGGGTGTGCGTGTGTTGGCGACCGGGACAGGTGGAACCAGGTGTCAGCAATAAAACGGGAGCGGGCGGCACCGGTTCCGGAAAGGAGGTGAGCTATGGCCAAGGCTAGGAAGAAGAAGACCGCTGCGAAGAAGAAGACAGCGGCCAAGAAGAAGACGGCAGCCAAGAAGAAGACGGCTGCAAAGAAGAAAAAGACAGCCGCCAAAAAGAAGAAGACTGCCGCCAAGAAGAAAAAGACCGCTGGCCGCAAGAAAAAATAGCGGTCTTTGCCTCGTTCGCTGCGTACCTCCTAGGCTCTCGTTTGCAGGCCTTCAGGTTCGACGGCACGGCACGGTTCGGTTGAGCCTTGCATCAACCCCGAAAAACGCGGTACCGCCCGCTCCACTGGTTCCACACGGTCCACACACTCTTGTGCCATTGTCTCCGACCGTCGCCGTGCCGTCAACCGTGGGCCGATTTTTCCTAAGTCCATCTAGGGCACTGGATTGCGTCAAAAACCCGGTTTCTGCCCGCCTCACGGGCCATTTCGCCCCGCTTGCCCCGCCGGGGCCACGCGGCGAAGATAGTAGTAGCTGGGGGAGGACGGAACGTGCGACCGGACGGCGTCGTGGCTTGGTTCCCAGAGGAGGCAACCGGTGGTTTCCCCAACCCGACAACCTAGGCTGTGGCGTCCGACCCTCAGCGAATCGTTGCGCGAGGCGATCCGCAACAGCCCGATGAGCGTCTACCGGTTGGCCAAGGAGGCGGGCGTGGCGCCGGCTGTGATCACCAGGTTCCTGAAAGGCGAGCGCGACCTGAGACTGGCCACGGTGGAGAAGATCGCTGAGGTGTTGCAGTTGGAATTGGTGCAACGGCGCCCGCTTGAACCGGCTCACGGCAGCGGTGAAGCGGCGCGGGGTTTTTCGGCTGAGCTGGCTGCCACAGGCGCTGACGGCGACCAGTCGCCGCCGCACGATCAGCCGTCAGCAGCAGGGGTGTTGCCGGGGGCACGACGGCAACAGGCCTAGGGGGGATGAGCGTTACCGACGCTGCTGGGCCGCCCGCAGGGTCCTGAGTACACCTTCGCCAAGTTGATCGTCCCCGCCGACGGTTACGAACCGGAACCCTTCGGCGAGCCGCTTGCGCACGTCTGTTGCGCTCGCCGTGATCCCGCACGGCACGTTGCGTTTCTTGCACGCTGCTAGCACGGTCTGGATCGCTCGTTCATGGTCCGGGTGGCCGACGGGTACGCCCAGCGAGAACGCCAGGTCAGAGGGGCCGATGAAAATCGAGCTCACGCCAGGCACAGCCAGGATGCGTTCGATGTTCTTCACCCCCGTGACGCTTTCAATCTGAAGCATCAGCACCAGTTCGCCCTGGCGATCCAGCGGCCAGATGTCCGCCCGACGAACGTACTCGGTCGGCGACAGCCCCCAGAGCCGGGCGGCAAAACCGTACGCGGCACCGCGCTGCCCGATCGGCTCACGATCCGCAGCACCACGGGGCTGAGGATAGCGCGCAGCGCGTACGACGGCAAGCGCCTGTTCGGGCGTTTCAATGAACGGCAGCATCAGTCCGTACGCGCCCAGGTCCAGCGCCTGCTTGATCGTGAACTGTAGCCGCTCGCGGCCGTACGGCGCCAACCGCACGATGGGCGCTACGTCCAGCTGCAAGTTTCCCTTCGCCGCCAGCCGACGGCGGTCGACGAAGCTGGTCAGAAATGCTTCCAGCCGATCGAATGCCAGAGGGGTATGTTCCATGTCGATGACGACGAAGTCCAGCGGGCTGGCGGCCAACATGACCGCCTTGCGCGGCGTCGGGTCGGAGACGAAGATGCCGAATGCCGGCTTGCCCGCCTCGAACCGGGCGATGACCTTGTTGAGCCGCACGGCGGCTGGGTCACGTGGCCTTTCCGCTGACTGTCCTCTCGCGACGCTGTCCAGCACCGACGCCGCCATGGCCAGGGCCAGGAGCAGTGCGGTCGAGCGGATCATGGTGATCAACTCCCGGATGAGCGTTTCGTGGCCAGTCGTTCGCGAAGCCGCTGGCCGATCCAGCGGAACAAGTCCGGCAATTGACGCTGGAGGAATTCAGTCGTGTGGCCGCCGTAGCCAGCGCGCACGGTAATCGGAATGCCGCTTTCCCGGCACCACCAAACGAACGATTCTACCTGCGCATCGATGTTCAGTGGGTCGTCTTTGGCATAGGCCACGTACATGTCCAGCTCACCGGGGCGGACCGGGTTGCGCGCCATCAGCTCCAGAGGACTCTCCCGACTCACAAACTCCGCGCCTCGCCGACCAAGCCCCCACACAGGGCCGAACCACATTTCAGCGGTGATCGGAATCTGCACCCGGGTCGGAATGCCTAGGATGAAGGTGTCGTACGGAAAGTAGGCTAGGGTCTCCTCTGGATCGGGAAACGACTTGCGCAGGCCCCACCGGCCCGGTCGAAAGTCGGTGGAGTAGTTGCCGTTCAGGTCAACGTAGCGCATGTTCAGCGGGGGTGACACCCCTGCGACGATCGCGAACCGCTCACGGTACTTCAACGCGATGTTGTACGCTGCGAACCCACCCATCGACCAGCCGGCGATCGCATGTGCGTCACGACCGGCTCTGATTGGAAATCTCTCATGCACCCACTGCCACAGATCTTTGACCAGGTAGTCCTGGAACTTACCCCGCTCCGAGTTCACGAACCAACTGCCACCACCACTCTCCAGCGGGTCGTCCCGGGGAAAGTCGCCGGCGATGCTGCCGTCCGGTGCCATGCAGATCAGCGGCGGACAATCACCACGCTGAATGGCACGGTCCAGAATCGGTGCCACCGTGATCAGGAAATCCCGTTCATCGCCCAGATAGCCGTGGAGCCAGATAAGAAGCGGGTAAGTCGTGGCCGTGTTCTCCCAGCTGAAGCCCGGTGGCGTGTAGACGTACACGTCCCGCTTCTGCCCGAGAGAGGGCGAGTAGACCCGGTAGTCACGGCCACTGTTATTGGTGAAGTCCCAGATCTGGCCCGCAAACGGCTGGGCCTGCCCGTCGCTGGCAAAGGCGGTGCTGAGCAGGGCACAGGCGCAAAGGAGCGTTCGACAGCGCATGGTCGTCTCCGCGCAAACGTGGCGATTCTCCGGGGTGGGCACAGTGTGGGCTCGAAGGGGAAGGTCTGGCACCCTTCGGCTACCGAGTCTTTCCGCTCTACTATAGGTCACGATCTTCCGGATGGTCTGCGTGGTGAGGGCGATCGCTGCGCCAGCCAGGCTGAGCCGACAGCACAGTACGTCGAATCTCGCTAGCGTCCCAGGCCGGTGCTGCCCCGCCGGCATGGTCCATCCGGGCCCCACAACCCGCAGGCGTGGCCGCCCGCACTGCGCGTGATCGTCCCGGCCACGCGACGTTGGTCGGCCGAGACCAGCGGCCGTGCGGGCGCGGCCGGGACTTGACCAAGCTCACGCCGCGGCGTAGGTCTTTAATGATTCGGTTCTTGATGTAGCCCGCTTCGGGCTCGTCTCAGACGGTTTGGTGCGGAAGGGGAGAATAGGCAATGAGCATCGTACGCGTCGGCAGCACGAAGAAGTATGCCGAGGGCTGGGAGTTGATCTTTGGCCGCGGCGGCAGCAGCCGCCGGAAGAAGGCGGCAACGAGCAAGTCGACCCGAACGGGCGCGAAGAAGAAGTCGCGCAAGAAGAAGTAGGACGTGCCTTCCAAGTGTGTGGCCAGCTTGAGGCGGGCTGCCGGCGAGCCGGGGCCCATGTGTGGTCGGAGATAATGGTGGCGCGTAGCGTGCCGGCCCCGTCGTCGCAGCCCGGCGATTTAGAGCCGCAGAAGCACACGGAGACCATCGAGCGGGCGTCTCGGCGCGCATGGACGCTGTACCCGGAGTGTGCTAGAGTTTCTTGTCAGCCGCTCGACTGAGCGGGACCGGACCCCGGGCACGGAGGAGCGTGACTCGATGGATGCCACGAAAACGATCTACGAAAAGCTCCAGATCCTTGCGCACAACCTTTGGTGGACCTGGCAGCCTGAGCTTGATCCCATCTTCAGGGCGCTCGACCCGCAGCGATGGCGGGAACTGCAGCACAATCCGGTGGCGCTGCTACAGGAGCTGACGCCTGAGGAGGTGGAGGCGCGCGTTCGTGAACTTGTGCTCGAGAGCCGCATCAACTACGCCTACCGCCGGCTCGGCGAGTACATGACCGCGACCGACACCTGGGGCGCGACGCGCAGCGGTGTGTTGCAGGTTCGACCTGTCATCTATTTGGCTGCCGAGTTCGGGTTGCACGAATCGCTGCCGATCTACTCCGGCGGCCTCGGTGTCCTGTCCGGCGACGTGCTCAAGAGCGCCTCGGACCTGGGCGTGCCCATGGTTGGCGTGGGCCTGTTCTACTCCCAGGGCTACTTCTGGCAACGCCTCAACGAAGACGGCTGGCAAGTCGAGGAGTACATCAACGTCGATACCAGTAAACTTCCCATGGACGCCGTGCTCGACCGCGACGGACAACCGGTGGTCGTGCAGGTGGATACGCGCAACGGCCCGATCTACGCGCGGGTATGGCGGATCCAGGTTGGCAGGACGCTGCTGTTGCTGCTGGATTCGAACATCGACGCAAACGGGCCCGAGGACCGCGAGCTCACGGCACGACTCTACGGCGGCGACATGCGCACCCGCATCCGCCAGGAACTGCTGCTGGGGGTTGGTGGCCTGCGCGCGCTGAAGGCCTTGAACATCGACCCCGGCTGCCTGCACCTGAACGAGGGGCATTCCGCCTTTGCAGTCCTGGAATTGGTGCGGCAGTACATCCATGAGGAAGGGCGCTCCTTTGAAGATGCTTTCCGCGTGGCCCGGCAGCACGTGGTCTTTACGACACACACGCCCGTGCCTGCTGGCCATGACCGTTTCGACTACGACCTGATCGCCGAGCACCTCGGCCCGCTCGCCGACCAGATCGGCCTCTCGGTCGAGGACGTGATGCGGCTGGGACGGGTTCGGCCAGAGGATCCTAACGAACCGTTCTGCATGACCGTGCTTGCGCTGAAAGGCAGTCTGCGGGCCAATGCCGTCAGTGCTCTGCATGGCCGTGTCACCCGGACCATGTGGCACCCGCTCTGGCCAGACCGTTCCGAGGATGAGATTCCGATCGGTCACATCACCAACGGTGTGCATGTGTTGAGCTGGCTGGCGCCGCAGATCTATCGACTCTACGACCGCTACTTCGGGCCCAACTGGACGCAGCGTACGAGCGATCCGGAGGTCTGGGCGGGGATCGAAGAGGTCGACGATGGCGAGCTTTGGGAGGTGCACCAGACACTGAAAGCGTCCATGCTCGACTTCGTCCACCGCCGGCTTGTCCGCCAGCTAAAGCGGCGCGGTGCTTCGCAGGAGGAAATCGCGTTCGCGTCGCGCATGATGCAGCCCGACGTGCTTACCATCGGCTTCGCCCGCCGCTTCGCCACGTACAAACGGGCGACGCTGATCTTCTCGGACCTGGATCGCCTCGACCGGATCGTGAACGATCCGGAGCGCCCCGTGCAGCTCATCTTCTCGGGTAAGGCTCACCCGCGCGACGACGCTGGCAAGCAACTCATCCAACGGATCGCGCAGCTGGCCCAGGATCCCCGCTTCCGCGGAAAGATCGCCTTCATCGAGGATTACGACATGAACGTCGCACGCCACCTGCTACAGGGGGTGGACGTCTGGTTGAACAATCCCAGACGCCCGCTAGAAGCATCGGGCACCAGCGGTCAGAAGGCCGTACTGAACGGCGTGCTGAACCTGTCTACCCTCGACGGCTGGTGGGCCGAGGCGTACGACGGTACCAACGGGTTCGCGTTCGGCAAGGGACGGATCCACACGAATCCAGAGATCCAGGACCGTAACGACGCGCTGGACCTGTACCGTACCCTGGAGCGGGTCGTCGTGCCGCTCTACTACGAGCGGGACGAAGACGGGGTGCCGCGCGGTTGGATCGAGCAGATGAAGCGAGCGATCCGCACCTTAGGCTGGCGATTCAACGCGGACCGGATGGTGCGCGACTACGTGGAGCAGTGCTACCTGGTAGCTGCCGGCGCAACAAGTTGTCAAATGCCCGATTAGGCTGGGCTGCCGCCCCGGCCGTACTGCGGTGGTCTGGCAAAATTGAAAGATCTGGGATGCTTGGGTAAACTACTTGCTGGTCAAGGAGGCACGTGGCGGCTTGAGCTCGCGGTTTGGTCGGTCACTTCGGATCTGCCCCGATACCTTCGCCCCTTGCGGGCACAACGGGAGACGGCACCGATGCGTTTTGGTCTGCTTCTGGCAGCAGCGGTCTTGAGCCTGTCGATTCTTGTGTGGGCTGGCCAAGATCAAGAGAAGAAGAACGGCAAACTCGACGCGCTGCCGGTCGTATACCAGACCGATTTCGAGACGGACAGCAGCCTGAAGGACTGGGAGTTCACCGACCCGTCCGCTTGGGCGCTGGACCAGATGCGAATCAACGGTCGCACCAACCGCTATCTCGCCCTGTTCCGCCAGAGCCAGTACAACCCACCAGTACGCAGTCCGGTCAACATCGCCTTGGTGAAGGACCGGGTCGTCAGCGACTTCGTGCTCCAGGTGCGCGTCCGGTCTACCACGCAGGACTACCCGCACCGCGACCTCTGCCTGTTCTTCGGTTACCAGGATGCGAAGCATTTCTACTACGTGCACATCGCTCGCCAGGCCGATCCGCACGCCCACTCGATCTTCCTGGTCAACGGCCGGCCGCGGCGGTCGATTGCCAAGCAACGAACCGATGGGTTTGCATGGGATCAGGGCTGGCACACGGTGCGGATCGAACGCACGGTCGCCGATGGCCGGATTGCCGTGTTTATCGACGATAAGCCCGAGCCGATCATGACGGCGGAGGACAAGACGTTCGTCTGGGGCCGTGTGGGCGTGGGCTCGTTCGATGACACGGGCATCTTTGACGATTTCGTGCTTCGCGGTGTTAGGGTTCAGCCTCCGGCGAACCCGTGACCGCCGGGCTGACACGCCAGCAGCGCATTGGCTGCCCGTAGCGACCCCGGCGTGAGAGGTGAACCGAGCGGGATCTGTCCGGACCGGCTTGGCCGGGACACACTGTCGGAGGCAAGCCGATTTTGCTCTTGTGGCGTGGACGCAGGGACGCAAGGACAAAGCGGACGGCGGGTGTTTCCGAACGAGGTGCCGGACCCGGTAGCTTAGCCCGCGTGGAGCGGGCAGTGGCTTCGTGCTGCCGGTTGCCTGGCAGCGGCACGGGCCGAGGCGCTAGCTCTCCCGATCGCCAGTTCCGCGGGGTCTGGCAGGCATACCGGCCGACCCTGCGCGAAGCAGTGTCACGGCCCACTTCGCTCCCCGCCTCCTGGAGACGCGCTCCGGGGGGAGCGTCCGCAGGAGCTGAGTCGGCTGCGTCAGGAGTGCCCAAGGGCGAAACACTACGAGGTACGATCGCTTAGAATTACGTGCGTTTGTTCTACATGCAACCGCGCCCGTAGCTCAATTGGATAGAGCAGCGGATTTCTAATCCGCAGGCTGGGGGTTCGAGTCCCTCCGGGCGCACTGACGTCCTTTGCCGGAGCGGAATGCAAGAAGCACGGGCTTACCGCCCTAACGGCCGCAACGCGATCCGGTTTCCCACCTGTGCCGGATCGCACGGCGGTACCAACGGCATTACAAACCTCGGCACCGGCGAGGTCTGCGCGTGCGTTCGAATCCATGTGCGTAGCTCCGGCGACGACAAGCTACGCTTGTCCCGAGAGCGGCTTTCCCGAACCCCACACCTGTCGCGGCGCCGGGCGCTGAGAGTGCTCGCAGCAGATAGGCTCTAGCGGCGAGCCCATCGGCAACGTGCTCGGGACTGAACGGTCTGCCGCCAGTCTGCCCACTGGCAAGATCGAGCGGGAGCTGACGAGCCATACGGATCTTGCCAATGCGGTCTCGCAGCAGCGAGCCGGTCAATGGACCGCTTTGCAAGGCCGCCGCTCGTCTCGGAAACCAGTTACCGGCTCCTCGCTCATTGAGCGGTTCCAACCGGACAAGCACCCCTTGCGCGGCGTCGCCGAACTCTGTTCTCACCAAACGTCGTGCTCCGGCGACAGCCCGCTCGCCCGACGTGGCCTCTACGCTGCAGCAGTAGACGTTGGCTCTTCGTCGGGCTGCGGACGCGGTGCAACCACGCCAGGGTCTGCCCCGGCCCAGACCGTACCCTCATCCAGACTCTATGGTGGTCGATAGGATAGGCAGCCGACCGCGAAGCGCGCGCCGGTCTTCGCGCGCGGCTGTAGGCGGCCGTGCACCGCTAAACTAGTGGCCGTCGTGCACCGTTCGAAATCGTCCCGAGCCGGTGCCGGCACCCAGCTGCCCGTCGGGGCCGGTCGCACACCTGGACGAGGTGAGCCATGCTGCCGTTTGCTGCTGTGGCGTTACTCACAGGAGGCCTAGGTTTACTTCCCTCCGAGTCCACCGTTCACATTAAGCCGCTGAACGAACGAGCCGTCTGTGGGCGGCCGGTCGAATTCCGAGCGATCGTGCCGACCGGACGCCATGATACCCTGCGCCTACGGTGGTCCTTCGGCGACGGTGCCGAGGCGAGCGGTCCGGTCGTCCGGCACACGTTTCGCCAACCGGGACGCTACCACGTGCGGCTGATCACCGGGGCTGATGGGCACGTTTGTACTATGCTGCTGCGCGTGTACAGGCCGGGCGAGCGGCCTGTGCCACGCGTGATTCTGGACACGGATGCAAAGAACGAAGTGGACGACCAGCACTACCTTGCCTACGCCCTCTTCAGTGAGCTGGACGTTCTGGCAATCAACAGCGCCCATCACGGCGGTCGGGCCAATGAAGCGTGGCAGGAGGCGATGAACTACGCAGAAATCGTTCACATGCTCGATCTCGCTCGCTGTAGCGGGCTGGATGTCGGTCGCATCCCGCCCGTTTTTCGCGGCTCGCCTTACCGATTGGTTGTTCCACCGAGCCAGCGATGGCAAGATACCGTGCCCAGGGTTTCGGAGGCCAGCGAAGCGATCCTGGCAGCGGCACGCGGGTCGGTTCCCGGCGATCCTGTCTGGGTCATTCCGGTCGGGCCGTGCACGAACGTGGCCAGTGCCATCCTGCAGGCTCGTCGCGAAGGACTTGAGGTGCACGGGCGGCTCCAGATCTGCTGGCTGGGGGGCGGCCCCGAACACGCGCACATCGACTCGTTCAACGGCCGCAACGATCCTTGGGCCGTGCACGTGGTCGCGCGCAGTCGGCTACCCTGGTGGGTGATCCTTGAACGGCCACCGGGAGCCAGCTTGACCGTAGACACGCGGCACGAGCAAGACCTGTATCCGGACAACCCACTGGGTCGCTACCTGCGCGGTCTGGTTCATCCGATCGTGCTACGCCGGGAGCGCGCAAAGTCGCTGTACGACGTGACTGCCGTGGCGACCGTGATTGCCCTTGCCCGCCGCCTCCCGTGGCTCGTGCGGGTCGAGCCAGCAGAGCTAGGTGGTCCAGACGAGAAATACCGCTGGAAACGCGCCGCCAACCGCTCCGCACCGCTGCGGCTAATCCTGGACATCGACGAAGACGCAATGAAACGCGACTTCTTCAACACGCTAGCCGGCCGACCAACCCGCCTGCGAACCCACTAGCGACAACGGCACAAGCTCCCCTCTTTCGCCGACGGCCACCGCTTCCGGCCGGACTGACCGACCGCAACCTCCGGCTGCTGTCGGTCCCGGTTGACTCCGTACCATGGTACGGACTCTATGCTTTAGCGGACTGCACGGTGCTGAGGTGATGGCCTATGGGTTTGCGTAGCGGTGAGGTCGCCCGGCAGGCTGGCGTGAACGTCGAGACGCTTCGGTTCTACGAGCGCGTGGGAATCCTACCACCGCCGCCGCGGCGTCCATCCGGCTACCGCGAGTATCCGCCCGAGACGGTGGACCTGGTGCGGTTCGTGAAGCGTGCCCAGGAACTTGGGTTCTCGTTACGCGAGATCCGCGAGCTACTGGCGCTGCGCGACGCGCCACAGGCCGCGGCTCCAGCGGTTCGACGGCTGGTCAAGCAGAAGCTAGAGGAGATCGACCGGAAGATCCGTGACTTGCGGGCCATGCAGCAGGCGTTGAACGAATTGTTGTGTGCCTGCCGCACGAAGCGATCTGCCGCTTGTCCCATCATTCAATCGCTCAACGGCGATCCCACGTTGGCGAAGCGTTCCAGGCGGAAGTGACGATGGTTGGACCGGATCAGAAGCTGCTGCCTGCGATCACGATATCAATCCTG
Source organism: Planctomycetota bacterium (assembly GCA_026991575.1). Lineage (GTDB taxonomy): Bacteria > Planctomycetota > Planctomycetia > JALXBF01 > JALXBF01 > JALXBF01. The sequence goes on along the minus strand of JALXBF010000122.1, from coordinate 24,456 downwards.
AGCGTCCTGGCCTGTCCCGGTTGCGGGCAGCCGTCCGGGGAAGCGGTCGAGGCCACCGTACTGGGCAGTCCCCCGCAGGCTGCGGTCCAGACGGTTGCCGTGCGAGCGTTCAGCGATGAGCTGCTCGGGCAACAGATCGTCGTGGAGGGCACCGTCGTGCAACAGTGCCCGTCGGTGGGATGCTGGTTCCAGGTGGACGATGGCAGCGGGAAGGTGCTGGTGGACCTGAACCCGGCCGGGTGGCACGTGAGGCAGAAGCGGGTAGGGTCGAGGGTGCGCGTGGCTGGAAAGTTGGTGCGGGCAGGGGCCGAGTACCGAATCGAAGCCAGTTACGTCGAGTTCCGTGTCGGCAACACTCAGTCGGACGGTCAGCAAGCAGAATAGCTACCGGCGGAAGGTCTTCTGCCGGGCAAGATGGGGGCTGCAAGAACGGCGTTGTCGATGAGTACCTCGGCAGCGGGCACGAGAAACCGCTCAAGTGGTGCAACGTATCCAGCCGTCGCCTGGGCCATCGGGCTGGTGGTCGCGGCGGCTGTCGTTGTCGCAGCCGTGGCCTTCGCAGGGCGCTGGCGGACTGGCAGCCAGACGGTTGATTCCGAGCCGGCGACCCGGGGGCGCGAAGCTCCGGCCGGCCGGGACACGGATGCGGCGTTGACCGGGTGGCCTCAATGGCGAGGGCCACGACGCGATGGCATGGCACCACCGCAGCGGCTGGCTACGCGCTGGCCCGAAGGCGGGCCGCCAGTGCTGTGGCGCCAATCGACTACCGGCCCGGGCTATTCGGGCATCGTGGTGGTGGACGGGCTGTTGTACACGATGATGCAGGATGGGCCGGACGAGGCGGTGGTCTGTCTGGATGCCGCCACAGGAGAAGAGCGCTGGCGGTACCGCTATCGGGCGTCGTTTGTCAGCGACCAGGGATCCGGGCCACGGTCGACTCCGGCCGTGTACGATGGCCTGGTCTACGCCGTGGGGGCCACCGGGTTGATGCACTGCCTGGATGCTCGTACTGGAAGGCCGATCTGGCGGCGCGATCTGATCGGGGAGCTCGGCGGTCGGATACCGGATTGGGGGGTGTCGTTTTCTCCACTGGTCGTTGGAGATTTGGTATTCGTGATGCCTGGGGGGGCGGGCGGCCGGTCGGTTGCAGCGCTGGATCGACACAGCGGCGCGGTGCGCTGGCAGAGCTTGGATGATCGGCCCGGCTATGCGTCACCGGTGTATGCGACGCTGGCCGGACAGCCGCAGGTGTTGTTCTTCACGGCCGAGGCGTTGGTAAGCGTCGAACCGCAAACCGGTCGGCTGTACTGGCGGTTCCCATGGACGACGTCCATGGACTGCAACATTGCGACGCCGATCGTTTCGGACCCGTATGTGTTCATTTCGACCGGCTACGGGCGCGGCTGTGCGTTGCTGCGCGTCGTGGCGCTGCCAGGCGGCGGCGCGGGTGCCGAGGTGGTCTATCGGTCCACGGCGATGCGCAACCACTTCAGCACGCCGGTGCTGGTGGGGGAATACCTGTACGGGTTCGACGAGACGCGGCTGACGTGCATGGAACTCGCGACGGGCCGGGTACGATGGCACCGGGGTGGGTTCCGTAAAGGATCGTTGATTGCTTGCAACGACAAGCTCATCGTACTGGGCGAGTACGGCAAACTGGCGCTGCTGGCCGCCACGCCGGACGGTTATCGCGAGCTGGCCCGCACGCGACTATGCCGCCACAGAACGTGGACGCCGCCAACGCTGGTAGCCGGTCGTCTGTTCGTGCGGGACGAGCAGGAGATCATGTGCTTGGACCTGTCAGCCCCACCGGTCCGGACCGACCGGCTCGAGCTGGCTTCTGCGGGGAAGACCGCCGGGTGGAGCGACGAGCGATGATGCGCAATCTGGCCGTGAGCGGCCTGGTTTCCGTCCTGATGGGCCTGTTCGTAGTAGCGTACACAAGCCTGGTGCCCCAGGCGGCTCGGACGCCGATGGCCGTTGGCGGAGGGGCAGAGCAACCGGGTGAGATGGCCGGCACGTCCGATGAGCAGCAGGCGCTGGTGCTGTTCCGCCAGGTCGTCCGGCCTCTGCTGGTGCGAAGCTGTTTGAAGTGCCACAACGCGGACCGAAGAGAAGGGGGGCTGGATTTGAGCCGGCGCGCGGCAGCACTGCGCGGCGGCGACACGGGCGAAGCGATCGTGCCAGGGAAGCCGGATGAGAGCCTACTGGTTCAGCTAATCGAGGCGGGCGAGATGCCGAAGGGGGGGCCGATGGTACGGCCGGAGGTGCTGGCGGCCGTGCGGCGCTGGGTCGAGCTGGGCGCACCGTACGAAGGGGAACCGCTGCAGTATCGGTCGGAAGCTGCCAGTATCGCATCGGATCGGATGGGTAACGTGACCGGTTTTGCCGGTGCTGCTGCGGGCATGGGAAGCGGCCTAGTAGGCTCGACAGGGACCAGCATGGCCGGTGCCGTCGGGATGATGGCTGGAGCCATGGCTGGGATGGGGGGAGGAGCTAACCAGATGATGATGTGCCCGTGCATGCGCATGATGATGGCGGGCACCATCGGTACGGGCATGGGCGGGGGCAAGATGGAGTCTTCTGTCGGCGGCGACGGCCAACCGCAGGTTCAGGTTAATCCCCGCACTGTCGAGCAGGCGCGACAGCGGGCGGAAGCGTACCTGCGCCGTCTGGCTAACCCGAACCTCACGATCGGTCAGGTGCGCGAGACCATCGGCACGTTTGAGGTCGAGGTCGTAACCAAAGACGGTTCCCGCGTGAACTGGTTGATCATCGACAAGTACTCCGGGACCGTGCGACTGGCGTACGGGCAGTGAGAGGCCGGGCGATGGGCGAGCAACACGGGCGGGCAGGTCGTGAGGTCACGCTTCGTGTGCCCGATATGGCCTGTCAGGCGTGCGAACGTCTGATCAGCTACTCGTTGCAACAACTCGGCGGCGTTCTTCACGTCCAGGCCGACGCGCGGAGCAAGACCGTGCGTGTGCACGTGCGAGCGGACCTTGCGATCGAGGATCTGCTGGAGCGCATCCGCGCTGCCGGCTATGAGCCTGAGTTCTCCGGCTGACAACCGACCGGGCGCTAACCAGCGCGCACAAAGAGCCGCCCCGACAGCTGACGGGGCGGCTCCGGTAGCCTGAGCCAGAGATAGTCCAGCTGTAGTCCTCGGCTTACGAATACCACACACGCAGTGTGCCGTTCATATCACCCACGGCAACACTGGTGCCGTCCGTGATCGTGGGGAAGTTGTCCGGGAACGGCCTGTGGCCAGGCTTGTGCGGATAGGTCGTGTACTTCAGCTTGCCGGTGCCGTACGGACCGATGAGCACCTGGCCAACGAGTTGGCCGTCAACGTAGACGTCCAGCACCTCACCGGGCGTCGCCCCCCACACCTTCACCTCAAACTCGGTCTTGGTCATCCCATGCTCGTTCTCAACCTCATACTCAACCTTTGCGTGCCGGCCACCGGATCCAGTCAGGTACGCCTTGTACTCGACCTCATACTCATACCTGCTGTCGGACCAGTGCCCTGAGTCATCCCGAGGGGAGTCATCGCGGTGTCGGTGTTCGTAGCGGTAGTGGTGCTCGTACTCGCGGAGCTCGTGCCCCGGTACATCGTCATCCCAGTGGCCGTAGTAGTCGTCTGCGTCACGGCCGCCCCGGAGCCGGTCATAACCCCGGCCACCGCGCAGCTCATCGTGGCCCCGATGGCCGAAGAGGTAGTCGTCGCCGTCCTGGCCGAACAGCCGGTCATCACCACGTTGACCATACAGGCGATCGTCTCCGTCGCGGCCGTAGAGACGATCGTTGCCGCTGCCACCATAGATCCGGTCGTTTCCGCTGCCGCCCCGGATGATATCGTCGCCCGAACCGGCACGCACAACAACCGGCAGTGTGATGTCCGGGTCAATCGTGACCCGGTCATGCCCGGCCTTGGTCAGCACGACGATGCGGTTCACGTTCGATGCGTCGAAGCGGTAAAGCTCGTGGTTTTCACGCACGATCAGAGAGCTGTTGCGCAGGTCAATGCGCACCACGTCATCCAGGTCGCCTGCTTCCACGTACAGGGTTCCGTTGACGACGTTGGCCGAAAGCAGCTCTCGCTGCTCCAGGCGGTCAACCGCCAGTTGAGTGTGCCGTTTCGCTTCTCGCACTCGGCTCATCGCGTACCTCCACACGAAGAAGCTCCAGCCGTCGCCAAACCACCTCCGCGGGCACACACCCGAGGAGCGACGCCGACCTTTGATGTTGTTCGTACTAAGACTATAGTAGTCGGTCTCGCCTGTCAACCCCGGCTTTGCTCGTTCGTGCAGCGCCCCGCGAGCGGAGAGGATGCCCCCAGATGCCGAGTGCTTACTCGTTGCTTCGGCGCGCAGCGATCCCCGTCTTAAGTCAGGCCGGCTGTTCGTGCCCGAATCCGAGCAGGCCGCTTGGCGCGCCGGACGCGCAAGAAAGGCGATCCAGCCCGTGCGTATGCCGCTCGGTCGAATGCTCGCTGCGACACCCCTGCCTGGGTACGCCCGGGCACAAGAAAGCAGCACCCGGAATCGGGTGCTGCCTGTGACGATCTCTACGTTGATGCCGGCCCCAATGCTAGCTCAACTGGGTGCACGCCTTGCTGAGCGTCTTCAGGCACTGGCGGATGTCCGGGATCGGGTTGCGGGGATTCTCCTCGTACTCCAGGGCCAGGCAGTCCTGGAACCCGACCTTGCGCAGTGCCTTCAATAGCTTCGCTGTGTCAAGGTCTCCTTCACCGAGAATCACAAAGCGCTTCTTACCACCCGGCAGCGTCTTGACGTCTTTCAGGTGCACGCTGTAGACCCGCTTGCCGAACGCTTCGACGGCGGCCACCGGGTCTTCGTTCGATCGGATGTAGTGCCCTGTATCGACGCAGGCCCCGATGAACTCGTGGTGGTTCTTGATGGCGTTCAGCGTGTCGCTGATCTTGTCGTACCGAGCTCCTGGGCCGTGGTTGTGGATCGCGATGCGCACACCGTATTCCTCGACCAGTTTGTCCAACAGGTCGAAGCTTTCGGGGGTGGGGTCGGCGGTCAGGACTTTGATGCCCATTGCCCGGGCAAACTCGAACCGCTGCCGGTCGACTTGCTCCTTGCCCGTGAACGGTTCGACGCCATAGGCGTACAGGGTGATGCCGGCCTTAGCCAACTTTCTGCGATAGCCTTCCACGACGCTGGGTACCGTGGAAATTGGCAGATGAGCCCGGAACGACTCCCAGTACTTCAGGCCTAGCGCGCGGGAGTGTTCGAGTGCCTGGTCGACCGAGAAGCCGCGCAGCGAGTAGCTTTGGATCCCGATCTTGAAGCCGGCGCAAGCCGCTGCCTGGCTGAGGCCGTGCAGTGCAGGCAGCAGGGCGGCGGCTGCACCCATTCGGACGAACTCACGCCGTGTCAACGCTCTTGTGTTTCGGGTCATGGTGTGCTCCGCTGTGTCGTACTGAAGCAAGGCCCCGTACGTCGTCGCTGGCCATGATCAGCCAACGGCGATCAGCGCTGCGTGCGCTCGCTGACCGGCTGAGCTTCGGGCGTTGCCGTTGGCGTGGCGGCACGCCCGTCCTGGCGCTGGCTCGCCGGCCGAGGACGCGGTTCGATCTTCTCGCCGGTAATCTGTTCCAGGTAATAGGCGATCAGCGGCCGGTAGGGATTATCCGGTGCTAGCTGGAGCGATTGCCGGAAGTGCTTGGCTGCTTCCAGCGGTTCGCCCATCTCCAGGTTAACAAACCCGAGGTGGTATTCGGTGGCTGCTTGGCGCTGGATGGCGGCGGTGAGCTGGAAGTAGCGGTCGATGCTGGCCTGTGGGTCGGCGAACAGCAGCGACTGCATGGCCTGGATCTTCTGTTCCGCCAATGCGTGACGCTGCTTGGCCAGAGAGCTTTCCCAGTAGCGTTTCGCACGCCGGTAGTCGCCGCGCATCAGATGGACCATGCCCCACTTCTCTTCGAACAGCCCTGGTGTCATCCGTTCCAGGGCAGACGCAGACCGCATCTGTAGCAGGGTGTCGAACGCATCGGCGACCAGGCCGGCTCGGATGTAGTAGTCGCTCAGGATACCGCTATCAACGTCACCGGAGCCAACTGGGCCACGCTCCTGGGTGATCTGCTCGATGGCCAGCTTCAGGAACCCGCGTCCGGCAGCCACCTGGGCACGCAATTCCGGGCTGGGCAGCATATTCTCCGGATCCGCCAGCGTCCGTCTCATCTCATCCACCATCGCCTGCAGCTGGTTGTAGCTGGCCTGCACGTCCGCGTAGCCCGGGTCGCTTGGCGAAATCAACTGCAGTGCCACGCCGTAGTGTTCGGCGGCCAGGTCTACGTAGCCGAGTTGCTCGTACCAGTAAGCCAGTGCCAGGCGAGGTTCGAGCCAGTTGGGCACCAGCGAAACGATCTGATCGAGCGCGGCCAGCAGTTCTTGGATGCGCACCTGGTGCACGGCCAGCTGTGTCCGCGCAATGGCACGCTCATGCTGCAGCAGGATGCTGCATGCCTGGTAGTAGGCGTACCAGGCGGTGGGTGATGCGGGGGCGGCTGCCGTTGCCCGCCGCGCCGTGCGCATCGCGAGCAGGCACTCGGCCGGTCCAGGCAGCTCGCTGCTGACAAGCATCCAATGGTGTGCTCGGAACGATTCCACGTGCCGGTTCACGCGCAGGAACGGCCAGAGTCGATCGATCAGCGTTGGAGGGCGGATCGGAGGGGGTGGTCCAGGTGGCAGTTCCGGGATGCGGCGCGTGTGCTGCTTGAACGCCAGTTGCGACGGATCCACGCGCCGTTTCTTTGCCAACTCAACGTCGGCGCTCAGATCGGGTGTCACGGCTGAGTCGATCCGGGCAAAGACGGCGGCCGTCGGCGCAACGTCGACCAGAACCCAGTCGGGTGAATCGGACAGACGGCGGAACGTGTTCTCGAAGCTTGGCCGCACAGGAGAAATCCTCCGGTTCAGCGCCACGGCCGTCACTTTCATCTCATTCAGCTCTTCGGTGGTTACCTCCGCGCGGCTCATCCTCAGGAAAAAGTCGTAGATCTCCTCCAGGCGAGGCCGATGCAGCGACAGGCGACTGTCGAAGAAGACCTGGTAGTTGTTGTCCGTGGAGCGGTTGTACCACAGCAGCAAATCCCCCTGAAGGGGGGTGGTGTTCAGCAGCCGCCCGTGCAGCCCGAGCTGGCGCACCTCCCGCGCTAGCGGCACATCGTAGATGCCCCATTCCAGTCCCCAACCCATTCGGCCGACTCGCACCCCCACCCGGCCCGACAGCGCCAGGAACGAGAACACCAGCAGCACCAGGACCGTGACCACCCGGCCTAACCGAGACCACAGCACCCACGGCCTGCTGATGCGCGTCTGCGTGCCAAAGCGGTTCAGGAACCACTCTTGGCCGTTCAGGATCAGCACAAAGGTGGCCAACATCGACGTCAACGGCAAGTTCCGCACCGCCACCGCCGACAGCGCGACGGCCGTCACCAGAAGCAGCAGCCGGCCGAGGCTGAACGGCACTCGCGGCAACCAGAAGGAGACGGCTGCGAGGATGACCGTCAGGGCACAGGCCGCCAGGGCCGGCGGGATCTGCGCCTGACGCACAAACCGGGCGGAAGCAATCGGCACAAAGCCCAGGTCCACCAGGAACAGGCGGCTCGTGCCCTGGAAGTGCTCTGGCTCCAGCACGACCGACGCCCACTGCAGCGGATTCACCCAGACAAGTGGCCCGTATGGTGTCAGGAACGTCGCAGCGGTGGCCACCGCTACCGGCACCAGAGCCGAACGCCACTGGAGCGGCCGCTTGCGGTCGCCAACCTGGTCCGGCGGCACAAGTGTTTCGCCCATCACGAACAGCCAGGCCACCAGTACGCCCAGTGCGAACCAGGTGTGCACGTTGGCCCAGAGCGCAAAGAGCGGAATGAGCAGCCAGAGCCAGCCAGCGCCCCGTGTGGTCGCCCGGTGCAGCACGGCCAGCTCGATCGCCAGGAACAAGAGCGTCAGATTGATCGGCCCGCTGTCCACGTAGCTCAACAGCGACACCAGCGCCAGCGCGACGCACACGGCAGTCCACCACAGCGTCGGGCCGGCATGCCGCAGCGTCAGCAGCACTGCAACGATTAGCCCCCAGCAGGCCGCGCGGGCCACGCTAAGCCACTTCAAGGTGATCAAGGCGGCAGTGTCGTCCGGTGTCGGCGCCAGTCTGATGTCTGCTTCATCGGCGGCCCGTATCAGCTCTTCGGCAGCCCAGCGCATCTGAGTAGTGTCACCCGATCGGGCTGCTTGGCGCAGGCCCGCAATTGCCTTCAGCACTTGCTGACGGCCTTCCTCAGTGACCGCTGGCCGGGTGATCCCTTCCTCCTCGATTGGTTCGGAGCGGCGGTGCAACTCCGTCTCGAACCGCGTTGCTAGCGCAAGCGCGTTGCGGCGCGACTCGATCTGCTCTCCCCGATACAGCGCCCAGTCGTATAGCCAGCTGTCGGCGATCCACCGCTGACCCTCGGTTGCAAAGCTCAGCGTGTCGGTGCGCGGAATACCCACATGCTGCACGTACCAGCCGGTCTTCAGGTGTCGCCAGATCGAAGTGTCCGCGATGGTGAAGGCGCCCAGGCCGATGCCGAGCAGCGTAACGAGCAGGGCGATTGCCCGGTCACCCTGGCGGTTTTCCCGTTCGAGCGCATCGGGTGTTAGCGGCTGCTTTTGCGGCGGAGCCTCGTGCTGCCGTCCCGGTTCGTCGACCGGCTGTTCCTCGGCAGCCTGCACTGGGGCCTGTTCGATGCCTGCCGACCGGCCGTTCTGCTTCACTTGTTCAGTCACCGTCTCCACCCTCGAGCTGCTCGATGCCTGTGGCGGTTGCTGTCGACGCCGACGGTTTCTTTCGGAAAACGCACACTCCCCCCGGCCGTGGCGTGTAGCCGCTGGGGACGCCCTGCTGCGGCTCGGCCCGCGCGGCCTGGCCCGGCTGCCCACCGCGCACACTCAGACCCTCCTGCGCGCGCCGGCAGGCTACCGAATTGGTTACGCTGCCCCGCAGCACTCAGTTCGTGTGCGACCATCGCGGTTGCGAACGCTGCTGCCAGCCGGTCCGCCGCTGCTGGCGGCGCCGGGACTGGCTACCGGAGCGTCGCCGACGTGCTGATGCCGCGGCGCGACCGGGTCGGAACTCTGCGTCGAAGCGCATCAAGAAAGCCTCGACCGCCGCCGCGGCGGTCGAGGCTCCAGACTGCTTGCTTCGGTTGGTTTTGCGGGGCGGGTCTCAGAAGGCAGGATGACCAACGCGTTCCGCTCTCCCTCGCGCCGAACTTCCCGTTCCTCCTCACCGCAGCGTGTACTACGGATTGATCGGATGGCCAGGCCCCGGAACGTCCTGGCCGGTGGGCCGGTTACTTGCCCTGTGGTGCCGGTTTGGCCGCCGGCTTTGGAGCAGGCGCCGGCTTTGGAGCCGGGGCCGGCTTCGGTGCGGGTGCCGGCTTAGGTGCGGGTGCCGGAGCCTTCTCTACTTCGGCCTTCTTCCCGGCTGCCGCTGCGCAGCTCGGACGATGGATGCCGAGGCAGCCCAGCAGACAGCACTTCGGCTTAACGAGCTTGAAGCAGCCCTTGCTCTCGATCTTCTTGGTAACCTTCTTGACCTCGCAGCACTTCTTTACCTTGACTGGCTTCGCGCAGCTAACCTTCTTGACGCAGTCAAGCTTCGGTAGTTCGATCTTCGGCAGGCAAATCTTCGGCAGGGAAATCTTGATCGGCGCGCACTCGACCTTGGCCGCATGGCCGCACTTGGCCACCGGCGCGCAGCCATGACAACCGAGCGTCGCAACGGCGACAGCCACAAATAGGGTGTTCATCATTCCACTCCCCGCCCAAATCGGGCGTGTTGCAGACCCTAGATGCTACCAATCGTCCACACCATGCCCCGCATCACCACCGAAGCAGTCCAACCGTCAGAATCACTACGGCCGTTGTCCGTGCTTAGGATACAATCGTGAACCTAGTGAGTCAAGGGAATGTACGCCCATTTGCGATGCCGACGAAACTAGGGGGAGCTGGCCGGACTAGGCAAGGGCGGCCAGCGCGATGCTGCCGGCCGTCGGCGAATCGCCTCCCCCCTGCAGCACGGACGGCTCCTCCGACCGTTTGCCCGAACGCCTACCCTGCCACCAGAACCGAACCGCGCGCCAGAAGGGTCGTTTGATGTGTGCCACGGCACTCGCTACGCTTGCCGTTGCCACCGCTCTGGCCGCAGACGGCCTACCGCGTACCCGAGCGGAGCGGTCCGACTATCGGGCTACGTCGTCTCCGGCCGACGTGCATCAGTTCCTCCGTGCCATCGCCCAGCGGGACGACCGGTTTCGGCTGCAGCAGATTGGCCGCTCGGTCGAGGGCCGACCGATCTGGGCGGTTGAGGCCGGTGCTGGACCCGCCGTCCTGCTGCTTGGCGGCATCCACGCCGGTGAGTGCGCCGGCAAGGAGGCGCTGCTAGAGCTTGTGCGTGGCGAGGCAGCGCGTAGCTCCCCCCGCTGGATCCACCGCCTGCGCCTAGTTGTCGTCCCGGATTTCAACGTCGACGGAAACGCTCGCCGCGGCAAGCGGCATCGCAGGCATCAGCTTGGGCCGGTGGCCGGCATGGGCGTGCGCCACAACGCCCAGCGGTTGAACCTGAACCGGGACTTCGTCAAGCTCGAAACGCCCGAAGTCCGTGCACTCGTCCAGTTGGCCAACCGCCTCGATCCGCTGCTGTTCATCGATACCCACACGACCAACGGTGCCACCCATCAGCACCAATTGCTGTTCGACGTTCCGCACCATCCCGCCGTGCCCCATGCCGTGGTCCAGTATCTGCGGGATCGGCTGCTCCCGGAGGTGCGCCGCCGGCTGGCCGATCACGGCGTCGCTGCTACTTACTACGGAAACTTCGCCAACGGACGTGCTGCGTGGCGAACGTTCGGGTTCGGTGCGCGCTACAGCACCGAGTACATGGGGCTGCGCGGAACGTTCGCCCTGCTCAGCGAGGTCTACGCCAGAACACCGTTTCGTGAACGGATCCGAGCTACCCGGCTGTTCCTGGAGAGCGTCCTGGACTTCACGGCCGAACAAGCGCGCGAGATGAACGCGCTGCGCACCGCCGCCCGGCGCATCAAGCCCGGTCAGAGCATGCCCGTCGACGGCACGCTCACGCAGCAGGGTACCGTGGAACTAATCGTGCCAGGCAACGATGCAGAGGACCGCGTGCTGCGGTTGCCGTATGAGGGTCGGGTCAAACCAACGCGCGTCGTTGCGGCACCGTGGGCATACGCGATCGATTCTCAGGAAAGCAGGCTGGTCGAGCGGTTACTCTGGCACGGACTGGCCGTGTATCGGCTCCGGCGTGACGTGTCCGTCACGGTCGAGCGGTTCGTCGTGGAGAAGGTCGACCGTGGCGCGAGCTTTGAAGGGCATCGGCTGGTGCGCGTGGCCGTGAACCGGACACGCGACGAGCGGACCTTACGCCAGGGCACCTACATCGTTCCCGTGCGCAGCCCGCTGGCGGTGACCCTGCTCGATCCAACCGCTCATGACAACTTGCTCATGTGGAACTTCCTGGATCATCGGATTGCTCCAGGCAAACCGCTACCGGTGGTGGCCTTGCCGAAACGGGCGGCGCTGAGCCTGAGGCGGGTGCAGGACGTGCCGCCCTCGCTCCGTCTCACGCTGGAGATGATCTACGGCCCGGAGCGACGCATTCCCTTTTCGGGACGGTTCCCACCGGTGGTACATTGGCTTTCGGATGGCCATCACTACCTGCTGCGCACGGGCCAGGGTTGGTTACGCATCGACGCGCGTAGCGGCGCCGAGGAGCCCGCTTACGATCGCCAGGCACTAGCTGAAGCTTGGACCTCGCTTCCCGGCATCGGTCCGGCCGACGCGGCACGATTGGCTGCCCGCGGCTGGGACGTGCTTAGGTCCGATGGCCGAGCCGGCGTGATCATGGCGGGGGATGATCTCTACCTGGTCGACCTCGTCCGCGCTACGGTGACTCGTCTCACGCACGATCCGGCCCGAGAGGAACTCGTCAGCTTCAGCCCCGACGGCCGCATGCTGGCCTACGTGAAAGAGTTCACGCTCTACGTCTATGACCTCCGGCGCCGCAGGGAGCGACGGTTGACGCCGGCAGGAGACGAGGCCCACCGCTACGGCAAGCTCGACTGGGTGTATCAGGAAGAACTCTACGGACGAGGCAACTACCGAGGCTACTGGTGGTCGCCGGACAGCCGCCATCTGGCCTTCCTCTATCTCGATGAGTCGCGCGTCCACCGGTATCCAATCGTGCGGCACCTACCCTATCGCGCGCACCTGGAGCAGGAGTTCTACCCGAAGGCAGGTGATCCGCTGCCTACCGTGAAACTTGGCATCGTACCTGCCAGAGGGGGGCGAATCTCCTGGGTGCCGCTCGATACCGTCTTGCCCGGCGACCGCCTCGTCGTTCGTGTCGGCTTCCACCCAAGTGGCCGGCAGTTGCTGTTCCAGTTGCAGGACCGGGAGCAGACCTGGTTGAAGCTGATCGAAACCGGTCTGGATGGTACCATCCGCCGGACACTGGTCGAAGAAAGGTCGGAGGCCTGGGTGGAGGTGCTCGGTGAGCCGGTCTGGTTGGACGAGCACCGCTTCCTCTGGCTAAGTGATCGCACCGGCAACCGTCACATCTACCTCGTGGACACCGAACGCGGAAGTACCTCGGCGGTGACCACAGGTGACTGGGATGTGGTCGAACTCTATGGCGTCTCGCCCGACGGCCGATACGTGTACTTCCGCGGCATGAAGGATTCACCGATCGCGGCGCAGTTGTACCGTTTGGAGCTTGCCTCCGGTCGCATCCGGCGCCTGTCGGATCTCCGCTATTCGCACCGCGCCCGGTTTGCGCCGAACATGGCCTATTACGTCGATTACTTCAGCAACGAGCTTACCCCGCCAGCAGCCTGGCTGCATGACGCGACCGGCCGGCGACTTTGGGCCATCGAGCCAAACCTTGTCGACTACCACCGGCACGTGCGCCGGGGCCAGACCCGCTTCTTGCGTGTTCCTGCCCGGGATGGCATGCCGCTGGAGTGCATGGTCGTCCTGCCGGTGGGGTTCAAGCAGGGGCACCGCTATCCGGTTTTCTGCTATGTGTACGGTGGCCCGCAGGCGCCGGTGGTCCAGCGTCGCTGGGCGGGATCACGCATGCTGTGGTTCCAGTACCTCGCCCAGCGTGGCATCCTGGTCTGGTTGTGCGATAACCGCGCCTCGTCGCTGAAAGGCATCAAGCACACCCATCGCATCTATGGTCAGATGGGCTTCGTGGAGCTGCGCGATCTGCTGGACAGCTTGCAGTGGCTGCAGCGCCAGGGGTGGGCCGATTCGCAGCGGATGGCGATCCACGGCTGGAGCTACGGCGGTTACATGTCGGCTTTTGCTGCGTTGCACTCCAAGGCGTTCCGCCTGGCCATTGCGGGGGCCCCCGTGACCGACTGGCGCAACTACGACGCCATCTACACGGAGCGGTACATGCGGATGCCGCAGCACAACCGACAGGGCTACGAGCGGACCAGGCTCGCTGCCAGGGCCGCGGCGCTATCGGGTCGGCTGGTTCTTATCCACGGCATGGCCGATGACAATGTCCACCCGGCCAATACGCTCCAGCTGGTGGATGCGCTGGCAACGGCTGGCAAGCGGTTCGGGCTGCTGATCTACCCGGAAGCTCGCCACGGGGTAGGCGATCCGGCTCATGTGCGGCACCTGTACGAGACGATGACCGAAGAGATTCTGCAGGCCTTGCGACCCGATCCGTTCACACCCTAGGGACCAGCCGACTACGCGGTTGCGGCGAGGCGCTGAGGAGCCGATGCTGCACGGCCTGCCTGTGCGGGCCGTCCGTGCCGGTCATGCCCGCGCGACTCCCGCACATGACCCATGGTGGCGGCCTCAGGAACGCACCCCAGGGTCGCGAACATATGATTCAGAGGTAAAGGCCTTTGCTGAGATTTCAACGCTTCCGTAGCTGCAGATGGCCAAATTCGACGAAGAGCACATTGCTGCGAAGCTACATGAGCTTGAGGTTGCCTGTCACCGCCGCCGGTTGCCGGTGACGGTCCAGCGGCGGGTCATCTACGAGACGCTGCTCCGCCGCAGTGACCATCCGACGGCTGACCAGCTCTACGCGGACGTGCGCCGCCGTCTACCGGGAATCTCACGCACAACGGTCTACCGTGTGCTGGAGACGCTGGTCGAGCTGGGGTTGGCCATGCGGATTCCGAACCGGCAGGCGGTCGTGCGGTACGACCCGAACACAGAACAGCACCACCATGTGATCTGCGTCCTGTGCGATCGCGTGGAGGACCTCGAAGGGGTGCCGTTGGCCGAGCGGCCCATCCGCGAGCAAGCGGAGGTAACCGGCTTTGAAGTATTGGATTGCACGATGGTGGTGCGCGGGGTCTGTCCCGATTGCCGTGACGATTACCGACGGCGAACGCTGGCGAATTCTTCCTAGCCGCTGAGCCTGTCGGGACCTCAGCCCAGTCGCTTCTGCAGCTGGACCAGTTCCGATCGGAGCGCGGTGGGCAACCGGTCGCCGAACTGTTCGAAGTACTCGGCGATGGCCTCCGTTTCCTGGCGCCAACCGGCGCGGTCGACGGCAAGCAACTTGGTCATAGCCCCCGGCTCCAGCGACAGTCCTTCCAGGTTCATATCGTGTTCGTGCGGCACGTAACCGATTGGTGTTTCGTCGGCACCGACGCGCCCCTCGCACCGGTCCAGGACCCAGAGCAGCACGCGCAGATTCTCACCGAAACCGGGCCAGAGGAATCGTCCCTGCTCATCGACACGGAACCAGTTGACACCGAAAATCAGCGGCGGGTGACGGAGCCGCTTGCCGATTTCCAGCCAGTGTGCAAAGTAGTCGGCCATGTTGTAACCGCAGAACGGCAGCATGGCCATGGGATCGCGGCGGACCACACCTACCGCACCGCTCTGTGCGGCCGTGGTTTCCGAGGCCATCGTAGCGCCGAGGAACACACCGTGAGCCCAATCGAATGCCTGATACACCAGGGGCACCAACGTCTTCCGCCGGCCACCGAAGAGGATGGCCGAGATCGGCACGCCCTGGGGATCTTCCCAGTGCGGTGAGATCGACGGGCAACGTGCAGCAGGGGCTGTAAAGCGGGCGTTTGGATGAGCCACCGGCCCCAGCTCAGGTCGCCACGGGCGACCTTGCCAGTCCACCGTGCCTGGCGGGGGGCTGTCGGTCAAACCTTCCCACCAGGGTGTCTTTTCGGGGGTTAAGCCAGCGTTGGTGAAGATGCTGTCGGCCTGGAAGGTAGCCACGGCGTTCGGGTTCGTGCGGGCGTTTGTGCCCTTCAAGACGCCGAAAAAGCCTGCTTCGGGATTAACCGCCCACAGCCGCCCGTCTGGGCCGATGCGTAGCCAGGCGATGTCGTCGCCAACCGTCCAGACTCGGTAGCCATCGAACTGCTTCGGCGGAACCAGCATGGCGAGGTTGGTCTTGCCGCATGCACTGGGGAAGGCGGCGGCAATGTACCGCGTCCGTCCGGAGGGATCCTCGATGCCCACAATCAGCATGTGCTCAGCCAGCCAGCCTTCGCACCGACCGATCCAGCTGGCGATGCGCAGCCCGAAGCACTTCTTGCCCAGAAGCGCGTTCCCGCCGTAGCCGGAGTTGATGCTCCAGATTGTCTCGGTGCGGGGAAAGTGGAGGATATAGCGGTGCTCGGGATCGAGTGTTCCCAGGGCATGCACGCCGGGGACGAAACGTTTCTGACGGGCGAGTTCCTCGAGTGCCACGCGTCCCATGCGGGTCATGATGCGCATGTTGAGCACGACGTAGGGGGAATCAGTGAGCTGGATCCCGACGCGGCAGAACAGCGATCCGGGCGGGCCCATCAGGTACGGCACGACGTACATGGTTCGTCCGCGCATCGCTCGCCGGAACAGCGGCCAGACCCGTTCGTGTGCTTCGTCAGGGCTCATCCAGTTATTCGTCGGGCCCGCATCGTCACGCTCCGGAACGACAATGAACGTGCTCTTTTCGGTCCGGGCGACATCACGCGGATCGCTCCGATAGAGCCAGCAGTTGGGGTAAAGCCGGTGGTTTAGCGGGATGAAGTTGCCGGTTTGCTCGAGCAGCTCCGTCAGCGAGCGTCTTTCCTCGTCGCTGCCGTCGCACCACTGGATCCGCTTCGGTTCCAACCAAGCTGCCTGTTCCTCAACCCATCGATGGGCGTCGGCCTCGCAGTCTGTAGCCATGCTCTTGCCCTCGGCCAGGTGACAGATGGAACCTCATTCTATGACTGCTTCTCGGTTCCCATGCAGCTTTTCTTCCGGATCGAATGGGCCACCTGAGCCTGTCCGATCACCTCAATCGGCCCCAGTCTTGCGGACGCCGACGTTCCCGATCGACCGTCCTACGGGTGGAGCAGGAGCCGCTCTGTCGATGATGCATCAACGGTCGGTCGCACTGGTGAGAGCGGCAAAGCACGTGCTGTCGTATGTGGTGCTGGCGTCGCCAGCGAGAGCGGTTTCCCTGAGGCCCCCCGCGCCGCCTCCGGTAAACTGGTGACCGTGTTGTTCGCAGGGAAGAGGGAAGAAAGAAAGCGCTGTGACCCGGTTTCGACCAAGCTCCCCCGATGGGGCCACCCCCCGGCCAACTCACCGCAGCAACGAAGCGAGTCGATCGACTTTCCGTGTCCGCAATATCCCGGCGGGCGACCCCGCCCTACGGCGCATCCTGCTCGAGACCCGCGCCCCGCTATGATCGCGCGTCGGTTGCGAAACCGCCGCGTGCACCCCGAACCAGGTCCTGGCGGCTTCACAGCGGCCGAGCACAAACGCCCTGCTCAGGATCTTGCCGCGGTGTGCCATGGTGGCGGCTGCGCTGGGATTCATGCCCTACGAGCGCGGAGGTAGAGCGCGAGAACCAGACAGACGACGCCGACAGCGAGGCTGGCCCACGTGAACCACCAGCCAGCCCGGCCTGTCTGCCGATCACTCGGCGCGCGCAGGACCACGCCCGAAAGGGGTGGTGGTAATTCCTGCTCGGACAGCAGCGGGCGCGAACCCTGGCTCAACGACCGCATCACGACTCCAGCGGGTTCCACCTTCAGGTGCGCGTTTTCTTCGCTGTAGCGAGAGACGCGTGCCCCAGGCGGCGGGCGCACAGCCAGTTGCTCATCGGACAAACCGACATTGACGCGGATCGAATCGGGGATGATGACGAGACGCCGTTCGAAACGAACGGTACCGGCCCTTGTCTCAGCTTCCGTCAGTTTCGTCACCAGCTCCACCGGGATCCACAACGGCTTGCGGTCGGGGGCCCAGTCGAAGCGATACACCTGACGCGTGTACGTGTCGAACAGCACCGTTTCCTCACGGCGAAGCCCCACCTGCCTGTACGCCACGAATGCAGAGCGAAGCAGCACACCCCCACGCTCCAGATCCACCCAGCAGTGAAGCGCCGGAAACGGGGCCACAGCAGTCGGATCCGTCGACCGCAGATACTCGAGCAGCCTTGCCCCACCAGCTTTCAGGTGATGCACGGCCACCCTGGCGCACTGTACACCATCCACCTTTTCCCAGCCCACCAGCTCCACGGCGTACTCGTCCGGCATCCTGCCCGCCAGAAGCACTGCGAACATAGTGCAATAGCCCGAGCATGCCCAGGTCCATGCGGGCTGCTGATGAAACGCAGCTCGCTTTCCAGGAATCCGGGTCACGCTGGCGCGCGAGCCCCGGATGACCGACGCTTCGAGGTGCTGCTCACCCCTCTGATTCACAGCGTCCAGACGCAAGCGGTACGCGCCATCGGTCAGCCGCAAGTAGAGGTAGCCGGAGCGGGAGCTGTCGCTTGGCCAGATCGCCGATCCTCCAGCTCGGGCCCATTCATCAAAATGAAAAACGATATCCTCCAGCCCCTGGTACTCCGCCCACAGCGCTCTCACAATGGCCTGCGCAGCCGTTACACGTGCTGCGGGAGCTGCTTGGGGTGCGTCCGGGGACGACGCAAGAGCGATCCCCGCGGCCAGAAGGCTCAACGGGTTCATATCAGCTCCTCCCATGTCGTCGTGGCAACGCCCGTTGGCCGGGTGCGTTCGGCATGGCACGAAACCGCATTGTGAACTGGGATCCCCGTAGCGTTGTCAGAATGCCGACTCGTCGATGGGCTCGCCACCTGCACGGGTAGCTATTGCTCGCCACACGCCGAGATCCACACTGTCCGACACAAACCGCACATGGCCGTCGACGAAGGCTACGTTCACGCCGCCGCCATGATTGCTGCGCGCCGTCAAGGCTGCCCAGTTGGCATCGGGATTAATCATGCAGTCGATCACGCGTGAGTTCGGGGGCAAGGCGTGGTTGTAGAGCGTGAACAGAGGCCCGGTTGCAAGCCAGAACCAACCAGCACGACGGAACGACGGTGCCGTGCGCCGTTCCGTAAGGAGCGCGCAAATGCGCACGTATGTTTCTGTACGGTTTGGTATCGGGACCATGCCAAACCAGTGGATGTCGCGCTCGCGGGCCATTGGCCTTGTCAGGTTGCCGTCACCGAGCAGACGTTCCGACAGCGCCGCGGTCATGCTGAGGCCATCCGTCACCGAAGCAAACGACACTAGCGGTGGACTCTGAAACAGGCCCAACCCGCTATCGGGCCAACCACGGCGCCGGATCGTCGAGTCAAGCAGCCCGGTGCAACCTCGATAGGAGCTCGGTGCCGCCTCAGCGCCGTAGGCGTCGGCCGGACACAGGAAGACCTCTACTCTGGTGAACAGCGCCGTGCGGTTGGCTGCCGCCGCGTATGTATCAGCCACCCCGCCCGCGACGACATTGAATCCGTCGATCGAGAAGTTGACCGACGCATACAGATGTTCATGCCCCAAGTAGGGCAGCAGGTGTACCAGGAAGGAGTAGTCACGCGGATGGACTGGACCGGACAGTCCCACGCGTATCCATTGGAACCAGCCCAGGCTAACAGGGGGTACGACCTGGTGGTTGTCATGGTAGCGTGACAGGGCCAGGGCAAGCTGCCGTAGGTTTGCCTGGCACCGAAACCGTCGCGCCGTTGCCCGGGCACGCTGCACTGCCGGCATTAGAACCGAGAAGAGGATGGCCAGAACGCCTATCACCGTCAGTAGTTCCACCAGCGTGAAGCCTCGTCTACGCGTGCGGTGATCACGCCCCCGAATTGCTCCTCGAAGGTACCGCGTCATCGGTTACCTCCTCCCCTGAAACAAAGAAGACAGGAACCCGCACAGTGGTCTGACGTGCCCCGGTGAGTTCCAAGCTCAAGGTTACCAGCGGCCTGCTCTCGGTGCAACGTAACCACAGCTCGCACGAAATGCTCCTGGCATCAGTGCGCCATTTCCGGCGCAGCTCAATCGAACAGTCCTCAAGGCAGCTAACGCCTTCGACATCAAACACATCAGCGACGTCGGACCGGAGACGCACCTGAACAGTATGACCCCCACATTCGAGACCCGCACACCGTGTCACTTTCACCCAGCGTGGCTCGGCCCAGACGACGGGCTTGACCGTTACAGGAACCAGGAGATCGCTGCAGAGTCCGCCCCACTCGACCCGGAACCGAACGAACGCGACGGCGAGATCCGTGCTGGGCAGCTTTCCACGCACGGTGACGGGCCACTCGTTGGTGGTGTAAGCAGGACAAATCTCGCGGCGGAGGGCGTCTCCGACGCTAATCTGCACGCTCTGGATGTCGGAAACGAGCCGTGGTACTGCAGCGGCCCTCGGTGTGTTCGTGGATCGGGGTTCGCGAATGCGGAGCCAGCCCTTGCAAGCGATTTCTTGGCCGGGTTGTCCCACCAGCCGTAGCGTCGCCCCTGAGGAATCGACCAGCTCCAAGACCGGCACCGTTCGGCCCTGCACGCGCACCTGGACTCGGGTGGGTTCGTCACGACCAGTGCGCGCCGACAGCAGCACAGCCACCGCGAACTTCGTCCCAGTAGCACCGGGCCGGATGGACAGGGGGAGGGACTCGGTTCCGTGTGGACGGACCGTGAGCGCATCCCGCAGCGGACGGACACAGCACGGAGAGCTCACGCGGACCACACGCACGACAGCAGTCGCTTTTCCATCGTTGCGGATGGGTATGCTTGCCCGAATTGTTCCATCTGCCTCGGCCAGGACGGAGCCTACGTCGACGACGGCTGGGATATGCACGGCATGCGAACCTGTGCCCTGCAGGCGGACTCGACCCAGTATCCACAGCCCGCCCACGATGAGCAATAGTGCGCCCCCTGCTGCCGCGTGCGCAAGGGTGAACCCCCAGAGCTTGCGACCGCTGCTTCCTTTCCTGGGAAGCCTCCCCGGGCTGCTAGCCAAACCTATCTTACTGCTCCTGTGTGTGTGTCAAGTCCCCGACCGGCGGAGGGCTGCGTCTCGACCGTTGGCCGCCACTGGACCTGTGGATCGCCGGGTGCGCGCACGGCACGGTGAAGGAGACACGCGCCATGCCAGGGGACCATCGTGCGGGCTCGGAAGTTGATCGATGGGCCCGCTTGCTTGAAGGGAGTCGGGCCTCTCTTGGCCCAACACACGCGCAGGGTCAGTTGGCGGGCGCGGTGCGTGATGAGAAGCTCTTCTTGCGCCGTAGGGAGGGACGAGTGGCCAGATCGGCGCGCTTCTGCTGAACAACCCCGAGTTTGTTTTGTTGCAGCATGCGCGGATGTGTCGTGGTGAGGTCGCGTGTGGCACCGTGCAGGGCCCGATCCTGAAGCACGCACGGTGGTGGATCAGAGAACTGCTTGAGCAAGGGCACGGCCGAAGTGTGCCAAGACCACGGCAACGCGCCGCTTCCCAATGCGACACGAACCGTCGTCGTGGGTGTTGTTGTACTAGGACGGCGTTGAGCCCACCAACAATGCGGCGGAGCGGGCGCTGCGGTCACCGGTGATCTGCCGAAAGATCAGCTTCGGCAATGACACCGGATCTGGTGCTCGCTGCACAGAACGACTGCTAACCATCACGGAGATGTATCGGCCAAACGGGCGCGGTATCCGAAGCTTCTTCAGGGACGCGGTCGTTGCTTGGCGCCAGGGAAGACAACCTTCACGCCCCGTCCCCGAGCCTGGCAAGCGACGGCTGGGAGCGATGCTCTTTCTACCGATACTTTTCGACCACTGCGTACGCTAGTCGATCTTACCTCGATCATTGTCCCGCACTACCCGTCTGCGCCCGACCCGTGGACGATTGCCGTCGAGGACGTGTGCCTTTTATCGAGTCGCCTGCTCGCGACTGGGATGCCCGGGTGGGTTGCACGTGTGCGATGCCAGGTCAACAAGAACGAGAGCCGCCGTGGCAAGGCGCCTGTCACCTGCGGTAGCCCCTGCAGGAGCCTGCCACGCTAGTTGCGGCTCGCCGAGACACCATTTGTAGGTGCCGAAAGCAATGAGCTTGGCCGAGCCTGCCAGAAAGAATGTCCTGGCACAGCGGAGACAGTAGACAGCCAGCCGTTCGGGGTGTCCTTCTTGTACGTAGGCCACGTACGGTGCTGTGCCGCAAGCGACCGGTCCACGGCCCGGGCAGAGCACGCGAAGGGAGCCATCCTTGCGGGAGATGGCGACCAGTCGCCGTGCTTCCTCTCCGTCATTCGGAGAGAATGTCTGTGCTACCACCGTGTGCGGCATGGCTGATGAGACCGTCGGTAACCCAACAAATGCCGCGTACGAGCGGAGGAGGCGCGTTTTCCCCGTAGAGGGAGTCCACTCGTACACCAGTGTGTGCGGGCTGGCGTGCTGCTGATACCTGAAGTACCAGATCCGATCCCGACCAACCGGAACCCCGTACCGCCCCATAGGGCCCCAGCGGAGCTGACCGCTTTTCAGATCGATCGCAAATGTGCGAAAGGCGGTCTCTGCCACGGGACCATTGGCCGGCAACCATGCCTCCCCACCGACCAACTGCGAAGCACCATCCCAGAAGACCTGACCAAGCTTGCCGGGTTTCATTGAGGCCGACCACAGCACGAGACCATTTGGCCGCACTCGGCACAGGGCGCTGTGACGGTCTCTGGCGAGAATCATGTCGCCGCGGGTGGACACGACTAGCTGGGCTTCGCCCTGGAGGCCTTGCTCCTCAGTCCACCGTGCTCGACCGGGGTGCCACCGGAAAAGGAGGGTTTTCCCGACGGGTCGCTCTACAGTGATCAGGAGGGTACCCTGGGGTGTGCAGCCCACCAACAGCCCGCACGGCACTGGCCGCAACGATATCGTGTAGCACCGGTTAGTGTTGGCCGGCGGATGAGCTGGGGCGTTGCCGGCGCACACCGAGGCCACGGGCCAAGCGATGACGATCGCCAGGCATGAACGAAGCATCGCTGCCTCTCCGCTAGCGTTCGCACCAATACAACGGGGACGAACGGCAATTGGAATTCTCGTGGCACCGTAGTCCCGGCTCGACGGGACAGGTGCGACTTCTCTCGTGGAAGGGCTTGCTCTCGGGCCACCGCTTCGGTCTGTCTATCGGCGGTGGTGGCGGCGGCTCGTTGAGGCCGCTCACTTCCTTGGGTGCCTGCTCGAGCAGCTTCCTAAATGTAATCCGAACAGGCCAGAACGGTATAGGTCGGGTGGCGATTCGGGACCCCATCTTGATCGCTAGCCAGGCTAAGAGACCGCCGAGTTCAGACCATGGGGACGGGGAGAGCGGTGGTTCGTCGAGATCTTTTCCGCCGTGAAAAGAAGCGTTCAGGACGCGGTATCTCAGCGCTGCCTCGAAAGCGCCACCATCGCCGAGAGGCCTCAGGAGAGACCGGTCCCGCGCCGCGAACTCATCGAGCGTTTGCGGTCGTTCGACCTGTTTCTCCGAGCCAGTGTCCTGGTCCGACAGACCAGGTGGATCGAGTCTGTACGCCGGCCTTGACCGGGCGTAGGCATAAGGGTTAGGGCGTGAAACGAAAAGCAGGGGATCCACACTAGCAAATCGTCCCAAATCTGGTGCCAGGTACCTGGCCCGTAGAGCCCACAGCGAGCCTGCTGCGGAAGAAGCGGCTTAGCCCCAACGCGTTGATCACGCGGGCCACAGCGTCCAATGCCCAACCAGTCGGGATACGATCGACAGGCTAAAGGCACAAGGCTGCCTACAGGATAGCCAAACTGGCCTGGCGGCCCCAGAAGGGCCGGAGATGAGGGTGGGGGCGAGCGTGCAAGCGAGTCGTGGAGGACATCAGCGAGGCGGACCGACGGGCGGAAGCTGTACGCGGTTCAGGGGACGATCGTGGTGACTGCCGCCGATGGGCCAGCGTCCGATGACGAGACATCGGAAGCTCGGAGTGGGGGACAGGCCGAAACTGATGCCGAGCAGTCCGCTGATGCGGCGTCCGACGGTGCGGAGGCGAAGCGCAGATAGAGGGCAGCCCGACGGACGGTGGCCCGTTTCCTGGCGAGCTGTGGTTCTTGCCCGCAGTTCAGGGCGGTAGAACAACACGCTTAGGGACGTAGCCGAGGGTATCATCCTGTGTTGCCACACCTTCGATTCGCCGCCCGTAGTGGTACGGATTGCTCGCGCCGTGCGCCTTGCTGAGCCGCCTGTGCATTTGCCGGTAGCGGAAACCATCTATTGCTGCGGAACTTCAGTACGTCCGATCGTCTCGATTGGTCCCCGTTTCGTCTGGCCGGCCGTCGAGCACATCGGACGCGGGACTACGGGCCCTGATGGTGCGGGCCGGTGCCGATGACCTGGCCGAACGGCCGCATGCGATCGAGCGGGTGGTGAGATTTGGTCCGGATGCCGTACCCGTGCCCGAACAGCTGCCCGAGCACCAGGGCCCGCCGGTACGGGCGTTAGCTCCGGTGGGGGCCGATCGGCTGGGGGAAGTGACCGCCCCACCTGTACCGGTGATCCGTCGGCAGCTTCGACGACAACAGGACGCTCGGCTGCGGCATGAGGCGATCGTTGCGCTGGCGAGAGTGGCGCCGCGGGACGTTCCTGCGTTCCCGGCGGTCGGCGCCGCCTTCGAAGTGAGGGGACTTGCGGAGCAGGAACCCCGCCGAGGGCATAGCCAAATCAACCCGTCATGTTGCGTTAATGGACGGGCGGGGGGCATAAAGCCTCCCGCCCGGTGCGCGTCGGAGCGCGTTGGATCAGCGAGGTGGAAGTCCTGGCCAGGGTTTGGTCTGGACCCTGTAGCCGAAGGTAACTGCGGCTTCGTGAGGGGGCGTGGGGAGCAACCGGAGGCGAACGAGTAGTCCGCACGAGAGGAACCCGATTCGGCCTGACGTCGTGGCGGGCCTGCTGGGTAGTGGCGAAGCCCAAGATGCCTTGTCGGAAGGCCAGGTCAGCGTCCGGGGGAAAACAGACCGATGCGGATGGCGACGTGGGGTGGTTGGGGGCGGAATGCTCGGAAGGTCCGATGACGTGAACGACGGAGGCCTGATCGGCACAGGACGCGAGGAGCCTGCGGTACATCAGGGTATAGGGTGGGCCCTGTAAGATGTCC
>JALXBF010000121.1 GCA_026991575.1 Planctomycetota bacterium | reverse complement strand
ACACCTACGACGATGCCGGCAACCGCATCCGCCTCACCGACAACTACGGCACCGAGTGGCGGTACCAGTATGACAAGCTGTCGCGGATGACGCAGGCGGAGTTGGTCGTCAGCGGCACGCCGAAGGCCACCGCGCAGTTCGCCTACGATGCGGCCAGCCGGCTGGTGCGGATGGTCCGGTTCGAGCCCGGCTCCGGTGGCACCGGCCAGCAGGATCCACAGATCGTCACCAACTACAGCTACGATGCCGCCTCGCGGCTGACGCTCATTGACCACGACTACGTGGATTCGCAGGGCAATGCGACGCCGCTGGCGGATTTCGCCTACACCTGGGATGCGGCCGGTCAGATTGTGGCGTACAGCGGCCCGGAGGGAACGCGCACGTATGCGTACGACCCGCAGGGTCAGCTGACGGACGTGTGGGATGGCCAAGGGAACCTGATCGAGTACTACCGCTACACGCCCAATGGCAATCGAACGGAGTCGCACCTGCACGGCAGCGGCTACGTGACCGGTGCGGACAACCGGTTGCTTTCGGATGGAACCAATGATTACGAGTACGACAACGAAGGGAACCTGATTCGCAAGACGAACACGGTGACCGGCGAGGTGACGGAGCACAGCTGGGACTACCGCAACCGGCTGACGGCGGTGGTGCACAAGGATGGCCAGGGCAATGTGCTGTGGAGTGAGACGTACGTCTACGATGCGTTCAACCGCCGGATTGCGTTCTACGAGGCCCCAGACGGCCCGACCGGCCCTGAGCCGGAGCGGTTCACGTTTGTGCTCCATGACCTGGCCCAGCCGCCGACGGCCGAGCAGATCGCCCAGGGCGGGCTCGCCCCGTACGTCGATGGCATCTACGCGAGCGCGATCTTTGCGGCGAACCCGATTGCCGACTTCACGGACGCGGACACTTCCGATGGCATCACCCCGCAGCTCACCGAGCGCCGCCTCTACGCCGCTGCCATCGACTCCCTCCTTGCCCGCGAAGACGCCCTCGGCGACATCACCTTCGCCCTCACCGACTACCTGGGCAGCGTACGCGCGTGGAGCGATTCCTCAGGCGCGATCCTGGAGAGCCTTGCCTATGAGACCTACGGTCCTCCCGTCTCGGGCTGGCCCGCTAGCTCGCGCTTCACCTTCATAGGGCGCGCCGCGTCTCCCGACACAAGCTATTTGCGGGCACGCCCTTATGCACGCACTATCGGTCGTTTCCTCAACCCCGATCCCGCGCGCGACGATCCCAACGGCTATTGCTACGCCCGTAACGACCCGGCCACGTTCGTCGACCTGCTAGGGCTGCAGGGACATCCACCTTGGGTAGGCAATCCGGAGTCCGACGTGTGGCAGAAGACGTGGGTAGAGGGCAAGACCGTGCTTGACATCATCGCCGAGGCACGTCAACTGGCAATGCGCGCCCTCGATGCGCTCGAGGCGGAAATGAAAGGCCGGATAAGCGAGCACGAGAAGGAGATTTTCGACCATGTCCGGCGTACGCTCCCCAAGATGAAGATATACGCCTACTACGGCCGCCGGCACCCTCATGTTCCTGGGGCTCAGGCCAGCGCGGGGCCCAGCCCGGAGACGTCTCTCTACTTGAGCTACTGCTTCAGCGCTTGGGAAGTGGAAAAGGATAAGCGGGGGGACGTCGTGGGAGTAACCGTAATCCCTCCTCGCAAGGATGTACCACCGAGTGATGTCAAGATCCAATGGTGGGGGCCCGCAGAGTTCGCGGGGTTACTGTGCAACGAGGCACTTCACGTTGCAAACGAAGCCGGCGTCGCTCCATGGACTGTCGAAACCCCAGTGGAGGACCAAGCCGCGATAACGATCGGAGGGCAGCCCCTGCTTTGCCTGCCGACGGCCTGCGCCATGCACAAGGGGGACACATGTAAACCCCATCCGTATGCCTACGCAGACCACCTAATGTGTAAGGTCGTGGAGAAGGCGCGCGAGATCCGCCATGAGCGTTGAATACGCAGACCCGCAGACCGGCTTTGCCACAGGCCACTGCTTCATCTGTCAGGGGAGCTATAGGTACCGTTGCCAGGCGATCCGCACGGGGCAGGCGCGTGAAGTGGACCCGCGGACGGTCGTTGACGGGCCTAGAGTGGGTCCAGCTCGGGGCAAAGGTGGGGACGGTGCAGGCGTGTGGCAGGGGCGGTTGCGAGAGACAGTGAAGTGCGCTGTTCTCTGCAGCATGGTGCTCGTATGCGCATCCTGCACGGCACGGAAGGCTGAGCAGCCGACACGGCCAGAGAGTACAAAGGCGGAAAACACCGGTCCGCGCATCTCTTCAGCTGCAGCCCAGGAAATGGAGGCTGCCTGGCTGGCACTGCTGCGCGCTCACCGAGCCGGGGCCCGTGCGCCGGCTCTGCAGCGTTTGCTAGACGGCCATTCGCCGACGCTCCGCCTCATGAGGCAAGCGCTCAACATATGGCCCGGCACGCTAGGCGGCGATCCGGAGGAGTGGCGTTTTCAGTTGTATGCACGCCTCCTGGCGGTGGAGGAACGGCTGGGGCTGGAACCCTTCCTAGCGCGATTAAGACGAGAAGGACTTGGATTAGTCCCGTTAACGCCGTCTCTTGCACAAGCCGGCGGGCCGCTTCAGCACATCTTGCTGGTGAACGATCAGGCCAAATGCGCAGCGATCTCCCGTGAGGCTAATATCCTCGCAATTGGTTACGCAGGTGGCGGGCTCGAATTCTGGCAGATGGGCCGGACAGTACCGCGTCAGCTGGCCGAGACGCGGTTGAGAAGCGGATACGGCGGTGCGACTGCGATTGCTGCCACGCACGCGGGAACGTTCCTGGTCGGGACGTCTACCGGAGCGGTCGTTCGTCTTCGAGTGACAGCTGATGGCCGTTTGGTGCAAACTGAGCTGATGGGCCCACGGCAACCGAAGAGCTGGGCCGGAGTACCCGACGTCGTGGCGTTTATCTCGACAGTGAATCAAGCGTTTGCCCTCCTGACTCACGGCACGTACCTGGAGGTACGGGATTTGAACTCCAAGGCTCTCGTCAGCTCGCACCGCTTTGAGTCCCCCGACTCTTCCCCTGACCCTGTTGTTGTTGCGTCGGCCTGGCCAGCCCGAAAGGGCTTCATCGTCGGCACAATGGATGGCTTTCTATGGTTTGTGGGAACCGAGTCGCGTACCCCGAAGCGACTCGCACGGCTAGGCGCTCGTCTGTGGGCCGTGGCAGTGAGCCCCGACAATACGGCTGCAGCTGCCGCAACCGCTGATGGCCGCCTGACCGTTTGGACTCTGCCAACCTGGCGAGAGTTGTGGAGTCGGCGTCTTCCCTCTCCCGCGCTGGAGATATCCTTCCTTGACAACAGCCGCTTCGTGTCAGGTCACTGGAACGGAAGTCTGTGGCTGTGGGACGCTCGCAGGCATGCACCTGTGGTGAAACTGCGCCACGCCCACGTGGTGGGATTGCTTGGAGGACTCTTGGCATGGGCGAGCGGTACTAACGAGAAACTGGTAAGTTGGAGTGGGGAGGAGATTCGAGTCTGGGGTTGGGATGCACAGAGCGGGCCCATGCGGTATCCCGGGGTAGCGCCCCGGCACAGGTCCACGATTAAGGCCGTCGATCTGGCCAAGCGCTCGGATCGCTTGGTAACGATTGGCCGCGATCGAAAACTAAAGGTGTGGCAGTCGCCGCTTGCCCAATCGCCAATGCGGGAAATCGACACTTCGTTCTCCCCAACGGCATTAGCCCTGTCGCCCGGTGGCACCGTGGTTGCGGTCGGCAGCCCTGCCGGGGCAGTCGTGGTCCGCGGGATCGACGATGCGAAGCAAGTGAGCATCCTGTATGGTCACCGTGGCGGCGTGGCAGACCTGGCATTTCTGGACGAAAGCACACTAGCTGTGGCCTCCGGAAACGGGACGGTCCGGTTGTGGGCAGTGCGAGAACGTCGCTGCATTCGCATGGTCTCCACCCAGCCCGCCAACACAGGAAGCAACCGATTGTCTGTGGCGCGTGGGCTCATTGCTGCCGGGGCTAGCAGCGGTGAAGTGATGGTTTGGGACCCGCATGAGAGAGAGACGTGGCAAGTACTGGGCAAGCAGCCGGCAGCCGTTACGGCAATCTGTTGGGCGGATGACGGCAAACACGTCGTGACGGGTGATCTTGACGGTTTTGTGCGCGTGTGGCCAGTGCAAGCAGGCAGCCGGGCATTCGTGCTTGGTAGACACCGGGCGATGGTGACCGGTCTTGCCTCCGTGCCTGGGACAGATTATGTGGTATCGGGCGGCGAGGACTACTCGATCCAACTATGGGACGTGCGCCGGCGCGTCCGGGTGCTCCGCGCCTTAGTGGACTTCCCTGTGTATGGTTTAGCCGTCGGTGGAACAACGCCGACGATAGTTGCAAGAGCAAGCTCTTGGCTCCACGTGTTCCGCTTGGGCCGGCCGTTTTAACCCGCGCGCCCGTTCAGCGAGACGCAAGTCCTAGCGAGGGTTTGGTCTGGACCCTTTAGCCGAAGGTAACTACGCTCTCGCGACGGGGTGTGGAGAGCAGCCCCTCTGCCGAGAGGATGGGCGAATCAACCCGGCAGCCTGCTTCAATCGGCGGGCGGGGGGCTTTATGTCCCCCGCCCGCAACGTTGATGGATAGCGCGGGCGCATCTCCGAAGGGTTCTTTTCCCGCCGGGCCGCGGGCGGGTCGATCCCGCCCGCGGCCCGGCTGGTGGGATTCCCTTGGCCGGGCGCTGTGCACAGAGTGATTGCGCCGTCGTCGCGGCAGCAGCGCTATGCCACCGCGCCGACGCCGCGGACCACGGTCCGC
>JALXBF010000120.1 GCA_026991575.1 Planctomycetota bacterium | reverse complement strand
CCTCCAGGATCACCGCATCCCAGCCCACCTCCAGCACCTTGCGCCGTATCCGCTGCCGCCAGCCACGCTCACGCCGCGGTTTCACCTTCGGCCGCTCGTAGCTGTACACAATCCGATACTCCTCCTCCGGCGGCCAGAGCAGCTCAAACTCCGCTCCCTTCAAACCCGCCGACCGCGCCGCCTCCACCACCGCGTCCGAAACGTACAGGGCCGTCAACGGCCAGAGCATGTCCGTGCCGGGAAGCCTGAACACTACGAAGTCATCAGGCAGCTTCGACGGGTCGATCCACGTAGCTCGCCTCTGCGCCCAAGGCAGCTTCCTATCTGTCCAGTCGTATAGGTCATGCACCTCCGAAGTTCCGACCCGTTCTACCTTCACGACCTCTCGGTTGGTCGGATCGACCGTGTACAAGCAGTTGAATATGTAGAATCTGCCGTCACGACTGCGAAACGGCAAGAACTCCCCGTACGGCCCGAGAAGCGGTTCCAGGACACGGCGCGCCGTCTCGTCCATACCTATGCAGTACCGACCCAATCTGCCGATGGGGAAGCGGAAGAAATTTCCTTTGGGCAGGTCTGGGGGCCCAGCGTACCCGACTTCCCACGGCACCCACATGTCTGCCAGAGACGAATGCCCACGGTCTTTACTAAGGCGAAGGTTGACCTGATCCAGCCACTCTTTCGATGGTTCCCTGCCTTCTGGCGACCAGACGCTCTGGCACACAGGGAATCCCTTCCGCCATTCGATGTCGTACTTGTATACCCGTGGCATGACCGCAGCTCTTTCCGGTTCTCACGCGTCAGAACGGGAAGGCCTCATTCTGCAGTTGCCGCTTGATCCGTCTCAGTTCAGCTAGAACCTCCCGCCGTCCTCTGCCCCAACCCCTGCTGCCGCCTAGCCCACGGCTTCGACAGATCGGTCTCGTCTATCGCTGGCAGTATCTCTCTCTTGCTAGCAGTACGTCTCTTTCCCCTAGGTTCGGCGAGGTCGGACCATACTCCTAGTGAACAGTGCACCTTTCATAAGCCCACTCCGGGGCGCGCTGCGCAGCGACCGTCACCTGTCCGGTCGCTCCGACGGCAGTTGCCCGGGGCGTGGCTAAAGTGAGCGGAGCAGGGCGATGAGGTCCGCGATGTCCTGAGCACTGAGCTGCTCCTCGAGACCTTCCGGCATCAGCGACTTCCCCGTGCCTCGCAATGCTTCGATCTCCGCCCGTGGCACCGCCCGCTCCTGACCATCCTGGTCAACCAACACGATCGCCCCGGCCGTCTCGCGCGCGATCATCCCCGTCAACACACGGCCATCACGCAGCAACACCACATAACTTACGTACCGCCCGTCGACGGATGCGTTCGGATCCAGGATGGCGGTCAGCAGCGACAGCGGCCGCCTGTCGGTCAACGAGGCCAGGTTCGGGCCCACTTCGTTACCAACCCCGCGAACCCGGTGGCACGCCGCACAAGCCCGCTCAAAGACCTGAATTCCCCGCGTAACGTCGCCTTCCAGTTCCAACGCGGAACGGAACCGCGCGACGACATCAGCACGCGGCGCGCGGCTTCGGGCAAACACCCGCGCCAGGCGGTCACGCTGCTTGCCCGACGCACTGTGCAGCAACGCCTGGCGCGCTGCGGCGTCAATTTCACCAGGCGCCACTTTTCCCTGTTCCAGTGCCCGTAACAGCGCGGCTCTCCACGTCTGCCGACTGCTTAACGTCTGGATCACCGCCCGCCGCAGCGACACGCTGTACCCGGACCAACCATCCAATAACAGCTCTGCGACGCGCTCTGCATCGATCTCACCGAGCCGCCTGAGAGCCGCGTTCTGCACGTCCGGCGGATGCTGTGGACCAAGCAAACCGGCCAGCAACTCTAGCTCCCCTCCCAGCGCCGCTTCACGCCGCGCCAGCAGTCCGATAGCAGCCACGCGCAGCGGCACCTCCGCGCGCCGGTCCGCTGCCACGCGGCCGGCGACCGCGGTCAACCGGGAAATCTGCCGCGCGAGCTGGTCATCCTGCCACACGTCCCATCCCGCGCGACGGGCAGCTTCCAGCACGGTCGTCACGAGCGAGAACTTGTTGAGTAAGGTGCCTGATCCCTCGTCCAGGACCTTGCGAAGAACCTTCGAGACCAACTCGTACTGCTTCATCCCTACGGCGGTCGAAACAGCGCCTTCAGCGAAATAGCCCCCCTGGCGAGCGGCGATCTCAAGGACCGGGCCAACGTTGTCTCCATGCAGCGAGCTCAGAACTGCCGCAGCAAACCAGCGGTTCTCGCTCGCGGCCCGCTCCGCGAGCGCGGCCAGCGCTTTCGCCGCCCACTCACTGTGCCACGTCCCCAATGAGAATGCCACCTGCAGCCGAACCCGAGCGTCCGGGTCATCGATCAACTCGGCCACCGACTGCGCAACGCGGCTATCTTCGGGCCACGACTCGGCCAGCCGCACCGCCTGCCGCCGCACTCCCGGATGTCGATCGGCCAACGCAGCCAGCAGCACCTCATCGTCCAGCTTCTTCAACCCTTCCAGCACACACAGCGCATGGAGCCGAGCCAGCGGTGACGGGTGCTTCCGTACGAATTCGGCCAACTTGCCGGCCACCTCGGTTGCTCCCCGCCAGATTAGCTCCATGTGCGCCATGTCACGCACCGTACCGTTTGGATGGCCGAGCAGGTCAACGACCGCTCGGCTGTTGAGTCGATGGATCGGAGGGACATGCCGAGCCTGCTTCCCTTCCGGGAGGATGCGATAGATACGGCCGCGATCCGACCCGGCGCGGTATACCGGCTGCAGCTCCTGCCGGCCCGCCGGGGGGAGGAACTCCGGATGTTCGATCATGTAGCGGTACATGTCCACAACCCACAGCGCGCCGTCTGGACCGGTGCGCACCATCACCGGGCGGCACCAGCGGTCGCGCGCGGCGAAGAAGTCGACCGGGCCATCGGCCGGATCACGCCGCGCGCGGAAGCTGATCCCATCGGCCTCCGCGATGCGGTGCTGCACGAGGTTGTGAAACGGTTCGCAGGCGAACACGTGGTAGACCGCTCCGTCGAACACGGTCCGCTCCAGGTCGTTGCGGTCAAACAGCAGCTCGTCACGGTACAGCAGCGGAGAACATGCCGAAGTGAACCGGCCCGATTGGGTGAAGCTGTGGTAGCGCTTCTGCGGTTCTTTCGCCGGGTAGACCCTTGGGTTCATGGGAGTGAACAGCTGGTGACGTGGATCGGGAGGCACGAAGTGGGGGTTCCGCCGCAGGTAACGGTCCGGCAGCACGTAGTGCCACATCGGCCAGCTGTTCATGCAGCCGAACCAGTTGCCCCAATCGTCGCGCGTGCGGCCAAACTGGCTGGGACCCGACTCCGGATCCAGCCGGCCCGTGTCCGGCTGAAAACGGAAATCGCGGCTGCCCAGGAGCAGTTGCCGGCCGGTCTTGACCGAAACGACCTGGTCCGCGCCTCGATAGCCCGCTCGATGCCGACCGTTCGCGCAGTGCACCCAGTTGTCCAGGCCCCACCGCAGACCGTTGACCCGGAGCTGCTGGTTGCCCTCATGGAACCCGCTGAACAGGATCTCCGTCCGGTCTGCCCGGCCATCGCCGTCCGTGTCCTCCGCGTAGAGGATGTTCGGCGCGGAGGTGATGAGAACGCCGCCGCGCCAGGGCATGACACCATTCGGAAAAGGTAAACTCTCCAGGAAGACCACGGACCGGTCATAGCGGCCGTCGCCATCGGTGTCTTCCAGGAACCGGATGCGACCGCCCGGCTTGCCCTTGCCGTCGATTCCCAGGGGGTAGTCGGCCATCTCGGCGACCCACAGTTTGCCGTCGTTGCCCCAGGCGATGGCTACCGGGTCCTGTACCAGCGGTTCGGCGGCGACCAGTTCGACTCGATAACCCGGCCGCACGTGGATCGCGCGCAATGCTTCTGACGGGGCCAGAGGAGGCGACTCGGGATGGGTTGGGCCGGCCGCGGCAGCTTCGGCAAGCGGACGCAGACCAGAGGCTTCGAATAACGCCGCCACCTCATCGTCCGATAGCACCCGGTTGAAGAACGCAACCTCATCGAGCCGGCCCTCAAGCGGCGCGAAGCGGTCACAGCGACCTCCCAGGAATAGCTCCACCTCTTTGACCGGCCGCGTCACCGGGGCTTCACCCTCGGCATCCAGCCTCCCGTCCACGTACAGCCTGACCCTACGTCCGTCTCGGACGAAGACGACGTGAGTCCACCGTCGCAGCGGCACGGTGGTCTTGCCCACGATTAGCGTGTGGTCCCGGTTCCCGTTGAAGAAGAACAGCTTACCTGCCATTCCCGGCTCGGCAGTACCGCCTAGGCCAACATGGTCCCCCTCAGCCTGGCGGTCTCCCTCTCTGCCCAGCGAAACGAGATAGGCTGTGACCGCGCGTGTGCGGTCAGGCAGGCCGTTCCAGAACCAGAACGCAATGCTGTATTGCTCAGGCACCTGCCCCAACCTCACCCGGACCCGGCCGCCGGCGAACTGAGCGGCCCGGTTGCCGAACCGTCCCCCTGCGAAGCCTTCACCGTGCGGCCCGGGCAGGTAGAAGACAACACCCGGCTCGTAGCGGCCGTCATGACGGCCGGCCGCGTCATGTGCCGTTGTGCCCGAAATCTCGCCCAGACGCCACCAGCCTGCCGGCTTCAATCGACGCACCGCCTGCGCGTAACGGTGCACCGGATCTCTGATCGGTCGCCTCTTCTCACCGGCCACCTTTTCCAGCAGGCCGAGCACGGTCTGGACGATCTTCGGTTCGGCGGTAACCTCGAGCCCGGCCGTGCGAGCCGGCCAGGTCGTGTAACCGCCAAGGACATGCTGTTCGGGCGGTGGGATGTAGCCCTCCGCTCCGTTGGCCAGCTCGATGACGAAAGTCGTCGGCAGCGGGCTCGCCAGCTTGATCTTCATCCCGGTGATGCCGTAGACCTCGTTAGGCATTGCCACAATGCCCAGCTCGCCGATGCGGATGGCCTGTAGCTTCAGGCGGGCGACCGGGTCGCGTGCCAGGTAGATGGCCTCCCTGGCGTAGACCTCCTGCAGGTTGCGTGGCAACCGGTCCCCCATGCGGGCCACAATCTGACGTGCCCACGCCAGGCGCTTCTCATCCGGCACGCGTCGCCGCAGCGTGAGCTCGGCCTCGGCCATCGCCAGCGGTACGCGACGCCGGTACGAGAGACGATCCAATGCGCTGGCCGCCAGCCGAGCCAATTGCCCCACGTAAGCGTCCATGTCTCGCTTCGGCGCCGGCCGGCTGTAGTCCATCCACATGCTGTCGCCGGAAGTTCCCTGGCTGAGCATGCCGACAAACGCTTCCGACCGGTCGATGCCCAGCAGCCGGGCAAGGGTCGGCCCGAAACGACCGGCCACGTCGCCGGAGACAGGCGCAGTGCCGTAGTAGTGGAAGGCGAAATTTGCCAGCACTGCCATCAACGTCCCGCCCGGTCTGCGCACGGCTACGACGGTCAGTTCTCGATCCGCCGGGCCGGCGGGGCCGATGTGATTGGGACTCTGGTAACCGGGGTGCATGTTCGCCCGAACGGTCGGGTTGCCAAACGGGTCGCGCCCGACGCGATCGGGCCGGAAGATCCACCGGCGGCAGTGGTTCAACGTCGTGGCAGGCACAACGGTCCAGCCGATCTCTGCCTCGGTCAACCGAGCGGCAGCTCGCTCAATGGCTTGCACCAGACGCGGCTTCAAGAACGCCACGTAGGCATCATCACGCCGACTGCCCAGACAGGCCATGGCGGAAGGGGCCGAGTGAGTGTGCGTGGCAGCGATCAGGATTCGGCTGCTGGGAATGCCGGTACGTCGCTGAGCCTCCTGCTTAACCTCGTCAAGTAACGCGCGTGGCAGCATCAGGCTGTCGACAACGACCAGTGCAACTCTACTGACGCCGTCATCCAATACCAGTGCACGAGCTTTGAGCCGGTCATAGGCTTTGGTCGCTTTCTTCTCCAGGAACGACCCGTTGACAATCACGGGGAATTGCTGCGGAGTGATGTCGACGGCTGATGCACCAGCCCGGAGCGGCTGCCGTTTGGGTTGCTCGGCGCAGGCTGACCCTGCAAGAAGCAGCCACGGCAGGAGCGTTCCCACCATGAGGCGGTAAAACGGCCGTTGCGGTTCGCTCATTTCAGTGCAAGCCCCCGTGTGCTATCTCACTGGTTCTGGTATGGGCCGACGGCCGTCGCGGTCACGGCCGGGTACCGGCAGGCGGGTTGCTGACCAACTCCTGGAACATCGCCACGATTCGGTCGGCGACGCGTTCTCCGGTGCCGATTTCCGCATAGGAGTGCAGGCCCATCCAGGTCTGGTATCCACCAAGCCGGTGGGCCTGACGATCGGGCAGGTAACCGATCCAATCGTTGGCCAGTTCTGCGACAACGGTGTTGCGAAGTGGCGACCTCCGTTTGATCTGGATACCCAGCATGGTGAAGTATTCGGCAGGTACGCCGGCGATGCCTACGTCGTCGATGACCATCACCTGCAACCATGTTTCGCGTGGTTGTCCTTGCAGGGGGGCGAGCTTGCGGCGCATGGCGCGGAAGACTTCGATATATGCCTTTGCCTGTTTGCCCGCGTACTTGTTGCAGTAGCGCACGACCTTGCGGTCCTCTTCCTGCTCATTGAATCGCCGCACGGTGAAGCGGAACGGTTCCTTCGCGGCGGCCAGCCGGTGCACGTTACGATGTTCGGCCTGTTGCAGTGAGCGGCGCACCGCGGCCTTGAACCGTCGCACCGCCTCTGCCACGGGCACGCCCGTGATGTTGTGGGTCGAACCGGACGCTCCCTCCAGGAAGCAGACGGTCGTGCCCAGTTCTTTTTCGAGTTCCTGGGCGGCGAGCCCGTAGAAGCTGGGCGAACGCACGTTGCCGCGGATGGTGCCGATCGTGTGCGTGGAATGGTTGTAGATCACGGCACGGTAGCTTCCGTCGGGTGCTTTGAAGGCCAGCACCGGAAGTTCCGGGTCGAACGGCCCGGTGGGCGGGTACCGCATCGGGTTTGGGCCAATCCAGTAGATCAGTCCGTCTGGCAGACGGCGTCGACTGTTTGCTCCAACCGTGCGTTCTTCTCCCAGATGAAAGTAGAAACAAGCCGGCGCACGCCGCTCGTGCGCGCGGACAACCGCCTCGACGATCGCGTCCTTCAGGCGAGCCACGAACGCCTCCTCACGGCCGTATCCGTGCACAACGGTTGTGCTGGGGGCGTGGTGCGTGTGCGTGGCGTTGACGAGGATGTTCTCGGCGGGAATCCCGGTACGTTGCTGAATCTCGGCCACCGCCGGGTCGACGAAGTCGCGGGTGACAAACAGCACGTCGCAGGCGACGATGGCCAGCGTTGTGTCCCCGGGCCGCTCGATGACCACCGCCACCGCTCGCAACTCGCCTTCCTGGCCTCTTGCATACCGCGGCAGAATGCCGCCGGCGATGACCATCGAGTCGTCGGCAGGCAGGTTCACAGCAGCTGCGCCGACCTTGAGGCTGGGGCGGTCACACGCTTGCGCGGATGCACCCGAGTAGAAAGGCACGAAAGCGACAAGGAGGCCTATGCAGGCGGTAAGCCGTCTCATGGTGCGTTCTCCGCTGTGTCGGTAGCTCCATCGCGCGATTCTAACGCGAGCTTGGACGCAGGCACAGGAACGCTGCCGGCCGCGCAATTCGGATCTCGCCCCAACCAAAACCCCGACCGTCCACCTTCTCTGTCGGCCTGCCCAACGGGCCCCGCACCGGATGGTTGTGACCACCCAGGCGGTGTGCTGGAATGCCCCGGGGAGAAAGACCAGGAGAAGGCGGTCTGCCGTTTGGTGCGACAGTGAGCAGGGGGGGTACCACCGCCTTCTCCAGCAGCGGTAGCCTGATCGGGTAAGAGCGGAGCGCCGGTCTTCGCGGAGCTTGTTGCAGTTGATCATGGACGGGCACGGTAAGCTGTCGCTCGATCCGTTCGATCACGGCCGGTTGCTTCAGCGTGGTTGCCTGTGCTTGCGCGAGCAGTACTGGGGATGCCGTCGTGCTGGGGTTGGCCACATTGCGGCGTGGCGCTTGCCGATGGCCGGCATGGTGCGGTCAGCCTTTCGAGCGGCGTTTGGCCGCGCGCAGTTCCTGGTCCAGCCGGTCGAAACACGCGATCAGGCTCGGACCTCCAGGGGGGGTAAACGCAGCGACAACCGTGACCGACGGCGCGCCGGGCAGACCGCGAAGCGCTCCAGAGA
This sequence comes from Planctomycetota bacterium, assembly GCA_026991575.1. Classification (GTDB taxonomy): domain Bacteria; phylum Planctomycetota; class Planctomycetia; order JALXBF01; family JALXBF01; genus JALXBF01. The sequence continues at coordinate 7,526 of JALXBF010000120.1, read as the reverse complement.
GTTGGACGTGCAACTGGTCACGGCGCCAGCAGACGGTGGCCTCTGTCAGCCGTTCGTCCGAGAAGCCTACCAGGAACTCGTCACCCCCCCAGCGAATCGCGTAGGCTTCGCCACAGTTCCAGGCGGTGACGGCACGGGTCAGCTCGGCTCCCACGACACTCAGCACGCGATCACCCGCCGCGTAGCCGATCGTGTCGTTGATGTCCTTGAGGTTGTTAATGTCCAGTAGGATAAGGCCTGCAGCCTGATGCGACCACCGACGGGCAACGTGCGTTGCGAACACGTCCTCATAAAAGGCTCGGTTGGCCAGTCCGGTAACCCGATCGCGATAGCATCGTGCCAGGAGCCGACGGAACCGTTCGCCGAGCAGTGTGTCGGACGGCCGGCTGACGGGTTGGGGCTTGTTCGGAGTCGTGGTTCGCGGCTCCGGCGCAACGGTTCCGTGCGACTCGGGCCCGTGGCTGCCCCACGGGCAGGGGATCTCACTGGCGTCGGGCCAGATGAAGCGAAGCTTGCGATAGAGGGAGGCGCCAAGCGGGTCGCTGCTTAAGGCGGCGTCGTTGGCTCCTTTGGGCCCGGCGGGTTCGCTCAACCAGTCGATCCACAACTGTGGATCGGGCACGAGCGGCGGCAGCTCGATGCGTTGGACCAGCGTGCCGGCGTCGGGATCGACGGTTGCAAGCGGTGCGCCACAGATTGCCGCTGTGAGCACGAGCAACACGACGCAATGCGGGGCCGCATGCGTCAGTACGTAGCAGGTCGGTTCGCCGGGGGAATTTCCGAGCCAACGGGCCAACGTATCGATGAGCTGCGCGGTCTGTTCCAAGGGCAGAGCCGGTGGAACGCGCCAGAGAGCGAGCTCGCGGCCGAAGGGGGACAGGGGGGGAGCGACGGCGGCGGGTGCCAGCGTGTGGCTCCGCAGCGAGTCACCGGCAACGATGACTCCGACACGATCCTGCTCTGACCACGGGCCCAGCACGTTGCGGAGCTGTTGGAGGAGTCTGGCTACTTGCCGCTCGTGCGGCAAGGCTGGTTCGGCGGTTCCGAGGGCGAGGAGCAGTGTTCGGGCCATCGTGGCGGTCTGTGTGCTAACGGCTCCGGCCTGAGGCGCGGTACCGCTCGAGCAGCTGGGTTAGCTCGCTGACGACATCCGGCTTTTCAAGCCACAGGTTCCTGGTTTCGGCGGGGTCTTCGGCCAGGTTGTATAGTTGGCCTTTCGGGCCGCCGGGCGTCGGTTCCAGGCGACGTGGTGGTGTGAATCCGCCCGAGCCGAGGCCAAGGATCAGCTTCCAGGGCCCTTTGCGGATGGCAAACATGCCCGAGCCTGAATGGTGCACGATGGCGCTGCGAACGGGCTGCTGGGGCTTGCTGCCGAGAAGCTCGTCGAGAAAGCTGTAGCTGTCTTCCGCCTCGTTCTCTGCGAGCTCATGGCCGACCAGTTCGGCCAGCGTTGCATAGACGTCGGTGAGGCAGACGAGCCGGCCAGTGACGGCACCTGCCCGGGCGCGAGCGGGCCAGCGCACGATGAACGGTACGCGGTGGCCGCCTTCGTGGATGTCGGCCTTCTGTCCGCGGAGCGGTCCGTTGGCCCGGTGACCGTACCGCTGGATGTCGCTCGGCAGCCAGTGGGCGCCGTTGTCGCTAGTAAAGATGACCAGCGTGTTGTGGGCAATTCCCAACCGGTCCAGCTCCGCCGTGATCAGGCCCACCACCCAGTCGACCTGGGCGACGAAATCCCCGTAATAGCCCACCGGCGTGGCACCGCGGAATGGTTCGATCGGCATCCACGGGGTGTGGGGCGCGGTCAAGGCGAAGTACAGAAAGAACGGCCTGTCGGGGTAGTTCGCCTGGTGGTCCTGGATGAACCACAACGCTTCGCGCGTCAGTCGTGGCAGGCAATCTTCATGTCGGAAGCTGGGGCTGATGCGGCCTGCGCGCCAGAAGCCGCCACCACCGCGTCGCCGCATCTTGCTGGCGGCGATCCGGCCCAGTAACGGCTCAACCGGTGTGTCGTTCCGCACGAACACGTACGGCTCCATGTCCAGCGAGGCCGGGATCCCGAAGAAATAGTCGAAGCCCTGAGTGACCGGACCTGGGCGCAAGGGCAGATCGTAGTCCACCTGCCTCCCCTGCTCGGGATCCTGGAAGCCGAGGTGCCATTTGCCGATTGCTGCTGTGCGATAGCCGTACTTCTGCAGCAGGGCGGCGATGGTTGATCGGTCTGGCTCGATCAGGGCTCGGGATGAGCCAATGAGCACGCCGCGTTTCAGCCGGGTACGCCAGCAGTAGCGGCCGGTCAGCAGGCCGTAGCGGGTCGGTGTGCACACGGCCGACGGCGTGTGTGCGTCGGTGAAACGGATGCCTTCGGCCGCCAGCCGATCTATGTTGGGCGTTGGAATCTTGGAGTCCGGGTTGTAGCAGCCCGGATCGCCATAGCCCAGATCGTCGGCGAGGATCAGGACGATGTTCGGCCGTTCTGCGCCACGCACAGCCGGTGGAGTGCTTAGCAGGAAGCAGTAAAAGGTTGCAACCAGCGCGGTTACAGCTGGGTTAACTTGCATCGGTGCGCTCCGTGTCTGACTGAGGCCAGAGGGGGGGAGGGTGTGGGGAGCGCGCGGCAGGCAGAGTCACTGCCGCGAGCGTGCCGCCTTCCGGTAGCGGACGCAGCTCGATCCGCCCGCCCTGCTCCTCGACCATCGTCTTCACGAAGTACAACCCCAGGCCCGTGCCCGGTACGTCGCGGTGCTTCGGCATGCGCCAGAACGGCAGGAAAACGAGGTCGAGCACGTCCTCGGGAATGCCCGGCCCTTGATCGGCAACGAAAAACGTGTGTGCCCCTTGACCCTCTTCAGCATACACCCTCACAACCGGCGCTTCGCCCTCGGAGAATTTCACCGCGTTAGACAGCAGTTGGTAAAAGATCTCGCGAAAACGACCCGGGTGGACGCAGACGCGGGGCAGCTTATCCTGGATCTGGATCCGAACCCCCTTGGCTTCGATCTCCGGCCGAAGCCGGTCGATCACCTCATCGAGCAGTGCCCGGGGTGAGACCAACTCGCGGGCGGCAAGGTCCCCGCTTGCCTGAGAGATGTTTGTCAGCTCATGTAGCAGGTGGGCGATGCGGCGCGTCTGAGCACGTGCCTCCTCAACCAACTCGCGCGCTCCAGCCGGTATCTGGTCACCGTACTCGTCGATGAACTCTTCACACAGGCCCATCACCGTAGCGATCGGCGTGCGCAGGTCATGGCTGACCAGGCGGGCAAAGTCCTTCAGCTCCGCATTCGACTCCTGTAGCATCTGCAGTGCAAGCCGGATGTGCTCCGTCGCGCGGCGGAAGTACGCCTCCAGTGTGAGGCTAACGTCAAAAAGGATGAACTTTACCAGCGCGACCAGTAGATCGGCTTTCTCCTTCGGCAGCCCCGATCGTGCCAGCTGGCCGACGCAGAACTCCAGATACAGCGCGTACGCGCCCAGGAACCACTGCGGTGCCAACCCCACCTCAGCATGCTTCCTGCCGATCAGGTACCGGTACTCGACCACGGCGTTGTCCAGCTTGCCCTCGAACAACGACCGGAAGTACTGCTGCTGAGCCTGCTTGAGGCGATCGACAAGCTGCGGGTCGCGGAGAAAACGGCCCGTTTCCGGGAAGCTCTGAAGGTGGGTATAAAAGAAATCCACGAATCCGGCCAGGTAGTCTTCGAACTGTTGGCCAACCTCCTTCAGCCGGGCCAGTTCCGCTGGACCAAGCCGGAAGTACGCCAGGCGGCGCTGCAGCTGCTCCTCGTCCGGTTCGTGGCCTGCTTCTCTGAACTGCCTGCTCTGCACGTCGATGGCAACGACCTCTGCGTTCGGCTACCCGTGCTTCGTGTCCCGCCGATGGCTCCGTTCGGCTCATCGATAGTGTACGGTTTCGCACACTTTCGCGACCACACGGTGGTCACCAGCCCGTTCTGAGCGGTTCTGGCCGGTTCTGTGACGGGGGGCGGCCCGAACGGTACGGCATGCGTTTCGCACACTGTTCCCGGTGCGTTGTTCCGGCGAACGTTGCACACAGGTGGCCGGGAGAGGGCCGCCGGGAGGAAGTGCGATGCACGTGGCCGAGTGGCTCAACACGGTACGCGCCCGTGACGTGATGACGCGCGAAGTGGTGACCCTTGGACCGGACGATCCGATCAGCGACGCCGCTCACTTGCTGTTGCGCGAACAGATCAGCGGCGCGCCCGTGGTCAACGACCTGGGCATCTGCGTGGGCGTCTTCTCCGCATCCGACGTGCTTGCCTACGAGGAAGACCGAGCGACGCAGGAGTCGATTCGCCCCAGCATCTACTACCGAACGCCCGAGGAGTATGAGGTGGGCACGGAGGAATGGACACGCTGGGAGGAGGTTCAGCAGGAGTTTGCCGAGGAACCGGAGGCAACGGTTGAACAGTACATGACCCGCGATCTGGTCACCGTGCGCGATGAGACGCCGCTGGCCGAAGTTATCCGCCAGATGCTTGATGCCCACATCCACCGGATCCTGGTCGTTGACGAGCAATCGCGACTCGTGGGCATCATCACCACGACAGACGTGCTCGGCGCCCTGCTGCGGCAGGCATCGCGTGAGCGAGCCGTCGGGGCCGGACAGTAGCGCCATGGCAACCAGTGACCGCTCAGTCGCCGTCGCCCTGAACGGAGAAGCTGCGGGTCGAGGGGCACGGGTTCAATTAGCCCCCCGTGCCTCTCGGTCCGCCACACCGCGGAGCACCTTCGCCCCCCAATGCCCTTTCACTCACCAGGGTCAGCCATGTCGAGGCGGCGGTGGCCAGGCCGGCTGCCGGCCACAGGTGATAGCGACCCCAGTTCACGAAATCCAGATAGTCGACCCAACTGCGGAACGGCGTTACCAGGACATAGGGCAGCAGGAAAAGCCACAGGGCAGTGGCCGAAATGGCCGCGACGTTCCGGCGGTGGCTGAACGTGCCGCACCATATCAGCCAGGAGACCGTGACAGTCAGCCCGGCAGCGGCCACCAGCGGTAGCGGTCGCAGTGCGCCGGTGTGCCAGATCCGAAGCGACGCAAATGCGATGTCGCCAGGAGCTCGCCCGAGGTAGACCAACGCTCGGACCGGGTCGATCGCTTCCAGAAACGAGCGTCCTGCGTAGTCGGCCCTTGCAACCACGTGCTTACCCAGCAGCAAGGCAAGTACGCAAAGAAGAGCTGCTGCGGCCATGGCCGGCAACAGGGCTATCAGACGCTTCGAGCTGTGTTGCATGTCGTAGAGCAAGTACATCGTCACAGCCAACGCGCCTACCAGCGAGACCGTGTAGTTCAGCAACGAGAGCGTCACCAGCACCGCAGCCAGCACGACGGCGGTCGGCCGCGCACGCGGGCCCACAACCAGGTGCCATGCCAGTAAGAAGCTGAATAGTCCGAATAGCCAGGACGAGGCCGAGAACCACCCGACCGCCTCGCCGTACACGGGGGACCAGGCGAAGTAGGCTGTAGCAAGCACTGCCTCGGGCCGACGACATAGCCGGAGCTGAAGGACCCCCATAGCCAGCACGGTGACCGCTGCCAGCAGGCCACAAAGCAGACGGACACGCCGAAGCGTTACCGATGCGTCGTCAGCGAGGACGACACGAGCCATGATTCGGGTGAACACGCAGAGGTGTTCGTTGTATGGCCTCAGCAGATATGCCGGCGACAGCGGTATGTTGCGCGCGTCGTTGAGGTAGTCGAAGTCGTCGGCGAAGAGCCGCTGCGGCACGGCGTCCGGTAGGCGAGCTAAGCCCCAGCTCAACAGCAGCCCGCCGAGAGCAACCCAGCAAAGCGGGGTGATCGGCCGCCGTAGCTGGTCAAGGGGCGGTTGGTCGGCTGCGTTCTCTCGGCGGACGACACGCCAGAGGGTCTCGGCCAACATGAGCAGCACGACGCTGCCGGCGATGCAGGCGACGCCAACGCTCGGGTGCAGGCACCACGGGATCAGGGCCACCATGGCCGACCCGACGGCGAAAAGCAACAGTGGCCAGGTCCCGCAAGGTAGGACCAACTTCAGTGCGCTGCCGTCAGCAGGATGCCTTTGGCCCGATAGGATCGCCATGAGTGGGGGAACAGTTCCTCCTGGCGAAGATTGCCGTTGTCATCAAAGGGAATCGGGCGGCAGTCCGGCTCGATCCGAACGTACGGTGGCAGGGGTTGCTGGCAGGCGGCGGGGGTGGCCCAGAGTTCGCGGAGCTGTAGCGTGTTGGGAATGATGGCTAGCCGGACTTTGGACCGGTCCGGCTGCCAGCACGTCTGCAGCGCAGCCTCGATCGCAGCCCGATCATTCTCGAAGGCTAGCGGCACACGCGCGCGCTCCACAAAAGTTGATACCATCGCGTTAACCTCAGTTGGCCGCCGGTCGATTGCTCGACGTAGTCGTTCGGTGATGAAATCAGCCAGCCCCACGCCAGTGCCGTTGCCGTGACTTTCCGGGGCCAGGTCCAGGACGACGATTCGAGCGATGCGCGGCCGATCAAACTCCGGCTCGCCGGCAATATACATCCGGCCGATCACGTTCGGGTCGATGCCGCAGCCGGAGTAGTTCTTGCCCAGCTCTCCGATGACCAGCACATCCAGCTCGTCGAACGGCAGCGTTGCCATGAGCTGCCGGGCTTGTTCCAGCAGCTTCGGCTCCTCCGCCAGCAATTCCTCGCGGGGCACGGCGCGGATCAATGCGGTTTGGTCGTAGAAGTTCTCGACGATAGCCACGCCGAGCAGGAACGGGGTCTTTTCCAGAACCACACGGGCCGACGCCTCGAGCATGGTCCTCAGCCCGCGGGCACCGTAGCGGTGGATCGATTCCGCGCCGAGCCGCTTGCCGAGCCCGACGACTAACATCTTCACGATGCCGCTCTCGAACCGACCCCGGAAATCCGTGTGCGGTTTGATCCGCGAGACGGTAATCACCGCGTCGGCCGCCAGGGCGTTGCAGTCCCAGTAGACAGGAAGTCCGAATTCGTTGGTGCCGATTCGGCGGGCGTCCATGTCGGTCTTGATGGGGACGCCAACGGCTTGCTCCGTGATTCCCAGTTCAGCAAGCAGGGCTCGCTGACCTTCCGGAGTTGCTCCACCGTGGCTACCCATTGCTGCGACGACAAAGGGCTGGCCGCCTGCTTGCCGGACCGCTTTGATCACGGCCTGGACGATGGGAACCAGGTTGGCGATGCCACGGCTGCCCACAGCCACGGCTACCGATGCCCCGGGCCGCAGCCGCTGCGCCAGGCCAACGCGTTCTAGCTCGGCCAGAACTGCAGCCTCCGGGTCCGACACCTCTGGCTGTTCCGGTTCCTGCAACAGACGCTGAATGGGCAGAACTGTGCTCATCGTGGTCCTGCACTGCAAGGGGGACTGAGCGTGATCAGACCCGAGCACGGGTCGGCATATCAACCAGCTCGGCGATCGGTTGCCCTTCAGCCAATGGTATAAAGCGGCCCTGGGGCAAGGTCACGGAGGTGGCCGGGGCGTATCCCAGCAAGCGGCACACCGTGGCGGCGATGTCGGC
>JALXBF010000119.1 GCA_026991575.1 Planctomycetota bacterium | reverse complement strand
GTCAGGTTGACCCATTAGCCGATCCAGCCGAGCCACGGTTGATCGACCCGCTACCGCAGCGGGCCATCTATTGCATTGGTCTCAAGGACGTCGCGGATGCCGACTCGGTGCTTGCCGAGATTCGACGCATCCGCGCCGAGCTGGCTGTTCAGACCGTGCCGCTGAAGGCCGGTCCTGCCTCGACCGCCGCGCCGGTCCGGGCCGTGGATGGCGCGTTGCCCCGGCGGTGGTATCCGGTCATCGACTACAGTCGCTGCACGAACTGCATGGAATGCATCGACTTTTGCTTGTTTGGCGTCTACGGGCTAGACGGCCAGGAACGGATCCTGGTCGAGCAGCCGGACAACTGTCGCCGCGGCTGTCCGGCCTGCAGCCGCGTGTGTCCGGAAGGGGCAATCATGTTTCCGATGCACAAGACGCCGGCGATCGCCGGGGCGGGCGATGGCGAGGGTGGCGGGCTGAAGCTCGATCTGTCGCGACTGTTCGGTGGTGAAGATCCGCTGACGCTGGCGATCAAGGAACGGGACCGCGAGCTGGTCAAAGCCGGCCGGGCGCCGGTTGGATCGCTGTCCGCCAAACAGCGGGGGGATGGTCGTACGCAACCAAAACAGCGCGACGAACTTGACGATCTCATCGATCAGCTCGAGAGCATGGAGCTCTGATGGCCGGGAAGCGACCGGGCGGCTACCCGATCGTTCTCACTGCCGATCGCACGTTGATGGCCAACTATGACGTGCTCTTCGATGGCATGATGGGCACGATCCAGACGACGAGCGTGCCCGAGCCGATCATGCGCTACTGCGTGGCGCCTCCGATGCCGCGTCGGGGGCTGCGCGCGGTGAAGGCGCCGTTGGGGGTGCGCCGGATCGAAGCCGGTCTGCTGCGCGGTGGCTTCGACCGGTCGGAGGTCATCGTCGTGCGGCCGGAGGAGCTGGAGCGGGTCATCGGCCCGGAAACGCGCATCGTCGCCGTCTCGTCAAGCGATCCGCTCGGCTACGGCATGTCCAACACCACCATGACTGACATGGCCGGCGGGCGGCTGTACACGCACACCTGGTACCGACGGATGCTGCGGCAGCTTGACCGGCTCCGCAGCTCGGCTGGCTATCGCTTTCGCATTCTTGCCGGCGGTGCCGGTGCCTGGCAGCTTGAACAACACCCGCGTGTGGCCCGCAGGCTTGGCATTGACCATGTGGTCCGGGGCTATGCCGAGCAGGATGCCCCGGAGTTGTTCCGCAGGGTCGCTTCGGGCGAGCCACTGCCGTTTGTCATCTACGCCAACGGCGTCGGGCCGAACGAAATCCCCGCGATCCATGGAGCTACGTGCATGGGGGTGATCGAGGTCAGTCGCGGCTGCGGCAAGGGCTGCCAGTTCTGCACCATTGCACGCGAGCGGATGATTCACCTACCGCTGGAAACCATCGTGCGCGACGTGGAAGCCAACCTTGCCGCGGGGGTCCGCTCGATTTGCGCCCTGAGCGAGGATTTCTTCCGCTACGGTTCCGTGCGGGGGCAGGTCCGGGCCGAAGCGGTGAAGCAATTGTGCCGCACGCTCCGTTCCCTGCCAGACCTGAAATTGATCCAGCTTGACCACTGCAACGTCACGTCGGCCGCTGCGCTCTCCGACGATGACCTCCGAGAAATCCATGACATCCTGGTCGACGGCCAGCGGCACGAGTACTTGTGGGTCAATCTTGGGGTCGAGACCGCCTCCGGTGAGCTGCTGGAGATGAACCAGAAAGGCGGCAAGATTCGGCCGTATCGCGTAGAGGAGTGGGGGGAGCTGTGCGAGGAGACGGTGCGGCGGCTGGCTCGGGCAGGCTTCTTCCCGATGGTAAGCCTGATTATGGGCTTGCCGGGTGAGCAGCCCGAGCATGTCGAGGCGACGGTGCGCTGGATCGAGCGGCTGTACAACGAACGCGTGGTAATCTTCCCGATCTTCTACAGTCCCGTCGATCCCCGACTCGGACGGCCGTTCACCATCCGCGACATGACTGACCTGCACTGGCGTCTCTTCCGTCTCAGCTACAACCTGAACTTCAAGTGGATCCCACGGATGTATTGGGACAACCAGGCTGGGGCGGGCGCCCCCCTCTGGCGCAGGTTGTTCATCCAGCTTACCGGGCGGTTGCAGATTGTCCAGTGGACGGCGAAGTTCATCTGGGAGAGCAGACGGCTGACCGCTTGAAGACAAGCTCCGATGACGTTTCCCCCCGGCCAACTTGAGCCGAAGCGCCTGCGACGCTGGGCACAGCAGGCTGTGACCGCCCTGGCTGGCGAGCAGACCGCTGCAGGTTGCTGGCGGGGCGAGTTGGCCTCTTCAGCCCTGGCTACGGCCACTGCCTGCGCCGCACTGTGCCTGGCGGGTCGGGCGGGCATGGCCAACGCGCACGATGACGCGGCGGTGGCTGCTGGGATTGAGTGGCTGGTCGCAGATCAAAACGGCGACGGTGGCTGGGGCGACGCGCCGGGTTGCCGCAGCAACATCGCCACATCGCTGCTTGCCCTGGCCGCGCTGCGGATCACCGGGGCAGACCGCCGATACCGCTCGGTCGTGTCCGCGGCCCGCCAGTACGTGGCACGTTCCGGTGGGCTGGCCGCGCTGCGGGCCCGTTATGGCACGGACCGGACATTTGTCGTGCCGATCATGACCATGCTGGCCATCGCCGGGGAGGTTGCCTGGGACGAGCTCCCCGCACTGCCGTTCGAATTGGGCATCCTGCCACACCGTCTGCTCCGCGGACTACAGATCGGCGTGGTCTCCTATGCGCTGCCAGCACTGATTGCCATCGGCTACTGCGGGGCTAGCCGCAATGCCGGCCGGCTGCGTCGCATGAGCTGGCCTGTGGTCGTGCCGCTGGCGCTGCGCCGCTTGAGGCGGATTCAGCCCGTAAGCGGTGGGTACCTGGAAGCCGTCCCGTTGACGGCGTTCGTGTGCATGAGCCTGATGGCGGTCGGTCGTTGCCACGATCCGGTCGTCACCGGTGGTCTTCAGTTTCTGAGACGGCTGCAGCGGTCCGATGGCAGCTGGCCGGTGGATGCCGACCTGGCCTGCTGGCTGACCAGTCTGACGTTGCACGTGCTGGAGCGCGCTGTCCGGGGGGGACTGGATCCAGCGCCCGCCGATACGGCTGCCGCCCGCCGCTGGCTGCTGGCCTGCCAGCACCGCCAACCGCATCCGTACACGGGCACAGCTGCCGGAGGCTGGGGCTGGACCGACTTGCCCGGCTCTGTTCCCGACGCGGACGATACCGCAGCTGCGCTCCTGGCAGTCCGCCCCAGCGCGGATCGACCGCAGGTGCGGTTCGCCGCCCAAAGGGCGATCCGGTGGCTGTTGACGCTTCAGAACCGAGACGGCGGTTGGCCTACGTTCTGCCGCGGCTGGGGCTGGCTGCCCTTTGACCAGAGTGCCCCAGACCTGACGGCACACGCCCTGCGCGCCCTGTACGCATGGCGTGGCGTGTTCCGAAGCGGGCACATGGCACGCCGCATGGATCGGGCCATGGGCCGCGGCCTGGACTATCTGCTCAAGACCCAGCGGGACGACGGTAGCTTCGTGCCGCTGTGGTTCGGCAACGAACAGCACCCTGAGCAGCAGAACCCGCTATATGGCACGGCCCGGGTGCTGCTTGCGCTGGAGCTGCTTGCCCAGCAGGCGCGGACGGCGGAGCCGGCAGCCCGAGCGGCTGAACGGGCGCTGCGCTGGCTGACGTCGTGCCAACACGACGACGGCGGTTGGGGAGGTGGGCCTGGGTTAGCGGCCACGGTTGAGGAAACCGGTTTGGCCGTGACCGCTCTGGCCGCGTGCCGAAACGGCCCGCGCGAGCCGCTGCTGCGGGGGCTTGCCTGGTTGGGGCAGCGGCTGGAGGAGGGCCAGTGGCTACGGCCTGCGCCGATCGGCCTATACTTCGCTAAACTGTGGTACTTCGAACGCCTGTACCCCATGATCTTCGGCACGCAGGCCCTGGTCGACGGCTGGCTTGCCGTGCGGCAGCAGGCAACTGCGACGGTCGTGGGGCAAGGTGGATCGGAGGTGGAGGCTAGTAGTGGCTGTGCCTGAGTCACGACCCGAGCGGCTGGAGAACGGCAAGCAGACGCCGCGACGACCGAGTACGGCACACCTGAAAGTGGTGCCGCCCAGCAGGGAGCTGCGCGATCGCATTCGCGCACTGGCGGCCGAGACCGCCCGCAGCTTTGACCGCAGCAAACCGCTCAGTCGCGAGTTTCTCCAGGGCCAAGCAGAGAAATTGCTCGACGAGGCCGGTCTGCCCCGAAGCTACACCGGCTTCGCCATGGTCTGTCTGTCGAACGAGTTCTGGCGCGACCAGTTCATGTCGGTCGACTTCAGCCGCCGCATGCTCTTGCTGCCTCACTGTCTCAAGCACGCCGAAGGCTGTCCGGCCGATTATGACGAGTTCGGGTTGCAGTGTCTGGAGTGCGGCGCGTGCGTGATTGCCGACTTCAAGCGGCGTGCCGAGGAGCTCGGCTACAAGGTGCTCGTGGCTGAAGGCACCCCGATCGTGCTGAAGATTATCGTCAGCGGTTACGTCGACGCCATCCTCGGGGTGGCCTGCCTGGACGTGCTGGAGAAAGCGTTCAATAAGGTCCTTCAGGTCGGCGTGCCGGCGATTGCCGTCCCGCTGCTATCGAACAAATGTAAGGAAACGTCGGTGGACGAGGACTGGGTGGCCGAAGTGATCGAGTGGCGCACGGAGCCACCGCCGGTGCGCACCCGGAGCTACCTGCCGCTGATGCGGCTGGCTAAGCAGCTCTTCGAGCCGGGTACGGTCGAGCAGTTCGTGCCACGTACTCGCCTGGCCCAGCTGCCGGAAGGGGCCGATCCGATGACGGACCCGGTGGCAGCCACCGAGGCGATTGCGTTTGATTTTCTCGCCCGCGGCGGACGCCGGTTTCGCCCGTTCATCACCCTTGCAAGCTATGACGCAATGACCGGTGGCGCTGCCTCCGACGGCGCCGTGCTGGACGAAGAACTGCCGCTTCGCTTGCCCCGGTTCGTCTGCCGGGCGGCGATGGCGATTGAGGTCTTCCATAAAGCCTCACTGGTGCACGATGACATCGAGGACGACGACCTGTACCGTTACGGCCGCGAGACACTGCACCGCACCCATGGGCTACCGGTCGCGTTGAACGTTGGCGATTACCTGATCGGGCTGGGGTACCGGCTGCTAAAGCCGGATGATGGCGAGCAGGTTCCTGCGGACGCGGTTGCCGACGTGCTTCGCTGCATGGCGGACGCGCACCTGAAGCTGGCCGAAGGGCAAGGAGCCGAGCTCATCTGGCGTGAAAGCACCGACAAGAGGCTGACCCCGTTGGAGGCGCTGCGGATCTACGCCCTGAAGACCGCACCGGCCTTCGAGGCGGCGCTCTACACGGGCCTGCGCCTGGCCGGCCCGGTCGGCGATCTGGCCCAGAAGGTTACCGCTTACACGCGTCACGTGGGCATCGCCTTCCAGATCATTAACGACTTGAAGGACTGGGACGGTGACGACCATAACAAACTGCTCGCCGGACAGGACGCCCTCTCGGCCCGTCCCACACTCCTGCTTGCCCTCGCGCTCGATGCTGACGACCGGCGGCTGCGGGCCGCGCTGGAGCCGACGCTTCAGGGCGACGGCCGCGACCTGGCGGCCGTGCAACGGCTTCGCGGCCTGTTCGCGGAGTTGGGCGTCTTTGAGAAAGCGTACCGGCTGGTCAAGAAGTACCGGGAGCGAGCGCGGGAGGTTGCCGAGTCGGTCGACGTGGAGCCGCTGCGGGATCTGCTGGTCTTCTTGCTCGACACGGTCCTGGACTACACGCCGAGCGACCAGCTCGGGACCAGTCCGTTGCCCGTGATTCAGCCCACGACCTAGCTGCTGCAGCTGCGCGGGCGGGCGATGCTGCCGAGGTATGCAAGCGGGGCCGGAGGCCGATGAGCATCGACACATATGCACTTGACTTGCATGAGCCGGCCACCTTCTTCGCCGCGTTTCGCCGACTGCGCTGCCCGCTGTATCGCCCGGTCGACCCGCCCGAGATGCCGCCGGACGCTCGCCGGCTCCTGCAGCACCGGGCGCACATGACGACGACGCTAGAGGAGTTCTACGGGGGCGAGGTTACGATCCGCGTGCTTGAGCGAGCACGTCGTGGCCACTGGTACACGCGTGCCGTGCTCCTGGACGTCACGGGTCAAGAGCGTCCTGTTGAGTTTGGCATCATGGCGCTGGACCTGGCCGCGGTTGGTCCGGAAGTGGCTCGTCAGGTTCTGGAGGCTCGTACGCCGCTGGGCACGATCCTCATTGCCCACCATCCGCTTCGCACCGTCGTGCCCATGGCATACTGGGCGTTTGAGCCGAACGACCAGTGGTGCCGGTGGTTTGGGCTCCAGCGCAACGAGCTCTGCTACGGTCGGACTGCGGTGATCCACTGTGGTGAGGGGCCGACGGTGCTGTTGCTGGAAGTGGTGCGGCCGCCCGATAGCCGCTGACTGCCAGGTCGGAACCGCCCGTGGCGGGACGGGTGTCAGGATGGCAGGGGCTAGGACCGTGGTCGTTGCGGGCCGCGTGCCAGTAAGGCACTTCTTTGCAATCGGTTGCGTCTCGCCTCCGCTGTCGGTACGGGCGTTGCATGAAGGGGCTGTGCGGTTGATGTACACCCAGCAGGTGCCGTCTGCCCTGTAGCGATGGGCGCGCGACGGCAGCAGTTGCCGGCAGCGAAGCTCAGCGGGAACGGGCAGAAAGGAGGGAAGAAGGTGCCAGCCAAACAGCTAGCCTTCGCGCAAGAAGCTCGTACCAAGCTGCTTGAGGGCGTTACCAAGCTGGCTCGTGCCGTGCGCACGACGCTCGGTCCCCGTGGCCGCAATGCTGTCTTGGACAAAGGTTGGGGATCGCCCAATATCACGAAGGACGGCGTGACGGTTGCCGAGGACATCGAGCTGGAAGACCCCTACGAGAACATGGGGGCTCAGCTCGTGAAGGAAGCGGCCTCGAAGACCTCCGACGTGGCCGGTGACGGAACGACGACGGCAACCGTACTGGCCGAGGCGATCTTCCGTGAAGGCCTCCGCGCCGTCACCGCCGGGCGCGATGCGATGGCTTTGAGCCGGGGTGTCCACAAGGCGGTCGAGGTGCTCGCTGAGGAGATCGCCAAGCTGGCGACGCCAGTCACATTGAAGGACAAGAAGTTCCTGCTACAGGTCGCCACGATTGCGGCGAACAACGACGCGGAGATCGGCAAACGGCTGGCCGAAGCGTTCGAAAAGGTAGGTGAGCACGGCGTGATCACGGTCGAGGAAGGTCGCGGTATCGAAACGGAAGTCGAGTTTGTGGAAGGTATGCAGTTCGACCGCGGTTTCCTGTCGCCGCACTTTATCACGAATGAAGACGAATTGAAGTGCGAGCTCGAAAACCCGTACATCCTGATCTACGAGGACAAGATCTCTTCGGCCAAGAAGCTGGTACCGTTGCTGGAGAAGATCGCACAGCAGCGTGCGTCACTGCTGGTGATCGCGGAAGATGTCGAGGGTGAAGCGCTGGCGACCCTGGTGGTCAACAAGCTGCGCGGAATCCTGTCATGCTGCGCCGTGAAGGCTCCTGGCTACGGTGAGCGGCGCAAGGCAATGCTTGGTGACATCGCTGTGCTCACCGGTGGCAAGGCGCTGTACAAGGATCTGGGTATCGACCTGGAGAACGTTCAGCTGGAGGATCTGGGCCGAGCCAAGAAGGTGGTGGTCGATTCGGAGAACACCACGATTATCGAGGGGGCCGGCCGTCCCGAGGAGATTCAGGGACGAATCGAGCAGATCAATCGCGAGCTTGAGGAGACTGACAGCGAGTACGACCGGGAGAAGCTGCAGGAGCGCAAGGCGAAGCTGGCCGGAGGCGTGGCGCGGATCAAAGTTGGTGCCGCCACCGAAACGGAGATGAAGGAGCGGAAGGCCCTGGTCGAGGACGCTCAACAGGCTGTGCAGGCGGCCCTTGAGGAAGGCGTGCTGCCTGGTGGCGGTGTGGCGTTGATCCGGGCGGCCAAAGCGCTGAATAAGCTCAAGCTGGACAACGAGGATGAACAGTTTGGCGTTCAAATCGTTGCGAAGGTCGTTGAGTATCCGGCCCGTTGGATTGCCGAGAACGCTGGCGTCGATGGCTCGGTCGTCGTCAACGAGATCAAACAGGCCAAAGACAAGAACTACGGCTTCGACGCCAATCGCCAACAGTACGGCGACATGTTCGAATTTGGCGTGATCGATCCAGCGAAGGTAGTTCGATCCGCTCTTCAGAACGCTGCCAGCGCGGCCGTGATGCTGCTGACGGCCGACGCTTTGGTGGCAAACGTGCCCGAGAAAGAGGAAGAAGGGGGCGAGGACCACGGCTTTGAGTACTAGTTCACGCACGTGACGGTTGGCTGCTGACGGTGAGATCGTGCAGAGCGATACGTGAGATAGCGTGCGACGTAATGGAGGGAGGTTAGCACGATGGCAAAGGCTGCAACTAAAGAAAAGAAGGAAGAACTGAAGGTTACCCTCAAGCCGTTGGATGACCGGGTGGTTGTTGAGCCGCTCGAGTCGGAAGAGGTCACTCCCGGTGGGATTGTCCTGCCAGATACGGCTAAGGAGAAGCCACAACGCGGCCGTGTGATCGCTGTGGGGCCCGGCAAGTTGTTGGAAAACGGGGAGCGGGCTCCGATGTCGGTGGCCGTGGGCGATGAGGTGATCTTCGGCAAGTACTCCGGCACCGACATTGAGATCGATGGCAAGGAGCTGAAGATCCTCCGTGAGAGTGACGTGCTGGCGAAGGTGGTCCAGTAGTCGTCGCGGACCGACTCGCCATAGAGGAGAACACAGCCTGGGAGTGGACCGGTTGCGGAGGGTAATGCCGTGGCCAAGCAGTTGTTGTTCGAAGACGTTGCACGCCGCAAGCTCCTTGACGGCGTGAACAAGCTGGCAGACGCCGTGGCTGTGACGCTTGGCCCGACCGGCCGCCACGTGATCTTGGAAAAAGCCTTTGGTGGTCCGGCGGTGACCAAAGACGGCGTTACGGTGGCCAAGGAGATCGAACTGCCCGAGCCGTTCGAGAACATGGGCGCTAAGCTGGTCTACCAGGTGGCGTCCAAGACCAGCGACGTAGCCGGTGACGGCACGACCACGGCTACGGTGCTTGCCCGCGAAATGTATCAGCAGGGTCTCCGTCATGTGGTCGCTGGTGCTAACCCGACGGCGATCCGCCGCGGGATGGAGCGGGCCTGCGAAGCGGCCGTGTCCGCGATCGAACAGATGGCCCAGCGTGTAACCAAGCGCGAGCAGATCGCCCGTGTTGGTGCGATTGCGGCAAACCACGACGAAGAGATCGGTGAACTGCTCGCCGAGGCGATGGAGAAAGTTGGCAAGGACGGGGTGATCACGGTCGAGGAGGGCAAGACGTCCGAGACCCAGCTGGAAGTGGTCGAAGGGATGCAGTTCGATAAGGGCTACCTGTCGCCCTACTTCGTCACCAATCCACAAACGATGGAGTGCATCCTAGAGGAACCGTACATTCTTATCCACGAGAAGAAGATCAGCAACGTGCACGACCTGCTGCCCGTGCTGGAGCGGGTGTTCCACGCCGGCAAGCCACTGCTGATCATTGCTGAGGATGTGGAGGGTGAGGCGCTGGCCACGCTCGTGGTCAACAAGCTCCGCGGCGTGCTGCAGTGCTGTGCCGTGAAGGCACCAGGATTCGGCGAGCGGCGTAAGGCGATGCTGGGCGACATTGCAGTGCTGACCGGTGGCCAGGTGATCAGCGAGGATCTGGGCATCAAGCTGGAGAACGTTGAGCTCTATCACCTTGGGCGAGCACGCCGCGTCAGGGTGACCAAGGACGATACGACGATTGTGGAAGGGTACGGTGACAAGAAAGAAATCGAGAAGCGGATCGAGCAGATCCGTTACCTGATCGAGCAGACCACCAGTGAGTACGACAAGGAAAAGTACCAGGAGCGGCTTGCCAAGCTGGCGGGTGGCGTGGCTGTGATCAAGGTAGGCGCAGCCACTGAGGCTGAGATGAAGGAGAAGAAGGCTCGCCTGGAGGACGCCTTGCACGCGACCCGGGCCGCAGCCGAGGAGGGGATCGTCCCAGGCGGCGGCGTCGCCCTTCTGCGGTGTATCGATGAGGTGGAAAAGGTTCGTGACCGGGTCCGTGGCGACGAGAAGCTGGGCGTTGAAATCGTTGCCCGCGCTCTGGAGGCGCCGCTGCGCCAGATCGTTCAGAACAAGGGCGGCGATCCTGCCGTGGTTGTGGCCGAGGTGCGCAAGAAGGGCAACAACTACGGTTACGACGCCAACACCGGTCAGATCGTGGACATGTTTAAGGCCGGGATCATTGACCCGGCGAAGGTGACGCGCACAGCGGTCCAGAATGCCGTCAGCATCGCCGGCTTGATGCTGACGACCGACGTGCTCGTCACCAACATCAAGGAAGAAGAAGAGCAGCAGCCAACGGCGGAGGGAGTGGTCCGCTAGTCGGTTCTGGACTGGCAAGACCGACCAGATCGGCTACACTGAGCCGCGCGGCGCAGGCTGCCGCGCGGCTTTCTTGTGGTGCCGGCCGCCTGCCTCATGGGCGCGCGATATCATTGAAGAGTGGCAACCGTCTGGCCCGCTGCAGCAGTTCGCTGACTCGACGCGCCTTGAGGGGATGCCGTTCCAGGGAGCCATCCATGCCGACCGAACGGGATTACTACGAAATCTTGGGGGTGCCGCGCGACGCTGATCAGGAGACGATCAAACGGGCGTTTCGCAAGCTGGCGCTGAAGTACCACCCGGACCGGAACCCGGACGATCCGGATGCTGAGCGGAAGTTCCGGGAAGCGGCCGAGGCCTACGAGGTACTTTCGAACCCTGAGAAGCGCGCGCTGTACGACCGCTACGGCCACGCCGGCCTCCAGGGCCAGCAGGTCGCGCCGGACTTCAGCTCCATGGAAGACATCTTCGATCACTTGCTCCGCGACTTCCTTGGCCCCGGGTGGGATTCGTTCTTCGGTGGCTCCCGAGCCGCACGCCGGGGCCAGCGGGGCCGCGACCTGCGAACCGAGGTGGTGATCAGCCTGGAGGAAGCGGCCCGGGGGGTGACCAAACTCATCGAGATCCAGCGACGCGAATGGTGTACGCGGTGCAGGGGCTCTGGCGTCGAACCCGGACGCCGCCCCGTGGCGTGTGCGTACTGCGGCGGGGCCGGCGAGGTGGTCCGCATGTCGGGCATGTTCCGCGTCGTGACCACCTGTCCGGCCTGTCACGGTCAGGGCACGGTCATTCCCGAGGCCGCCCGATGCAGCGAATGCGACGGCGCGGGACGCGTCCGTGTCCGTCGCCGGTTGGAAATCGTCATCCCCCCGGGCGTGGACACCGGCACGCAGCTGCATATCCCGGCCGAAGGCGAACCCGGCAGCAATGGCGCCACCCGCGGTGACCTGTACTGCACAGTCGTCGTACGTGACCACCCGTTGTTCCAGCGGCACGGACGAGACCTGTTGATCGAGGTCCCGATCTCCTATCCCCAGGCAGTCCTCGGTGCTGAGATCGAAGTGCCCACGCTGGAAGGGCCCGAGCGTGTCCGGATCGAACCGGGTACACAGAGCGGTTCCGTGATCGTACTCCGCGGACGAGGCATGCCCGATCCCAGGGGAGGGCGTCGCGGTGATCTGATCGTGCGCGTCTTTATCGAGGTTCCCAAGAAGGTGACGGCACGCGAGGAAGAGTTGCTCCGCGAGTTGGCCGCGCTGGAGCAGCGCGACGTGCTGCCGCAGAGGAAGTCGTTCCTGGAACGGCTCAAGGACTATTTCGCGGCGCACTTCTCGGAGACGTCTTCCGAGGGCCAGAAGCCGGACAAGTCGTCCTGAAGGAACGGCCAGTTCGGCAGGTGACCTGGCCAGAATGCCATGCCTACGGCCAGGCGGCGCGAGGCACTATTGCAAGTTGTTCATCTGTCATGATTTGGTAACGAGTCTCGCTGGGCCACAAGTCCAACGGTGGCACAAAATTTGCAGCCCCGCCAGAAGGATGGCAGCTTAACGCTAGCCGTGGTAGCTATGGTGGTGAGTCCGGAGGGAGGAGCGATGAGCGGGTCGGCCGAGGAAAGGCACAACCAGCACGGGACCGAAACGACAGCACAGCAGTCAACGCCTCCTCAAGAGCCTCAGGAAGCTGCCGGCACGGACCAGCAGCGTGACGTGGAGGAAGCTGCTGAGGCAGTCGCGCACGACTTGGAGGAGTTGCAGCGCAAGGCGCGCGAACGCGACGAGTTTCTCCAGATGCTGCAGCGCACCCGTGCCGACTACCTGAACTACCAGAAGCGGGTCGCACGCCAGCTGGAAGAAGAACGCAAGTTCGCCGTACAGCCGTTCGCTCGCGACCTGCTAAACGTCTTGGACAATCTGGAGCGAGCGATCGAAGCAGCGGAGAAAGTCGCTGGCGCGGAGGCCATCGTCCAGGGTGTTCGGATGGTGTACCAGGAGCTGCTGAGCGTATTTGAGCGGCACGGTATCCGACCAATCGATTCGGACAACCAGGTCTTTGATCCGGCCTATCATGAGGCGGTGGCCCAGGAGGAGCGGGAGGACCTGCCGCCGGGCCGCGTCGTCCGCACGCTCCAACGGGGCTATATGTTCCATGACCGCCTACTGCGGCCAGCCAAGGTGGTGGTTTCCAAGGAACCGGAAGCGACCCAGACGGCGGCCGAGCGGGGCGGTGCCGAGCAGCGATCGGACGGACCGACGGATAATCAGCCTGCCTAGAGGCCGTCCGGCCCGGCAGGCAAGCGCGACGCAACGAAGCGGAGGGTAGCGATGCCAACCTATGACTACGTCTGCGATGCCTGTGGCGAGGAGTTCGAGATTTTCCACTCGATCACCGAGCCACCCCGCAAGAAGTGCCCGTCCTGCGGGCGGCAGAAGCTGCGCCGGCTCATCGGCGCCGGCGGGGCGGTGATCTTCAAGGGCAGCGGCTTCTACGCAACCGATTATCGGAGTTCCAGCTACAAGAAAGCCGCAGAGGCCGAAAAGAAGTGCTGCAAGGAAGAGTCATCCAGCAACGGTAGTTCCTCAAAATTCACATGAGCAGGAAACTGCTGAAGTGCCCGGTCTGTGGGCACCCGGTGCAACTGAACCTGGAGGAAGGGCGGCCTCGGCCGCCTTTCCCGTTTTGCAGCGAACGCTGCCGTCTGATTGACCTCGGCCGATGGCTCGGTGAGCGGTATCGCGTGCCGGCGGTCGAGCCGGACGAGGCGGCGGAGCTGGAGGACCTGACGGATCGTAGCGGTCAGGGCGAGCAGGGGAGTTCTTCGCCGCAATCGTAGAGCGGTTCCAGCCAGCGGCCGGAGCCGCTCGTGCCATGGTTGAAGAGACGCTTATAATAGGGCTTCGCTTCTGGGCGCGTTGGACACGTAACGAGGAGATTGCGTGGGATGAGCGAACAGCGTGCGCCGCTGACGGAAATCCGCTACCGTCAGCTCTTCCCCTGGCTTCTTCTGGTCCGCTGCGGCAAGTCGTCTGCCGATCCGCGAAAGCTCTTGCTGGCGATCATCGGCGTGCTGGCCCTGACCGGCGGCTGGTTCGCCATCAACTGGGCGTTCCAGAACGCGTACGCCGTGGGCGAAGGGGCAGGCCCCGTGCCGACGCCCCACATTGCGCTGCCCTGGGAAGAGGGCGGTCTCATGGAGCGGATCTGGCTGATTTATGGCGATGACGAGCAGACGCTTCCTGTAGCGGTCGCCGCAGCGGGACTGGACGATCCGCCCGGCCTGCTGGCCCGCGTCGCCCTTCAATGGTCCGTGGTGCTGACGCCGTACCGCGAGCTGATCAGCCCGTTTGCACCGCTGTTCTCGGCCAGGTACCCGGAAAGCAAACTCCAGCTACGGATTCCCTGGGTTGGCTGGGTCATCGATTACGGCTTGTTCCTGCACCTGTCGGCCCTGGTAGTCTGGACTGCCCTGGTCTGGGGCATCATCGGCGGCGTCATCGCACGGATCGCGGCCATGCAGCTCGGCCGCGACGAGCGGGTTTCGCTGACTGAGGCCGTTAGCTTCTGCGCGAAGTACATTCCCTCCTACGCGTCAGCCCCCCTGATCATCACCTACTTCCTCGTCTTCGTGGCACTGATCTGCATGGTCGGCGGCTGGGTGACCAACATCCCGTACTTCGGCCCGCTCTTTGCCGGAACCTTGTGGTTCCTGCCACTGATTGCCGGCATCGTGATGGCATTCCTGATCGTTGGCCTGGCCATCGGCTGGCCACTGATGGTGCCGACCATCAGCGTCGAAGGCACGGACGCATTCGACGCGATCAGCCGCTGCTACGCATACTCAATGCAACGGCCGTGGAATTACCTCTTCTACGCGGCTCTGACCGTGGTGCTCGGGTCGTTGGCCACGTTCGTGTTCCTGCTGTTCGTGCAACTCATCCTCTACTTCAGCTACTGGGCCGTGTCCTGGGGGGCGAACGACCAGCTGCTTGCACGGCTCTTTGCGCTAACGCCCTCGTTCCTCTGGCCGATCTTCCCAGGCGCCGGCGAGGCAACGCCAGCCGACGGGGTCGAGACCATCGGCGCCGGCCTGATCGCGTTCTGGGTGTACACAATGGCTCTGGCCGGCGGCGCATACGTCTACAGCTACTTCTGGACCGCCGCCACGGCAATCTACCTGCTGCTACGCCGCGACGTGGATGCCACAGATCTGGACGAGATCTGGACCGAGGAAGACGAACAGGACTTCTTCGACTTCGAGACCCAGGAACAGGACCTCGGCGTGCGCACAGAGTCCGAAGGAAAGCCAGCCGAGTCGGAGGAGGCTACGGTCGGCGCGACAACGTCCGAGCACGAGTCCAAGGACAACTCGGGAGAACAGTCCGAAGGCGTTGCTGATCCCGGCTCCACGGGGCAGGATGGCCCGGGTGAAGAGCCAGGTTCCGAGGGCGAGCAGAGAGAGCCGAAAACGTAACCCTTCTTCCAAGGTCCCTCGGAATCCAGTCTCGCCGCCGTGCGAAACACCGGGTCCGACCCTCGATGGTCGGGCCTTCGTTTTGTGCGGCTGGCCCGTCAATGGTCATCGCGGACAACACCTGTCTCCGCCGATGACCCTGAACGCGGCGACATTCCATCGGTGGCCTGGATGTGCACTCGGGACGCAGAGCAAACAAACACGTCCAACTCGCTGAATCGGTGCCCACCCGAAGCTCGTTGTCTCCATCGACTCCAACTGCTTGGGTCGGCCAGCGCGAACGATCGCACGTTCGCTGCCGCCTCGTGATCGGGGCTGTTCAGAACAGTAGGCCACGCTGTGCGGTCAAGCTCTTTTCCCGCTGCTGGCACGCACACGGCGCCGCGCGCGGCGCCACGGACTCACCAAGATCGACGGTTCGACCGACCTTTGGCTTACCGCGCACGTGAGATGGCCAGTGCCAGTGAGCTGACCGGGCACGTTCGTTTGAAGCGGTGGGCCTCGCCTTCCCGGCCGTAGTCTCCTGTGGTGGGACAGCGCCCGTGTGATAGCCTGACTGACCAGTGGGACGTGCTGAGCGACGTTGCGGTTCCATCGTGCCTGTCGACCGTCAGAAAGTCTTCCTGGACCGAGTTATTGCTGGGGGACAGGGACGACGCAACAGACGCTTCGGAAGGCATGCAATCGAAACACCCAATTGGGGCCGGTCCGTGGACGTGCTTCATGCCCGTCGGGGGCGAGCGTAGCGGACGGCAGGGGCGTCGCATCGAGCGCAACAATGGCACAGGGGCCGCGTTGAGCTGATCGGGAAACAAACAGGGCAACGGTAGCTGGATGCAAGGTGCAGAGGGCGCTAACGATGGTACAGTTCGAGCGTGCG